>SVAG01000001.1 GCA_015059545.1 Lactobacillales bacterium
CTTTTGCTTTTTCATTTTCATATGTTACCATATATCCGTTTATACACATATTTGCATATATTATATTTTTATTCTTTATTTCTATTTCTCCATATGTTGGTTTTGTTCCTTTTACGTTTATATCTAAATTTTCTACATCTTCTTTTCCGTCTTTAAATCTATTTTTATTTTTTAATTCATCTAATCCTATTTCATATTCTACTGCTTTTATATATCCATATGCACTATCTACTGCAGCACTTTTTCTTGCATCTTCTATCATATTTAATACAATTGGTACTGCGATAAGTGCGATGATTGCTAGTATTACTATTACCGCTAAAAGTTCTATTAGTGTAAATCCTTTTTTATTGGTATTTTTTAAATACCCCCCCCCGAAGTTACTATTTGCTACCATATTTTTACACTCCTTTACTATATATATAGTATATAATAAAAAAATCAATTTTTCAACAAAAAAAAAGACACTATTTTGTGTCTCCTTCAACTAATTCTAAGATTACCATTAACGCATCGTCTCCTCTACGTTCTTCTAATTTTAGAATTCTAGTATATCCACCGTTTCTATTTGCGAATCTTACTGCTAAGTCATCAAATACTTTTTTAGTGGCTTCTTTATCATTTTGCATAAAAGCTAAAGCTTTTCTTCTTGAAACTAAATCACCTTTTTTACCATAAGTAATCATTTTATCAACAAATTTACGAGTTTCTTTTGCTCTTGTTTCTGTTGTTTCAATTCTTTCATTCATAATAAGGTTTTTAGTTAAATTAGCAAGCATACTTCTTCTATGTTTACATGTACGTCCTAATTTTCTATAAGCCATAATATACCTCCTTATTAATCGTCTTCACGGAATTTAAGTCCCATATCTTTAATTTTGTCGATAACTTCTTTTAAAGATTTTTTACCTAAATTACGTATTTTCATCATTTCTAATTCTGATTTTTCAGTTAAATCACCTAATGTGTTAATTCCAGCTCTTTTTAAACAATTGTAAGCTCTTACTGAGAAATCTAAATCATCGATTGATGTTTCTAATTTCTTAAGTTTAGAATCTTCTTGTTTAGCTGTCATTATACCAGTCATATCAGCTATTTCTGAAAGTTCTGTTAAAACATTAAAATGTTCAATTAATATTTTAGCACCTAAAGCCATAGCTTCTTCTGGACGAATAGATCCTTTTGTACTTACATACATAATTAATTTATCGAAATTAGCATCTTGTCCAACACGTGCACTTTCTACATCATAACTTATTCTTTCTACTGGTGAATAATTTGAATCTATAGGCATAAATCCTATTTTTAGATTTTCAATGAATTTTTTATTTTCGTTAGCTTGAGCATATCCTCTACCATTAGCAACGATTAATTCCATATTTAATTTTCCACCTTTTGATAATGTAGCTATTACATGATCTGGGTTAATTATTTCTACATCAGCATCTCCTTTAATTGAAGCTGCTGTTACAGTTCCTTCTTCTTCAACATTTAAAGTTAAAGTTTTTACTTCATCTGAATTATTTTTTAAAACTATACCTTTTAAGTTTAAGATTATTGAAGTAACATCTTCTCTTACACCTTCGATAGTTTGGAATTCATGCATTACTCCATCAATTCTAACTGCTACTATAGCACTACCTGGCATATTTGATAACATTACTCTTCTTAAAGCATTACCGATTGTAGTTCCGAATCCTCTTTCAAGTGGTTCTAATTCAAATTTTCCATAATTATTGTTTTCAATATAATCAGTTATTTTATACATTGGTTTTTCAAAATTTAACACTTTTGTACACTCCCTTTCTATTATCCACGTGGACGTTTTGGTGGACGACATCCGTTATGTGGTACAGGTGTTACATCATTAATTGAAGAAATTTCAAGACCAGCTGTTTGTAGTGAACGAATAGCTGTTTCACGTCCAGATCCTAATCCTTTTACATAAACTTCAACTTTTCTCATTCCCATATCGAAAGCTGCTTTTCCAGCTGCTTCTGCTGCCATACCTGCAGCAAATGGAGTTGATTTTTTACTTCCTTTAAATCCTAAAGTACCAGCTGAAGCCCAACTAATTGCATTACCTTCTTTATCACTAAGTGTTACTATAGTGTTATTGAAAGTTGAATGAATGAATGCTTTACCTTCTGGTACATTCTTTTTAACTTTACGTTTTCTTGGTTTATAAGCCATTTTATAACCTCCTTTTCAGTTACTATTATTTTTTCTTATTAGCTACTGTTTTTCCTTTTCCTTTACGAGTTCTAGCATTTCTACTAGTTCTTTGACCTCTTACAGGTAAACCTTTTTTATGACGAGTTCCTTGATATGAATTTATTTCCATTTTAGTTTTAATATTCATATTTACTTCACGTCTTAAATCACCTTCGATTGTATATTTTTCAATTTGTTCACGAATACGATTTAATTCATCATTGTCTAATTGTCCAGCTCTTTTAGTTGGATCAACTTTAGCATCTTCTAATATTTGTTTTGATAAACTTCTACCAATTCCATAAATATAAGTTAATGCGATTTCAATTACTTTTTTGTCTGGTATATCTACACCTTTAATACGTGCCATAAAACACCTCCTTATTAACCTTGTCTTTGTTTATGTTTTGGATTATTACAAATTACTATAACTTTTCCGTTTCTTCTGATAATTCTACATTTATCACACATTTTTTTTACTGATGGTCTTACCTTCATATTATCCCTCCTATTTTCTATAGGTTATACGCCCACGTGTTAAGTCATATTCTGATAATTCGATAGTTACTGTATCACCTGGTAAAATGCGAATATAGTTCATTCGGATTTTACCAGAAACGTGAGCTATTACAGTATGTTTGTTTTCAAGTTCTACCCTGAATTGACCTCCTGGTAAAACATCTAATACTTTACCTTCTACTTCTATAGCAGACTTTTTTGAAGTATTATCTTCTACTTTTTGTCCTCTATTTTGTTGTTTTTTTGGCATTTTTTCACCTCTTTGTTTATTTTATAAACCCATCTATACTAGTCAGTATATTTTTAATGCCTGTTAGATAGGTAAGCATTTAAGATATTATTTTAACTATTTCGTTAAATATTTCATCTTTATCTAATAAATTAATTGTATATAATTTATTCTTTTCTTTATAAAATTCTAATATTGGATATGTTTCTTCTAAATATGTGTTATATCTATTATTAAATATTTCTACAGTATCATCTATTCTTTTTTCTAATTTAGAATTACATTTATCACATATATTGTTATTAATAGGCATTAATTCTTCAATTAATTCACTATATGAAGCACCGCATGTTTTACATACTAATCTTCCAACAATTCTACGTTCTAATTCTTCCTTTGAAACTTCTAAATATATTACTGCATCTATTTTATCTGTGATTTTATCTAAGTTAATTGCTTGATTAATATTTCTAGGAAATCCGTCTAGTATAAATCCATTATCTAAGTCAGATTCATTTAATCTTTTTTCCATGATTTTTAATATTAATTCATCTTCAACTAGTTTACCACTTTGCATTCTTTGTTTTAAAGATTCGCTTAGATCATTACCTTTTTCGATTTCTGATCTAAGCAAATCCCCAACAGAGATATGAACCATATTAAATTTACTACAAAGCATTTTTGCTTGAGTACCTTTCCCTGCACCTGGTGGTGCGATTAGAATTATATTTTTCATTTACGTTTTCCTCTTCCTCTTGTGTAATTACGTGTCACAAGTTCACTTTCTAATTGTTTGTATACTTCTAGAGCAACACCTACAACGATTAATAAACTAGTTCCCCCGATACTTACACTAGAAGGTAAATCTGAGAATGCACTAAATAATACAGGAATAGCTGCGATAATTGCTAGGGCAGTTGCTCCTAAAACAGTGATTCTTTTTAATACACCTTTAATGTATTTTGTTGTTTCTTCTCCAGGTCTAACTCCAGGAATAAATCCTCCATTTTGACCTAAATTTTCTGATAACTCATCTGGTTTAATTTGTAAGAATGTATAGAAGTAAGCAAATACAAATATACATACAATATAAAGTATAAATCCAGTTGGAGTTGTCATTGTTAACCATTTTTCTACAAATGTAGTTATTGCCGCTTTTTTAGCTACTGCTGATACTATACCTGGAATAGTAAGTATAATAGAAGCAAAAATTACTGGCATAACTCCTGCAGAGTTTAATTTAAATGGTATATAACTATTTTGTTTACCATACATACTTGTTGTTTTATTAGCATATTGTATTGGAATTCTTCTTTCAGAAGTTTCTACAAATACTACACCAAGCAGAATGATTATATAAAGTAATACAAATCCTACAAATTTTAATATTCCCATTGTTCCACCATCTGGTACAAATGAATTATAAGTTACATAGAACATATTTGGAAGTGTTGCAATTATACCTGCCATGATTATCATTGAAGTACCATTTCCAAGTCCTTTTTCAGTAATTCTATCACCCATCCAAAGAAGTAGTGAAGTTCCTGCTGTAAGGATTAAAGCAAATGTTAAATAATCCATAGGTGTTCCGTTATTTACGAATGCAAATGAGAACACATATCCTTGTACAAATGCTAGTACAATTCCTATATATCTAGTAATTCTATTTAATTTATTTCTACCTGTTTGACCTTGTTTACCAAGTTCTGAGAAATATGGAATAATATCCATTTGTAATAATTGCATTACGATAGATGCATTGATGTAAGGTATAACCCCTAGAGCAAATATTGAGAATTGTTCTAAAGCTCCTCCACCCATAGCATTTAATAGTTCTAAGAAGCCTAAACTAGTGTCTCCTAAACTATCTCTATCAATTCCTGGAACAATTATTGTAGTTCCTAATTTAAATATAAATAACATAAGAAATGTGAAATAAATTCTCTTTCTTAAGTCTTTATTTTGAGGTTTGAATAATTGTCTCATTTTCTTAAACAATTAGATCACCTCTACTTTTCCACCTAATTTTTCTATCTCATGTTGAGCTTTTTCTGAAAATTTGTGTGCTTTAACTGTTAATTTCTTTTCTAAAGTCCCGTTTCCTAAAACTTTAACACCATCTAATTGATTTTTTAATAATCCCATTTCTTTTAATAATTCTGGTGTAATAACTGCATCGTTTTCAAATTTATTTAAATCATCTAAGTTAATAACTGCATATTCTACTTTAAATCTAGCATTAGTAAATCCTCTTTTAGGTAATCTTCTATATAGTGGTAATTGTCCACCTTCAAATCCTGGTTTACGACTATATCCACTTCTTGATTTTTGACCGTTTTCTCCACGTCCAGAAGTTTTTCCTAAACCACTACCTGGTCCACGTCCAACTCTTTTACGTGTTTTAGTTGCTCCATAATTTGGAGAAATTGTATGTAATTTCATTAAATTATTTCCTCAACTTTCTTACCTCTTAAAGCTGCGATTTCTTCAGCTGTTCTTTGAGATTTTAATGCTTCTAAAGTTGCATATGCCATATTAATTTTTGTATTTGAACCTAATGATTTAGATAAGATATCTTTAACACCAGCAAGTTCTAATACTGCACGAACTGGTCCACCAGCTTTAACTCCTGTACCACGTCCTGCAGGTTTAAGCATTACTTTACTTGCTCCTCTTACACCGATTGCTTCATGTGGGATTGTTCTATCTTCAATTAAAGAAATTCTAGTTACATTTTTAGTTGCTGCACTAACAGCTTTTTTAATTGCATCTGGTACTTCGTTAGCTTTTCCAGTACCTAAACCAACTTTACCTTTTCTATCTCCTACTACTACAGTAGCTGAGAAACGAAAATGACGACCACCTTTAGTTACTTTTGTAACACGACCAATATTAATTACTTCTTCATCGTAAATCTTTTGTTGTCTTTCTCTTGGTTGTCTTTGAACTTTTTTACGTGGTTCTCTTGTTTTTTCTTCCATTGGTTTACCTCCTTTTAGAATTTTAATCCATTTTCACGTGCTGCTTCTGCTAAAGCTTTAACACGTCCATGATATAGGTATCCACCTCTATCAAAAACTACTTCAGTTATTTTAGCATCTTTTGCTCTTTTAGCTAAAACTTCTCCAACTTTAGTAGCTGCCTCTACATTTCCACCATTTGTTAATTTTAATTCTTTGTCAATAGAAGAAGCACTTACTAATGTAGTTCCGTTTTCATCATCTATTATTTGAGCAAATATATTTCCATTTGATCTAAACACATTTAATCTTGGTACACTAGTTGTTCCAGAGATTTTGTTTCTTACACGAGTGTGTCTAGCTTTACGAACATCATTACGAGCTACTTTTTTAATCATGAGTATGCATCTCCTTTACTTAAGTTATGCTGCTTTCTTTCCTTCTTTACGACGAACAACTTCATCTTTATAACGAATACCTTTACCTTTGTATGGTTCAGGTTGTCTTATTTTTCTGATGTTTGCAGCAAATTCACCAACAAGACATTTATCTATACCTGAAATAGTAAGTTCTGTATTACTTTGAACTTCAATTTTAAGTCCAGCTGGAACTTCTACTTCTACTGGATGAGAATATCCTGCGTTAACAACTAAGTTTGAACCTTTTTGTTGAAAACGATATCCAACACCAATAATTTCTAATTTTCTTTCATATCCTTCAGTAACACCAATAATCATATTTTTGATATTAGCATTTGTAGTTCCATGAAAGTTTTTAAAATTGTCATTTTTTCTTGTAACAGTTAATTCATTACCGTTAACTTCGATATTAATGTTTTCATTAATTTCAGTAGAAAGTTCACCTTTAGGACCTTTTACTGTAACAACATTACCATCTACAGTTACTGTTACATTTTCTGGTACGGTAAGTACTCTATTACCAATACGACTCATATTTATCCTCCTTACTTTCTACCAAATGTAAGCTAATACTTCTCCACCTAGTGATTCTTTTCTTGCTTCTCTATCTACCATTAAACCTTTTGATGTAGAAATGATTGCAATACCAAGTCCATTAAGTACTCTAGGAAGTTCTTCAGCTTTTGCATAAACACGTAATCCTGGTTTTGAAATTCTTTTTAAACCTGTAATTACACGTTCTTTATTTTGTCCATATTTTAAATTTAAAACGATGATATCTTGTACATTATTTTTCTTAATTTTATAATCTGCAACATATCCTTCATTTTTTAAGATTTCTGCGATTGATATTTTCATCTTAGAAGCAGGTACTTCTACTTCTTTGTATCGCATTTGGTTAGCATTACGAATTCTTGTAAGCATATCTGCGATTGGATCTGTCATCTAAATCCCTCCTTACCAACTTGATTTTTTCATTCCTGGAATTTGTCCTTTGTATGCTAATTCTCTAAAACATATACGGCAGATTCCATATTTTTTAAGTACTGAATGTGGTCTACCACATCTATTACAACGAGTATATTCACGTACTTTGAATTTATTTGGTTTACTAGCCTTTACGACCATACTTTTTCTTGCCATAATTTCCTCCTAATAATAATTACTTCTTAAACGGCATACCGAAACCTTGTAATAAAGCAAATGCTTCTTCGTTTGTTTTTGCAGTTGTTACAAAAACAATATCCATACCGCGTACTTTTACTACTTTATCATATTCTATTTCTGAGAAAATTAATTGTTCTGTAAGCCCTAATGTATAGTTTCCTCTACCATCGAAAGCTTTATTAGATATTCCTCTAAAATCTCTAACACGTGGTAATGTTATACTAATTAATTTATCTAAGAAGTTGTACATGTTATCTCCACGTAAAGTAACTTTACATCCGATTCCTTGTCCTTCTCTTAATTTAAATCCTGCGATAGCTTTTTTAGATTTTGTAACAACTGGTTTTTGACCTGTTATTATTTCTAAATCTGCTACTGCTGCATCTAATAATTTAGAATTTGTAGTTGCATCACCAACACCCATGTTAACAACTATTTTTTCAAGTTTTGGAATTTCCATTACATTTGAATAATTAAATTTTTCTCTTAAACTAGGCATGATTTCTTCATTATATTTTGCTTTTAGGCGGTTCATAATTACCCTCCTTCCAATTAATCAAGACTTTCGTTTGATTTTTTAGAAATTCTTATTTTTTTACCATTTTTATCAACAGTATGTCCTATTCTGGTTCCTTTTTTAGTTTTAGGATCTATTATCATAACATTTGAAGCATGTATAGGTGCTTCCATTTCTTCAATACTTCCAGCATTTCCACCAGCAGGTTTGATGTGTTTTTTAATCATATTTACACCTTCAACTACTACTTTGTTATCAGCTCTAAGTATTTTTTTGATAAGACCTTCTTTACCTTTATCTTTACCAGCAATAACAACTACTTTATCTCCAGTTTTAAAGTTCATACTTTCCTCCTTCGAAAATTATAATACTTCTTTTGCAAGTGAAACAATTTTCATATAATCTTTGTCACGTAATTCACGTGCTACTGGTCCAAATACACGAGTTCCAACTGGGCTCTTATCATCTTTAATAATAACACAAGCGTTATCATCAAATTTAATATAAGATCCATCTTCTCTTTTTAGACCAAATTTACTTCTAACTATTACAGCTTTTACTACTTTTCCTTTTCCAACTGTACCGTTAGGAATTGCTTTTTTAACAGTTACTACAACTGTATCTCCAATATTTCCGAATTTTCTTTTACTTCCACCAAGTACACGTATAACACTAACTTCACGAGCACCTGAGTTGTCAGCAACTTTTAAACGGCTTTCTTGTTGAATCATATATTGATCCTCCTCCCAGTTTCAATTATAAAATAATTGCTTTTTCTACTACTTCTACTAATCTAAAATGTTTTGTTCTAGATAGTGGTCTAGTTTCCACTATACGAACTGTATCACCCATTTTAGCTTCATTTTTTTCATCATGAGCAGCGTATTTTTTTGAAGATTTAACACGCTTTCCATATAATGGATCTTTTTTATAAGTTTCAACTAAAACAGTAATTGTTTTATCTGTTTTATCACTTACTACTTTTCCTACTAATTCACGTTTATTTTGCATTATTTAACCTCCTCACCTAGTTCACGTTCACGTAAAACTGTTTTCATACGTGCAACTAATTTTCTAAGTTCATTTATTCTTGAAGGTTTTTCTAAATTTCCAGTTGCTTGGCTAAAACGTAAATTGAATAATTCTTCTTTTGCAGATTCAATTTCTTTTACGATTTCTTCATCTGATAATTTTCTTATTTCATTAATCTTCACGTTTTTCACCATCCTTCATAACAAATTTACATTTGATTGGAAGTTTATGCATAGCAAGTCTTAATGCTTCACGAGCAACTTCTTCGCTAACTCCTCCAACTTCAAACATTATTTTTCCTTTTTTTACAACTGCAACCCATTTTTCTGGTTGACCTTTACCTTTCCCCATACGAGTTTCTAATGGAATTTTAGTTAATGAAAGGTGTGGGAAGATGTTAATCCATACTTTTCCTCCACGTTTCATGTAACGAGTCATAGCAACACGAGCAGCTTCAATTTGTTGTTGAGTTACCCATGCACCTTCACATGCCATTAAACCATACTCACCAAAATGTAATTCAGTATTTCCTTTGGCTACACCATCATAACGTAATCTATGTGGTCTTCTATATTTAGTTCTTTTTGGAATGACTGCCATTGTTATTACCTCCTTCATTTTTTGAGGCAAGGATTTCTCCTTTATAAATCCATACTTTTACACCGATTTTTCCATAAGTTGTATCAGCTTCTTTATGAGCATAATCAACATCAGCTCTTAAAGTATGAAGTGGAATATTACCTTCTGTATATCCTTCAGTTCTTGCCATATCAGCTCCACCAAGACGTCCAGAAACTGCAGTTTTAATTCCTTTAGCTCCTGCTTTCATTGCATTTCTGATTGCTTTCTTTTGAGCAACTCTGAATGAAACACGTCCTTCTATTTGATGAGCTATATTTTCAGCAACTAATGCTGCATCAATGTCTGGATTTTTAATTTCCATAATTGATATTTCAATATTTTCATCAACTAATTTTGATAATTCTTTTTTTAATTTTTCGATATCATCTCCACCGTGTCCAATTACTACACCTGGTTTTGCAGTATTGATGATAATTTCAGTCTTAGTAGCATTTCTTTCAATAAGAATGCTTGAAACTGCTGCGTCTTTTAATTTACCGAATAAAAATTTTCTGATTTTAACATCGTTATCTAAGAACTTTGCAAAATCTTTTTTATCAGCATACCAATTTGATTCCCAAGTTTTATTGATTCCTAATCTTAATCCGACTGGACTTACTTTTTGACCCATCAGTTATCCTCCTTTACTATTTTTCATCACTTACAACTATTGTTATGTGACTTGTTCTTTTCATAATTGGATCGATTCTTCCTCTTGATCCAAATCTCATTCTTTTCATAGTTTGACCTTCATTAACATATGCTTGTTTAACATATAAATTAGCTTTGTCTAATTTTAAGTTATTTTCTGCATTTGCTACTGCTGAAGTTAAAACTTTTTTACTAATTCTAGCAGCTTCTTTATTTAAATTGCTTAATATTTTATCTGCTTCTACTACGCTCTTACCACGTATTAAATCTATTACTAAACGGGCTTTACGAGGTGCAATTCTAACTGTTTTTGCAATCGCTCTTGCTTCCATTTTAGTCCTCCTTCCTGGCAATTAATTATTATTTTTTCTTGTCGTCACCATGTCCACCAAATTTACGTGTTGGTACAAATTCTCCTAATTTATGTCCAACCATATCTTCTGTAACATAAACAGGAACGAATTCTTTACCATTATGAACAGCAAATGTGTGTCCAATAAATTCAGGATAAATTGTTGAACGGCGAGACCAAGTTTTAATTACTTCTTTTTTTCCTGATTCGTTTACAGCTTTAACCTTTTTCATTAGATGTCCATCTATAAAAGGTCCCTTTTTTAAACTTCTAGCCATTATATCATCCTTTCACTATTTTTTACGACGACGAACAATTAATTTATCAGAATCTTTTTTGTTCTTACGTGTCTTATATCCTAATGCTGGTTTACCCCAAGGAGTAACTGGTCCTTTACGACCGATTGGTGCTCTACCTTCACCACCACCATGAGGGTGATCATTAGGGTTCATAACAGAACCACGAACTGTTGGTCTAATACCCATATGTCTTTTACGACCAGCTTTACCAACGTTTACTAATTCATGATCTGCATTTCCTACTTCTCCAACTGTAGCTCTGCAAGCACTTAACACTTTTCTAACTTCACCACTAGCTAAACGAAGTAATGTATATTTTCCTTCACGTCCTAATATTTGAACGCTTGATCCAGCTGAACGAGCCATTTGCCCACCTTTACCAGCTGTCATTTCAACATTGTGTACTAAAGTACCTTCTGGAATATTTGCAAGTGGTAAGCAGTTACCAACTTTGATATCAGCATTTTCTCCACTTTCAATTTTATTTCCAACTTTTAAACCTTTTGGAGCAATTATGTATCTTTTTTCACCATCTGCATATGTAATTAAAGCAATATTTGAACTTCTATTTGGATCGTATTCAATTGATGAAACAGTTCCAACAACACCGTCTTTATTTCTTTTGAAATCAATGATACGGTATTTTCTTTTAGCTCCTCCACCATGATGTCTTACTGTAATTCTACCAGTATTATTACGTCCACCTTTTTTCTTTAAAGTTACAACTAATGATTTCTCTGGAGTTGATTTAGTAATTTCTTCATTAACTAAAGTTGACATTCCACGTTGACCATTAGTCATTGGTTTATACGTTTTTATAGCCATATATATCCTCCTTTAAATTATAGTTCAATAGAACTTCCTTCTGCTAATTTTACTATTGCTTTTTTAACACGAGTAGTTTTTCCTACATAACGTCCAACTCTTTTTTTCTTAGGTTTAACATTAACAGTATTAACACTTTCAACTTTAACATCGAATATTTTTTCTACTGCTTGTTTGATTTGTGTTTTATTTGCATTTACATCAACACTGAATGTAATTACATTATTTTGTGCTAATGCTGCACTTTTTTCTGTTATAATTGGTGCTTTAATAACATCTCTGTAATTGCTTTTCATTAAACAAGCACCTCCTCAATTGATTTAACTGCGCTTTCTGTAATTATCATATTATCAGCTGAGATAACATCTAATGTATTAATTTCATCAGCTTGTAATAAGATTACATTATCTAAGTTACGAGTAGCTAAAATTACATTTTCAGTTAATTCATCTACTACGATTAAGATATTTTTTGTTGCTTTTAAGTTTTCTAAAACTTTAATAGCATCTTTTGTTTTATTTGATTCTAAATTAAAGTTGTCAACAACGATTAATTCTTTATCAATACATTTATAAGATAAAGCAGATTTTAAAGCAAGTCTTCTTTCTTTTCTGTTCATCTTTTTGTCATAACTTCTTGGATGTGGTCCGAATACGATTCCACCATGTCTCCAATGTGGTGCACGAGTACTACCTTGTCTAGCACGTCCTGTACCTTTTTGTCTCCATGGTTTTCTTCCTCCACCACTAACTTCTGCACGTGTTTTTGTGTCATGTGTACCTTGTCTCATTGAGTTTCTAGCTAATGTAATAGCATCATATAAAACTGCATCATTTGGAACAATTCCCCAAACTTCAGCATTTAATTGTAAATCACTTACTTTTTCACCTTTTATATTTAATACAGATATTTTACTCATCTATATAACCTCCTAGTTTTCTTCTGTAGTTTCTACAGTTTCTTCTGCAGTAACTTCTTCTACTGTTTCTACAACTTCTTCTGTAGTAACTTCTTCTACTACAGGAGTTTCTTCTACAACAGGTTCAGTAACGTAAGTATTTAATTCTTCTATTTCATTAACTTTGTTTTGATTTTTAACAGCTGTTTTAATAACAACTAATGATTTTTTAGCTCCTGGAACATTTCCTTTAACTAAAATAATATTATTTTCAACATCTACAGATACAACTTCAAGATTTTGAACTGTAACTGTAAGTCCACCCATATGACCTGGTAATTTTTTACCTTTAAATACACGCATTGGTCTCATAGTTCCCATTGAACCTGGTCCTCTATGATAATGAGATCCATGTCCCATAGGTCCTCTACTTTGGTTATGTCTTTTAATAACCCCTTGGAAACCTTTTCCTTTTGTAGTTCCTGTAACGTCTACAACTTCACCTGGTACAAAAATATCAGCTTTGATTTCTTGTCCTAATGAATATTCGTTTACATCTACACCTCTAATTTCTTTAAAGAAGCGCTTAGGTGTAGTGTTTGCTTTGTTGGTAATTCCAACAGAAGCTTTTGTCGCTAACTTTTCTCTCTTTGTATCAAAACCTAATTGAATTGCTTCATAACCATCATTTTCTTTAGTTTTAATTTGAGTAACAACATTTGGTTCTACTTCAATAACAGTTACTGGAATCAATTTACCTGATTTTGTAAATACTTGAGTCATTCCTAATTTACGACCTAAGATTCCTTTCATTTCATTTCCTCCTTAAATTATAACTTTATTTGAATATCAACACCACTTGGAATTTCTAGATGTTGTAACGCATCTATTGTTTCTTTACTTGGGTTATTGATAACAATAAGTCTTTTGTGTGTTCTCTTTTCGAATTGTTCACGTGAATCTTTATATTTATGAACAGCTCTTAAGATTGTTATTTTTTCAACTTCAGTTGGTAGTGGAATTGGTCCACTTATTTCTCCACCTGTTCTTTTAACAGTTTCAACAATTTTCATACAAGCATTATCTAAATTTTTGTGTTCAAATGCTTTTAATTTGATGTTTACTTTTGTTTTAGACATATTGTATCCTCCTTTCGCCTATATCTCTGTATAGACTAGCTCCGTGTAAAAACCCGATACTGAATTTAAATTTATTTACAACTTAACCTGGCGTATCGACAACCTCACACATCTCCGCTTGTCACACATTCAAAATTATACAGTAAAATCATATGAAAATCAAGCCTTTTTTATGTTTTTTTACAAAAAAAATAAAGCTTTAAGCTTTATTTATCTATCAATGAATAATATTACAGAAAATCCTATAAACATAATTCCTATTCCTAAAAGTTTTAAACTAAAATCATTAAATAATAGAAGTGCTAACAAAAATACAAAAAGAGCTATTGTTATTCCTTTAATTAATCTTGAACCTTTATTTTTAGTTATAACATCAGGTATATCACTTTTTAAATTTATATTAGCTATATGTTTTGGTTTTCTTTTTTCAACAGGTAATGTTTCTTCCCATTCTTTACCATTCCATTTTTTTAAACAATTGGGTCCATACCATTCTTTCATTACTTTTTCAATGTTGTTATAAGAATAGTACTTTCTACCTTCAAACTCATAAAGTTTAAATGGGTATACATCTTCTTTTAAGAAAATTGGTTCTTTCATAAACTTTTCCCATGGTATAGCTATAGTTTGAGATGTATATTTACTATCTTTATATTTTTTTCCATATTTTTCTGCTTTTCTTAAAATTATATTTTTCAACCATTTAGCTTCAAAACCTAAATTATCTAAAAATACTAATAAAGGCATTAACAATCTTATTGGTGTTCTATATAATTCATCAATTACTTTATTATCTGCAACATTATCATATATTACAACATCTATAAATATTCCATCTCCATCACATCTATTTTCAAGTAAATAATTTACCTCTTGAATATAAGTATCTTTCATTCTTACTTTCATAGATGGAATTAAAATATTATATCGTTTATCATTTTCATAACAATGAAAATAAAATTTATCAGATAAATCATTCGACATTGCTTCTACAAATCTATTCCAATCTTCTTTTTTTATACAAATATCCATATCATCATCCCATGGAATAAATCCTTTGTAATTGCATATTCCTAAAGCTGATCCCGCTATTAAACAATATTCTATTTTATTTTTTTCACATACACGATGAATTTCATCCATTATTTCTAATATTCTAAGTTGTAATTCTCTTACTGTTATTTTAGAACCATCATCAAATGTTTTTAATATATATTCATCATTACTTATAATACAATCTTTCTTTTTCATTTTATTTCTCGCCTCATTAAATATATAATATCTTAATACATAAAAAAAAGCAAGTAAACAAAAGCTTACTTGACATATTAATACTTATTCTTTTTATATAAAACTATTCCAATTAATAATAAAGCTATACCAATTGGACAAATAAATAAACTAACTATATTTCTTAAAAAAATAGCAATTATATTAAGTAGTAATCCTAAAACAGCAATTCGTAAAATTTTTTTATCATCTTTAACTATAATTTCTGCCTCTGAAGATTCTAAATTAATATCTAAAGTATGTTTTGCAAATCTTTTTCCTTCTTTTGGAGGAGTCATGTATGTTTCTCCATAATTTTTCCTTAAATATTCATGATAATTTCCTGGTACCGGAAATTTAGTATCTTCAAATTCTATATATTTAATTGGATAAATATCTGAATATTTATATTTAAAAGGATTTTTTAAACGAAATGTCCAAGTCAATTCATCTCCAAAATAATCTGATTTTCTACACAATTTACCATATATTCTTGCATTAAAACGATATATTTCTTTTAGTGGAATAAAATTGATACCCATATTTTCAAAAAAGACAATTATAGGCATTAATATAGTGTTTGCAAACCTAAGTGGAAAATCTAATATTTTATTATTAGACATATAATCATAAATAAAAACATCTATAAATATTCCATCACAATCTTTGCAAGTATTTGGAAGCAATATATTAATTTCCTTTATATATGTATTTTTCATACGAATTTTCATTGCAGGCCAAGTTACAGGAAATCTTTTGTTTTTCTCATAACAATGAAAAACATAATCATCTCCTAAATCTTTTTCTAAAGCATTTATAAATTTTTTATATTCACTTCTAGACATAGCAATATCCATATCATCATCCCATGGAATAAATCCTTTATGTCTTACTGCTCCCAAACAGGACCCCCCTGCTAAAAAATATTTAATATCATTTTTTTTACATACTCTATCAATTTCCTTCATCATAGTTAATAATTTCAATTGCAACATTCTTACTGTCACTGTTGTTCCATCTTTTTTTTCTTTTATTATATAATCCATCTACCACACCTACTACTTATAAAAAAAAGTAAATTAAAAATTTACTTTACGAATGGTAAAAGTCCCATAAAACGAGCTTTTTTTACTTCATTAGCTATATGTCTTTGGTGTTCTGCGCAAGCACCTGTTACTCTTCTTGGTAAGATTTTACCTTTATCAGCACTTACATATTTTTTAACGATATCAGCATCTTTATAATCTACTGATTTACCAGCACACATTTGACATATTTTTTTCTTTTTTCTATAAAATTCTGCCATTATTATATCCTCCTTTATTAATCTAGGAAGTTTTCATCTATTGAAACGCTATCTCCAAAATCTGCAAATGGATCTTCATCAACACTTACATCATTTGTCGGTACATCTCCTTGATAATCATATGGAGTTACATCGTTTGAACGGTTTTGAGCTTGTGATCTTGATTCTAAGAATTGAACACTATCAGCTACAACATCAGTTGTATATCTTTTATTTCCGTCTTTATCATCATAACTACCAGTTTGAATTCTTCCTTCTACTGAAACTAGACTACCTTTGTCTAAATAATTACATACATTTTCTGCTTGTTTTCTCCATATTACACAGTTGATAAAATCTGTTTCTCTTTCACCATTATTATTACTGAAAGTTCTATTTACAGCAACTGTAAATCTTGAATATGGAACATTTGAACCAGTATATCTTAATTCTGGTTTAGCTGTTAATCTTCCTACTAACATTACTCGATTCATTTTATTACCTCGCTTTTATTTTTCGATTTTAGTAATTAAATGACGAATCATATCACTACTAATTAAACCTAAACGATCAAATTCTTTAATAGCTTTGTCATCATTAGCTTCTACTTCAAATACGAAATAGTATCCACTTTTGAATTTTTTAATTTCATAAGCTAATTCTCTTTGACCTATTTCTTTAACTTCTGTTACTTTAGAACCATTATCAGTGATTACTTTTTTGAAGCTATCAACTACTTTTTTAACTTCATCTTCACTTAATGTTGGTCTAACGATAAACATAATTTCATAGTTTCTCATTTTTCCACCTCCTTATGGTCTTTTGGCAATTTCTTGCAAGGAGTAAATTTCTTACTCGCTTTAGATTATAACAAAAACTTTAATTTTTGTAAATACTTTTTTTAAGAACTTTATTACCTATATCATTCCAATCACTTACTCTTAATATTTGTTTGTTTTCTAATTCTTCATTTTCTATATTCTTATTATGATATGCTGAAAATAATAAATTAATTCCATCACCACCAAGGTTACTTATACTATCATCTATTCTTAAATCTGCATCCATCATCAATTTATCATTTATAAATATATAATTTTTTGTCGGTATAAATGGATAATTTCTTTGTAAAAATTCACATTTATATGGAAGTAATTCTGGAATTATTATTTTGTCAATATCTGAATAATATTTACTTGTTGGATATATATCATATCCTTCTAACATCATTTGCATCAAAACTTCTTTTGAATATGGTGCTACTCTAGCATATTTATATATATCAATTTCTCGCATAAATTTTCTAAATGATGCTATTTTTTCTTCTGGGATTAAACTTTCTACATAATAACCTTTTACATCTTCATATTTAAAATTTGATTTATTAAAATCATTCAATGCATTTAAAAATGCATCAAGAGCTAAAACATCATCTACATCTATAATTGCTTTTTTCATGCTAACACTCCTTTGTTTTGTTAGTATAACACAATTTAAAAAGAAAGCAAGAAAAAATTCTAGATTTCACTAGAATTTATATTGTTCTTCCATTATAATCTTTATCCACATCTACTATATCTTTTTTTATTTCTATAACAGAACCTTCATTTCCATTTGATAAATCTAAATAACAATAACCTTTTATTTGACTTGAACGAGCAGGATGTCTTAATTTTCTTAAAGCTTTTGCTTCTATTTGTCTAATTCTTTCTCTTGATACTTTAAGCATTTTTCCTATTTCTTCCAAAGTTCTAGTTTTTCCATCTTCAAGTCCAAATCTTAAATTAATTACAGTTTGTTCCTTCGTAGTTAATGTATTTACTACATTTTTAACATCTTGTCTTAATAATTCATACATTGCATTTTCTTCAAGATTTTCTGATGATACTATTTCAATATCATCCATTTCCACTTTTTCTTCCATAGCATTAATCAATCGTATATATTGATATTTAGCAGATTCTGATCGTATTACACCTAATTTTTCTAACAATTCTATTACATCTTCAAACATATCTGCTTCTTTAACAGAAAATTTTGTTCCATAATCTTGTTCAACAACTCTAATTGCTCTTCTAATATTATCTCTTACTGCTATTGGAATATTAAACCTTTGATTTTGATTTATTTCATTTAGCATATGCCCTTTCAAACATTTAAATGCATAACTTGAAAATTTAAAACCCGTTAAAACATTAAATTTTTCTACTGTAGGTATTAATGCTGCATATCCTACTGATTCTAATTCATCTTTAGGATATCCTGTTATTTTATGCATTCTGTAAGCAACATATGGCACCAATCTTAAATTTGATAAAATTAACTTTTCTTTTATAATTGGATCTTTTGTCTTTTGATATGCCAAAAACAAATTATATTGTTGATCCCATGGCAATGTTTCTGGAAGCATTGTATAATGATATGTACTAACATAATCGTAATTTTCAAATTCTTCCATATCTTGAGACATTCCACGTACAATAATTTCTTGTTCTTTTAAAACTTCTAAAGCATGCTTCATTTCTTCTTCATTTAATTTTAATTTAACTAATTTATTTAATTGAATAGATGGATATGGTTCTTTATTTTTTGAACGAACTGTTACCATATGAACATTTTCTGGTATAAATTCATCTATTAAATATTCTTCTAATTCTGTAAAATCAGCAAAAACTAATTGTTCGTTTTCATATTCTAATTCACTCATTGTAGGTTTATCTGTACTTTTCGTTTGTAAAGTTTCCATTTTACCATATTCAAAATTTCTTACTAAGTCAGATCTTTCATCCTTAGTTGTTTCATATATAGAAATTTTATGCTTATTTAACACTAAATTCAAAAAAATTGTTTCTGATGGTGTTAATTTTAATTTCTTTAAATCAGATTCTAACAAATATGTTTTCCCTGTCGAATCTGTTTTTTTAATTTTATTTATAACATTATTTAAAATATATTCTTCTAATTTTAGTTCCATCTTCTATTTTCTTCCTCTCTTACTTTCTTTTAATGCTGCGTATACTCTTTCAAATTGTTCATTTTTACTAATACTATCTATTACTTTTTTTATTTGTGCTAACTGTTCTTTTTCAAAATAAGGATACCATCTATTAAAACTATACACCAACTCTATTTCATATTCATTATCTAAAATAATTGGTTTTCTTCTATTTACTCTAACAAAATTAATATATTCCTTAAATATTTGATTTCTTCTTTCAATATTTTTTACTATTTCATCAGATAACATATTTTTTACAATTTCTGAATAGTTTTTCATATTATTTTTTAATTTATTAGCTAATCTTTGTTCAATGATATCAGGATTTTGTGATGATGGCATTTCTCCATTATGTTCATTCATAAAATCAATAAATAAATTCAATTCTTCAAAATAAACATTATCATTATAATTTGTAATAGCATTTAAATATATATCATCTAATCTTCGCAAATACCCTTTTTTATCTAAATCATTTTTAAATAAAATTTTTTTACAAAGCAATTCGTTTTCATATAAAATTTTATTATATTCTTCTTTTTTTATATTCTTTTTTGTACTATGATAGCTCGGCTCTCTTTTATGTAATTGTATAAAATTTTTTAATTCTTGATATAATTCATCTAATATTTCATCTATACTCCTAGTTTTTAATTCAATCAAACAATTATTAGTAACTTGATTAAAATAATCTTGAAAATATATCTGATCTATTTTTTTATCAGTCATTGTTTCATTAAAAGACAAATTATCTAATTCTTCTTTTATAGCTTCAGGCACTTCTATTGTTTTATTTTGATAATATATCTTATCTAAAAGATCACTTGTCAAATTTGTATATATTTCATCATACGATTTTATAAACATTTCTTTTTCATTAGAAGCATTTTTTTTATAACCAGTTAATCTTTTTCTTATCAACTCAGATATATTTGAATTAATATAAATAGGATTATCAAAAATGAATTTTAATTCTGAAGCTAATAAATTATAATCTATTTCTTCTTCTATATATCCGTAACTTATTTTTTCAAATAAACTTAAATCATCACTTACATTACTAATTATATCTTGTTTTTGATTTGAAGTGAAAAGTTCAATTTTTTGAAATATTTTATTAGCAAGTGCAACTTCTTCTGTATCATCAGACATTATAGAAGGCAACATATTATTCTCTTTAATAAATTGCATACATTCATTATATATTTTATCTATTTGTCTTCTATTTTTTTCTTTTATACATGATGCACCATCTAAATATTCCTCAAATTGTTCTAACGTTAAACTAAATAATTTAGGTTTTTCTATATTTTGTAATTGAGAAATTCTTTTAAACAATTCTACAGTTATATAGCGCTGATATTTAAACAATGTCATATTAGCTTGCATTTTTATAATGTCATTAATATTATTTTGTTCTAATATTTCAACTGCATCCAAAAGATTAATTTTGTTTAAATTACTAATTGAATATTTTTTTTGTAATTCATCTATTTTGGCATATAAATGAGTACTTTTATCTACGATTTTAAATCTTTTTATTATATTTTCATATCTTTCTTTATTTGAAGGATCTTTTTCTATTAATATTTTTGCTTTTTTTATTAAACTTTCATAAAGCTCATATATTACAGGATAGTTTTTTATATTATTTACTAAATCAAAAACTACAACTTCGTCTTTTCTACTTGAATAAGATAAAAGCCTACCTAATTGTTGAAAATAAATTATTGGTGAAGTTGTTGGTCGAAGCATAAAAATAGAATCAATATCTTTTACATGAACTCCTTCATTTAATATATCTACACTATACAAAACAGAACTTTTTGATTTATCATTTTCTCTAAATTTTTTTAATTCTTCTTTGTTTTGTTCATGACTTTGATATGAATGAATTTGATAATTTAACACTTCATTTCCTTCAAATAGTTTATTTATTCTTCGTTTATCATCTTTGATTGAACTAATATTTGAAGAAAAAACAAGATATTTTCCAGGAGGTTTTAAATATTGTTCTAAATTTCCTATTTTAAATAAGTCTTCTAATGCATGTTTTAAGGAAAATATTTCCGATAACATTTGTCTCTTTTTTTCTTCATTTACAATAATTCTAGTTATTCGTTTTTCTAAAGCATATAATTGTTCCAACAAATTATAATTTATAGTTATATATACTGGAGCTGGTAGAATACCTTGTAATATAGCATCTGACAATTCAAGTCGAGATGCTTCAACACCATCAAATAAAATTTTATTCATATTTTTTTCATTATCTAAATATCTTATTTCTGTTGCAGTTGTTCCTATTACTTTTGTATTTAAAAAATTAGTTTTGACTGAATGTAACAATTCATTTATTTTTTTACCCCATTTTTTAGCACCACATCTATGATATTCATCTAAAACTATAACATCATATTTGCTTGCTAGCGACTCCATATCCATAGATAATAAAGTTCTATATATCATGGTATCTACATTTTTTATAGTTTCCATTCCTAATTCTTTTGTATGTTCATGTAGCAATTGATCTAATATTGGATATGTAGGAGCTAAATATAATATCTTTTTATCTGGATTTTCTGAAATATATTTCAAAATTATAAAAGATTTACCTGTACCTGTAGCATGATTAATAGAAACCAATTGATTATCTTCTAAACAATTGATCAATTTATTATATGCTTTCTCATTATGAGGTAATAACTTAACTTCTGACATAACAAAATCCCCCTATCATAGTATAGTATATATAACAAATTTAACATATTTAAGCCTTTTTTTCAATAAATAAAAGTGATATATACTATCACTTTACACATTAAATCTAAATAGACAGATATCTCCATCTTGCATTAAATATTCCTTTCCTTCTAAACGAAGTTTTCCAGCTTCTTTTACTTTTAATTCTGTACCTTGTTCTTTTAAATCTGTATAACTCATTACTTCTGCTTTTATAAATCCTCTTTCAAAATCTGTATGAATAATTCCCGCACAAGCTGGTGCTTTCATACCTTTTTTAAATGTCCAAGCACGACATTCATCTGTACCTGCAGTAAAGTAAGTTGCTAAACCTAAAAGATCATAAGTTTCTTTTATTAATGTATCTAAACCACTTTCTTTAATACCTAAATCATTTAAGAATTCTGTTTTTTCTTCTTGTGATAATTCACCTAACTCTGATTCTATTTTAGCACTCACAATAATTACTTTTGAATTTTCTTTAGAAGCATATTCTTTTAATTTTTCTACATATTCGTTTCCTTCTTCTATTAAATCTTCTTCACTTACATTTGCCATATATATAATAGGTTTAATAGTTAAAAAATTAAAATGTTTTAATAATTCTCTTTCTTCTTCCGTAAATTCTATACTTCTTAAAGGTTTATTCTGTTCTAATGCTTCTTTAGCTTTAGTAAGAATATTTACTTCATTTTGTATATCTTTATCACGTGTCATAGCTGCTTTTTTACCAATACGACCGATTCTATTTTCTACTACTTCTAAATCTGCAAGCATTAATTCTACATTTATAATTTCAACATCTCTAATAGGATCTACATCACCTTCAACATGAATTATATTTGTATCATTAAAACATCTTACAACTTCTACAATAGCATCTACTTCTCTTATATGTGATAAAAATTGATTACCTAATCCTTCACCTAAACTTGCTCCTTTAACAAGTCCAGCTATATCTGTAAATTCAAATGTTGTTGGAACTAAACTTTTAGGTTGATATAATTCATTTAAAAAATCTAATCTATCATCTGGTACTGTTACTACACCTACATTTGGTTCTATAGTAGCAAAAGGATAGTTAGCCGCTAAAATATTCTTTTTTGTAATTGCATTAAAAAGTGTTGACTTACCGACATTTGGTAAACCTACTATTCCTGCTGTTAAACTCATATAATCATCTCCATTTAAATCTTTTTTATTTTATCATTAATTATTAATTATGTAAACAAAAAGACGAATTATAAATTTTTAAATTCATCTTTTTTCTATAAATTTTTTATACTAATTAATTCATGATTATCATTAAATTCTAATTTAAAAATTTCACAAAAATCTATTTTTTTTGAAAAGAAAATATCATTATTAAATTTAAATCTTGGCCCATTATTTGTTAATTCAAGTTCACATAATTTCATAAGTAAGAAAAACATAGCATTTGCATGAAATACAATAGCAATTTTATTATCATCTTGATTCAAAATATTAATCAAGGAAGAATATATTCTTTCTGTTACTTCTTTTCTTGATTCTCCATTTGGATATTTTAAATTTTCATCTAGCACCTGGTTAAAAGCAAAATTTAAATCTCTCTTTTCTTCTTCTATACCAAATTTTCTTTCTCCTAAATTACTATCTATTATTAATTTTGTATTACCTTTTAATAAATATTTTGCAGTTGATATAGCTCTTACATAATTAGATGAATAGACTTTGTCCAAATCATTAAATTCATCTATATTTAATTTCTTTTGAGCTAACAATTCTCCATCTATAGATAAAGGTTGTTTTTCATTTCTTAATTGAAAATCATCAATATTAAATTCATTATTCATTTCCTTTTCAGAATTCATGAACTTTGAATGTCTTATTAAATAAATCGTTTTTATAGTACCACCTCAATTTCCACATAATTATATCATTAACACATTATTTAGTAAACAAAAAAACTTTGAAAAATCAAAGTTAAATTGTACTTCCTACTCCTACACCTACAGGTATTCCAATTATATACCATAAAGCTACAAATAATATTAAGAATAGACCAAGTATTATAACTACTGGACTTATCATTTTTAAAGTTCCAAATAAACTTATTTTCATATTTTCATCCTTTTTATATTTTTCTAAGAATGCTAACATAATTATAAAATATACAAAGAATGGTGTCATTGATTTACCAATTCCATCTGCTATTTTGAATATAAATTGTGTAAAATCTGGTGTTATATTTGCTCTCATGAATAATGGCACAACTGTCGGAGATAATAATTGCCATTTAGTTAAAGTATCTGGTATTAATATACTCATTATAATTACAATAAACATAAATATTATAATAAGTGGTAATCCAGATAATGATATCGAACTTATAAAATCTACTAAATTAGCACTTATAACTACTCCTATATTTGTCCAATCAAGAATTGAAACCATTATTGATGTAAAAAACATAAGAACAAACATTAATCCTAAATTTTCAAAATTTTTAGATAATGCTAAACTATATTCGTGACTATTTTTAATATTTTTTGATATTTTACCATATATAAATCCTGCTACCATCATTATAGATGTAATTATTACTACTATACCTTCTCTAAAAGGAGAATTTTCACCAAACAATTTTGCTATATAATTATCACTCTTAGTATCAAGTAAGATTCCTGCTCCTGGTAATTTAATGTCCATAACCATATATGCAACTATTAAAATACATAATATAGTTGCTAAAGTTGCTGCTACCATACCTTTTTGCGATACATTTAATTCTTCTTCTTCTATAACTTGTTTTTTAGGAAATTTTATTACTAAAAATCTATTTATAACCATAGAAGCTATAAATGTTAATAAAAATGTTAAAAATACCATAATATAAATATTTGATAAAAGATCATATTTATAATTTGGATCTACATTTAAATTTGCTGCTGCTTGAGTTAAAATACCTAATTCATAATCTGAATAATTAAATATTAATCCTGCTCCATAACCTAATGTAATACCAATAAATACTGTTAATATTCCAAGTACTGGACTTCTATTTAAATATTTATACATTAAAGCTATGAATGGAATTAAAAACATATAACTATATTCTCCTATAACAGAAGATATAATTCCTAAAAATAATGTTAGAAATATTACAACTTCAAATTTTATATTTTTAATTTTATTGAAAATTGCACTTAATAAACCACTTTTTTCAACTATACTTATACCTACTAATGAAATAATCATTACAGATAATGGTTCAAAATTCATAAAATTTGTTACAACATTTCCTATAATAAATTTAATTCCTTCTAAACTTATTATATTTTTAACTACTACAAGTGATGTTTCTAACGAATCATTTCCAATGTATGTTTTATTTCCTTGAAAACCAATTAAAGACAACACCAAACTTGCTAAACAAATTAAAGATGTTAAAAATAGTATTGTCGAAACTGGTCCTTTAATCTGTTTTTTCTTTTTTTTCTTTTTCATAAATCCTCCTAATAATTAACAACTTTTTTTAATTTTTTGTTAAATTCTATTCTAGGCATCATGATACTTCTTCCACAATTAATGCATTTTATTTTTATATCTGCACCTATTCTAATTATTTCCCATTCATTAGTTCCACATGGATGTGGTTTTTTCATTATAACTATGCTTCCTAATTTATACTCTTGCATTGTGTACCACCACTTGTTGATAAGGTATTTCTATTTTTTCCTTATCAAATTCTAATTTTATTAATTTTAAAAATTCTCTTTTTACAATATATTGTTGCATTGTAGTAGTTTTTAACATAACTCTAAAGTTAACTGATGATGAATCTAAAGTTTCTAAACCTAATAATTGTGCTTCTAATAAAGAGTCATTTTCTTTTTGTAATTTTTCTATTACTTTTGTAATTATTTTTTCTACTTTTTCTATAGATGTATCATATGAAACAGGTACATCTACAAATTCACATGAATCAGCTAAATTGTGATTGATAACCTCTGTTATACTACTATTAGCAACTATTTTAATTTCACCATTTATAGCTTGAATTTTGGTACTTTTAAGACCTAAATGAATAACTTTTCCTTTAAATGTACCTACAGTAATAATATCTCCTACTGCATATTTATTTTCAAATATAATTGAAAAACCTGCAAGGATATCTTTTAAAGTATCTTGAAATGCCAACCCTACTACTACTCCAACAGCTCCTAGCGAAGTAATTATTCCACCTGTTGATATTCCAAATACTTCTAAGATTGCTAAAATACAAAAGATTATTATTAAATATTTCAATATTTTATTAATTAAATTACATAAACTTTTTGAATGTCTTTGTTCTACCTTACTAATTTTTGATTTAAAAATACCTTTTATAGCTCTACTAACAATAAAATATACTAAAAAACCAATTAAAATTATAATTATTGGATAAACCACTTCTTCAATTAACAAGAGTCTATATATTAAATCCATTTAAACTACTCCTTTATATTTAAAACTTCTAGTATTCTATTTAAATCTGCTGTATTAGTAAATGTTATTTCTATTTTTAAATCTTTTACTTTTACTTTAGTATCTAATTTTTCTCTTAACATTTCTTCTACATACTTATATTCATTACTATTTTCTTTTTTAGTTATTGGTTTTTTCTTTTTTTCATTACTTCCTACTTGTTCTATATCACGAACAGTTAATGATTCTGTAACTATACGATTTGCTAATTCAACTATTTTATCATTATCTTCTAATTTACTTAACATTCTAGCATGTCCCATAGTTATTAAATTTTGAATTACCATTTTTTGAACTTCTTTTGGTAATTTTAAAAGTCCTAATATATTTGTAATATGACTTCTACTTTTTCCTACTCTTTTAGATAATTCCTCTTGAGTTAAACCTAATTTTTCTAACATTGCAGTATAAGCAACTGCTTCTTCTATTACATTTAAATTTTCTCTTTGTAAGTTTTCAAGCAATGCTATTTCCATCATTTGAGAATCACTGAAATCTCTAATAATTGCAGGTATTTTTTCTAATCCTGCTAAACGCGAAGCTCTAACTCTTCTTTCTCCTGCTATTATTTCGTAACCTTTAATACTTTTTTTAGCGATTATCGGTTGAAATACACCATGTTCTTTAATTGAAGATGCTAAATCTTTTAATGATTCATCATCAAATATTTTTCTTGGTTGATATGGATTTGGTCTTAATTCAGATAAATTAATTTCCACTATTTCCTCATTTGAAGATTCTTCATATATAGTTTTTTCTATTTGTTCTAAATCAAGATTTTCTCCATTAAATAATTGTTCTAATCCTCTACCTAACGCCCTTTTTTTAGTTTCCATTTCTTTCAATCACTTCCTTAGCTAAATTTAAATAAGCTTCTGTACCACGACTAGTTGGATCATATGCTAATATTGGTTTCCCATGACTTGGTGATTCTGATAATTTAACCAGTCTTGGAATAATAGTATCATATACTTTATCTGTAAAATAACTTTTAATATCTTCTACTACTTCTAATCCTAAATTTGTTCTAGCATCTAACATTGTAAGTAATACTCCTTCAATACTTAAATTTGGATTTAAATTTTTTTGTGCTAATCTTATTGTATTTAATAATTGCATAATTCCTTCAAGTGCAAAGAATTCACATTGTACTGGTATTATTACTGAATCTGCAGCTGTTAATGCATTTGTAGTAAGAATTCCTAATGATGGTGGACAATCAATTATAACATAATCAAATACTTCTCTAGCTTGATCTAAGTATTTTTTTAATTGATTTCCCTTTGAAAAATTAGGATCCATTTTACTCATTTCCATTAATTCAAAATCTACACCTGCTAGATTTATAGTTGCTGGAATTAAATATAAATTTTTAAATTTAGTTTTAATTATTACTTCTTTTAAACTTGCATCATCTTTTAATAATTCATAAATACTTTTTTGATAATCTGTTTTACTAATACCTACACCTGTTGTTGAATTTCCTTGTGGGTCTAAATCTACCAATAAAACTTTCTTTTTTAATACACCCAATGATGCTGCTAAATTGATACTTGATGTTGTTTTTCCAACTCCACCTTTTTGATTAACTAAAGCAATAATTTTTCCCATACTATCACCATTTTCTACTAAAAATATCTATTTAACATTTTATCATATTTTTTTAATATTTTAAATAGTTTGTATGAAAATATTAAACATAAAAAAAGAATTAGATTAAATCCTTTAAGATTTCTTCTAATTCTCCTCTTGTCATTTTTGAATAACCTTTGATTCCTTTTTCTTTAGCTATATCTTTTAATTCTGTTAAAGTTAAGTCTTCTAAAGTTACTTCTTTAAAATTACTTTCATCTATTTCATTATCTTCATCAGGTAAACATCCATGTTCTACAAGATAATCAATTTGTTCTTTAGTAATTGTTTCACATTCAAGTAATGTATTGGCAATTAAATCTAATAATTTTCTTTCTTTTTTTATTATTTTAACTGCTTCTTTATAACATTCATCTAATATTTTTCTCATTTCTTGGTCTATTTCAAATGCAACTTGACCTGAGAAATTACGACTTTTATTATAATCTCTTCCTAAGAATACACTACCTTCTTGTTGTTCTAATTGCATAGGTCCTAATTTACTCATACCATATTCAGTAACCATAGCACGTGCTATTTTAGTAGCTTGTTCAAAATCATTATGAGCTCCTGTAGTTATTTCATTGAATACTAATTCTTCAGCTACACGTCCACCCATTAACCCTATTATTCTTTCTGTTAATTCTTTTTTAGTAGCCGTGAATTTTTCTTCTTTTGGAAGCATCATTGTATATCCACCAGCATATCCTCTTGGAATAATTGTTATTTTTTGAACATCATTAGCACCATCTAATTTAATACCAAGTACTGCATGTCCTGCTTCATGATATGCAACAAGTTTCTTTTCTTGTTCTGTATATTTTTTAGATTTTTTAGCAGGTCCCATTAATACTCTATCATGTGCTTCATCTATTTCAGCCATACTAATTGCTTTTTTATTTTGTCTTACTGCAAGTAAAGCTGCTTCATTAAGTAAGTTTTCTAAATCTGCACCACTAAATCCTACTGTACGACTAGCAATATGTGATAAATTTACACCTTTACTAAATATTTTATTTCTTGCATGTACTGCAAGTATTTCTTCTCTACCTTTTTTATCTGGTAAGTTAACTTGTACTTGTCTATCAAATCTTCCTGGTCTAAGTAATGCAGGATCAAGTACATCTGGACGGTTAGTTGCAGCTATTATAATAATACCTTCATTTTCACCAAACCCATCCATTTCTGTTAGTAATTGGTTTAAAGTTTGTTCTCTTTCATCATGTCCTCCACCAATACCAGATCCTCTTTGACGACCAACTGCATCTATTTCATCTATAAAGATTAAACATGGTGCATTGTGTTTTGCTTGTTTAAACATATCTCTAACACGACTAGCTCCAACACCTACAAATAGTTCAACAAAATCTGAACCACTTATAAAATAGAATGGAACATTTGCTTCTCCAGCTACAGCTCTAGCAAGTAATGTTTTACCTGTTCCTGGAGGACCAACTAATAATACTCCTTTAGGTATTCTAGCGCCTAATTTTTGGAATTTTTTAGGGTCTTTTAAGAAATCGATTAATTCTTGAACTTCTTCTTTTTCTTCTTTAAGACCTGCTACTTCATTAAATGTTACTTTCTTTTTATCTTCATTTAAACGAGCTCTACTTTTTCCAAAATCCATTGATTTATTTGCTGAACTCATTTGTTTTGAAATAAAGAAGAATGCAAAACCAACTAAAATAACAATAGGTACAATATTTACAATAATAGCAAGTAATGTACTTGAAGCTGGATCTGTTGCTGTATTAATTTTAAAATCATATGCTTCTTCTCCAATTAATATTTGCGACATTACTTCTTCTGCAAGTGGAGCTCTAAAGAAGAAACTTTCTGATTCTTCATATGTTTTTAACTTACCACTTATTTCATATACCCCAGCATTATTTCTTGGTGTTATTTTAACTTCTGATACATTGCCTTTATTCATTTGATTTACAAATTCATCATATGTAATATAATTTGTTTTTCTATTCGTAGCATTTATAAAATAAAGTACTCCAAGCATTATTAATATTATTCCTAAATATGGAGTAAGTCCTTTTTTTACTGTTTTTTTATTCATGTATATCCTCCTTTTTCTGATACTTAAGTATTATATCATATTTTTCTTCTTTTGTTTTATCAAATTTAGATTTTTTTAAACCTGGTAACCATACTATATTATCGTTAGAATCTACTACTATAGGCCAATTATCTCTTAAATCTTTATCTATTTTTTCATTTATAAAAATATCTTTTATTTTTTTACTACCATTTAATCCTTTAATAATCATTTTATCTCCATCTCTTCTGTTTCTAATTCTTATTGGAAATAAAACTTCTTCTTTACTTAATCTACATACGTAATTACTATCTGAATTAATACTATCTATCATTTTAATTTCATAATTATTAGGTAATATTACACTTTCTATTAATTCAATATCATAATCATCTATATTTTCTTCTTCTAATTTAAATTCAATATTATTATACTTTTTATTTACTATTAAATTATTTGGTAAATATATTTTTAAATTAGCTTTATTAGAATTAGTTAATTCTAAAATATTATTTACATGATTATCAGTTATAAGATTTAAATCATCTTGATAAATATTTTCTAATATAAAATAAATTATTTTTAATTTTAGTACATATTCTAAATCATTAAATTTATCTAAATCTAATAAATTATTTTTATATACATCTTCTATTATATTTTTTACTTGTTTTTCTATATATTCATTATATAAAAGTAGAGTATTACTAAATTTATAAAATTTATTATGTACATTTTTATCTTCTTCTTTTAATTTAGGTAATATATATTTTCTGTAACGATTTCTTGTATAATTATCATCTAAATTAGTTGAATCTACAAAATATTTAATATTATTTTTTTCTAAAAATTTTATTATTTCATCTTTTGTTACATTAATTAATGGTCTTATTATTTTATATTCATTCATATCTACTACTTTAGAAAATCCACTATATCCTTTTAATGTAGAACCTCTTACTATTCTCATTAAAATAGTTTCTATTAAATCATCACCATGATGAGCAGTAAATAAATATTTAGCTTTATATTTATCTATTAATGTTTTAAAAAATTCATATCTTTTATTTCTTGCTTCACTTTCAAAATTATCATCACCATAATTCGTTATAATTAAAGTTTCACAATTAATATTATTATTTTTACAATAGTTTTCTACATACTCTTGTTCTTCTAATTGACCAGTTCTTCCTGTATTATGATTTACATGAGCACATATTATTTCTATATTCTTTTTTTCTTTTATTTGTAATAATAAATAAAGTAATGCCATAGAATCAGGTCCACCTGATGTAGCAACTACAACACTATCATTTTCTATTAATAAATCATCTAAATATTTATATGAATTTTCCATAAAACCACCTGCTTATAATTTTATAACAAAATATATTTTTTAGCAATCTTTACCAATTAATTGGCTCAATATTATTTTTACTTAGAAACTCATTTGTTTTTGAAAAAGGTTTACTTCCAAAAAATCCTCTATGAGCTGATAATGGAGATGGATGAACACTTTCTATAATTAAATGTTTTTTATTTTTTATTAATACTTTTTTACTTCTCGCATAACTACCCCAAAAAATGAATACTAAAGGTTCTTCTCTTTCTCCTAATAATTCTATTAATCTATCAGTAAATATTTCCCATCCTTTATCTTTATGAGAAAGTGGACTATCTTTAACAACTGTCATTATTGAGTTTAGTAAAAGCACTCCATTTTCTGCCCAATCTGTTAAATCTGTTTTTGTTCTTCTAATACCTAAATCAGATTCTAATTCTTTAAAGATATTTAAAAGTGATGGAGGCATCTTAACACCTTCTCTTACTGAAAATGAAAGTCCATGTGCTTCATGTTCACCATGATATGGATCTTGTCCTAATATTACTACTTTTACTTTATCATAATCTGTATATCTTAAAGCATTAAATATATTTTTATATTCAGGATATATTATTTTTTTATTATATTCATCTTTTACAAAAATACCTAGTTTTTTAAAATAATCTTTTTTCATTTCTGATTCTAATATTACATCCCATTTTTTATTAATCATACAACCACCAATTTCATTATATCATGTTTTACCAACTTCTATTACATCTTTTCTAAGCATTATAAGTGCATATATATTTATAATTGCTTCTAATGCGACTAATATATCAACAAATGACCATAATGTTTCTGATGATATCATACATCCCATAAATAAAATAATTATAGTAGCAATTTTTAAATAGAGTAAATATCTTTTTTTTACATCTTTAAAAAAATATTTTAAACTTGCTTCTCCATCATAATATCCAGTTAGTATTGTTGTAAATGAAAAAAGAATAATTGAGATAAAAACTAAATAATTACCGACATTTCCTAAATGGTGTGTAAATGAAAATTGTGTTATTTCTATTCCATTGACATCATTTAATACTAAATTTTGATAAGGACTAGTTAAAATAATAATTGCGGTTGATGTACAAATTAACATGGTTGTAATATAAACTCCTATCATTTGAAGATATCCTTGACTACTTGCATCTTCTGTTGCGACTGTTGAAGAAGCTATTGCTCCTGTACCTAATCCTGCTTCATTTGAAAAAATTCCTCTTTGTATTCCTATTACCATTGTTCCTAAAAAACCAGAAAAGAATGATTTAAAATTAAAAGCATCTTTTATAATATTAATAAATATATCTGGAATAATATCAATATTTATTATACAAATATATATTGCAATTAAAACATATCCTATTGTCATAAAAGGTACTATTTTACTAGCAGTATTAGCTATTCTTTTTATTCCACCAAATATTATAAATGAAGTACATATACTTATTATTATTCCAACTATTATAGGAGAAATATCTATTATTTGATTTATTGATTTTGTTATCGTATTAGATTGTATACTTAAAAAACCACCCACATAACTAAATATTACTAAACATGCATATATAGCTCCTAACTTTTTATTGTTTAAGCCTTTTTTTATGTAATAACTAGGTCCACCTTTATAAATATTTTTTTCATCCTTTTCTTTATATAAAATACCGAGTACTGTTTCTGCAAAACTATTAGCCGCCCCTATAAAAGCAATTATCCACATCCAAAAAATTGATCCTATTCCACCTAAATAAATAGCAAGAGCAACACCTGCTATACTACCTACTCCTATACGACCAGCTAACACCATCATAAGTGTTTGATATGGTTTTATAACTGACTTTTCATCTTTTTTTAATAAACTTTTTAGCATTCTTTTAAATCTAAATTGAACACCTTTTAATTTAAAAGTAAAATAAAATCCTGAGAATACTAAAAATATGGTAGCTATTGCCCAGGAGATTTTATTTATTATTTCTAGCATAGTATCACCAAAAAACATTTTAAAACAAACTTGTGTCTTAAAATGTCTTTTTGTGTATTTTAATTATATTTTATTGTGCTTTTAATTCTTTTTGTGGATATTTATGACAAGCTTTAAATAATTTCTTATATTTATAACTTGGATTTGATTTTATTTTTTCGATTATTTCTTCTTTTGTTTTAGTTTCCTTTTCATTATTATACCAAGTTTGTACTTTCATATAATTATACATATATTCATGACAATTGGTAGCTACTACGGGTATCTTAATTACAATATTTTCTTGTTCAAATTGTTCTTCATCTGATACATCTACATGATATATGTTATCACTATCTAAGTCTAAATAAACATTATAATCTCTTTTTGGATTTTCTTCATATGTTAGATAATCATTAACTAAACCATATTTCCTATCTTTTACATATGTTCCATTATAAAATAATATTTTTTGTGTACTTACTTTTTCCATATTAAATCCTCCTATAAATTATTAGCAATTTCAATAAATATATCTATATTTAATTGTTCTGCTCTAACTGATAAATCATAATTATATTTTAAAAGAATTTCTTCTATTTTATCTAAATTATATCCTTTTAAATTATTTCTTAATGTTTTTCTTTTTTGTTTAAATGAATCTCTTATTAATTTAAAAAATAATTCTTTATTTTTTAATTCTTTTAAATTTTGTTTTTTACTAAATTCTACTACTATACTATCTACATTAGGTTTTGGAATAAATACATTTTTACTTATATCAAGTACTTTTTTAACATCAAAATAATAATTTAAAAAAACAGATAATGAACCATAATCTTTAGACCCAGGACTAGCTTTAAATCTATCCCCTACTTCTTTTTGAACCATTACTACCATTTTATCTACATTTATATTATCTTCTATTATTTTAACTATTATAGGAGTAGTTACATAATAAGGTAAATTAGCGACCACATATAGTTTTTTATATTCATATTTTTTTAAATCATCTAATACTGAAGCTTTTAAAAAATCTTTATAAATAATTTCTACGTTTTCTTTTTCTTTTAATGTTTCTTTTAATACTTCTTTTAATGTTTCATCTATTTCATAACAAACAACATTTTTAGAATATTCACTTAATTTATAAGTTAAAGATCCTGCTCCTGGACCTATTTCTATTACTAATGTATCTTTATCTATATTTGATACATTTATAATATTATTTATAATATTTTCATCTATTATAAAATTTTGTCCAAACATTTTTTTTAAATTAAATCCATGTTTACTTAATAATTCTTTCATTTTTATTGGTGAATAATACATAAAATCACTCCTATAAAAATTATATATAATTTTTTAGTAAAAGACAAGAAAAAAAGATGGTTTACCATCCCCATCTTTGTACACTAAATTTTATATTTTTACCTGTTAATTTATCTGAACCAGCCATTGCATTTGATGAATAAGCTAAATCCATCCAAACATTACCTTTAGCCCAAGCTTTTCTCATAGATCCACCCGTATCAAGTACTATTCCTACAAATGGCTCCATTCCTGGTTTTGTAACCATTACAATAGTACCACATTTAAATTTAGAAGTTGCGGCTGCAAGTATTCTTACTTTTCCATATTGCTTATCATTATAATAAATACCATCTTTTATTAAACTATGTGCTTTCTTTTCTCTCGTTCTACATGCAACATTTCCAACTTTTGAACATCCTACACAATCTGGCCCATACCCTGTAAGTCTACCTGTATATTCTGCTAAAGATGTACCTGTTTTTGAACTAGTTACAACTTTGTTAGAATTTGTTGATGGAACTACTTTATTTGTTGTTTTTGATGGTGTTTTCTTTGTAACTGTTGGTGTTGTTGTTTTTTTCACAGTAGTAGGTTGTACTGGTTTATTAACCATAGGTTTTACTTCTTCTTTTATAACTACTGTATTCATTGCATAAGTATTTGCATTCATAATTGAATTTTCTTTTACTTCTGCATCTTCTGCATATAGTGTTATATTAAATAATGAAATAAATGCTACAAAAATCATTCTTAAAAATTTTAGAAACATTTCGAGCAAATATAGATTCATATTATTCACCTCTTAACGATATAAAAATCATATCATTTTTTTATCTTTAAGTCAAATTGAGAAACTGCATTAAAAGTCGTTATTTTTTCTACTTCTTCAATACTTATATTTTTAATTTTAGAGATTTCTTCTGCTACATATTTTACATATAAAGGTTGATTTTTTTGTCCTCTATATGGAGTTGGAGCTAAATATGGACTATCTGTTTCTAATAATATGTTACTTAAATCAATTTCATTCACAATTTCTTTTAATTTTAAACTATTTTTAAAAGTTAGTACTCCACCTATACCTATTTTTACACCCATTTTTATTAATTCATTAGCAATTTCTTTACTATAACTAAAACAATGCATATCTATTTTTAAATCTTTATAATCTTTTAATATTTCTAATGTATCTTGTGCTGCATCCCTACTATGAATGACAGCTGGTAATTTATATTTTCTAGCCATTTCTAATTGTTTTTTAAATACTTCTATTTGTAAATCTTTATCTTCTTTTCCATAATGATAATCTAATCCTATTTCTCCTATACCTACAATTTTAGGATTACTTAGATTATCCTCTATTATTTTTAAGTTTTCGTCTGTATATTCATCTAATTCTGTTGGATGATAACCTATTGTTCCATAAACATGATCATATTTATTACATAATTTAATTACATTAAGTGATGATCTTAAATCAACTCCACTTGCTATTATTATATTATCTTTCATATTATTTATTATTTCTTCTAAGTTTTCATAATCTTCTTTATCTAAATGACAATGTGTATCTATTATCATAAAATCACCTCAATAAAAAAATTATACCATACCTTGATATAATTTTCTAACTTTTAAAACTTAAATATACATAATGAATCATACTACTAATTATAAATAGTAGATAAAACATATCTAACAATTTTCCCTCTACTATAAAACTACCTAATACTATCAATCCTAATATTGATAGAAATAAAACGACTCCTTTTACTTCTTTAGCATCTTCAGTAGTCATATCACTAGCATCCTTTCTATTTTTTTAGAAACTACCTTTAAAATATAACATATAGAAATATATAATTCAAATACTTTTCTTTATTTTTTATCGACAAATTATTACATTTTACACTTTTTTACAAAAAAATAGACAAATTTATTGTCTATTTAATAATTCTTCTATTTTTTCTTCTTTATTTATACGATTAAATAAAGGTTTTGGTTCATTTAATTTAATACCAGCATCCATTCCACTGAAGTTAATACTGTCAATATATTTATTTTCAGTATTTAATTGTCTAAATATTTCTTCAGCTGTTTCTGGTAAGAATGCTTGTAATAATACTGCTCCACTTCTAATAGATTCAAGTAAATTATATAAAACTGTTTTTAATCTATCTTGTTTTGTTTCATCTTTAGCTAATATCCAAGGCATAGTTTCATCTATATATTTATTACATCTTCTAAATATATCAAATATACTATCAATAGCGTCTGCTACTCTTAATTCATTCATTTTTTCTTCTACTTTTGCTGGTGTTTCTAATACTAATGTTTTAAGCTCATTATCTATTTCTTCAACACAAGTAGGTTCATATACTATACCATCAAAATATTTATGTGACATTGATATAGTTCTATTTACTAAATTTCCTAGAATATTTGCTAAATCAGAATTTATTCTTTCTATTAATAATTCATACGTGAATGTACCATCTTGAGCATATGGAATTTCATGTAATAAGTAATATCTTACTGTATCAATACCAAATTCTTTTACTAAATCATCAGCATATACAATATTTCCTTTTGATTTACTCATTTTATCTTCTCCAAATAATACCCATGGATGTCCAAATATTTGTTTAGGCATTGGTAAATCAAGTGCCATTAACATAATTGGCCAATAAATTGTATGGAACCTTAAAATATCTTTACCAATTAAGTGTACGTCAGCTGGCCAATATTTTGTAAATTCTGCACTATCTTCTTTTTCTGGATCATATCCTAAAAAAGTAATATAGTTACTTAATGCATCAATCCATACATAAATAACATGTTTATCATCAAATGATACTGGAACTCCCCATTTAAATGAAGTTCTTGAAATACATAAATCTTGTAATCCAGGTTTAATGAAATTATTAACTATTTCATTTTTTCTACTTTCTGGTTTAATGAAATCCGGATGACTTTCAATATATTCTTCTAATTGTTTACTATAATTACTTAATTTTAAGAAATAAGCTTCTTCACTTGCTTCTTTTACTTCTCTACCACAATCTGGACATTTTCCATCTATTAATTGTGATTCTGTAAAGAATGATTCACAAGGTGTACAATAAAGTCCTTCATATTTTCCTTTATAAATATCTCCTTGATCATATAATTTTTTAAATATTTTACTTACTACTTCTTTATGATTTGGATTTGTTGTTCTAACAAATTTATCATAACTTGTATTCATACAGTCCCATATTTTTCTAACTTCTAAAGCTACTCCATCTACATATTCTTGTGGTTCTAAATTTTGTGCATGTGCTTTTTCTTCTATTTTTTGTCCATGTTCATCTGTTCCTGTTTGAAAATAAACATCATATCCTGTTAATCTTTTATAACGTGCTATCGCATCTGCTAATACTATTTCATAAGTATTTCCTATATGTGGTTTTGCTGATGCATAAGCTATTGCTGTTGAAATATAAAATCTTTTTTCCATAGTATCCCTCCTAATAGTCACTTACTCTTTCTATAAAATTATCTTCTTCATTATCAACTGTTAAATACTTTACAAACATTCCTTGGCAAATTCCTTCACCTTTTTTAACTATATAATCTTTATCACCTTGATTATGTAAAGCTAAAAACATATGACCTTCATTATCTCTATTATTATAATAATCTTTATCTATAACTCCAACTTGATTACAAAGTCTCACATTATATTTAAATCCCATACTACTTCTAACTAATAATAATAAAACTTCATCATCCATCATATTTGCTTTTATACCAGTTGGAATTTTCTTAATTTCACCAGGTCTTAATACAAAATCTTCTACTGCTTCAAAATCATATCCTGCTGCAAACTTTGTTTCTCTTTTTGGTATATTATATGATTCATATAATTTCCTATCATTTTTAATGTCTTTACTAAATTGTTCAAAACTTATTTTTTCAAAATATCTTTTCATATTACCTCCAAAAAAAAATTACTCCCAAATTAAGGGCGTAATTACGCGATACCACCTTATTCATAACTAAAAAGTTACCTCGATCATTTAACGCATGCATACGTCTTAATTTACATATCAATTAAGAGGTTCAGGAGCCATTCGAAATATAATTAGTATATCTAGCTTTCACCTTACCTAGACTCTCTATAAAACAATTATATTTTTCTTTCCATCAAAACCTTTAAACGCCATAATTGTATCACAAAATATTTTAATCTTCAAGATATTTTGACAAAAAAATAGACGAGATATTAAATATCTTAGTATCTATATCTTTTATTTCTTTTTCATTATAAAAAATTACAAGTCCATTTATATCTCCATTAACATTTATTAAATTTATATTATAATAACAATCTATTTCAAAATCTTCTGTTATTTTTAATTTGTTTTTATCATTTATAGATTTTCTGTCTTTTATATACTTAATTAAATTATTACTTATTTCTTTATTTATTACTTCTTTTTTATTATTACCAACTGCCGCAATTACTTTATCTGTATCTGTTACTACTATATTATATTTATATGAAGAATAAATTGAATCTATAAAAGTTTGAACAAAATCTTTTATATTTTTTACATTTGAATATTTTTTTAATATTATTTTTTCTTCTTCATCTATATATATTTCTATATTTTCTCCTTCATTAATTTTTAGTTTCTTTCTTATTTCTTTTGGAATAACAATTCTACCTAATTCATCAATTCTTCTAATTATTCCAGTTGCTTTCATATTTTACCTCACTCTCTAAAAATATTTTGGATTAAACTATATTTTTTATACCTTTTTTATATAATGTGTAAAGAGTGTAAAATTTGATGTAAAGTGTATACAAAATACATTTTTTTAATTGACTAGTAATTTTTGATGTTATAAAATTAAAATAACAAAAGAGATAGAAAGAAGGTATTATTTATGATAAGAAGAGACGATTCAATGAGATCATTCAGATTAGAAAAACCAAAAAACCCAGTAGGAAGACCAGCAATTAAAAGAAGTTTCAAACTTTGTGATGACGTTCCATCATTCAAAATGTGTAAATAATAAAGAGTAGTTTATAACTACTCTTTTATTTTAATCAATAAAATTTAATTTATTAATTATTTCTTCACCTATTATTTGATTTGCTAATTGTTCAGTTTTATCAAATGTTAATACTTGATTTCTATGATGTGCATCTATTCCATAAAGTACCTTTACATCATATTCCGACACTATTTTCCAAAATTCTTTACATGGATAAGTTACATTTTTTAGTCTTTCTGTTATACTTAATTTTCTATTTCTATAAAAAATATTTTCATATATATTAGAAAGATTTATTTCAATTGGTATATTATATTTTAATGAAGCTTTACAAATAATATGTGCAACTTCTTTACAAGTATCATCAAAAGATTCTCTTGTATACATATATAAATCTGGATGTGCTACTATATTTGGAATACCTAATTCCATAGTTTTTTCTATGTAATGAGCATATTCTAAAAGTTCAGAATCAGAAAATTTATTACCCGGTCTTACAAATCTTAAATTTTTATTATTATCGTATATATAATGTTGTCCTAAAACAATTATATCTGATTCTTCTTTTAATTCTTTTAAATTTTCTTCTTCACCTGGTAAGTATTCTACTTCATATCCTACTTTTATTTTTATTTTATCTTTATAATTTTCTTTTAATTTATTTATACTTTCTAAATATTCTAATCTATCAGAATATTCCATTCTCATATTATTTCTAAAATCTATTTTATTTTTTTGAGGACAATGATCAGTAAAAGCCATTTCTTTAAAACCAAATTTTATATATTCTAATACATAATCTTCATCTGACATATCTAAATCAGCATGACCACATCTATATGTATGATTATGATAATTAAATTTTTGCATACTACTCACCACTTTTCATTGATTTTTTTACTTCTTCTAATAATTCTATTAAATAATATATAAAATGTTTTTCTAATTTTATAGTGTCAAGTGTTATTTTTAGCATACCTAAACTCATACTAAATCTAAACATTCTACTTATATCACTAACTGACATAAATAATTTTTCTGTATCTAAATTATTTGTCATTTCTTTAGATAACATAACTTCTATAAAATTTCTTGTTTGTTTTATATTAGTAATATTAAGATTTGATGCCATTTTTTCAAACAATTCTTCATGCATATATATAATCATTTTATCTGATAATGTACCAAATCTATCTTCTAGTTCTTGTTTTATATTATATAATGATTCATATGAATTAATTGTATTAATTTTTTTATGTATTTCTATTTTTAATTCTTCTTCATCTATATAAGTATCATCTATACTAGTTTCAATATTAAGTAAAGGTTTTTCATTTATTTTTTCTGCTTTTATTATTTTATTACCTTTTAATTTTTCTACTTCTTCATTTAGCATATTTAAGTATAATTCTATGCCTACTGTATCTATAAATCCTGCTTGTTCACTACCTAATATATCTCCTGCACCTCTTATAGATAAATCTCTCATAGCAATTGAAAATCCACTACCTAATTCAGTAAATTCTTTTATAACATTTAATCTTTTTTTAGCAACATCAGAAAGTATCTTACCTTTTGTATACATTAAATAACAATAAGCTATTTTATTACTTCTACCGACTCTTCCTCTAATTTGATATAATTGTGATAAACCAAATCTATCAGAATCTAATATTAATAAAGTATTTACATTAGGAATATCTATTCCTGTTTCTATTATTGTTGTACAAAGTAATATATCTGCTTCTTTATTTATAAATGAATTCATTATATTTTCTATTTCTGTTTTATTCATTCTACCATGTGCACTTAATATTCTAGCTTCTGGTATTAATCTTTTTATTTGTTCTACTTTTAAATCCATATTTTCTATATCATTATATAAAATAAATATTTGTCCATTTCTAGATAATTCTTTATAGATAGCATCCTTAATTATTGCATCATTTTCTTCTAATACATAGGTTTGAACAGGATATCTATTACATGGAGCTGTTTCTATTAATGATAAACTTCTAATACCAGCCATAGACATTTGTAAAGTTCTTGGTATTGGAGTTGCAGATAACGTTAAAACATCTATATTTGTTTTATATTCTTTTATTTTTTCTTTATGTTTTACACCAAAACGTTGTTCTTCATCTATTACAAGCAATCCTAAATCTTTAAATTTAACATCATCACTTAATATTCTATGTGTACCTATTAAAATATCTATTTTACCTTCTTCTAAATCTTTTAATATTTTTTTTACTTTAGAAGATGGTACAAATCTATTTAATACTTCTATATTAACAGCAAAATCACTAAATCTATTTATGGCATTTTCAAAATGTTGATTAGATAAAATAGTAGTTGGACACAAGAAAGCTACTTGTTTATTTGACATAATAGCTTTAAACATTGCTCTAAAAGCTACTTCAGTTTTTCCATATCCTACATCTCCACATAAAAGTCTATCCATAGGATAAGTATTTTCCATATCATTTTTTATTTCTTCTATAACTTTTAATTGATCTTTTGTTTCTTCATATTCAAATTTACTATCAAATATTGCTTGTTCTTCTGTATCTTTATTAAATGAAAATCCAATACTTGCTTCTCTTTTAGCATATAATTCCAATAATTTAGAAGCTATATCTTCTATTTTCTTTTTAACTCTTAATTTAGTTTTTGCCCATTCAGAACCACCTAATTTATTTAATTTAGGTATTATTCCTTCATTTGATGAATATTTAGAAATTAATTCTATTTTTTCAACAGGTATATATAATTTATCATCACCTTTATATTCAATTAATAAGTAATCTTTTTTCATTCCATTTTGTTCTAATGTTTTAAGTCCTATATATCTACCTATTCCATGAATATTATGAACTACATAATCTCCTGTACTTAATTTAGTAATATTATTTATTTTTTTACCAAATTTAAAATTAGTTTTATATGTAACTATTTTATTTGTTTTACCAAATATTTCATCTTCACTTATAAATATATAATTATTATATCTAAATCCTCTTCTGATTTTTTTTATTATTAAATTTATTTTATCCTCATATATCTCATCTTCATTAGTAATAACAATATTTTTATTTTCTAAGTTATCTACTAGTTTATTTAATGAATATCTATTATCTAAACATATAATAACTGTACATTCTTTTAAATATTTATTAAGTCTTTTATTTATTTCATTAATATCTTTAGAAAATGGTTCAATTTCAACGTTATTTTTATTTTGTGTATTATTAACATTATTATCAAAATTACTCAAATAAATGGGATTTTTTACCGGTAATTTTTCCAATTCATTCATATATTTAGTCTTTTTATCTAAATATAATGATACATTATAATCTTCTATTTCTTGTAATAATCTTGTATATTCTATTTCTATCTCATTATAATTATCAAATATTATATAATTATCATCTACATAATTAGTTATATTATAAACATCTATATATTTATTTAAATATTTTTGTTTTCTATCTATATCTTCTTTTGTTTGATTTATTATAAATTCACTATTAGGATTTATTTTTATTTCATATAATTTATCTATTGTTCTTTGATCATCTGTATTAAATGTTCTAATTGATTCTACTGTATCTCCAAAAAATTCTATTCTTATAGGATTATTTGCATTTATTGGAAATATATCTACTACATATCCTCTAATAGCCATTTCTCCTGTTTTAGTTACAATTGTTTCTCTTTTATAACCAATATTATAAAATTTTTCCGTTAATTCTTTTATGTTATAATCACTATTTACATTTATTTTTATAAATGAATCTTTAAATAATTGTTTACTAGGTAAATATCTTAAATATCCCATTAAATTAGTAACTATAATTTTCGGATTATTTTCTACTAAACTTGTTAGTGTTTCTATTCTTTTCATTTCAAGTTCTGGAGAAATAGCTAAAGCTTCACTAGTTAAAAAGTCATCCATAGGAAATAGTAATACATCATTTGTATAACATGATAATGATTGAAATATTTGGTTTGCTTGATATAGTGTATTTGTTACATAAAATATATTTTTACCTTGTTTTTTATATAAATTATATGTATATAATACTTTTATTTCATCTGTTACACCATATAAATCATTACCTAATGTTGTTATTAAATTATTAAATACTGACATATTCCACCTCCATCTAACAATTAAATTATATAATAATTTATATAAAAGTCAATAAAAAAGAAGATTACTTCTTCTTATTATATTTATTCATTAAATCATTAAATGATAATTTTAAATAGTCATTAAATATATCTGGTATTATATCTAATATTTTATCTAATAAATCATTTTCTTCTTTACTTATTTTACCTAACACATAATCTTTTGTATCTATAAGTTTATTATTAGATATTCCTATCTTTAATCTTTTATATTCTTGTGTTTTTAAATGTAGTTCTATATTTTTAAGACCATTATGTCCTCCTGAACTACCTTTTTGTTTTAATTTATATTTTCCTACTTCTTGATCTAAATCATCACTTATTATTAATATGTCATTTATATTTATTTTAAAAAAATCAACATATTTTTTTATTACTTCTCCTGATAAATTCATATATCTTGCTGGTTTTAAAAATATTACTTGTTCATTATTTATAGTTACTTTTTCATAATATCCATCGAATTTTGATTTAGTTACTTCAAAATTATATTTTTTTGCGATTGCATCTATTGCTTTAAATCCTACATTATGTCTTGTATTTTCATATTCACGACCAATATTTCCCAAACCTACTACTAATTTCATTTAATCACCTCTATGATAAATATTATAAATTTCACTTTTTGGAACATTTCTTTCTTTAGCAACTTTCTTTATTGCTTCTTTTGAATCGTATCCTTCTTTAATATATAAATTGACATGTTGGGCTATTGTCAAGTTATCATATGTATTTATTTCTGTATTTCCTTCTACTATTAAAACAATTTCTCCTTTTACTTCTTCTAGTTCTTTTATAACTTCTTCTATGGTACCTCTATATACTTCTTCAAATTTTTTAGATATTTCCCGGGAAATACTGATTTTTCTATTTCCCAACACATCTTTTATATCTTCTAAAGTCTTTATAATGCGATGAGGTGCTTCATAAAAGATTAAAGTTGTTTTTAATTGTTTTAATACTTCTAATTCTTTTTTTCTTTTTGAATCTTTACTATTTAAAAATCCATAAAAGGTAAATGGACTTGGATTTATACCTGAAACTGTTAAAGCTGGTATTAAAGCTGTTGGACCAGGTAATGATACTACATTAAAATCATTTTTGATTGCAATTTTAACTAATTCATATCCTGGATCACTAATTACAGGTGTCCCTCTATCTGTCACCACACCAACATTATATCCTTTATTTAAATAATCTAATAATATATTTTCATTTTTTGTTTCATTATAATTATGACTTGAAATTAATTTTTTATTTATATTTAAATAATTTAATAATTGTCTTGTAACTCTTGTATCTTCAGAAAATATAACTTCTACTTCTTTTAATATATTTATTGCACGAAGTGTTATATCTTCCATATTTCCTATTGGAGTTGATATTAAATATAATATTGGCTTATCATTTATATAACTTTTTTGTGACATACTATCATCCCTTAAAATATTTTTGTATTTGTTCTGTATAATCACCGTTTTCTTCATGAGAATAAAGTGGTGATAATATTTTTAATCCAGGTTTTCCATTTTTTACACCTTCAATTAATAAAATGTTGGCTTCTTTTTCTATACCCGGATATACAAATCTTACTTTTTTTGGTTCTATTCCATTCTTTTTCATTTCTGTTACTATATCCATAAATCTTTCTGGTCTATGTACAATAGCTAAACATCCTTTATTTTTTAATAATTTTCTACTTATTTTCATTATTTGTTCTAAATTTAGTTTTATTTCATGACGAGCTATCGTTTTTGCTTCTTTTTCATTTAATTTAGAATCAGGATTTACCTTAAAAAAAGGTGGATTACATGTTATTACATCAAATATTTCTGTTTCTTTATTTTCTGCATATATATTTATATCTTCATTTATTATATCAATTTGATTTTCTAATTCATTATGTTTTACTGATTTAATAGCTAAATCATATGATTCTTTTTGTATTTCTACTCCTGTTATTTTAGCATCTGTTTTTGTTGAAAGTATAAGTGGAATTACAGCATTACCACATCCTATATCTAAAATATTTTTTATATTTTTATTTAATGTTACAAAATTAGGAAGTAAAACTGAATCTAATGAAAAGTTAAACATATCTGTATTTTGATATATTTTTAAATCTTTATATTCTAATAAATAATTAATTACTTCCAACTGTTTCTTCCTCTATTCCAGTTCCAGTTTGTACTTTATATTTTTTATTTAAAATATCTAATGATACAACTTGTCCTTCTTTTCCATCTTTTGTTTTTATTGTTTGTCCCATTTTTGGTAATTCTTTTCTACATTCAGTATAACATTCATCTTCATATTTTAAACAACATAAAAGTCTTCCACATAATCCATTTATTTTTGATGGATTAAGCGCTAAATTTTGATTTTTAGCCATTTGTATAGATACTGAATCAAATTCTTTTATAAATCTTGAACAGCATAATTTTTGTCCACAACTTCCTATTCCACTTACTTTTTTAGCTTTATCTCTTACACCTATTTGTCTAAGTTCTATTCTTGTATGATAAATAGTTGCTAGATCTTTAGCTAAATTTCTAAAGTCTATTCTTGTATCTGATACAAATTTAAATATTAATTGTTCTCTATCATGTGTATAATATGCTTCTATTATTTTCATATCTAGACCATATTCTTCTGCCAGTGATATACATTTTTTCATTGCTTTTTCTGCATCTTTAATATTTTTTTGATTAGTATGATAATCTTGTTTTGATGCTATTCTTATTACTTTATTTAATTTTTTATCTAACTTTTTTGAATCTATTGGATGAATATCTGTTACTACTTTACCAAATCTTAAAGTTTCTTCTATTTCTACTATTACAGTTATATTTTTATTTAGTTTTAAATCATTTACATAAAAATATTCTATTGTATCTCCATTATCTAATGTAATTCCTACTATTTTATCCATCTATATCACCTCTTGATAATTCAATTATTAATTTATCTAGTAATAAACTTTGATTAGCATTTATTTTTATATGTTCTTTTAATTCTATTATTTTATTTATTTTATATATTAAGTTATTAAATGTATTATTATTTGCAATTACTTCTATTTCTTCTTTATATTCATTAAATAATTCTATTTGCCTATTTAATTTAAAATTAAGTACATCTTTATAATAGATTAATATTAATTCATATCCATTTATATAATCTTTTCTTTCTTTAAAATATTCATGCCATAATTTTTGAGTCATTAATAGAGTTTCTATTTTTTCTTTTTCTAAATATTTTATAAAATTATTAACATATTCTAATTTTTCTTTTATTTCTTCATCTATAATTTCTTTTTCTTTATTTTTCTTAAGTGATATTATTTGACATCTTGACACTATAGTTGTTAATAATTGATATATATTTTTGGTTACTAATATTGCGATTATATTTTCTTCTGGTTCTTCTAAAAATTTAAGTATTGAATTAGAAGCTTGTACATTTAATAATTCTGCATTGTTTATTATATATATTTTTTTATTTGATTCAACACTTTTTTTACTGAATTCCCTTTGTAATTCATCTAATTGTTCTTTTTTTATCCACATACCATCTGGTTCTATTATTTTTATATCTGAAAAGATATTTTTATCTATTTTTTGACATTGTGTACAATTAACACATTGATTGTTATTAGTATAATTATTAGGACATAATAAGGTTTTTGCAAATGAAATTGCTATATCTAATGCATCTTCATTTCCATTAGTTTCAAATAAATATGCATGTGAATAAGTATTTTTATTTACTGCATTTGTTAAAGTTTTATATACTATATTTTGACTTTCCATATACTTATCTAGCATATTTACCTCCTAATATATTAATGTTTCAATTAATATTAATGAAAATAATGATGGGTATCCTAATATTGTTAATATTCCTACTGTTATTATATTAATAGGTATTATTATTCCAAACGATACTGCGATTAAATTATATCCATATAATAAAAAAGAACTTAAAATTATTTTTTTTATTGTGTTAAATATTTTTTTTAACATATTATCACCTAATAAAAGGTATGATAATTGTTCTTTTTTATGAAACTGACTTTCTATCTTCTAAAGCCATTTCTAATGTAAGTGTATCTATATATTCCATATCTACACCTATTGGTATTCCATGTGCTATTTTTGTTATTTTAACATCTTCTTTTTCTAATAGTTTTGATATATAAAGTGAAGTTGTTTCTCCTTCTATACTAGGTTTAAGTGCTAGTATTATTTCTTTTATATCTTCTTTTTTTATTCTTTCAATTAATGATGAAATATTAATATCACTTGGATTTATACCATCTAATGGTGATATTAATCCATCTAATACATGATATAAACCTCTATATGTACCGACTTTTTCAAAAATCATTACATTTTTTACATCTTCTACTACACATATTGTATTTACATCTCTATTTGTCATTTTACATATTTCACATAAATCTTCTTCTGATAAGTTATTACATTTATTACATCTTTTAATTTTTGTCTTTACATTTTTTAATGTTTCTGAAAATAGATCTAGTACTTCACTATCTATTTCTAATGTTGATAAAGCTAATCTCTCAGCTGTCTTTTCTCCTATTCCAGGTAATTTTTTAAAACATTCTATTAAATCTTTAATTGTACGTGGATAATTCATTAGAATAGACCTGGCATTCCTTGTGTATATTTACCCATTCTTTTATCTGTTTCTTTATCAATTTGTTTCATAGCATCATTGATTGCTACTATAATCATATCTTGTACCATTTCCATTTCATCTGCTTCTATACTTTCACTATCTATATTTATTTCTAATACTTCTTTTGTTCCTTTTACTTTTACCGTAACTATTGAAGATTTACCTTCAAATATTTCACTATCTATTTTATTTTTTTCTTCCATCATATCTTTTTGTAATTTTTGTGCTTGTTTCATCATAGCTTGTATATTCATATTTATTCCTTCTTTCTAATTATATTCTATTATATCACTAAATTCTTTATCTATATTATTATTATCATTTTTTTCTAATGTTTTAATAACTGGTTCTTCCATATATGTATATGTTTTCTTTTTACTATTAAATTCTTCTTTTATTTTATTCCAATTATCTATATTTGTAGATATTAACAAATATTTTCTATTAAATACTTCATTGAATAATTCTTCTATTTTTAATATTTGTTCATTAAATATTTTTGATAATCTATCATTTTCATAAACAAATATCATATTTTCTTCACTCATAGCTTTTAATTCACCTTCTAATACTAAAGATGCAATTTCACTATATTGTGGGTTCATTAACATTATCCTTATTTCTTCTATTTTAGGTTTCATTTCTAATAATTGTTTTTTGTTAAAATTACACAAAGTATTATTTATTCTTATTTTTTCTAATTTTTCTATTAATTCAGAATCTATATTTTCATTTAATTTTATTTTTGGTAATTCTTGTTTTACTTTCTTTTTAGGTTCTTCTTTTACTATATTTTCTATTTTAATAGGTTCTACATCTTTTTTAGTATTAAGTAATTTAATAATTACTGTTTCAAATATTAATTTAGGATTATTTGATTTTTTCATATCTGGTATTATTTCATTAAATCCTTTAATATTTTCAATTATTGTTTCTTCTTTTATTAATTTAGTAAGTGATTCATATATTTCACTATTAGATATATTATTATTTACATATTCTTTAGCATTCATTGTTAATAATATATTTCTATAGAACGCTATTATTTCTTCTGATAACTTAACAAAATTTTTACCATTATTATCAAATTCATCTATTTTTTCAAAGATTTTATTATAATCTTTATTATTTATTAATTCTATTAATTCTTTTAATTCATATTGTGGAATTGTTCCATTTATTTCATGTACTTCTTTTACAGTTATTTTTGAATCTGAATAAGCAATTACTTGATCTAATATACTTAGTGCGTCTCTCATACCACCATCTGATAAGCGTGCGACTTCTAATATTGCTTCTTCTTCTATTTCAATATTTTCTGATTTTACTATTTCTTCTATTTTTTGTTTTATTTTATTTATTCCAATCTTTTTAAAATCAAATTTTTGACATCTTGATAATATTGTATTTGGAATTTTATGTAATTCTGTAGTTGCTAATATAAATATTACATGCGCTGGTGGTTCTTCTAATGTTTTAAGTAAAGCATTAAATGCTCCAATAGTTAACATATGAACTTCATCGATTATATATATCTTATATTTACCTGTTGAAGGTACTAAATTAACGTTATTTCTTAGTTCTCTTATCTCATCTACACCATTATTTGAAGCTGCATCTATTTCAATTATATCAATTGACTGTTTATTTAATATTTGTGTACAATTAACACATTTATTACAAGGTGTAAGATCATTTAATTCTAAACAATTTATTGTTTTTGCTATTATTTTTGCTGTACTTGTTTTACCTGTACCCCTTGGTCCACTAAATATATAAGCATGAGTTAATTTATTATTTTTAATAGCATTCTTAATTGTTTTAATTATAATATCTTGTCCTACTACTTCTTCAAAATTATTAGGTCTATATTTTCTATATAATGTTTGATACATATTATCACCTCATACTGTTTAATTATAACATTTTTTAAAACAATAATAAAAGAAAATAATTTAATATTTTCTTTATGTTTCACGTGAAACATTATCTTAGTTTTTTAAAAAATTTTTGAACTAATTCTAATATTTCTTTATTATCTATTTTTACTATTTCATACTTATTTTTTTTGAAATATTCATTATTTTCTATATTTCCAAAACTATTATTACTCATTGAATATACTATTTTCTTTATTCTTGATTGTATAATTGCTCCTGAACACATAATACAAGGTTCCATTGTAGAATATAATGTACAATCATCTAAATGCCATGTTTTTAATTTTTTACATGCTTTATTAATTGCTAATAATTCTGCATGATGTGTTGCTATATTATTTTTTTCCTTTTTATTATAAGCTTTTGCTATTATCTTATTATTTTTTACAATAACACATCCTATAGGAGTATCTCCTTTTTTATATGCTTTTAAAGCTTCTTTATATGCTATTTCTATATATTTTTCATCATTCATTATAATCACCTACAAAAAAAGCACACACACTTAGAGGTTCTTAAGGCTGCTATCTTCCGATTCTGACCTGGTTCAAACATAAATGTTGTGCTTTAAATAATATACATTATTATTAAATAAATTGCAATTATTATTTATTAATATTTTACGTAGAACATTGTTTTATATTTTATTCTAATGTTTCACGTGGAACATTGTTTTATTCTTTATTCTTATGTTTCACGTGGAACATTGTTTTATTTTTTTATTCTTATGTTTCACGTGGAACATTGTTTTATTATTTATTCTTATGTTTCACGTGGAACATTGTTTTATTCTTTATTCTTATGTTTCACGTGGAACATTGTTTTATTTTTTTATTCTTATGTTTCACGTGGAACATTGTTTTATTATTTATTCTTATGTTTCACGTGGAACATTGTTTTATTCTTTATTCTAATGTTTCACGTGGAACATTGTTTTATTTTTTTATTCTTATGTTTCACGTGGAACATTGTTTTATTCTTTATTCTTATGTTTCACGTGGAACATTGTATAAAAAAAGTAATGTTATTTAAACATTACTCATTATTTTCTTATTCTTCTACTGCAGTTTGTTCAATTATTTCATTATTTTCTTCTGGTTCTTCTTCTTGATGTTCAATTATAGCTACATTACTTACTGTTTGATTATCTTTTAGATTAATTAATCTAACACCTTGAGCAACTCTTCCTGTAGTAGAAATTTGTGATATAGGTAATCTTATAATAATTCCATTATTAGTTATAATCATTAAATCTTCGTCACCATTTATTATTTTAAATGATACTATATTACCATTTTTTTCAGTAACATTTAATGCTTTAACTCCTTTACTTCCTCTATGAGTTTGACGATATTCTTCTACATTAGTTTGTTTTCCATATCCTTTTTCAGTTACTACTAATACATTTTGATCTTGTTCTGCAATTTCACAACCTACACAGATACCATCACCAATATTTATACCTCTAACTCCTGAAGCTGTTCTACCCATTATTCTTATTTCAGATTCTTCAAATCTAATCATTCTACCATTTGAAGCTCCTATGATAATATTTTTATTTCCATCTGTTTTCTTAACAGAAATTAACTTATCATCTTCTTTTAATGTAATAGCAATCTTACCATTTTTTCTAATACTATCAAATTCTGATATATTAGTTCTCTTAATTAATCCATTTTGTGTACAAAATACAATAAATTGATTATTATCTTCTCTTTCAATAGAAAGCATTGCTGTTACTGTTTCATCCTTTTCTATTGGAAGTAAATTAATTATAGGTAATCCTTTAGATTGTCTACTAAATTCAGGTACTTCATAACCTTTAATCTTATATACTTTTCCTCTATCAGTAAAGAATAATATATAATCATGAGTTGTCATAGATATTAAGTTTTTAACAAAATCTTCTTCATTTGTTGTCATTCCTTTAATACCTACACCACCTCTATTTTGAGTTTTATAAGTTTCATTATTTACTCTTTTTACATATCCTTTTTCAGTTAGTGTAATAATTACATTTTCTACTGGAATCAATGATTCATCTTCAATATATTCAATTGAAGTCATATCTATATTAGTTTTTCTTTCAGTAGCGTATCTATCTTTTATTTCTAATAATTCTTCTTTAATTACATTTAGAATTTTTTCATCACTTGATAAAATATCTTTTAAATGAGCTATTAATTTATTTAATTCTTCTATTTCATTTAATATTTTATCTTTTTCTAATCCTGTTAATCTTCTTAATTTCATTTCAAGAATAGCTTCTGATTGAACTTCATCTAAATTAAATCTAGACATTAATTGTTGTTTTGCTATTTCATCAGTTTTTGATTCTTTAAGAATTTTAATAACTGCATCTATATTATCAAGAGCAATTTTTAATCCATTTAAAATATGTACTCTATCTTCAGCTTTCTTTAAATCAAATTTTGTTCTTCTTATAATTACTTCTTTTTGGAAATCAATATAATTTGAAATTATTGATTTTAATCCTAAAATTTGTGGAGTACCTTGATTTAACATTAACATATTAATACCATATGATGTTTGTAATTGCGTATGTTTATATAAATTATTAAGTACTACATTTGGATTAGCATCTCTTTTAAGTTCAATAACAATTTTTAATCCATCTGCAAATGATGTTTCTTCTCTAAGATCTGATATACCATCAATTGCTTTATCTCTAACAAGTTCTGCAATTCTTGTTATTAATGTTGATGTATTAACTTGATATGGAACTTCTGTTATTACTAATTCAGCTCTATCTTTCTTTTCAATTATATCTACTTTACCACGTAAAGTTATAGTTCCTTTTCCTGTTTCATAAGCTTTTTTAATTCCACTATTTCCTAAAATAAATCCACCAGTTGGAAAATCCGGTCCTTTAATATGATTCATTAAACCTAATGTATCAATTTCAGGATTTTCTATGTAAGCTACACATCCATCTATTACTTCACCTAAATTATGTGGTGGAATATTTGTAGCCATACCAACTGCAATACCCATAGTACCGTTTACTAATATATTAGGAAAACGGCTTGGTAATACTACTGGTTCTTCACGAGTTGCATCAAAGTTTGGTGTAAAATCTACTGTATTTTTCTTAATATCTCTAACCATTTCCATAGCTATTTTTGATATTCTTGATTCTGTATAACGATAAGCAGCAGCTGTACTACCATCGATTGCTCCAAAGTTACCATGTCCATCTATTAATGGATGACGATAACTAAAATCTTGTGCCATTCTAACCATTGCATCATAAACAGCTGTATCACCATGAGGGTGATAGTTACCGATAACAGCCCCAACTGTTTTAGCACATTTTACATATCCTTTATCTGGAGTGAATCCTGATTCTAACATTGTATGTAAAATTCTTCTATGTACTGGTTTTAAACCATCTCTTAAATCTGGTAAAGCACGTGCAATGATAACACTCATTGAATATTCAATAAATGAATCTTGCATTTCTTTTACTATATTATTTGCTTCTAATCTATCCATAATTCACCCCTATACATCTAGATTTTTTGCATATTTTGCATTTGCTTCTATAAATTTTTTACGAGGTTCTACTTCTTCACCCATTAATATTTCAAATATTTTATCTGCTTCTATAGCATCTTCTATTGTTATTTTTCTAAGTGTTCTATGTTCTATATTCATAGTTGTATAACATAATTCTTCTTTATCCATTTCTCCTAAACCTTTATTACGATTTATAACTGGTTTTACATTTGCAGGTAACGATTCTAAATATTCATTTAATTCTTCATCTGTTAAAACAAATTTAAATGTTTTACCATGTGTTACCTTATATAAAGGAGGTTGTGCTACATAAACATGTCCTTGTTCAATAATTGGTTTAAAAAATCTATAGAATAATGTTAATAATAATGTTCTAATATGTGATCCATCAACATCGGCATCGGTCATAATTATTATTTTATTATATCTTAATTTATTAATATCAAAATCTTCACCAATTCCTGTACCAAATGCTGTAATCATACTTCTTATTTCTTCATTACCTAAAATTCTATCTAATCTTGCTTTTTCTACATTTAATATTTTACCTCTAAGTGGTAAGATAGCTTGAGTTTTAGCATCTCTTCCTTGTTTAGCTTGTCCTCCAGCTGAGTCCCCTTCCACTATAAATATTTCTGATATAGATGGATCTTTAGATGAACAATCTGCAAGTTTTCCCCATTGAGTTGTTAGTTCAAGTCCACCTTTTCTTCTTGTTAATTCACGAGCTTTTTTAGCTGCTGCTCTTGCTCTTGCTGCTGTCATAGTTTTATCTACTATTATTTTAGCAGCATCTGGATTTTCCATTAAGAATCTATCAAATCCTTTAGAAAATACACTATCAGCTAATTTTCTAACTTCTGAATTTCCTAATCTTCCTTTTGTTTGTCCTTCAAATTGTGGATTAGGATGTTTACAAGAAACAATCATTGTTAAACCTTCTTTAACATCTTCTCCTGTTAAAGATTCATCTTTTTCTTTTAATATATTATTTTTTCTAGCATAATTATTTATTAATCTTGTTAATGCTCTTCTAACACCTTCTTCATGTGTTCCACCATCATGAGTATTAATATTATTAACAAATGAATAAATACAATCATTATAACTTGAATTATATTGAAGAGCTACTTCAAAAATAATACCTTCTTCTTCACCTTCTAAATGAATAATATTTTTATGAATTGGAGTTTTATTAACATTTAAATATTTAACATATTCACTAATTCCACCTTCATAATGATAAGTTTCTCCTGTAGTATCTTCTTCATCTCTATCATCACGAATTGTAAGAATAAGTCCTTTATTTAAAAAAGCTAATTCACGTGTTCTAACTTTTAAAGTTTCATAATTATATATATCAGTATCAAAAATAGTAGGATCTGGTTTAAAACTAACTGTAGTACCTGTTCTTTCTAATTCACAAGTTCCTATTTGTGTTAATTTTTGTGCTATTTTTCCACCATTTTCAAATCTAGCTTCATATATTATTCCATCTTTATATACAGTAACTGTAACCCAACTAGATAATGCATTAACTACTGATGCACCAACTCCGTGAAGTCCTCCAGATACTTTGTATCCTCCTCCACCAAATTTTCCACCAGCATGTAATACTGTATAAACTGTTTCTACTGTTGAAATACCTGTTTTAGCATGTACACCAACTGGAATACCACGTCCATTATCTTTAACAGTTATTGAATTATCTTTATTAATTATAATTTCAATATTATTACAAAAACCTGCTAAGGCTTCATCGATAGCATTATCAACAATTTCCCATACTAAATGATGTAATCCCTTAACATCTGTTGTACCTATATACATACCAGGTCTTTTTCTTACAGCTTCTAATCCCTCTAAGACTTGAATATCTGATGAATCATAATGTTCTATTTTTTCTTCCATTTATTACACTTCTCCTTTTACTTTTCCATTCTTTATTTCAATTATTTTTGAATTTTTAATTACTTTTTTATTTATATTATTAATATCTGTTGTTGTTATAATTACTTGAATATCATCATTTATATATTTAAGTAGATTATTTTTTTTCTTCTCATCTAATTCACTAAATACATCATCTAATAATAATATTGGTGTATTTTCTTTATATTGTTTAAATATATCTATTTCTCCTAATTTTAATGCGATGATTGCTATTCTTTGTTGACCTTGTGATCCATAATTTTTTAAATTTAAATCATCTAAATAAAATTCTAAATCATCTCTATGAGGTCCAACTAAAGTAGTTTTTAATTTTAATTCTTGATTTTTCATATCAATAAATTTTTCTTCTAATTTAGTTTTTAAATTATCATAACTTAAATCATCTAATTCTATTGAAGATTTATATTTAATATTAAATTTTTTTAACTTAGTAATATCATAATAAATTTTTTCCACATTATTATTTAATTTATCTATAAATTTTTTTCTAAGTTTATATATAGTTATTGCTTTTTCTATTAAATAATCTGTTAATATATTTAAATAATTTTGATCTATATAACTATTTTTTAAATAATCATTTCTCATTTTTAATAATTTATTATAATCATTTAATATAATAAGATAATTACTATTTAATTGAGATAATTCTAAATTTAAAAATCTTCTTCTAGAAGATGGAGAACCCTTTATTAATTCTAAATCTTCTGGATAAAATATAATTATATTCATATTTGATATATAATCACTATTTTTATTTATATTATTATTATCTATTTTTAAATTTTTCTTTTTATTTTCTAGTACTATTTCTAATTTTGAAATCATATCATTTTTTACTAAATCACCTTTAATTTTACATATTTTTTCATTTTGTTTAATTAAATTATTATCTATAAATGATCTATGTGATTTAGTTAAACCTAATACATATATACTTTCAAGTAAATTTGTTTTACCTTGACCATTATTTCCTATAATAATATTCATATTTGGATTTAAATCTAATTTTAACAAATCATAATTTCTAAAATTAGATATTTTCAAACTAGAAATATGCATAAATATACCTTCTTTTTTAATTTTAAGTACTATTTTTTAATTTTTTATAATTTAGCACTACCTATACACCTTATTAATTATATCACAAAAATAGCCTAAAAATAAAGAATTTTAATAAAAAAATACTATAAAATAGTATTTTTTAGTTATATTTTCTTTTTCTTAGAGTTGATTCTAACATAGTAGCTCTATAAATTTGATTTTGTAATGATTCATATGAAATATTTAAATTAATCATAAAATCATTTTTAAATATTAATTTACATGTTTTTTGATTCTTTTGATAATCTTTTATATTATTTAAAGATATCCAAAAACAATTATTAAATCTAGGTGAACTAGTTGGAAAAAATATAATGTCTAGTGCATCTTCTATAACTATTGGACATTTATAATTAACACCAATTAAATTTTTTGTTCCTTCTAATCGACCAATTAGAGAACTACCAAAATATCTACAACTATTATCAATTATTTCTGTTGATTTTTTATTAACTATATATGTATTTTCTTTTTCCACAACTTTAGAAGTTGTTTTATTAATAGGAATAATTAATAAAGTACTTGTATTTATTTCATAATTATCTAACATAATACACCTCCCCCTGTAAAATTTAATACTCTTATACACTATTTGTTTGTCGAAAAAAGATGAATTATGTCGATTATTATAAAAAAATGTAAAAAAATAAAATTTTTTATATAAAAAAACATATTTTATTAATATGTTCTTATTGGTACTATTAATTGAATTAAATCATCACTATTTGGATTTTTTAATATAATAGGTTTTATTTCTCCATTAAATAATATTTCTATTTCATCACTTTCTAATGATTTAATAGCATCCATCATATATTTAGAACTAAATGCAATATTAATATTATTACCTTTTTCATTTTTTACATTTAAATGTTCTTCTACATTTCCAATTTCTGGTATATTAGAAGATATTTTCATATTTTCTCCTTTTAATTCTAAATTAATAATATTTTTTTCTTCTTCACTTGTTAATAACGAAGCTCTATCAATTGCATTATAATATTCATTTATATTAGCAACTACTTTTGTTTCAAATTCTGTTGGTATTAATTTAGAAGTATCTGGAAAATTACCATTTATTAATTTTGTCATCATAATTATATTATTAAATTTAAATATAACTTTATTAGTAAATATATGCATTAATATATTATCATCATCATTACTATATAATTTAGTTAATTCTATTAAATTTTTAGTAGGAATTATTATATTAACTTCTTCATCTACTTTACTATTTAATTCAATAACCTTTTTAGATAATCTATATGAATCTGTAGCTGTACATTCTAAATAATTATCATTTATTTTAAAATTAATTCCTGTTAATACTGGTCTTGATTCTTGTGTAGAAGTCGCAAAACTTGTTTGCTTAATTATATTAGATAATACAGTTTTATTAATTTCTATAGGATTTTTACTATCTTCTAAATCAATATTAGGAAAATCACTAGGATTATTACAATTTAAAGTAAATTCAGATGTAGAAGTTGTAATAATTATTTTATTATCAACTACTTCTTCTATATTAATAGTTGAATTAGGTAATTTTCTAACTATATCATATATAAATTTACCTGATACTAATATATCTCCACATCTATCTATATTTTCTATATCATCTTTTTTAATAAATGTTTTTATAGCTATTTCATTATCTGTACTTAATAAATATAAACCTTCATTAGTTAATTCAAATTTAATACAATTAAGTATAGGTATTATATTTTTATTTGATATTCCTTTTATTACATAATTTAAATGTTCCATTAAAATATTTTGTTTAATTTCTAATTTCATAAAAACCTCCTAATTTATATATTTTTATTAAATATTATTATTATAAGAGTGGATTATGTGGAAAACTTTTTAAACCTTATTTTTTAACGTTTTTTATAAAAAGTTTTACTGTGTATATTTATTATTTTTCCACTACTTTATTTCATTTATTAATTTATTAATTTCTAATTCAAATGTTTTATCATTTTTAATTTGTTTTTTAATTTTATCAACAGAGTGCATTACAGTAGTATGATCTTTTCCACCAAATTCTATTCCTATTTTAGTAAGTGGTTCTTCTAATATTACTCTACATATATACATAGCAATTTGTCTTGGAAAAGCAATTGTACTTACTCTTTTTTTAGATTTTAAATCTTCAACCTTTATATTATAATGATTAGCAACTAATTGTTGAACTTGATCAATTTTATTTTTAGATATAATTGTTTTAGAAAAATAATCTTGTAAAGCTTCAATAGCTAAATTAAGAGTTATATCAGAACCACTCATCATAGTAGCATAAGCAACTACTCTAGTGATTGCTCCTTCTAATTTTCTAATATCACTTGTACAATTACTAGCAATATATTCTTTAACATCTTTTGGAAAAGAATTATTTAACATATTAGCTTCAATTTTTTTATCAATAATATTCATTCTAAGTTCAAAATCTGGTGGAAAAATATTTATTGTTAATCCCCAGTTAAATCTTGTTAATAATCTTTCTTCTAATAATTTTAAATCTTCAGGTGATCTATCTGATGAAATAATAATTTGTTTATTATTTCCATATAAATCATTAAAAGTGTTGAAAAATTCTTGTTGAGTTTGATAAGCATTACCTAAATATTGAATGTCATCTATTATTAATACATCAATATCTCTATATTTCTTTTTAAAGATTTCCACATTATCAAAATTATTTTGATTTTTCTTTCTAGTTATACCTATAAAATCTTCAACAAATTTTTCACAAGTAACATATAAAACTCTTTCGTTTTTATTTTGTACAATATAATTACCTATAGCATGCATCAAATGAGTCTTCCCTAGTCCACTATTTCCATATATAAAAAGTGGATTATACATTTGACCAGGGTTTTCAGCAACCGCAACAGCAGTAGCATGTGCAAATTTATTACTTTCCCCTACTATAAAATTATCAAAATTATATTTACTATTTAAATTAGTTTCAAAATTATTACTTGGTACCCCTATTATATCCGTATTTATTTCAATATTATTTTCAATTTCTTCTTCTAATAAATATTCAAATTTAAAATTAGAACCAGACACTTCAGTAAAAACTTCTTCAATTAAGTCATTATAATTTTCTTTTAAATTCTTTTTTTGTATATGCATTTGGACAATAACAATTGCTTTATTATCCTTTATTTCATATAGTTTAGAATCAGAAAACCAAGTGTCATATGAAATTTTAGAAACTTTAGTTTTAATAATATCTAAAGTAGCATCCCATAATTTAGAAGTATTCATATACACCACCCTCTGTTAATAACTAACAATATTTTACCTTAAAAATATATAAAATGCAAAGAAAATGTGGAAAAAATATAATAAAAACAAATTATAAACACGTTTTCCACATAAAAAAGTATTAAAAATGAATAAAATTAAAGAAATTAACATTTTTTGTGGAAAAATAATTAACATTAAAAAAGATATGTTTAAAAGTTTTCCACAATTTATGTGTATAAATTAATTATATGTATAAAAATTATTAAAAATAATATATTTTTATTGTGGAAAAAAATTGTATAAAATTTATTTTATTATCTAAAAAGGTTTGACAAACGCATAAAAAATATATATAATGTACTAAGCGAAAGAAAAAATTATCGATACAGGAGGTGTATTTATGAAAAGAACTTATCAACCAAATAATAGAAGAAGAAGTAAAAAACAAGGATTTTTTGCAAGAATGAAAACTAATATTATAAATAACAGAAGAAGAAAAGGACGTAAAGTATTATCACGTTAATAAAATTCACTGTATTAACAGTGAATTTTTTAATTATATAAAGGGTGATTACATGAAAAAAATAAATGTATTAAAAGAAAATAGGGATTTTAACAGAATTATAAAAAAAGAACAACCATTTAAATATAAAGGATTTATGGTTTATTTAGAAAAAAATACTAATGATTATTATAAATTTGGAATAAGTGTTAGTAAAAAATTAGCAAATGCAGTCGGTAGAAATAAAATTAAAAGGCAAGTAAGAGAAATAATTTCTAAAAATAACTATGAAAATAACTTTAATTGTATTATAATAATTAGAAGAAGTTATTTAGAAAATGACTTTCAAAAAAATTTAGAAGATTTAAATTTTATATTTAATAAATTAAAAATAAAAAAGGAGCAACAAAATGAAAAATAAAAGATTTATAAAGTTATTAACAGTATTAACAATTTTATTAACATTAACAGGATGTACAAAATATGGTGAAGATAAAAAAGGTAATCCCATAAAAAATAAAGAAACAGGACAACAATTAGTAACTAATATTTTATGTAAACCAACAGATAAAGAAATGTTAAAATTATATGAAAAATATAATAAAGATAATAAAAAGAAACAAGTCAAAATAGAAAAATTAGATGACTGTGAAAATATGAAAATAACAGGTAAATATCATGATTTATGGACAAATATATTTGTAAAACCACTTGCTTGGTTCATCATTCAATTAGGAAATATAATAAAAAATTATGGATGGGCTTTGATACTTGCAACATTAATTATAAGATTAGCTGCATATCCATTTACTAAAAAAGCAGCATTACAATCTGAAAATATGAAAAAAGCAAGTCCAGAATTAGAAAAATTAGAAAAGAAATATAAAAATAAAAATGATCAAGAATCAATGATGAAAAAATCACAAGAAATGATGTTTATTTATAAAAAATATAATATTAATCCAATGAGTACTTGTTTATTCTCATTATTCCAAATTCCATTATTCTTTGCATTCTATGAAGCAATAAGTAGAATACCAATAATATTTGAAGAAAATTTCTTAGGATTTGATTTAGGATTAAGTCCTATGAATGCAGTAGCAAGAGGAGATTATAAATACTTAATATTTATAGTTATAATTGCAGCAGCTACATATTTCTCATTTAAATTAAATAGTGGAGCATCAATGAATGCAGAACAAGCAAAACAAATGAATACAATGTCAAAAGTAATGGTAGTAATAATGACAATTACAGCATTCTCAATTTCAACAGGTATAGCAATTTATTGGGTAACAACAAATATATTCACTATTATTCAAAATCTAATAGTTAAGAGAGGTAAAAATAATGATCAAAGTAAATAAATTTGAAGCAAAAACAGAAGAAGATGCATTAAATAAAGCAATGGTAGAATTAAATTGTGAAAGAGCAAATTTATTCTATAAAAGTGAATTTATAGAAGGAAAATTATTTAAAGGTTCTAAATATATAGTAGAAGTAATAGAAAAATCAGATGTAAAAGAATATATAAATAGTTTCTTTAAAGAATTAGCAACTTCTATGAATATATCAATTGAAACAGAAATTTTATATAATAATGAAAGTTTTAATATAACATTAATAACAAGTAATAATTCATTATTAATAGGAAAAGAAGGAAAAAATTTACAAGCCTTACAAAATATATTAAGACAAAGTTTAAAAGTAAAAACAGGAATATCTATTAAATTAAATTTAGATATAAGTAATTATAAAGTTAAAAAATTAAGTACTTTAGAAAGAGAAATTAAGAAAATAGCTAGAGAAGTACAAAAAACAAAATTAGATGTTTCGTTAGATCCAATGAATTCATATGAAAGAAGACATATTCATAATTTAATAAGTGAATATGAAAATTTAACAACAGAAAGTACTGGAGAAGGAAAAGAAAGACATATAGTAATAAAATATATAGAAAAATAAACACGAAAGTGTTTTTTTTAAAAAGGAGGAATTTATGGACGATACAATAGCAGCAATTTCAACATCAAGTGGAGTAGGTGCAATCTCAATTATAAGAGTAAGTGGAGAAGAATCTATAAATATAGTAAATAAAATATTTAAAGGAAAAGATTTAAATAAAGTAAATAGTCATACTATAAATTATGGACATATAAAAGAAAATGAAAAAATAATAGATGAAGTATTAGTAAGTGTAATGAAAGAGCCAAATACATTTACAAAAGAAAATGTAGTAGAAATAAACTGTCATGGTGGAATTGCAACAACTAAAAAAATATTAGAATTATTATTATTAAATGGTTGTCGTCTTGCGGAACCAGGTGAATTTACAAAAAGAGCCTTCATAAATGGAAGAATAGATTTATTAGAAGCCGAAGCAGTAATGGATATAATTAATTCTAAAACAGAAAAAGCTTTAACACTTGCAATCAATCAATTAAGTGGAAATATATCAAATTTAATAAATAATTTAAAACAAAAAGAATTAAAAATATTATCAAATATAGAAGTTAATATAGATTATCCAGAATATGAAGATATTGAAGTATTAACAAATGAAAAAATATTACCTTCATTAAAAGAATTAGAAGAAGAAATAAAAAAAATAATAAAAAATAGTGAAGAAGGTAAATTAATAAAAGAAGGGATTAATACTGCAATTATAGGAAGACCAAATGTTGGTAAAAGTAGTTTACTTAACTTATTATTGGAAGAAGAAAAAGCAATAGTAACAGATATAGAAGGAACAACAAGAGATGTAGTAGAAGGAAAAATAGTATTAGGTGGAATAGTACTTAATATATTAGATACAGCAGGAATTAGAAAAACAGACAATAAAGTAGAAGAAATAGGAGTACAAAAAAGTATTGAATTAATAGAAAAATCAGATTTAATATTATTTGTACTTAATAATAATAAAAAATTAACAGAAGAAGAAATAAATATAATAGAGAAAATAAAAGATAAAAATTATATAACAATAATAAATAAATGTGATTTAGAAAATAAATTAGATATAGAAAAATTAAATTTAAAAAATATAATATATATGAGTACTTTAACTAAAGAAGGAATAAATGAATTAAAAGAAAAAATAACTGAAATTTATAATTTAGAAGAAATAGAAAATAAGGATATGACATATTTAAATAACGCTAGAAGTATAGCGCTTCTTAAAGAATCATTAACTTCAATAGAAAGTGCTATAGAAAATATAAATAATGATTTTCCAATTGATATGGTAGAAATAGATATTAAAGAAAGCTGTTTAAAATTAAGTGAAATATTAGGTGAAAATTATAATGAAAATTTATTAAATGAATTATTTGGTAATTTTTGTTTAGGAAAATAATATGGAAAATAATTTAGGATTAACTAATATAAAACAAATAAAAGAAATAGAATATTATTTATTTAATATAAAATATCATATAATAGATGAAACATTTACATTTAATGAAACAGATTTATTTAATACTGCATATTTAGAAAAAATACATTTATTTTTATTTAGTGATATTTATTCAGTTGATGATTGTAAAATAAGAAAAAATGTATCAGAAAAAATAATAAATGAAATTAACAATGAATTAAAAAAATTAAAAGAAATGTTAATATATGAAGATACTATAGGTGTAAAAGATATGATTTACAAAATATGGGAATATCAAATATTTCATGATGGAAATACTAGAACAATATTATGTTATTTAAAAATTCTTTCAAATATATTTAATTTAAAAGTAAATTATGATTTTACAAAAGACGTAGATAAAGATTATTTTATAACTGAAGTTATAGATTCAATAGAAGAAACACAAAAGATTAAATAATTTATTTAATCTTTTTATTGTTAACTTAAAAAAATAATAGTATAATAATTGACGTATAAAGAGGTGTAATTATGAATTATGAAATAATTGTTGTAGGAGGAGGACATGCAGGTTGTGAAGCCGCACTTGCATCTGCTAGAAAAGGGCATAATACTTTATTAGTAACAGGAAATATAGAAAATATAGCAGATATGCCATGTAATCCATCTATAGGAGGAAGTGCAAAAGGAATAGTAGTTAGAGAAATAGATGCCTTAGGTGGAGAAATGGGAATTAATGCTGATAAAGGATTAATTCAAATAAAAATGTTAAATAGTGGAAAAGGTCCAGCTGTTCAAGCATTAAGAGCTCAAGCAGATAAAGTAACATATCCTAAAGAAATGTTAAAAACTTTAAAAAACACTAAAAATTTAGAAATAAAAGAAGGAATGGTAGAAGATCTTATAATAGAAGATAATAAAGTAAAAGGGATTATTTTAGAAGATGAAACTAAAATTACTTCAGAAATAGTAATACTAACAACAGGTACATATTTAAAAGCAGATATAATGGTAGGAGATACTAGAAGAAGAGAAGGTCCACATGGAGAGAAACCATCAAATCATTTAAGTGACAATTTAAAAAAATATGGATTAAAAATTATAAGATTAAAAACAGGAACTCCTCAAAGAATAGATAAAAATTCAATAGATTTTTCTAAAACAAAAGAAGAATTAGGAGATAACGTACATAGAACATTTAGTTTTGATAGAAAAGCATCTTATGATATAGAAAAACAAGTACCATGTCATTTAGTTTATACTACAGAAGAAACTCATAAAATAATAAGAGAAAATTTAAATAAATCAAGTATGTATGGAGGACTTGATGATATAACAGGAGTAGGACCTAGATATTGCCCATCAATAGAAGATAAAATAGTAAGATTTGCTGATAAAGAAAGACATCAACTATTCTTAGAACCAGAAAGTTTATATTATGATGATATATATATTCAAGGTTTTTCAACATCAATGCCATACGATGTACAAGAAAAAATGGTCCATTCTATAAAAGGACTTGAAAATGCTAAAATACTTAAATATGCCTATGCAATAGAATACGATGCGATATATCCAACACAAATGAAATTATCATTAGAAAATAAAATAATCGAAAATTTATTTACAGCAGGACAAATAAATGGAACAAGTGGATATGAAGAAGCTGCAGGACAAGGTTTAATTGCAGGAATAAATGCATCATTAAAATTAGAAGGAAAAGAACCACTAATCCTAAAAAGAAATGAAGCATATATAGGAGTATTAATAGATGATTTAGTAACAAAAGGAATAAGAGACCCATATAGATTACTTACATCACGTGCAGAATATAGATTATTACTTAGAAGTGATAATGCAGATTTAAGATTAAGAGAATATGGTCATCAAGTAGGATTAATAGAAGAAGAAAGATATAATAATTATTTAAATAAAATAAAACAAATAGAAGAAGTAAAAGAAATATTAAATAATAATAAAATTACACCAACAGAAGAAGTAAATAGTTATCTAGAAAAAAATCAATCATCAATTTTAAAAGATGGTATAACATTATATAATCTACTTAAAAGAACAGAAATAAATATGGAAAATGTAAAATATTTTATAGAATTAGAATATGATGAAGAAATATTAAATCAAGTAGAGATAGATATAAAATATGAAGGATATATTAAAAAAGCAGTTCAAGATGCAGAAAAAATGGTAAAATTAGAAAATAAAAAAATTCCAAAAGATATAGATTATTCAATAATTCCTAATATAGCAAGTGAAGCAAAACAAAAATTACAAGAAGTAAATCCTGAATCATTAGGACAAGCCTTAAGAATAAGTGGAGTAAATCCAAGTGATATTTCAATTTTATCTGTTTATTTAAAAAGAAATTATAAAAATGAATCAAAATAAATTTATAGAAGAATTAAAAAAAATAAATATAGAATTAACAGATAAACAATTGAATGATTTAGAAATTTATTATGAAATGTTAGTAGAATATAATGAAAGAATGAATTTAACAGGTATAACTGAAAAAGACCAAGTATATTTAAAACATTTTTATGATTCACTTACAATAATAAAAATAATAGATTTAAAAAATGAGGAAACACTTTGTGATATAGGAACAGGAGCAGGATTTCCTGGAATGGTACTTAAAATAGTTTTTCCTAATTTAAAAATTACATTAGTAGATTCATTAAATAAAAGAATAGAATTTTTAAAAGATGTAAAAGAAAAATTAAAATTAGAAAATTTAGAAATAATACATGCAAGAGCAGAAGAATTTGCAAGAATTAATATAGAAAAATTTGATGTTGTGACAGCTCGCGCAGTTGCTCATCTTTCAATTCTTTTAGAATATTCTATTCCAATGGTTAAAATAAATAAATATTTTATTGCTATGAAAGGTAATATAAATGAAGAATTAGAAGAAAGCAAAAATGCTATTAAATTATTAAATTCTGAATTAGAAGAAGTAATAGAATTTAAATTACCAATTGAAGAAAGTACTAGAAATTTAGTAAAAATTACAAAGATTTCTAAAACAAATACTAAGTATCCAAGAAAATATAGTGAAATAAAGAAGAAAAAATTATAATTTTTCTTTTTTTATTGAAATTATTTCCCGGAAAATATTGAAAATTAAAAAAAATTATAGTATTATTATATAGAATAGGAAAAGGGGAAGATAAATATGAGAATGAGAAAGGAAGTTTTTATTCTTAGTATTGATGATATTTTACCAAATAGATTTCAACCAAGAATAAAATTTGATGAAAAAGCTATTTTAGAATTAGCTGAATCAATCAAAAAACATGGTGTAATTCAGCCAATTATTGTTAGAAAAATAGCAGATAAATATGAAATAATTGCCGGAGAAAGAAGATATAAAGCAAGTGTTATTGCAGGAAGAACAACAATACCAGCAATAATAACAGATGTAGATGATAAAGAAAGTGCAGAAATAGCACTTATTGAGAATGTTCAAAGACAAGATATGACCCCTATAGAAGAAGCAATATCTTATAAAAAAATATTAGATATGGGATATTTAAATCAAACAGAATTAGCAACAAAATTAGGAAAAACTCAATCTACAATAGCTAATAAATTACGTCTTTTAAATTTAGATGATGAAGTTCAAGAAGCTTTACTAGAAGAAAGAATTTCAGAAAGACATGCAAGATCTTTATTAAAATTAGAAAAAAAAGATCAAAAAACAATATTAGATAGAATTATAAAAGAAAGATTAACAGTTAGAAAAACAGATCAAATAATAAATGAATTTTTAAATGGATCAACAGAACAAAAGGTAATAGAAATAGTTCCTACAAAAGAAGAAATAAAAGAAGAAAAAGGAGATAATATGAATAATAATTTTAATGATATGAATAATAATTTTAATATACCAACAGGAAATATAATAGATACAAATCCAGTACAACCACAACAAAATATAAATCCAGGTTTTATGGATGTTGATAATATAGCAAATAGTGCTAAAGATATAAATTTAATTCAAAATGAAGCAATTGGACAAAAAGAACCATTTAATCCATTTGGAACACCAGTACAAAATGAAATGCCACAAATGGACCAAACATCAGTACAACCAGAACCATTTAATCCATTTAGTGCACCAATGCAAATTGAAACACCACAAATGGACCAAGCGTCAGTACAACCAGAACCAATGAATCCATTTGGAACACCAGTACAAAATGAAATGCCACAAATGGACCAAGCGTCAGTACAACCAGAACCATTTAATCCATTTAGTGCACCATTACAAAATGAAATGCCACAAATGGACCAAACACCAGTACAACCAGAGCCAATGAATCCATTTGCACAACCAGTACAAAATGAAATGCCACAAATGGACCAAGTATCAGTACAACCAGAACCAATGAATCTATTTGCACAACCAGTACAAAATGAAATGCCACAAATGGAACAAACACTAGTACAACCAGAACCAATGAATCCATTTGCACAATCAGTACAAAATGAAATGCCACAAATGGACCAAGTACCAGTACAACCAGAACCATTTAATCCATTTAGTGCACCAGTACAAAATGAAATGCCACAACCAATACCAGCAACAAATCAATTTGCTATGACAGATGATGATCATTTTGCACCAATGCCAAACTATCCAATTCCAGAAGAAAAAGAATTAACACCTTTAATGCCTAATTTTGATCAACCAGTAGTAGAAAAACCAGCATTAAATATAATAATTAATAAAATTAGACAATGTATAAGTGAAATAGAAGCAACTGGATATAAAGTAGAATTAGATGAATTAGATTTTGAAAATAATTATGAATTAACAATAAAAATAGATAAATAATAAAGTAAATGAAGTGTAAATATATATTTATACTTTTTTTATTATGTGCTATAATAAGAGAAAAGGAGGGTTCTAAATGGAAAAAATGAAAAATGAACAACCAAAAGTAATTTTTATAGATCCAGAAAATAAATTATATAAAATAGGATTTCAAGATGGATATGAAAAAACAAATAGAAATATAGAAAATAATTTACCAACTGATATAGAGTTTTTAAATCCAAGAGGACCAGAAGAGTATGTTCGAGGATTTATTGATGGATCAGAAAAAGCAGTAAATGAATTAAATAATGATCAACAAAAAACTAGATAATTAATCTAGTTTTTATTAAAAAAATTCTTTACTATTTTCTTAATTTTTGTTATATATAATATAGGTGATAATATGAAAAAAATAATAAAAAAAATACTTCCTTTTTATTATATTTTTATATTTTTAGTATTAATATTAGGTGGAATATTAATGTATAATATAGATCAAGAACAAAAAAAATTATTGTTAGAAATCGAAAAAAATTTAAATTTAACAAAAATAGGAGAAGAAAAAAAATTAGAATTAAAAGAAAAATATAAAAAAGAAACAATTATATATGAAGTAAAAGATGAAAAAGTAGTCAAAGTAGATAAAAATGGTAATTTAAAAAGTGTAGGAAAAGGTAGTACAGAGGTAACAATAAAAAATTCAACAGGAACAAAATCTCAAACAATTACTGTAAATGTAGGAAAAGAAGCAATAAAAAAATCATCACCAAAAAATAAAAAAACTACAACTAAAAATCCACAAAATAATAATAAACCAACAAATAATGAACAAACAACACCACAAAATAATAACAAAACAACAAATAATCCACAAACGATAACACAAAATAATAACAAACCAACGAATAATCAACAAACAACACCACAAAATAATAATAAACCAACAAATAATGAACAAACACTAACACAAAATGAAAATAAACCAACTCAAAATAATAATCAAAAAGAAAATAATAATACACAAATAAAACCAGAACAGATTACATTAGAAAATAAAAATATATCTGTAACGAATATTACCCTAAATCAAACAAAAGGTGAAATTCATTTAAATACAAATATAAAAACAATAAATTTAAAAGCAACAGTATATCCAAGTAATGCTACTAATAAAAATATAACATGGTTAAGTAGCAATAATAATATTGCAACAGTTAGTAACGGAACAGTAACAGCAAAAAATGCAGGTGTAGTAACAATAAGTGCAAAAACACAAGATGGAAATAAAGTTGCAACAGCAACAATAACTATTAGAAAAAATATAATTGTTGTAGTAGGAGCATCACAAGTTACAAGAATGGAAAAATATAAAACAAGTTATTCATCTTCTAAATATAATTATAATGTTGCAAATAAAACATTAATTTATGTTCAAAAAGGTGGATCAGGAATTGACTATCAAACAAATGAAGGATTTAATATAGCAAAGCAAAAATTACAAGAAATAACACAATATGGAAAATATCAAACTAATATATACATTTTTTATCCATTATCAGGAAATACAATTAGAACTTATACATGTTCTGAAATAAATAAAAATAATCAAAATATAGTTAATTATGTAAAAAATTATAAAAATACTATATCAGAATTAAGAACAAACGGTTATAATGTAAAAGGTTATGTAGTATCTATGCATCCAGTTAAAGTAAAACAAGCAACAAATAAATATGTTGTGTCTAATGAAAATAGTAATTCTTGTAAAAAAACATATAGATCAAATAGAAAATATTATCAATTTAATAAGGTAACTAAAAATTTAGTAGAATCTTTAAAATATAAATATTTAGAATATGAACCACTTTTTATAAAAATAATGGATGTAGGTTCAGATTCAACAAAAAATTATTCCTTTAAAATGGATTATAATACAACAGATGGAGTTCATTGGAATAGTGCAACAACAAATAAATATGTAGACATGATGTTAAATTATTCTAACGATTTATAAAATAAAAATAAGGAAGTATATAAGCTTCCTTGTTTTATTATATAAAAAATGTTAAAATTATTTAATAGAAAATCTAAAAAAAGGAGGTTATTATGTTCAAATTAGTATCAAAATATAAACCATCAGGTGATCAACCAGAAGCAATAGAAAAATTAGTTACTGGAATAAAAAATAAAGAAAAATATCAAGTGCTTTTAGGAGCAACCGGAACAGGAAAAACTTTTACAATTGCAAATGTTATAGAACAAGTTAATAAACCAACTTTAGTTTTAGCACATAATAAAACTCTTGCAGGACAACTTTATGCAGAACTTAAAGAATTATTTCCAGATAATGCAGTAGAATATTTTGTTTCATACTATGATTATTATCAACCAGAAGCATATGTAGCAAAAACAGATACTTACATAGAAAAAGATGCCTCTATAAATGATGAAATCGATGAATTAAGACATTCTGCAACATCAGCTCTTTTAAATAGAAAAGATGTAATAGTAGTATCATCAGTATCATGTATATATGGTATAGGAGAAATAGAAGAATATCAAAAGAAAATGTTAACACTAAATGTCGGTGATACAATAAATAGAGATGATATATTAGTAAAATTAATAGATATGCTATATGAAAGAAATGATATAGAACTTAAAAGAGGTACATTTAGAGTAAGAGGAGATTTACTTGAAATAATGCCTATAAATCAACATGGAAAAGCAATAAGAATAGATTTTTTTGGAGATGAAATAGAAAAAATATATGAATATGATACAGTAACAGGAGCTATTTTAAATAGTAAAAAAAGTATATCATTATTTCCAGCAAGTCATTTCGTAACAAGTGAAGAAAAATTAAAAAAGGCAATTGAAAATATTAAAATAGAATTAGAAGAACAATTAGAAAAATTTAAAAATGAAGATAAATTATTAGAACATCAAAGATTAAAAGAAAGAACAAATTATGATATAGAAATGTTAAGTGAAACAGGAACATGTAGAGGAGTAGAAAATTATTCAAGACATATAGCACTAAAAGGACCAGGTGAAACCCCAACAACATTAATAGATTTCTTTAAAGGTGATTTTTTATTGGTAGTAGATGAATCACATGTTACATTACCACAAGTAAGAGGAATGTATAATGGAGATCAAGCTAGAAAAAAAGTATTAGTAGATTATGGATTTAGATTACCAAGTGCTATGGATAATAGACCACTTAAATATGAAGAATTTGAAAATAAAATAGATCAAATGATATGTGTTTCAGCAACTCCAGGAGATTATGAAATAGAAAAAAGCAATCATAAAATTATAGAACAAATAATAAGACCAACAGGATTATTAGATCCAATAATAGAAGTTAAAAAATCAGAAAATCAAATAGATGATTTAATAGAACAAATCAATAAAAGAAAAGAAAACAATGAAAGAGTATTGGTTACTACTTTAACTATAAGAATGGCAGAAGAATTAACAACATATTTAAAACAATTAGATATAAAAGTAGCATATCTTCATAGTGAAGTAAAAACACTAGAAAGATTACAAATAATAAAAGATTTAAGATTAGGAAAATATGATGTATTAGTAGGAATAAATTTACTTAGAGAAGGATTAGATATTCCAGAAGTATCACTAGTAGCAATAATGGATGCAGATAAACAAGGATTCTTAAGAAGTGATAAATCATTAATTCAAACAATAGGAAGAGCAGCTAGAAATGCAAATGGTCATGTTATTATGTATGCAGATACTATTAGTGATTCAATGAAATATGCAATAAAAGAAACAGAAAGAAGAAGAAGTATTCAAGAAAAATATAATAAAATACATAATATAAAACCAACAACAATAAAAAAAGAAATAAGAGAAGTTATTTCAAATAATGAAGAAATAAAAGTAGAAGAAAATAAAAGATTAACAAAAGAAGAAAAAATAGATATGATTAATAACTTAGAAGCAGAAATGCGTTTAGCAGCAGCTAATCTTGATTTTGAAAGAGCAATGCAACTAAGAGATATACTATTTGAAATGAAAAGTAAATAATAGTATAATTATTATGGAGGTAATATATGAAAATACCAAGAATTAAAATGATAAGATTATTAGAAAAAGCAATATATATAGTAGGATATGCACTTATATTAATAATAATGTCAGTAATATTTAATGACACTATTCAAATAGATAATAGTTATTTAGGAATATGGGGATTATTAATATCACTAGTAATATATATATTAAATAAAACGATAAAACCAATAATAGTAAAATTAACATTACCAATAACAGGATTAACATTAGGTATATTTTATCCATGCATAAATGTATTTATATTGAAATTAGTAGATTTTATATTTGTAAATCATTTAACAATAAAAGGATTAGTAATACCATTCTTTATCGCAATCTTAATATCATTAATGAATATATTAATGGATGAAATGTTAATAAAACCTATTTTAAAGAAAGGAAAATAATATGAATTCTATCTTTTTGAAAATTGGAAATATATATATTTATTGGTATTCAGTAATATTATTAATAGGATTCCTTTTAGGATGTTTTATAGTAATAAAAGAATCAAAAAAAATAGGAATAAACAAAGATAAAATAGAAAATTTTATTTTTTATACAATACCAATTGCTTTAATAGGAGCAAGAATTTATTATGTATTATTTAATTTAGATTATTATTTAAAATATCCAGTAGATATACTAAAAGTATGGGAAGGTGGACTTGCTATACATGGTGGAATAATAGCTGGATTAATATGTTTAATAATATTTACTAAAAAAAATAAAATAAATATATATAAAATGATGGATATATTAGTAATAGGACTTATTATAGGACAAATAATAGGTAGATGGGGAAATTTTATGAATAGTGAAGCATATGGTCCCATAACTTCATTAGAATTTTTAAAAAATTTATATTTACCTAAATTTATAATAGATGGCATGTTTATAGATGGTAACTATCATCATCCAACATTTTTATATGAATCATTATGGAATTTAATTGGATTAATAATAATGTTAATAGTAAAAACAAGAAAATTTAATAGAGTAGGATATACAACATCAATATATCTTATATGGTATGGTATAGGCAGATGTTTAATAGAATCATTAAGAACAGATAGTTTAATGTTATTTAATATAAAAATAGCGCAGTTAGTATCTATTCTATTTATAATAATAGGTATTGTGGTATTTATATATTCTAAGAAAAAAGGAGAAAAATATGAATAATATATATGACTCTATAATAATAGGAGCAGGCATATCAGGAATGACATCTGCTATATATTTAAAAAGATATAATTTAAATGTATTAATAATAGAAAAAGAAATACCAGGTGGACAAATTTCAAAAGCATCACTTATTGAAAATTATCCAGGAATAAAAAAGACAGATGGAATAACTTTTTCAACAAATTTATTAAATCAAATAGAAGAATTAGGATTAAAAATTAATTATGAAGAAGTAATTGAAATAAAAGAAGAAAATGAAATAAAAATTGTAAAAACAAATAATAATGAGTATAAGACAAAAACTATTATAATAGCAACAGGTAGAAGACCAAGATCACTTAATATAGGAGAAGAAAAATATATTGGAAAAGGTTTAAGTTATTGTGCAACATGTGATGGAATGTTTTATAAAGATGAAGAAGTTATTATAGTAGGTGGCGGAAATAGTGCTTTAGAAGAAAGTTTATATTTAAGTGATATATGTAAAAAAGTTACTATTTTAAATAGAAGTAATGAAATAAAAGCTGATAAAATATTATTAGAAAAAGTACAAAAAAGAAATAATATTGAAATAATATATAATGAAGAAATAAAAGAAATAAAAGAAGAAAATGATAAGATAAAAGGTATTATAACAAAAAATAATAAAGAAATAAAAGGATCAGGTTTATTTGTCTACATAGGACTTATCCCAAATACAGAAATATTTAAAAATATTAAAACAGAAAATGGGTATATATTAGTAAATAATAATCAAGAAACAAATATAAAAGGAATATATGCTATAGGAGATGTTACAAAAAAATCATTATATCAATTAATAACAGCTGCATCAGATGGTGCACTTGCAGCAAATCATATAAAAAATAATATATAGGAGTAAAATATGAAATGTAATTATTGTGGAACAACAATCCCAGAAGGAAATAAAATATGTAATGGATGTGGAAAAAAAGTAACAATGTTTACAAAATTTCAACAACCATATAATGAAGAATCAAATGATCAAATAAAAGAAATAGAAGAATTAACAGAAGAAGAAATAGATTATTTCATGGAATCACCAGAAAGTCAGTCGGCACGATTAAACTTAAAAATAGAAGGATTCGAAATAAAAGATAAAAATGCAAAAACAGCATTCATATTAAGTATTATAGGTGTAATGTTTATGTCATTCGGAATCATATTTAATATAATCGCACTAAATAAAGCAAAACAAATAACAAATCCAATGGAAAAAGAAAAAATATTAAAAGTAGTTAAAATTATGTTAGCAGTATCTGCATTCATGTTTTTATTTACTTTATTACCAATAATATTTTCTATCTAGAGTTTAAAAAACTCTTTTTTTATAGTATAATTAAGTAGGTGGTTTTATGAAAAAAATTGTAATATTAGGTGGAGGAACAGGTATGGCAACTCTACTTAGTGGACTTAAAAACTTTCCAGTTGAAATAACTTCAGTTGTATCAGTATGTGATGATGGACAAAGTACAGGAAGATTAAGAGAAGAATTTAATATGCCTGCTATGGGAGATATAAGAAAAGTATTAGTTTCTTTGTCAGTAACAGAACCATTAGTAGAAGAATTATTAAATTATAGATTTAATACAACAAGTGATTTAAATGGTCATACAGTAGGTAATTTACTTTTAACAGCAACCTCAAATATAACAGGTAATTTAAAAGATGGAATAGAAGTATTAAGTAAAATATTAAATTTAAAAGGTAAAGTATTACCTCTTACAGAAGATAATGTAACTCTTGTTGGAAAAATGATAGACAATGAAAAAATAATAGGTGAACATAATATTACAATGAGTAATAAAAAAATTAAAACTGTATATTATCAAGATGAACCTAAAGTATGTGAAGAAGTATTAGAAGAAATAGAAGAAGCTGATTTAATAATTTTAAGTATGGGAAGTTTATATACAAGTATAATCCCAAATTTAATATGTAGAGAAGTAATTAAAAAATTAGATAAATCAAAAAAGAAAATAATGTATGTTTGTAATATGGTTACACAACCTGGTGAAACAGATAACATGAAAACAAGTGATCATATTAAAATAATAAACAATTATTTAGGAAAACATAAAATAGATGTTGTAATTGCTAATAATGGAAAAATAAGTAATGAAATAGCTATTAAATATTCAACATTAGAACAAAAAGATCCTGTTTATTTAGATAAAGAAAATATAGATAGTATGAATATAGAATTAATAGAAAATAATTATGTAACAATAAAAGATGATATTATAAGACATAATGTAGAAAAATTAGCTTTAGATATATATTCATATTTAGTAAGGTGATAAAATGTCATTTACAAGTATAGTAAAAAATGAAGTAAGTAAATTAGAAATAGAAGAAATAGAAAAAATATCAGAATTATCCGCACTTCTAAAAAACACTAGTGTAATAACAAATACAATTAAAATTACAACAGAAAACGCTAGTGTAGCAAGAAGAATATTTACACTACTTAAAAATTTATTTAATATAAATTCTAAAATAACAGTGCGTAGAGGATATAATTTTAATAAAAATTATATATATATATTAGAAATAACTAAAAATATAGAAAAAATAAAACAAGAATTAAGTTTAAATAAAGAAATACCAGAAAGATACATCTATGATGAAGATGAACTTAAAAGAACATATTTAAGAGGAGTTTTTTTAGGTAGTGGAAGTATAAATGATCCTAAAAAATCTAGATACCATTTAGAAATATTAGTTGAAACAGAAGAATATGCTAATTTTATAAGTAGCTTATTAAATGATTTTAGATTAAATAGTAAAGTATTAAAAAGAGAAAACAAATATATGATATATGTAAAAGAAGCAGAAAAAATAAGTGACTTTTTAAGAATTATAAAAGCTATAAATGCCGTATTTTATTATGAAGATATAAGAATATATAGGGATCATAAAAATATGACAAATAGACTTAATAATTGTGAACAAGCGAATGTAGACAAAATAATAGAAACAGCAAATAATCAATTAAAAGATATAGAAATAATAGAAAATTATGATGCACTAGATTTATTAGATGAAAAAACAAAAGAAACAATTAACTATAGAAAAAAATATCCAGAAGTATCATTAACAGAATTAAGTGAAATAATTTCAATTGAAACAGGAAAAGAAATAACAAAATCAGGAATATACCATAGAATGAATAAAGTAAAAGCCTTAGCTAAAAAAATAAAAGAAAAAAATAACTAGTAATATAAAAATAAATTTAGTATAATAAATGATTAAGAAGGTGATAAAATGAAAGTAATATTTAAGAAAGATGTAAAAGGTCAAGGTAAAAGAGATGAAATAAAAGAAGTAAGTGATGGATATGCTACTAACTTTTTAATAAAAAAAGGATTAGCAGTACCTGCTACAGAATCAAATTTAAAAAAATTAAATAATGAAATTCAAACAAGAAAATTAGAAAATAATTTACTGGTAGGAGAAATGAAAGAATTAAAAAAAGAAATAGAAAAACTAACATTAAAATTTAAAGCTAAAACAGGAGCTGGAGATAAAATGTTTGGACAAATTTCTGTAAAACAAATAAAAAAAGAATTAGAAAATCAAGGATATAATATAGATAAAACAAAAATATTATTAGATCACCCAATAACATGTTTAGGAATGCATAATGTAGATATAGAATTACATAAAGAAGTAACAGCAGTATTAAAAGTAAATGTAAGTAAGGAATAGTGATAGTATGAATACAAAAGTAATGCCAAATGATATAATCGCAGAACAATGTGTATTAGGATCAATGTTTTTTAGTAAAAAAGCTTTACAAGCTTGTATTGAAGCATTAAATAAAGATTTATTTTATGATGATAGACATGCTAAAATATTTGATTGTATTAAAGATTTAGCAGAAGCAGGAAAACCTATAGATTTAACAATTGTAACATCAGAACTTAATAATAGAAAACAATTATCAACTATAGGTGGAGTTGAATACTTAAGTGAACTTACAACAATAGTACCTAGTGCTGCTAATGTAGAAGAATATATCAAAATAGTAGAAGAAAAAGCCGTAAGAAGAAGATTAATAGAAACAGCAATTGCTATAGAAACAGATGGATATAATTGGCAAGATTCATTAAATGAATTATTAGATAAATCAGAAAAAAATATGATGAGTTTATCAAAAGCAAGATCAGGAAGTGAATTTAGACCAATCCAAGAAGTATTATTTAAAACACAAGCAAACTTAGAAAAATTATCACAAACAAAAGGAGATATAACAGGAATACCAACAGGATTTTATGATTTAGATAAAATAACAAGCGGATTACATGAAAGTCAATTAATAATTATAGCAGCAAGACCAGCTATGGGGAAAACTGCATTTGCCCTTAATTTAGTTACTAATGTAGCAATGAATACAGGTAAAAAAGTAGCTTTATTCAATCTGGAAATGGGAGCTGAACAACTTGCAATGCGTATGTTATCATCAGCAGGACAAATAAATGGTAGAAGTTTAACAAGTGGAAGATTAGAACATAATGATTGGAAGAGAGTTAATGAAGCTATATCAAGACTTGCAGAAACAAATATATATATAGATGATACTCCAGGTATAACAATAGGAGAAATTAGAGCAAAAGCAAGAAGACTTGCAGCTGAAGGTGATTTAGCTATGATTTTAATAGACTACCTTCAATTAATTAGTATTGATTCAAGATATGCAGGAAATAGACAACAAGAAATATCTGAAATTTCTAGATCACTTAAAACACTTGCTATGGAACTTAAAATACCAGTAGTTGCTCTAGCACAACTTTCTCGTTCTGTAGACTCAAGAGATGATAAAAGACCAATCTTAAGTGACTTAAGAGAATCAGGATCTATAGAACAAGACGCCGATATAGTAGCATTCCTTTATAGAGATGACTATTATAATAAAGAATCAGCAATTGATGAAAATACAAGTAAAAGTGAATTTATAATGAGAAAACATCGTAATGGACCAACTTCAACAATAGATTTAATATTTAAAAGAGATACAAGTACTTTTGTAAACTTTATAAATAAGGATGCACCACCAGAATAATGAAAGTATCAGTACTTGCAAGTGGTTCAAAAGGAAATTCATCATACATAGAAACAAAAGAAACAAAAATATTAGTAGATTTAGGAATGACAACTCTTTATATTGAAACAAAATTAAAAACATTAGGTATAAATCCAGAAGATATCGATGCAATAATACTTACTCATACACATGTAGACCACATAAGTGGATTAAAAGTGTTTACTAAAAAATATAATACAAAAGTATATCTAACAGAAAAAATGTTAAAAGATATAAATGAAATATTTGAACTTAAAAATTATGAAATAATTACTAATGATTTTAAAATAAAAGATTTAGAAATAGAAATAATAAAAACATCACATGATGCATCAGATTCAAATGGATATATATTTAAAAATAATAATAAAACAATATCTTATATAACAGATACTGGATATATAAATAGAAAGTATAAAGATAAATTATCAAATAAAAATCTATATATTATGGAAAGTAATCATGATATAAAAATGTTACAAGATGGTAAATATCCATATCATTTAAAACAAAGAGTATTAAGTGATAAAGGCCATTTATCAAACGAAATGTGTTCTAAATATTTAAAAGAATATATAGGAAAAGATACAAAAAAAATAATATTGATACATTTAAGTCATGAAAATAATTCAGAAGAAATAGCATTAAAAACATTACAAGAAAATCTAGAATTTAAAGATGTAATAATTTCAAAACAAGATGAAAGTACGGAGTTAGTAGAAATATGATAAAAATAATATGTGTTGGAAAAATAAAAGAAAAATATCTAAAAGATGCAATAGAAGAATATCAAAAAAGATTATCAAAATATACTAAATTAGAAATAATTGAGTTACAAGATATAAACAATGATAATATAAATATAATATTAGAAAAAGAAAAAGAATTAATATTAAATAAAATCAATGAAAAAGATTATGTTATTACACTTGAAATAGAAGGAAAAGAACTTTCTAGTGTAGAATTATCAAATAAAATAGATAATATATTTATTACAAATTCTAATATAACTTTTATAATAGGTGGATCATATGGATTACATAATGAAATAAAAGAAAGAAGTAACTTCAAATTATCATTTTCTAAATTAACTTTTCCACATCAATTGTTTAGAGTAATGTTATTAGAACAAATATATAGAGCATATAAAATTTTAAACAATGAATCATATCATAAATAGTTGAAAAAACTATTTTTTTTTGATAATATTAGTTATAAGTAAAAATAGGAGGACTGAATAAATTGAAAAAAAGAAAAAGAATAAAAAAAGGATTTACATTGTTAGAATTATTAGCAGTAATAGTAATATTAGCATTAATAGCATTAATAGCAGTACCTATTATTTTAAATGTAATAAATGACTCAAAAGAAGCGAGTACCAAAGTTGGTGTAACCAATTATATGAACACGCTAGAAAAAGAATTATCATATGAAAATTTAAAAGAAGAAAAAAATCTTTCAGGTAAATATATAATTCAAGAAGATGGTTCATATCAAATAAACGGAACAACAAAAAAATTAGCGATAAAAGGTAAATTACCAAATAAAGGAACTGTGTGTATAAATGAAAAAGGTATAGTAGAATCATATTCAGTCGTAATAGATGGATATGTAGTAACAAATACTAGCGGAACACAAAAAATAGATAAAGGAAAAAATCCACTTGGAGTAACATGTGATGTAACAAAAGAAATGATTGATTTTAGATTACCAGAAGATTTTAAAGTTTGTAGTCAATCAAAATTAATAGAAATAGATTATCCGGAATTAGAAGAAGTAGAAAAACAATATAGAATAACAAAATATGATGTAGAAAAAGGGGAAACAACAGAAGTAATAACAGATTGGACAGAATATAAAGGTGCAATAACATTAAAAGAAAATGTTGTATTAAGCGCTAGATTAAAAGATAAAAGAAATGGACAATATAGTGAAATCTTTAGTCATTTGTTTGAATATTTAGATACAACCAAAGTAACAGATACAGCACCAGTTGTAGAACAATCTAGTACTAATCCAACAAGTGAAATGATAGTAATATTTAAACAAACAGATAATTGTGGAATAGATGAAGAAACAATACAATATGGAAAAAGTGAAACAGCAAATGGAGAATATGAATGGCAAGATAGTGCTATATTTAGTGGATTAAAAAATAATACAACATATTATTTCAAAACAAAAGCAAATGATATAGCAAATAATGAAGAAACTATATCAATAGCAACACCAAAATCAACGGGAGAATTTGGAGAAATATTAATAACAGCAACAGATGGAAATAAATGGACACAAAGTAAGGAAATAACAATAACAGGAAAAACAACAGGTTCAAAATTACAATATCAGTTAAATGCAAAAGAAGAAGATAAATGGATAGATATAGAAGATGGTTATAAATTTACATTAAAAGAAAATGCAAATATATATGCAAGATTATATGACGGAAAAAATGAGAGTGAACATGCAACATTATCTATAACAATGATAGATCCAACAGCACCAAGTGCAGCAGTAGCAGTAGGAACAATAAAAACAGATAGAGTAACGTTAACAGCAACATGCAGTGATTCAGAATCAGGAATAACAAAATATGAATTTAGTAAAGATGGTGGTTCTACATGGGATAATAATGGAACAACATCAACAAAGATATATACAGGCTTAACACAATCATCAGATTATACATTTAAAGTAAAATGTACAAATGGTTCAGGGATAGAAAAAGTAGGAGAGCAATTAGGAACAACATATGGAATAAATGCACCTACAGTAACAACAACAAGCGGATGGGCAACAAGTAAAGTGGTAACAGCTACATACAATGCAACAAATATAAGTAGTCCATCATACTACTTTAAAGGGACAGTAGCAGGAACAGCAGGAACAGCAGTAACACAAAGTTGTGGAACAGGAAATAGTCCAGGAACATGTACAACAATAACAAGTACAACAAGCTTAGCAGCAAATACGTGGTATAAAGTATCTGCAAGTACAAAAGTAACAGTTATAGCAAATGGAAGTTTTTATGCAGTAACAAGTGATGGAACAAATATGAAAGCAAGTTCAACATTAGCCATTTCTAGTATAGATAGAATTGCTCCATCAGCCCCAACAACAATGTCATTTGTATATGGTGATTGGAGTGCATATACAAATAATACTTGGACAAATCAAACTGTTTATGCAGCGCGTGTTAGTGGTAATCCTGGACCAACAGGTGCAACCGATACAGGAGGATCAGGAATAGCAAAATATCAAATATCATCAGATGGAACAAACTGGGTAGACTATTCATATAATACTTCATCATCAATGTATGTATTTAGTGCTACTGGAACATATACAAGGTATTTCAGAGCTGTAGATGGAGCAGGAAATGTAAGTTCATCAATAAGCAGAGTAGCTAAAATTGATAAAGCATCTCCACCTACACCATCATCAGAATTAAGATATGGATCAAGTTCAGGAACTCTAAGAGGAACTGCAAGCACTTGGACAAATCAAACATTATGGTGGGGAAATTTCAGTTCAACCGATACAGGAGGTTCAGGTACAAGTTATTATCAATATTCATCAAGTTGTTCAGGAACAGCAAGTGGAACATTAAATTCTTCATATACATATTCATCAAATGCAAATGCGTATTATTGTATAAGAGCAGTTGATGCTGTAGGAAACGCAAGTGCATGGAGTAGTGCATACTACATTAGAATAGATAAAACAGCACCAGGAACAGCATCATCAACAATAAGAATTAATAATGCATCAGGAACAGTAAGAGCAAATACAACAGCATGGACAAATCAAACATTATGGTGGGGAGGTTTTACTGCAACTGATACAGGAGGTTCAGGAGTAAGTTATTATCAATATTCAACAGGATGTACAGGATCAGCAAGTGCAAATTTAGGTGCATCATATACATATTCTTCAAATACAAATTATGCATTCTGTATAAGAGCAGTGGATGCCGCAGGAAATGCAGGAGCATGGAGTGGAGCATATTATATTAGAGTTGATAAAACAGCACCAATATGTGGAACATGGTCAGGTGGCGGAACAACATGGACAACAGGTAGCAGAGCATTTAGTATAACATGTACTGATGCACTTAGTCAGTGTACAGCTTCAAGTTTTTCTACAAATTATTCATCAAGTGCAAAAACTGGAAATGTAACAATAACAATAAAAGATAACGCTGGAAATACAGCTAATTGTACAGCATCGAAAAATATATATATAGATAATACGAAACCAACAATAACAATGTCACCAGCAGCAGGAAAGTATACAAGTGGAACCATGTCAGTAGTTGTATCATGTAGTGATTCACATTCAGGGATGAAACAAGCATGGTTATCAGATGCAGGATATGAAACAACAGGAACAACAAGTACATCACAATCACTAGCAAGTATAAAAGAAAGAACAGCTCAGGGTAGATGTACAGATAATGTAGGAAATTACTCAACAACAAGTAAAACTTATAATATAGTATCAAGTGGTGGAGGCGGAACAAGTTGTACAACATATTATGGACAACCTGCTGCAACCTGTGCTGCTAACGGATGGACACAAGTTTCATGTTCATCTGGATCAAACTGTACGTGTCAAAAATGTTAATGCTGGAAGTATTGAATATGAAGTTAAAAAATAATAAAAAAAGACTAGTAAAAAGTCTTTTTTTTTGATATTATTTTTATAGTAGGTGAGTATGTATGAATAGAGAACAATTAGTAGAATATGTCAATTTATACAATCAATTTCAAAAAAATCCAAATATGCAATTTACAGCTGAACAATTAAATCTTATTAATGAAGTACATAAGGAAGCACAAACAAATCAAGAATTAGCAACCTTTCTATCAAATACTTCAAACAGTACAGAACAAGAAAGAATGAATGCTTTAAACGAATATATAAATAAACAAGAAATACAAAAACAAGGAGAAAAAGAAGAAGAAGTAATTGCGGCAACATATGGAATTGATATAAGTAATATACAACATAAGTATTTAGATAATGGTAAAGAAATATTCTATTTTTATGATATGAAATTAGGAAGAAATGTAGTTTTAGAAAATAAAAAAGAAGGAATTTCATTGGTAGAACAATTAAAACAAATGCAAATAGAAAATGAAAAATTCCAACTTGGTACAAATGAACAAAATACTAATCAAATGTTAAATGAACAACAAAATAAAGAAAATATTGAAATAAAAATGATTCCATTAAATGAAATAGAAAATCATATGAATCAATTACAAAACATGAGTGTAGAGGATGCTCAAAAATTTAATTTCTTAGTAAGAAATGCAGAACAAATGGGAATAAGTTATATAAATATAGAAAATTTAATTGGTATTAATCAATCTGGAGAATTATTAGAAGTAAAATATGATAAATTAAACAATAAATATGAGATATCATCTCCAACAGGAGCAATTTATCATGAAAATGAAATAACAACATCAGATAGAATAGATAATAGTTATACTGAATCAGAACAATATAATAATTTACAAAGTAATTTCGAAGATAAACCAGAAATAGAAACAGTAGATGAATTTGATCAATTATCAGACGAAATGAAAGAACAAATACAAAAATATCATGAGTATCCAGAATTATTAGAAATGCTCCCAGAAGAAGAAAAACAAATGTGGACTTACTATGTAGATATATATGAACAAAAATTGGAAAAAGAACAAGAAATGCAAAACCAACAAAATAAACCTAAACAATATGTTTATAAAAAACAAGATAAAAAAGCAGGATTTGCAGATATATTATTATTATCACTTATAACAGGTTTCTTAGGAGGAATTTTAACAACACTAACAACAATTTTATTAACAAAATAATGAATAAAAAAATAAATAATCGCCACTATTAAATAGGAGGCGATTTTTAAATGAAAAAAATCTTACTTATAATTTGTATAATAATATTAATGTCATTTTTGACAAATGTAAAACAAGTTAATTCTGAAGAAATTAATATTCCAAAAGAAGCAATAAGAATTAGAGTAATCGCAAATTCAAACGAAGAAATGGATCAAAAAATAAAAATGAAATTAAGTATAGAATTACAAAAAGAAATCACAAAATTATTAGAAGATACACCAAACGTAGAAGAAGCTAGAAAAATAATAAAATCCAATATTAATTTATTAAATCAAAAGACAAAAGAATTTTTAAACCAAGAAAATTATGATATAGAATTTACAATAACATATGGAAATGCATTTTTTCCAGAAAAAAAATATAATGATGTAATATATGAACAAGGATATTATGAATCATTATTAGTAACATTAGGAAATGGAGAAGGAAATAATTGGTGGTGTGTTTTATTCCCACCATTATGTTTAATGGAAGCAAATGAAAATGAAACAGGAAAAGTAGAATATAAATTTTTTATAAAAGAATTATTAGACAAATATTTATAGTATAAAATTTAAAACCTCTAATAAAATAGATTAGGAGGTTTTTTTATGGAAATATTAACAATTATCATAATAGCAATTAGTTTAAGTATGGATGCATTTTCATTATCACTTGCATATGGAACTTTAAATATAGTAAAAAAAGATATTTTATTGCTTTCAATAATAGTAGGAATTTATCATTTTTTTATGCCACAGATTGGTAATATAATAGGAAAAATTATAATAAATATATTACCAATAAGAACCAATATAATAGTATTTATAGTTCTGTTTATAATAGGTCTTCAAATGATATTAGAAACATTTAAAGAAGAAAAGAATTTTAAAAATTTAAAAATAAAAGAAATGCTAATATTTGGATTAGCAGTGAGTTTAGATAGTTTATCAGTAGGAATAGGATTAAAATCAATATATCATAATGTCATAATATCATCTTCTATCTTTATGGTAATGAGTTTTATATTTACATATATAGGATTATCTTTAGGAAAAAAAATAAATGAAATAGTAGGTAAAATATCAACATTATTAGGTGGAGTCATATTAATGTTGATAGGTTTACTATATATTATATAGCTTTACAATTGTACAAAAAAAATATATAATTATACTAGGTGATACAATGATAGTAAATAGTAAAGAATTATTAGAAACAGCTAAAAAAAATAAGATAGCAATACCTCAATTTAATATAAATAATTTAGAATGGGCTAAATATATATTAGAAGAATGTAATTTAAATAATTCTCCAGTTATAATAGGTGTATCACAAAAAACAGTAGAATATATGGGAGGATATAAAGTAGTATCTTCTTTAATAAAAGAACTTGATAGTGAAATGAAATTAAAAATTCCAGTAGTTATACATTTAGATCATGGTAAAAATTTTGAAGAATGTAAAAATGCTATAGATAGTGGATTTACATCAGTAATGATAGATACATCTTCATTACCACTAGATGAAAATATAGAAGAAACAAAAAAAGTAGTAGAATATGCAGAAAAATATACTGTAACAGTAGAAGCAGAAATTGGTAGTATTGGGAATAATGTTAATTTATATACAAACTTAGAAGAAGCAATAAAATTTGTAAAAGAAACAAATATTGATTCTTTAGCTCCTGCAATAGGAAGTGTTCATGGGATATATAAAGAAAAAATATTATTGGATATAGATTTATGTCAAAAAATAAGCAAAGAAACAAATTTGCCCCTGGTATTACATGGTGGATCTGGAATAGATGAGTTGAATTTAAAAGATGTAGTAAATGCTGGTATAAGTAAAATTAATATTAATACTGAATTACAAATAGTATGGGCAAATGCAGTTAAAAAATATTTAATAGAAAATGGAACAGAATATGATCCAAGAAAGATAATAAGTTCTGGAGAAAAAGAAATAAAAAGGGTTATAAAAGAAAAAATAGATATTTTAATAAATAAAACAAAAATCTAAAAAATACATAATAATATAACAGGAGGACTATTATGAAACAAATAAAAATAGAAGGTGGACATTTACTAAGTGGAACAATAAATATAAGTGGTGCAAAAAATAGTGCAGTAGCTTTAGTACCAGCATCATTGTTATCAGACGAAGAAGTAAAAATAGATAATATACCAAATATTTCAGATATAGATGCTTTAAATGAAATATTAGAATATTTAGGAGCAGATGTAAAAAGAGAAGGTTCATTAATGACTATAAATTCTAGAAATATAGTTAACAAAGAAATACCTGAAGAAATCTCTAAAAAATTGAGAGCTTCTTATTATTTTATGTCTTCACTGCTTGGAAAATATAAACATGTAGAAATGTATTTTCCAGGAGGTTGTTCAATAGGAGCTAGACCAATTGATCAAACATTAAAAACATTTAGAGCATTAGGAGCAACAGTAATAGAAGAAGGAAATAAATATACAATTACAGCAGAAGAATTAGTAGGAACAACAATTCAATTAGATATGCCAAGTGTAGGAGCTACTATAAATACACTATTAGTAGCAGTAAGAGCAAAAGGAGAAACAATTTTAAAAAATGCAGCAAAAGAACCAGAAATAGTAAGTGTAGCAACATTCTTAAATAACATGGGTGCTAAAATAATAGGAGCAGGTACTAGTGAAATTAGAATTGAAGGTGTAGATTATTTAGGAAGTTGTTTTACAGAAGTAATACCAGATAGAATAGAAGCAGGGACATATTTATTAGCCGGAGCTTTAATGGGAAATAATTTAACAATTAAAAATATGATTCCAGAACATATCTCATCTTTAACATATAAGTTAAAAGAAATGGGATTTAAAATGGATATTGGAAGAGATTATATAACAATATCAAAAACAGATAATTTAAAGCCAATAAAAGTTAAAACACTAGGATATCCAGGATTTCCAACGGATTTACAACAACCACTTACAACACTATTAACTCAAGCAAACGGAACTTCTATATTAGAAGAAACAATATATGAAAATAGATTTCAAAATGTACCTTATTTAAATGATATGGGTGCTAATATAGAAATAAAAGATAAAACAATAATTATAAATGGAAAAACAGAATTAAAAGGAACAAAGGTACAAGCAACAGATCTTAGAGCAGGAGCATGTATGGTACTTGCTGCTTTAACTGCAGAAGGAGAAACAACAATTACAGAAATAAAGCATGTTTTAAGAGGATATGAAAATATAATTGAAAAACTTGAAAATGTTGGTGCTAAAATAAGTTTAGAAGAAATATAATAAAGTAGATAATATCTACTTTTTTTAGGGGGTAAAAATGAAAATCAAAACAATTTTATTTTTAATAATTATGACTTTATTAGTATTTTTAATTTATTTAACAAATAAAGATAATGAAATATATTATGTAAATATAGATTCTACAAACAGTAATAATTATAATGAAATAATAAAAAATAATTATGAAAAAAATAAAAAATTAGAAAAATATTTAAATGTTTTTTCTAAAGAAGATTATAGAACAACAGATTTAATAAGAGATATAAAAGATAACAAAAAGATAAATAAAGTAACAATACAAAATGCATTAATAAAAGCAGATGTTTTAACACTTAATATAGGAATTAATGATATAAATTATAAAATTGGTAATACTAACAAAGAAGAACTATATAATTATACAGATCAAATATTAGATGACATAAATGAATTGTTAGAACTCATCAGAAGTTATTCAAAAGAAAAGATTTATTTTATAGGATTAAAAAATACAAAAGGAATATCATATAATGATTACTTTGAATATACAAATAAAAGATTAAAATCAATATGTGATGAATATAATATATTATTTATTGATATAGACACAAAAGAAGATATAAATAATATAGTAAGTGACTATGTATTAAGTAAGTAGATATTTACTAAAATATAAAAAAATGATATAATTATAACCGAGGTGAAGATAATGGATAGTACAAAAATAATGCCAAAAGTATTTTTATGGATGTTTATAGGATTAGCTGTAACATTCCTAACAGGATCATATATTGCAAATGATCCATCATTAATATTAGATTTATTTACAGGAGGAAGTGTATTCTTAATATTTATAGCAGAACTTGCAATTGTTATATTCTTAACAGCAAGAATACATAAAATGAAACCAATAACTGCAAAAATAATGTTCTTATTATATTCAGTAATAACTGGATTAACATTTGCATCAGTATTTGTTGTATATGATATAACATCTATAATGTATGTATTCTTAGCAACAGCCCTTATAATGTTAGTTTTTGGAGTTATAGGATATACTACAAAAATGGATTTAACAAAATTAAGTTCATTCTTATTTATGGCCATAATAGGAATACTTATAATGTCTGTAATTAATATATTTGTAGGAAGCGAAGAATTCTCGTTAGGAATCTGTATAATCTCTGTAATAGTATTCGTAATTTATATAGCATTTGACGTTCAAAAAGTAAAACAACTATATGAACAAAATGTTTTACCAGAAGAAAACTTAGCTATTTACGGAGCTTTACAATTATATCTAGATTTTATTAACATTTTCTTAGATTTACTTAGAATTTTTGGAAATCGTGATTAAAAATACTTGCAATAATAAAAAAACATTGCTATAATATAGGAGCAATAAATTACTATGACTTAATTTAGTCATGGCGGAAGGAGATATAGTATGAAAAAAGAAATTCATCCAAATTATATGGAAACTAAAGTTACATGTACTTGTGGAAATACTTTTACAGTAAAATCTACTAAAGAAGAATTACATATTGAAACTTGTGACAAATGTCATCCATTCTATACTGGTGTACAAGGTGCTACATCAAAAACTGGACGTGTTGAAATGTTCAACCGTAAATATGGATTTAACAAAGAAGAAAAAAAAGCTGCTTAATAGTAGCTTTTTATTATGTAAAAATGATATAATTAAGTAGGTGATAAAATGAAAATAGGAATTGCAAATGATCATAGAGGAGTAGAAACAAAATATAAGATAGTAGAATTTTTAAAAAATCTAGGATACGAAGTTATAAATTATGGTTCGGATACAGAAGAAGCTGTTGATTATCCAGAATATGCATTTAAAATAGGGGAAGCAGTAAGCAAAAAAGAAATAGATAGAGGAATACTTGTATGTAGAACAGGAATAGGTATGAGTATTGCTTGTAATAAAGTAAAAGGTGTTAGATGTGCTAAAGTAGATAATGTAGAAGATGCAGCTTTAACAAGATTAGATAATGATAGTAATGTTATAGCTATTAGTTATGTAAAAGATATAACAGAAATAAAAGAAATAATAAAAACATTTATAGAAATGAAATTTAGTGAAGAAGTAAGACATCAAAGAAGAATTGACTTAATAGATAAATATGGTGAAATGTGACAGTAAAAACAATATTATATTTAATATGTGTACCAATAGTTTTGTGGGCACTAGATGCTGTTAATATAAACGTTATATTTAAAAAGAATAGATATTATCAAGCTAGATTGTTCTATTTAATATTAACACTTATAATATCATATCTATTAGTTAATTTTATAATTGATTTTACAAATTATACAAGATTAATATAAACTGACAAAAAATTTGTCAGTTTTTTTTTATAATGAAAAAGAAAATACTAAATATAATGTATAAAGGAGAAATTATGAAAAAAATAATAATAGCAATTTTATTAATAATATTAATACCATATTTAGTAGTAACACTTTTCATAAAAGAAGAAGAAATAGAATTTAATTTTATAACAAATAAAATAGTAAGAGTAAAAAGAGAAAATAAAAATGAAATAGAAGAAATACCATTTGAAGAATATGTAAAAGGTGTACTTGCAGGAGAAATGCCAGCATCATTTCATATAGAAGCTTTAAAAGCACAAGCAGTAGCCGCAAGAACTTATGTTATGAAAAAAATAGAAGATAATAAAAATAAAGAATACGATGTAGTTGATTCAATAAAAAATCAAGTTTATTTAGATGATGAAACACTTAAAAAAAATTGGGGTAAAAATTATACAACAAACATAAATAAAATAAAACAAGCTATAATAGAAACAAAAGGAGAATTTTTAACACATAATAATGAAATAATAACTGCATTCTTCTTTTCAACAAGTAATGGAAAAACAGAAAACTGTGAAGAAGTATTTGTAGAAACATTACCATATTTAAAAAGTGTAGATTCATCATGGGATAAAGAGGTATCACCAGTATTTAATGATACAAAAACATTTACACTAAAAAATTTTTATAATAAATTAGGACTAAAATATAATAAAAATTTAAATATAAAAGTATTAAGTTATACAGAAGGAAATAGTATTAAAACTATTAAAATAAATAATATAATATTTAAAGGTACCGACGTTAGGTATAAATTAGGATTGAAATCAGCAGATTTTACAATAGAAAAAGTAAATGAAAATGTAAATATTAAAACAAAAGGAAATGGTCATGGAGTAGGAATGAGTCAGTATGGTGCACTTGCTATGGCAAATAAAGGATACACATATGATAAAATTTTAAAATATTATTATAAAAATGTAGAAATCGAAAAAAATTAGTATAAAAAAAGTATTCTTGTCCACAATTAAAATAGAGGTGGAAAGAATGACAAATAGAAGATTAAAGAAGTCAGTTATTTATGGAATTTATAGTTTAGTATTTATAGGAATGATAGGTTTAATATATGTATTAGAATCAAATATACCTAAAAAACAATTTGACAACAATGAATATAGTTATGTATCAAAAACTATATTTGATGATGTAATACCGGTTATTTCAACAGAAGAAAAAATAACAAAACCATACAATGCAGATGATGTAAAAGTATTAAAAACATATTATGATTATAAAGGAGAAGAAACATCTCAACAAAATTCATTAATATATTATGAAAATACATATATGCAAAGTAGTGGAATATCATATGGAAAAGAAGATATATTTGATGTAATATCAATATTACCAGGAACAGTAGAAGAAGTAAAAGAAGATGAGATATTAGGAAAAGTAGTTAAAATAAAACATAATGATAATGTAATAAGCTTATATCAATGTTTAAGTGAAACAACAATAAATAAAGGAGATACTGTAATACAAGGTCAAGTAATAGGGCAAAGTGGATCATGTAACCTAGAAAAAGATATAAAAAATCATGTTTACTTTGAATTAATAATAAATAATGAAACTGTAAATCCAGAAAACTATTATGGAAAAACATTAAACGAAATACAAGGGTAAAACCCTTTTTTTTCATAAAAAAAATATTCATTTATATAATTTATTAAGGGGTGTAAAAATGAATAATATAAATGAAAGAGTTTTAAATGAAACGCAAGTTATCTTAAAAAATGGTTATACTATAAGAGAAATTGCTAAAATATTTAATGTTTCAAAAAGTACAGTACATAAAGATTTAAATGATAGACTTTTAAAAATAGATAAAGAAAAACATAAAAAAGTAAGTAAAATATTAAAATATCATATGGATATAAGACATATAAGAGGAGGAGAATCCACTAAAAATAAATATCTAAATAGTAAAGAGGGATAAAATGTTTTCAAAAGATATAGGAATAGATTTAGGAACTGCTAATGTATTAGTTTATGTAAAAGGAGAAGGAATAGTATTAAATGAACCAAGTGTGGTAGCAATAGACTTTGATACAAAAAAAACACTAGCTATAGGAAGTAAAGCACACGATATGTTAGGAAGAACACCAGGAGATGTAAAAGCAATAAGACCACTTAAAGATGGAGTAATAGCAGATTTTGATGCAACAGAAGTAATGTTAAATCATTTTATAAAAGAAGTAAATGGAAAAAGTTTTTTTAATAGACCAAGAATACTTATTTGTTGTCCATCAAATATAACACAAGTAGAAAAAAATGCAATAAAAGAAGCAGCCGAAAGAACAGGGGCAAAAAAAGTATTTATAGAAGAAGAACCAAAGGTAGCTGCAGTAGGGGCAGGAATAGATATATCAGTACCAAGTGGTAGTATGGTAATAGATATAGGTGGAGGTACAACTGATATTGCTATATTATCATTAGGCGGAATAGTGACAAGTGCATCACTTAAAGTAGCAGGAGATACTTTTGATAATGATATAAAAAAATATATAAAAGATAAATATAAATTATTAATAGGAGATAGAACATCAGAAGAAATAAAATTAAAAATTGGATGTGTATATCCAAAAAGTAGAAAAGAAAAAATGGAAGTAAAAGGAAGAAATTTAGTAACGGGTTTACCACATACAATTATTTTAACTAGTGAAGAAATAGAAGAAGCATTAAAGAAAAGTGCTAATATGATAGTAAATAAAGTAAAAAATGTACTAGAACAAACTCCTCCGGAATTAGCATCAGATATAATAAATAAAGGTATAATGTTAACTGGAGGAGGAGCTTTAACAGTAGGATTGGACAAGTTATTAGAAAGTGAACTTAAAGTACCTGTTAAAATAGCAGAATCACCTTTAACTTGTGTAGCAGAAGGTACTGGAATACTACTTGATAATATAAATCTTATAGATAGATAATAGACATAAAAACTATAAAATGGTATAATTAAATTGGTGGTAATATGAATCAAGAAATGATTTTAAAAATAGCTGGAATGATTTTAATACCATTTATATTTGTAGTATTATTAATACCAATGATAAAAAAAATAGCTATAAAAATAAATGCAGTTGATGTTCCAGGAGGAAGACATATACATAAAAAAACAACCCCTAAATTAGGTGGATTAGCAATATTTTTTGGATTCTTACTAGGATACATGATATTTGGAACACATAGTTCAATAATGAATGGAATTTTAATAGGAAGTTTTATAATCATACTTATAGGTGTAATTGATGATATAACAGAATTAGGAGCACTTCCTCAATTTATTGGACAACTTGCCTCGGCATGTGTAGTAGTTTTCTATGGAGGACTTCTTATAAAAGATGTAAATGCATTTGGACTTTATATAGACTTTAGTATATTATCATATCCGCTTACAATATTTTTTATAGTAGGATGTATAAATTGTATAAATTTAATAGATGGATTAGATGGATTATCAGGAGGAATTAGTTCAATATATTATTTAACTATAGGAATAATTGCTATAATACAAGGGAAAACAGGATTAGATTTTGTACTAGCATTTACAATGTTAGGATCAACATTAGGATTCTTAGTATATAACTTTAATCCAGCAAGTATATTTGCTGGAGACTGTGGATCAAATTTTATGGGATTTATGATAGCAGTTATAGCTTTACTAGGATTTAAAAATGTAACAATGACATCATTTATAATTCCACTTATAATACTTGCAATTCCAATATTAGATACATTATTTGCACTAATCAGAAGATTTTTAAAGAAACAACCATTATTTGAAGGAGATAAATTTCATCTACATCATCAATTTTTAAATAGAAATTTTACAACAAAACAAACAGTACTTATTATATATGTAATAGATGCATTATTCGCATTTGCTTCAATATTATATTTCTTAAATGATAAAGAAGTAGGATATGTTATTTATAGTATATTATTAATATTAGTTGTAATATTTGTACTTAAAACAAATATAGTATTTGATAGAGAATTAATAAAACAAAAATTTAAAAAGTCTAAATAGACTTTTTTTGTATACAATAAAAAATATATGGAATACTAAATTTAGGTGATAGTATGAATATAGGAGAAACATTAATGGTTATTCCAAGAAGTTTATTTGCTATAATATTACTCTATTTAGTTACTAAATTAATAGGAAGAAAACAATTGTCAGAATTAAGTTTATTTGACTATGTAATAGGAATATCAATTGGTAATTTTGCAGCTGAAATGATAATAAATATGGATACACCATATTATTATGGATGTATAGCAATGATAACATTTGGTTTAGTTGCATATTTAGTTTCAATAATAACAATGAAAAGTATTAAACTAAGAAGACTTATAATAGGAACACCTACAATAGTAATACAAAATGGAAAAATATTAGAATCAAATCTAAAAAAATTAAAAATGGATATAAATGATTTATTAGAACAAATAAGAATAGGTGGAGTATTTGATTTAAGTGAAGTAGAATACGCAATAGAAGAAGCAAATGGTAAATTAACAATTATGAAAAAAAGTATGTTTAATCCATTAACTCCAAATGATATGAATATAAAGGTAAAAAGAACTGATTTAGTTGCTAATGTAATAATAGATTCTAAAGTACTAATTAATAATTTAAAAAATATGAATAAGACAGAAGAATGGTTAGAAAAAGAACTAAAAATTAAAGGATATAGAGATTTAAATAAAATATTATTAGCTACTTTAGATATAAATGAAAAATTAACAATTTATGAAAAAAATATAAATTTAGAACCTAATAAAATATTGGAATAATATTGAATAAATAATTTAAATTTGATATTATTATACTAGGTGATATCATGAAGATAATAAGGGACGGCAAAGAAATAGATGTACTAGTAATTACATATTTTAAATTAAAAGAAAAAATGTTTTCAACTTCTGTTGAAGATGTTGAATATGTAATGTATACAATACCACAAGATACAAAAGTAAGAACTATATATTTATCACGTTTAACTATAGAAAATAAATTGATATTACCTTCAAAAGAAGAATTAGAATCATTAAAAAAAATAATAGAAAATTTTTTGTCATCAAGAACAGACGAAATACAACTAGTGAAAAACAAATATGAATATATAGATATTAATAAATTAGAAAATATAGAAATTATAGAAGAATCAAAACAAAAAATCGAATTACCAACAGAAAAATACATAAAATTACTTTCTAATAAATACTTAACTTATCCAAAATTAAAAATATTAAATATAGAAGAAATAATGAAAGAAGGATATGAAAAAAATAATAAAATAGCAATCAATATATGTACTAAAGTTTTATTAATATATTCAGGAATAATTGCATTATTACATATTATATTAATGATTAATGGATTAGGACAACTAAGTTTATTTAAACTAAGTGGTCCAACAATTGTTTTATGGACACTAGTTATTTCATTAATAAGTATGACAGCATTTAATTTTGAAGAAAAATCATCAATAGAATCATGGTTTATAGTATTTTTAATAATATTTATATTTATAATATCTTTATCAGCAATACAAGGAATGGTACTAATACCACCAATTACTTTAATGAGTTTGGTGTATTCAATTATATTTACTATTCCATATGCACTAGCTAAAAAAATATCATTTAAAATAGTAAATAAGTATAAATGTAGAAATTATTTAACATATTTTTGTGTATATTTAATTCCATTTGCTAGTATATTCTTAATATTAACTAAATTATATAATAGTGTTTTTTACGAATATATAAATCAAATATTAAATAAGTTTTAAAAAATTGAAGTATTACTTCAATTTTTCTTTTAATAATTTTTTACCTTTTCTTAAAGCTTTACGTCTAGCTTTTTTATCAAAATATAAATATATACATATAGCTAAAATAACAATAACAGTTATAATAACTTTATACCATATATTCATATTTATAATAAAATCTTTTAAAGTATTTTTATCATCTTTCCATATACCAATTTTATTGTTCTTAGCTTTACTTTCTTCTTTTTCTAATAAAGAAGTATATTTGTAATCATCATAAAGGTAAGCAACACGAGCTAACCCTTTACTAATTAATTCTTTTTGTAATAAACTATCATCTACATAAATCCATACTAAATAACGATTGTATTTATCTTGTTTTTCACTATTAGAATCAAATTCAATAGTGATTTTTTTAGCTTCTTTTAATCTTTTACAAGTATAATCACTTGCTTCTTTACCAAATGGTTCTTTTTCTTTAGTATATTCTGGAGTATCAATTGCTAAAAATCTTAATTTGACTTCTTCATTATTATAAATAAATCTAGCAGTATCTCCATCTACACAAGAAGAAAATTTAACTTGTTCTAAAGCATTTACACTAAAAGGTAAAAAAATAAATAAACTTATTAAAATTCCATATATCTTTTTCATACTATCACAATAATATTATAATACAAAAAAACTTTACAGACAACGTTTTTTTGTGATATACTAATTGCTGGCAAGAGGAAGTGTAAATATGAAAAATATAAGAAATGTTGCAATAATAGCACACGTAGACCATGGTAAAACAACATTAGTAGATCAATTATTAAAAAGTTCAGGAACATTTAGAGAAAATGAACAAGTAGATGTAAGAGTAATGGATTCAAATGATATTGAAAAAGAAAGAGGAATCACAATATTAGCTAAAACAACAGCTATTAACTATAAAGATTGTCGTATTAATATATTAGATACACCAGGACATGCTGATTTTGGTGGAGAAGTAGAACGTATAATGAATATGGTTGATGGAGTACTTTTAGTAGTAGATGCATATGAAGGAACAATGCCCCAAACAAGATTTGTTCTAAAAAAAGCATTAGAAGCTGGAGTAACACCTATAGTAGTGGTTAATAAAATAGATAAACCAACTGCAAGACCATTACAAGTAGTAGATGAAGTATTAGATTTATTTATAGAATTAGGTGCAGATGAAGATCAATTAGAATTCCCAGTAATATATGCATCAGCCCTTTCAGGAACTTCAAGTTTTGAACCAGACTTACAAACACAAAAAGAAACAATGAATCCTATATTAGATACAATATTAGACTATATACCAGCACCAAAAGTAGAAGTAGATGGAACTTTACAATTCCAACCAGCACTACTAGATTATAATGATTTCGTAGGAAGAATAGGAATAGGTGTTGTAAAAAGAGGAAAAATAAAAGTAAATCAAATGGTTTCATGTGTTAGATTAGATGGATCAATTAAACAATTTAGAATAGCTAAAATGTTTGGATTTATCGGTTTAAAAAGAATAGAAATCGAAGAAGCAGAAGCAGGAGATATCATAGCTATATCTGGACTTCCAGATATAAGTGTAGGTGAAACTGTATGTGAAGTAGGAAATGAAGATGCACTTCCACACTTAAGAATAGATGAACCAACACTTCAAATGACATTCGGTGTTAATACTTCTCCATTTGTAGGAAGAGAAGGTAAATTTGTTACAGCAAGACAAATAGAAGAAAGATTAAGAAAAGAAACAGAAAGAGATGTATCTTTAAAAATAACTCCAAATGATAATGAATCATTCATCGTATCAGGAAGAGGAGAATTACACTTATCAATACTTATTGAAAATATGAGAAGAGAAGGATTTGAACTTCAAGTATCAAAACCAGAAATAATTGTAAAAGAAATAGATGGTGTAAAATGTGAACCATTTGAAGATGTTCAAATAGATGTTCCAGAAGAATATGTTGGTTCTGTAATAGAAGCTTTAGGAAACCGTGAAGGTATTATGGAAAATATGACTAATCAAGAAAATCAAGTAAGATTAAGTTATATAGTTCCATCACGTGGATTAATCGGATTCTCAACAGAATTTATGACTATGACTAAAGGATATGGTATGTTAAATCATACATTTAAAGAATATAGAAAAATGGCAAGTAATAATGTTGGAGAAAGAAAACTTGGAGTATTAGTTTCTATGGAAAACGGTAAATCTACAGCATACGCTATAGGTGGACTTGAAGACAGAGGAATTATGTTTATCGAACCAGGTACAGATGTATATGAAGGTATGATAGTAGGAGAACATTCTCATGACAATGACCTAGCAGTTAATGTTGTTAAAGGTAAAAACTTAACAAACACAAGAAGTGCTGGAAAAGATCATACTGTAGTATTAAAAAGACCAAGACAAATGAGTTTAGAAGTTTGTTTAGATTATATAAATAGTGATGAATTAGTAGAAATTACACCACTTAATTATAGATTACGTAAAAGAATATTAAATACAAATGAAAGAAAGAAATTTGACAGCAAAAAATAGGAGTTTAACTCCTATTTTTCTTCTTCAAAGAACTTAACAATAGGTACTTCAAGAATATTTGCAATTTGTTCTAAAGTATCTATTGATATAGTTTGATGTGTTACCGATTCTAATTTTGCTATAAAACTATCACTTAAAAGTAATTTTTCAGCTAACTCTCTTTGAGTCCATCCTTTTAACTTACGATATTTTTTAATGTTTTTACCTATAACATTATATATGTTTGTTTCATTACTACTCATCTATATCACCACCTTAATTTTCTCACAAAAATCGTATATTTGTTATAGACTAATAATCTAATATAATGTATAATGAATAAGGTGATAATATGTATCAAAAATTAAAAAAAGTTAGAAAAGAAAATAATTTATCTATATATGATATGGCAGATAAATTAAATATATCTTCTGTACAATATTATTATATAGAAAACCAAAAACGTATTTTATTTTATGATATGGCTATAAAAATATCTCGTATTTTTAATATGAAACCAGATGACTTATTTTATACAAAAAAATCAAATTAATTAATTTGATTTTTTAAATAGTAATTTCTAAGTTCTTTAAATCTTTGATAGTGAACAACTTCTCTTTGTCTTAAGAAAGATAAAGGTTTTAAAACATCTGGATCATTTGTTAAATCCATTAAATGTTCATAAGTAGCTCTAGCTCTTTGTTCAGCAGCCATATTACTTTCTAAATCAGCAATATGATCTCCACTAGCTTCTATATAAGCAGTAGTAAAAGGAACGCCATTAGGGTCATTTAAGAATAAAGCACTATCATGCATTGAAAAATGTCCACCTAATCCAGCAGCTTTTATTTCATCGATAGTAGCTCCTTTCATAAGTTGAAAAATCATCGCACTTATCATTTCTAAGTGAGCTAATTCTTCAGTAGCTATATCAGTAAGTAAAGCTTTACCTTTTTCATCTGGCATAGTATATCTTTGATTTAAGTATCTTAAACATGCCGCAAGTTCAGAATCAGGTCCACCATACTGACTCATTAAATATTTAGCCATTTTTAAATCTTTTTTCTTGATATCTACAGGATATTGTAATTTCTTTTCATATATAAACATATTAACCTCCTAATTTTCCCAAGGCCAAGGACGATCATCCCAGCTCCATGGAACTTTGTTAGTAGCATTACTACTTACTAAAAGTGGACCAAATTTACTTTGATATTCCTCTTTTAGTTTATTAGCTTCCATTCTATATTGATTAAAAAGTTCAATCATATCCTTATCATCTGGATAAATATCTAAGTAAAGATTTATATCATGAGCTGCAAAACATATCGCATCAACATATAAAAGTAAAGATTCTTTATCATTAGCTGGTGTAACATCAAGTGGTTTTTCTAATTTATAACCGTTATATAAGCTAGGAAACATATTTCCTCTAATAAATCCATTATATGGATCATATAAAGATGATGGATTTTCATCTTTAGTATACATAGGTTGATTATAATTATTATTTGTATAATTATAATAATCTAATTTATTTCTATAATCGTACATATTTTTCCTCCCATATTATCGTACGTTTTTAAATATTTTATGTATAGGTAAGTGTCTATTTTTATTAAATTAAACGTTTTTTATATAAAAGTATTGTCAAAATAAAAAAAAATTGATAAAATATACTAGTAATTTAGATGGCGTGATTGGTGAAGTGGTTAACACGGCGGATTGTGGTTCCGTTATGCATGGGTTCGATCCCCATATCGCGCCCCATCGAGAAAACAAAGTGAAATTTTAATTTCACTTTTTATTTTTTTTTTAAAAATTTATATTTTAGAATGTTGTTTTATCTGTTTTTTTATATAAAATACTACTTTTTTAAATCAATTATTTGTTGGTAGAGTTTTAGTATGTTATAATTTTTTTGAGGTGTGATTATGAAGATTTTTACTAAGTTTATATTGATCATTTTTATGTTTTTTATATCAATTAATAAAAATATTTTAGCATCACCAGGATGTTGTTCCTGGCATGGAGGAGAAGTAGGATGCAGTGGTGGAAGAACTTTATGTAGTGATGGAACAGTTTCAGCATGCCCATGCGACGGAAACTCTTCATCATCATTTTATTCTATAGATGATAATACAAACAACAATGCTGATGGAGAAAATTTTATTTCTACTATTGGTTTAATATTTATTTTTTTATGTGGTATGACTATTTTAGGGCTTATTATTAATCTGATTGAACGTAATAATGTTAATAGACAAAAAAAGAAAAGAGAAAAAGAACTAATAAAAACAATTGAAAGAGAAAAATTAATTCAGACACAAAAGGAAGCTAACATTGAATATATTATAGAAACAAAAGCTGAAAAAGTTCGAGATTATATTGATAATATAGATGAATTTGAAATAAGCAGATTTACAAGTGATGATTTAATAAAAATTATTGATTCCCACAATGAAAGTGTATTTTATATTTTTGATATAATTTATAAAAAATATAATAGTTCCACTGAAAGAAAAATTTTTGATAATATATGTGATAAAATTTTAGAAAATAAAAAAATAACTTTATTTCAAAATAAATGTATAAAATACATAATAGACAATCGAATGTTAGATGATTATGAATTTATATTTTTAAAATTATTAGAAAAACAACATGTCAAATTAATTAAATATATATTAAATAATTGTAAAGATGTTGATTTTTCATTCAACGATTACGATGATTCAAAAAATTTATTTAACAATTTATTAAAAATTAATGATTTAGAATTAGTTAAAAAAATATCTAAACAAAAAAATATTTTTGTTGATATTGATATGAATTTATTAAAAGAAACTAAAAACATAAACATTGAGAATAAATATAAATTTTTATCAATATTTTCTAAAAAAGACAAATATTCAAATATATATATATATGAATTAATCCATGAAGACATTAATTCAAAAGATGATGATGATATTATCAAATCAATTAATAATTATTCTAAAATGAAAGATTTTTTAGAAGAAAATGGTTATTATATAGTATATTTGTTGATTAAATCGCGAAATGTCAATTGCATAGAATATATTTTAAAAAATTATAAAAATATTAATTTAGATAAAAAAATAGATGAATCAGAAACAAAATATAAAGGATTGACACCACTAATTTATGCCTGTTATAAAAAATCTATTAATATAGTTGAGATGTTAATTAATTATGGCGCAGATGGTAATTGTGGAGATGAAAATGATAATACTCCATTAGAATATGCATGTAATTTAAGAAATATAAAAATTAGTAAATTTTTATTTGAAAAAGGATATAGATTAAAAACAGAAGATGATAATTATTGGATAGAAAGGGCAATAATAAAAAAAGAATCAGAATATTTACCATCACCATATGTTTCTAAAATATATGAATTGAAATCAAAATAAGCTGTTTATAGACATAAATGTAGATTTATATGAAAATTGGAGTCAAACATCGGGATTAGTAAAAATAAAAAAGAAATAAAACAAGAAAATATTTTTCTTGTTTTTATGTTATAATGTTAAAAGAATAATAAGGTGATAAAATGAAAAAAGTATTAATAAGTATTCTAACTTTTTTTCTTCTTACAATAAATGTAAATGCTTTAAATTTATCAAGTAAAAATGCAGTGCTTTATAATATGAATGAAGATAAAATAGTATATGAATTAAATAAAGATAAAAAAACAAGTATAGCAAGTCTTACTAAAATAATGACCACATTAGTAGCTATAGAAAATATAGAAGATTATAATAAAAAAGTAACACTTAAATATACAATGTTTACAGGCTTAGCAGAACAAAATGCATATGTTATTGGCTTAAGAAGTGGACAAGTAGTAACATATAATGATTTACTTTATGGAATGTTTCTAGCAAGTGGGGCAGATGCTACTAGAGCTATAGCTATATCTGTTGCAGGTACTGAAGAAGAATATGTTAAATTAATGAATAAAAAAGCTAAAGAACTAGGAATGAATAACACTAATTTTAAAAACACAACAGGGTTAGATGAAAATGGTCAATATTCAACAGTAAATGATGTTGCTATATTACTTAAAAATGCTTTAAAAAGTGAAAAATTTAAAGAAATATTTTTAACAGAATCATATACGTTTAAAGATAAAAGTATGACTGTAAAGAGTTCATTTAAAAATACAGCAAAAACATATAATTACAAAGTTGATTATGTAAAAGGAGCAAAAACAGGATATACATTTGATGCAGGTAAATGTTTAGCTTCGATTGCCTTAGATAAAGAAAATAATATAGAATATTTACTTATTACAACTAATGCATCAACTGATAAAAGTGATGCTTATCACGTAAAAGATGCTGTAACTATTTATAATCATTATTTTAATAATTATAAATATCATAATTTAGTAGATAAAGATGATTTATTACTAACACTTAAAACAAAATATAGTAAAGAAAAAAGTGTAAATATATATGCTACAGAAGATATAAAATATTATTTAGAAAATACATTTAAAAAAGAAAATGTTAAATTAAAATATGCAGGTACTAATATTATTACAACAGATATGAAAAAAGGAACTAAATTAGGTAAAATAGAAGTAATATATGAAGGTAATGTATTAGATACAATTGATATTGAACTACCAAAACAAATAAAATTTTCTATTTTAGAATATTTAAAAATAAATATTAAATATGTTATATTATTAATAATTATTATTGTACTATTATTTAGTATAATAATTATTAAACTAATAAAAAGAAGGAGAAAGTAATATGAAAATGACACAAGAACAAATGAATGAACATTTAAATGGAAAATATGAAAGTAAAATATGGGCAACTATTATGGCTAATAATGATGTTTTAATGGAATATGCATTGAAATATGGAGCATCAGCAGGTTCAGTAGGGGCACTAACTAATGAATATTGTTATATAGGATTAATTGAAGATAGATTAGATGTAGTTGTTTTAAATAATTTTAGTTCTAAAAAAGAATATGAATTTAGTATAAATTTAAATGATATAACTAAAATAAAAATAAAAAAGAGTATTATTCCAAATAGAAGAGTATTAATTCTATATCTAAATAATAATAAAGAAATTAAAATTTCAATTATGAATAATGCCAAAGGAACAAATATAAAAAATCAAAAAGAAAATGTTAATCTATTAATAGAAAAACTAAAAAAAATACGTTAATCGTATTTTTTATTTTAAACAAATAAGTGCTATATTTCTACCACTATTAACCCCATCACTTCTATGTGAATGAATTAATTCATGATTACACTTTGAACACATATCTGCTGATATAATGTTTTCTTCTTTTAAACCTGAATTCATCATAACTTGTTTATTAATTGATATAGTATCAATATAGTATTTTTGTTTATTATCTTTAACATCACCTAATTCAATACAACTATTAATATCAATATCTTTAAATTCATCAATAAATAAGTCTTTAACATCACTATCTACTTCAAAACAACACTTCATTATACTAGGACATATATAAGCTTCAATATTTTTTGGATCACAACTATAATTAGATATCATTAAATTAATCGCATTTTTTACAATTCTATTTAAAGTACCCTTCCATCCTGAATGAATGTTTCCTATAACTTGTTTTTCTTTATCATAAAGAAGTATTCCTTGACAATCAGCTAAATTAGTAATAAGTGCCACATTTTTAAGATTCGTAATTAACCCATCCGTATCTTTAAATTCATCATTAATATTTTCTTCAGTAACAACTTCTACATTATTTGTATGTGTTTGATTACTTTTAACAATTTTTCTAAATTTATAATTTAAAGAATTTTGTAATTTAATAAAATTACAATTTATTTCTTCTTCAGATATTAGATTAAATCTAAAATTATATGGTTTAAATGTAAATAAATTAATAGTATCTAATTTAGAAAAACTCATAAAATGTAAATTATTATTAATAAGTATATCTTTATTCATAAAATCACCTATAATAATTTTATCATAAATTATATTAATATTTAAAATTTGTTATTTGACAAAATATAAAAAATATATTAAGTATATAATGGTGGTATTATGAATGATAAAATATGTGGATATTATCTAGATAAAGAACAGAAAAAAATAGTATTAGATAAAAGTAAATATTTGTTAGTTGTAGCAGGTGCAGGGGCTGGTAAAACTCTAACTATTTTAGGTAAAATAAATTACTTAGTAAAATATAAAAAAATAAATAAAGATGATATTTTATGTATATCATTTACAAAAGCTTCATCAGATAGTTTAAAAGATAAAATAAAACAAGAATTTAATCTAGATATGAAAGTATATACATTTCACAAATTATCACTAGAAATATTAAAAGAAAATAAAATAAGATACAATATTGCAGACTCTAATACATTAGATGATATCATTCATAAATTCATATATATAGATGTGTTAAATAGTAAAAAATATATGAAAAGAATACTTAAATATTTTAAGATAAAATATAAAAATAAAAATGAATATATAAAATTTATAGAAAAAAATGAACATGTGGAAATGTTTGAAAAATTAATATCAACATTTATTCATTTATTTAAATGTAATGGGTATAAATTAGAAGACTTTAATTCATTTTTAAAGAACGCAAAAAGAAAAATATTTAAATATAGATATAATAAAAACTTTTTAATAATAGTATTAAATATATATTTAGAATATGAAAACTATTTAAAAGAAAATAAAGAAATAGATTTTGATGATATGATAATTAAAGCAACTAATTTAGTAAGTAAAAAAGGAATAAAACATAAATATAAATATGTAATAATAGATGAATATCAAGATACATCATTAGTAAGATTTAACTTAATAAAAGAAATATTAGATAAAACAGCTTCTAAACTAATGGTAGTAGGAGATGATTTTCAATCTATATATAGATTTACTGGTTGTGATATATCACTATTTTTAAATTTCAAAAAATATTTTAATAAAGCAAAAATATTAAAAATACAAAATACATATAGAAATAGTCAAGAATTAATAGATATAGCTGGTAATTTTGTAATGAAAAATAAAAATCAAATAAATAAAAAGTTAAAATCAAATAAACATATAAATAAACCTATAAAAATAATTTATTATGAAAATATAAGAAGAAAATTTATAGAATTAATAACAGAAATATATGAAAAAACAAATAAACCTATACTTATATTAGGAAGAAATAATAAGGATATAAATATATTATTAAGTGATAAAATTAAATTAGAAAATGATAATTTAATTTATATAGATAACCAAAATATAAAAATGAGATATTTAACAGTACATAAATCAAAAGGATTAGAAGAAGAAAATACAATAATTATTAATTTAGAAGATAAATTGTTAGGATTTCCTAATAAAATAGAAGATTCTAATCTACTTAAATTTGTATCAAAAAATAAAGAAAAATATTTGTATGCAGAAGAAAGAAGACTTTTTTATGTAGCACTTACTAGAACAAAGAATAAGACATATTTATTAGTTCTTAAAAATAAAGAATCCATATTCATACAAGAATTAATAAAAAATTATAGAGAAAAAATAGATATAGATATGCTATAATATTAAAGATAGGAGTAAGTTATGAAAAAGAAAGTATTTTTAGCAAGTATAATATTATTAATAGGAATAATATTTCCAATAATTAAAAATTAAAAGAATTAGGAATGGAAGATATGGATTCATTAAAACAGGAATTCTATCAAAAATATGTGGATATTGTAAAAGTGTTATAATAAAAGAATCTAATGAATGGGTGATTAGTAAAAAAATTTGTATTCACCAAAGATAAAAAATTTTGTTTTTTTTCAAATAATATGATACAATGTAAAAACCGAATTATAGTAGTACCATAGAAAGGTAAGATAAAAATGAGTAATTTTTCAATACAAAATAATGAAGTAGATCATTTAATGTTAAAATATGAATTTGCATTAGAAGAACTTATAACTCAACTTAAAATATCAATCAAAGAGTTTGAATTTAATAATAATAAACAAATAGTTGAACATATAAAAACAAGAATTAAATCAAAAGAAAGTGCAATTAAAAAACTAGATTCTAAGGGATATGAAATAAATATAGATAATTTAAAAAATCATATACATGATATGGTAGGAGTTAGAATAGTATGTTCATTTTTACCTGATGTTTATGATATAGTCAATATTATTGATAATGCTAAAAATTTAAAAATAAAAGAAAAAAGAGATTATATAGAGACTCCAAAGAAATCAGGTTATTCAAGTTATCATATCATAGTAGAAGTACCTATATATTTAGAAAAAGGAATAGAATATATAGAAGCAGAAATTCAAATAAGGACTATGGCAATGGATTTTTGGGCAAGTCTAGATCATAAATTACAATATAAATTTAGTGATGTAATTCCAGAAGAAGTAAAAAAAGAAATGTATGATTGTTCGTTAGCAATAAAAAGACTAGATAACAAAATGTTAGGATTACATGAAATTGTAAATAAATACAAATAAAAAAACTGATTTAAAATCAGTTTTTTTTCTATTCTACTGTGACAGACTTAGCTAAATTTTTAGGTTGATCTATACTGCATTCTCTTAATTTAGCAACCTCATATGAAATTAATTGTAAAGGTACAACAGTTAAAAGTGGTTGTAATAATTTATGAACTTTAGGAACTTCTATTTTGTAATCAAATTTACTATTAATATCACTATTAGTAACTCCAATAGTAACAGCTCCTCTTGATTTTACTTCTTCAATATTACTAATAGTTTTTAAAATTAAATCTTCTTCAGTTAAAATACCAATTACAGGTGTACCTTCTTCAATTAAAGAAATAGTACCGTGTTTAAGTTCTCCAGCAGCATATGCTTGACTATTAATATATGATATTTCTTTTAATTTTAACGAACCTTCCATAGATAAAGCATAATCAATACCTCTACCTATAAAGAATATATTATCATTTTTATAAATTGCTTCTGCAATATTAGTATAATCACTATTTAAAATAGTATTTTCTATTTTTACTGGTAATTCTTTAATGTCTTTTAATATTTCTTTTATTTCTTCTTTGTCAATATTACCTTTAGCATTAGCTAAATTAAGAGCAATAAGACTTAACATAGCAACTTGAGCTGAATAAGCTTTAGTAGTAGCAACTGCTATTTCTCTACCGGCTTTAATTTTAAGTAAAACATCAGCTTCACGAGCCATAGTACTACCTTCAACATTAACGATTGCTAATGTATCAATATTATCGTCCTTAGCTTTTCTTAAAGCAGCTAAAGTATCTGCAGTTTCACCAGATTGTGAAACAACAATAACTAAAGTTTTATCATCATAAAAATTCTTTTTATATCTATATTCACTAGCAACTTCTACATTAACAGGAACATCAGCAAATTCTTCAATTAAACTTTTTCCTACTAAACCTGTATGGTAAGCACTACCACAAGCTACTATATCGATACGATTATATTTAGTAAAATCAGGCATTGTATCAATAAGTGAATCAATACCATTTTCTAAATATGGTGATACAGTATCTCTAAATACTTTAGGTTGTTCATGAATTTCTTTTAACATGTAATGATCATATCCACATTTATCAGTGTTATCTACAGATTTATCGATTAGTTTAAAATTACTTTCAACTTCTTTTAAATCTTTATCAAATAAAGTAATACTATCATTAGTAATTTCGGCAATGATATTTTCTTCTAAATACATAACACTATCAGCATATTTAGATACTGCAATAGTATCAGATGCTATAAAATTACCATTTTCTCCTTTAGCAATTATTAAAGGACTATCTTTTCTAACAGAATAAATAGTATCTGAATCTTTAGTCATTACTCCTAATGCATAAGAACCTTTAACTTTATCCATAAATTTTACTAAAGCTTCTTTTATATCATTACATTCTTTATAATAATAATCAATTAAACCACAAGCTATTTCAGTATCAGTTGTAGTATTAAATTTGTATCCGTTATTCATTAATTCTTTTTTTATTTCATTAAAATTTTCAATAATTCCATTATGAACTATAGTAACATCACCTACATGATGAGGATGACTATTAGTAAGATTAACTTCTCCATGAGTAGCCCATCTAGTATGTCCTATTCCCATACATGTATCTATATCAAAATCTATTTTTTGTTCAAGTTCATTTATTTTACCTACACTTTTAACAATATTAATTTCATTATTTTTATATGCAACACCAGCCGAATCATAACCCCTATATTCTAAAGCTTTAAGCCCGTCAATTAAAATGCGTAAAGTATTATTCCCTTTACCATTATAACCAACTATTCCACACATAAAAAAACCTCCATCTAATATGTGTGTGATATATTCTTTGTTATAATCTTGATTTTATTTTTTAAAATATATCTATCGAGTACACATCCCGTAGTAGCATCCGCCGAATATTCGATAACTACTATCCTCGTCAACCTTTTTAGGTTCTGGCGCTAAATATATGATTTACTCCTTTCAACATATACCTTCATATACATTATATACTAAACTAAAAAAAATGCCAATAAAAAAAAAGGATATTATCCCTTTTTAATTTTAATTATGAAAGGTTCCTCATCAAAAAATTCCCCATTCTCGTTAATTAAATTTACAGAATCTTCTTCAATATACTCCATAGGTTCTTTTGTATTTGGAACAAAAGTTTCGTTAACTGCAATTTCAACAATTTCTTCTGTTGTAAGAACTCTTACACAAGCAAGTGAACTTTTTTCCATTTGAGAAGAACGAACAGAAACCACTTTTTCTAGACATTCATAAATATCATCTTCTTCAGCATCTTTAGCTAAAGGATGATCAACAATAAGCTTTAAATATTTTAAAATTGCTGATTTTTTCATTAAATATGATTGTTTTAATTCATCTATTTTATCATTTTTTACCATTTTAAAACTCCCTTCAGTTAGATATTATAATAGCACGCCTAAATATAAAAAGTCAATCAAGTTTTATTTTATTATATTATATTTGATATTTATATAAATATACATTATAATTAAGTTGGTGGTATCATGAATATAGAAAATAATACAATACTAATTGTACCTAACAAATTAAAAAAAGAAGTACTAAAAAAAATAAAAAAATTAATAAATTTTAAAATAATATCATTAGAAGAATTTATTAAGAATTATTATTTTGATTATGATAATAAAACAATACATTGTTTAATGAATAAATATAATCTAAAATATGAAGTAGTAAATATATATTTAAAAAATATTTATTATATAGAAAACAAGGATTATCAAAATGAAAAACTAAATAAACTAGTAGAGATAAAAAATGAATTAGAAAATAATAATTTATTAATTAAAAATGATAAATTTAAAGAATATATAAATAATAAAAAAATAGTTGTTTATGGATACCAATATATAGAAAAAAAATATAGAAAATTACTAGAAGAATTAGGTGCTACTTATATAAAAGAAGATACTACATATAATAATCAAAAACTATATGAATTTAAAACAAAAGAAGAAGAAATTGATTTCTTAATATCTAAAATAATAGAACTAAAAGAACAAAATATATCATTAAATAAAATTAAAATAATAGATAATGAATATAAAAATGAAATCGAAGAAAAATTAAAATTATATGATATTAATTATAAAGAAGAAATTTCATTATATGGAACAAATATAATCAATTTATTTTTAAACAATATAAAAGAAAATATAGAAGAAACGCTAGATATAATAAAAGAAAATATAGATTTAGAAAATGAATTAAATTTAAAAATATATAATAAATTAATTAATATATTAAATGAATATACATTTATAGAAAATAAAAATCAAATAAAAGATATGTTAATACATGATTTTAAAAATACTAAAATAATTAAAAATAACTATAAAGAAAAAATAGAATTTATAAGTTTAGAAAACAATATTATAGATAGTAATAATCATGTATTCTTATTAGGATTTAATGCTTCTATATATCCTAAAATAAGAAAAGATGAAGAATATATAACAGATAATATAAAGGATTTATTAGATTTAGAATTAACAAAAGATATAAATAAAAATATAAAGAAAACTATTATTGATAGAATAAGAAAAACAAATAATTTAACAATTACATATAAAACATTTGATATGCAAGAATACTATATATCAAGTTTAAATGAAGAATTAAATTTAGATATAATTAAAGATTATAAAATACCATATTATATAAATCTAGATAATAAAATAAAATTAGCTAAAAAACTAGATACATTAAATAAATATAATATTATAGAAGAAGACTTAAGCTTACTGTATAATAACTATAAAGATATACCATATAATACATATGATAATAAATTTAAAGGTATAAAAAGAGAAAAAGAAAAACTATTATTATCATATTCAAGTATGGATAATTACTTTAAATGTGGATTTAAATACTATATAGAAAATGTTTTAAAACTAAATATATATGAAGAAAAATTCGCTAATATTATTGGAAATTTATTTCATTATGTACTAGAAAAAGCATTTAAATCAAATTTTAATTTAGATGATACATATAATGAATATTTAAATAGTTTAAATAAAGAATTTACTAATAAAGAAAAATTATTCTTAAAAAATTTAAAAGAAGAATTAAAATTAATAATAGATACTATAAATAATCAATTAGACTTAATATCATTAGATCAAACATTATATGAAGAAAAAATATATGTAAATAAGAATATCAATGTTACATTTATGGGAATAATAGATAAATTAATGTATAAAGAAAAAGATGGAAAAACATATGTAGCAATCATAGACTATAAAACAGGAAACCCTAATTTGAATTTAAATAATATGATATATGGTTTAGATATGCAACTACCTATATATTTATATTTATCAAAACATACAAATAAACTAAAAAATGTAGAAATAATAGGTTTCTATTTACAAAAAATATTAAATAAAGAAATAACTATAGATAAAAAGAAAACATATTTAGAACAAAAACAAGATAATTTAAAACTACAAGGATATAGTATAGATAAAGAAGAAGTATTAGAACTATTTGATAAAACATATAGAGATAGTAATTTAATTAAAAGTTTAAAAATAGGTAATAATGGATTCTATGCATATTCAAAAGTTTTAAATGAAGATACTATAAATAAAATAATAGATTTAGTAGATAAAAAAATAGAAGAAGCTTCTAATAATATAGAAAAGAATAAATTTGATATAAATCCGAAATCAATAAATAATGAAAATGTATCATGTAAATTCTGTAAATATAAAGATATATGTTATAAGAAAGAACAAGATATAGAATATTTAAAAGAATATAAAGACTTAGAATTTTTATAAGGGTGATAGTATGCCAAAATGGACAAATGAACAATTAGCTGCAATAAATAAAAGTGGTACCAACATAATAGTAAGTGCAGGAGCAGGATCAGGTAAAACTGCTGTACTATCTGAGCGAGTACTTAGAATATTAAAAGAAGGAACACATATAGATGAACTTCTTGTTTTAACATTCACAAATGCAGCTGCAGCTGAAATGAAAGAAAGAATAAGAAAAAAAATAAAAGAAAATAAAGAATTAATAGAAGAACTAGATTTAATAGATTCAGCTTATATTACAACATTTGATTCATTTGCTTTATCAACTCTAAAAAAATATCACTATCTTTTAAATATTAGTCCCAATGTAAGTATAATAGATGAATCAATTATAAATATAGAAAAAAATAAATTTTTAGAAGAAATATTTGATGAATACTATAATAAAGAAGATAAAAGATTTGTAAATTTAATCACAACTTTCTCTACTAAAGATGATGAAACAATAAAAAAAGCAATATTAGAAATATCTAAAAAATTAGATTTAAAAACAGATAAAGAGTCTTATATAACTAATTATATAAAAGGTAATTTTAATGAAGAAAAAATAAATAATGATATAAAAGAATATGAAAATTTAATAATAAATAAAAAGAATGAAATTAATGACTTAATGGAAGAATTAAGTTTAGAATTAGACGGAACATATATAGAAAAACTAAATGATTCATTAATAAATTTATTAAATTCTAATAGTTATGATGATATAAAAATCAATTTAGAAATAAAATTACCTAGTCTTCCTAAAGGTTCTAGTGATAATGTTAAAGAAATAAAAGAAAATATAAATAAAATAATAAAAGAATTAAAATCACTTACAGAATTATCTATATCTGAAATAAAAGAAAATATATTAAGTACAAAAGAATATGTAGAAATAATACTAGAAATAATAGAAAAACTAGATAAAAAAGTAAATGATTATAAATTTAAATATGATATATATGAATTTAATGATATAGCTAAATTATCAATAAAAATAGTAAAAGAAAATGAAGAAATAAGAAATGAACTTAAAAATAAATTTAAAGAAATACTAGTAGATGAATACCAAGATACAAGTGATATTCAAGAAGAATTTATAAATTTAATAGAAAATAATAATGTTTATATGGTAGGAGATATTAAACAATCAATATATAGATTTAGAAATGCTAATCCATATATATTTAAAAATAAATACGATATGTATTCTAAAAATATTAATGGAATAAAAATAGATTTAAATAAAAACTTTAGATCAAGAGAAGAAGTACTTGATAATATAAATATAATATTTAATAAAATAATGGATGATACGATAGGTGGAGCAAATTATAAAGAATCCCATAACATGATATTTGGAAATAATACTTATAATGAAACAGGTAAAGTAGATAATAATCATAATATGGAAATTATAAGTTATGAAGATACAAAAGAATATAAAAAAGAAGAAATAGAAGCATTTATAATTGCTAATGATATAGAAGATAAAATCAAAAATAAATATCAAGTATTTGATAAAGATAAACAAGTTTTAAGAAATATTGAATATAGCGACTTTGTAATACTAATGGATAGAACAACTAATTTTGATACATATAAACAAATATTTACATATAAAAATATTCCTTTAATTCAAATAAAAGATGAAAAAATGAATGATGAAATAGATTTATATGTAATAAAAAATTTAATTAAATTAGTATTAAAAGTAAAAGAAAAAAATTTAGATACAGAATTTAAATATCTATTTATAAGTATAGCTAGAAGCTTCTTATTTAATATAGATGATAATATAATTTATGAAATATTTAAAAATGAAACATTTAAAGAAAATATTATATATAAATTAATAGAAGAAATAATAAATGATTATGATAATTTAACACCTAAATTATTATTAGATAATTTATTAGATAAATTTGATTATTATAATAAATTACTTACAATAAAAAATATAGAATCATCATTAATAAGAATAAGTAAATTAAAAGAATATGCATCTAATTTAGAAACATTAGGTTATACAATAGAAGACTATAGTAATTATTTAGAAGAATTAATAGAAAATGATTATGAAATGAAATACTCATTAAATGAAGGAAATACTAATGGTGTAAAAATAATGACTATTCATAAATCAAAAGGATTAGAATATCATATTTGTTATTATAGTGGACTATATAAAACATTTAATATAAGTGATATAAAAGAAAGATTTACATATGATAATAAATATGGAATTATTACACCATACTTTAAAGAAGGTATAGGAGAAACAATTTATAAACCACTTATGAAAGAAAACTATATAAAAGAAGAGATAAGTGAGAAAATTAGATTATTCTATGTAGCTTTAACACGTGCTAAAGAAAAAATGATATTAGTAGAACCTAAAAAAGAAGTAATCGAAAAAACATTAAATAGTAATATAAAAAATAAATACAGAAGTTTTAAAGATATATTAGACTCTATAAAATTTAATATAATTGATTTTTATAATGAAAAAACTATTGAATCTGTAAATATAGATAAAAATTATAAAGTAAATAAAAATAATAACATAATAAACGTTATACCGACAAATAATATAAAAGTAGAAGAAAAAAATATACAAATTGACAAGCAATTGTTAAAAGAAAATACATATTCTAAAAAACAAGATAATTTAATAACACAAACTATAAAAGAAAATATGGAATATGGAAAACAAATACATGAAATATTTGAATTTGCTGATTTTAAAAATAATACTAATGAAGAAATAGAAAAATTCTTAAATCATTTTGATAAAGAAAAATTAAAGAATGCAAATATAATAAAAGAATATGAATTTATATATGAAAAAGAAAAAGAAGAATATCATGGAATAATAGATTTATTAATAGAATATGAAGATTATATAGATATAATAGATTATAAATTAAAAGATATAAATGATATAGAATATCTAAATCAACTAAAAGGATATAAAGAATATATAGAAAATTTAACAAACAAAAAAACAAATATATATTTATATTCCATTATAAATGATACATTAAAAGAACTTAGTTAATCTAAGTTCTTATTGATTTTATTAAAGAAATTTGTTAGAATATCATCTACAGGTGATAAAATGGAAAAAATATATGTTAGAAATACATGTTCTTCTATGGAGGATTTGTTAGTTAGAAAATATATGTTAGAAAAAGAAGGAATAAAACATATATTTTGGGATAAAGATGATAGATATGAAGTAGCTGTATGTAGATGTTTAATATTAAAAGATGAAGAACCTATAGGTTTTATAAATATAGTACCAGAAAGAATACGAGGAGTTTATTTTTTAGATATGGGAATTGAAAAAACTTTTCAAGGGCAAGGGTATGGTAAATTAGCTTTAAAAGATTTTTTTAGAAAATTTAAATGCGATGAATTTATAATTGCAGAAACAAAAAATGATAATGTTTTAGCTAACTCTTCAGCAAATAAATTTGGGGTTTTAGCTTATCAAGAAAATGATCAAAATTATTATTTAATGAATAGTGATTTACAAACATTTGAATCAAGTGATGTTTATGAAAATTTTATAGATTATTGTAAAGGAGATAAACCAACTCAAAAAGAATTAATTCGTAGCATATTTAATACAGGGAAGTGATAATATGAAAAAATATATAATATTAGAATTAATACCAACTGCATCTACTAAAGAAAAAGGAGATATCATACAATTATCGGCATTAAAACTAGAAGATTTAAATCTTCTAGATAGATTTGATTATAGATTAGTAGATGAAAAAATACCTTTAACAGAACTTAAAGAAATGATAAGTTATGATAAAGAAAACTTTATATATAAAAATGAAACAGAAGAAATATTAGAAGAATTTAAAAAATGGAGTGAAGATTTACCATTATTAATATTAAATAATTCTTATACATTAGATTATTTAAAAGAGTTAAATAATAAAAAAGAAGATATTTCTGATTATGTAAAAATACCATTTAGTGATGATATAATAGATAAAATTATAGAAAAATATAATCTTCAACCATCTAATTATATAGTAGATTTATTATATGAAGCATTAATATATGAAAGTAATAATTAATATTACTTTTTTTGTTGAATAAAATAATTTAAAGTGATACAATTACAATACCAAAAAGAGGTGACTTATGAATAAAACAATTAAAACTATGATATTAAGTATGATAGTAAATACAGTACTTTCTATATTAAAAGTAGCAGTAGGAATAATAGGTAAAAGTGGAGCTTTAGTAGCAGATGGATTTCACTCATTTAGTGACTTAATAACAGATATGGTTGCTATAGTAGGAAGTAAATTAGCTTCTAAACCAGCTGACGATAACCATCCATATGGACATGGAAAAATAGAATATATAACAAGTATGATAATATCAATAATGATTATATTTTTAGGATCTACTATAGCTATAAATGCTATAACTGAAAAAGTAACTATTCCAACTAAAATAGTTATTGTAGCAACACTTTTTACTATAATATCAAAATTATTACTATCAAATTATATATTAAAATGTGGAAAAAAATATAATAGTAATATATTAATATCATCAGGATTAGAAAGTAAAACGGACGTTATATCATCATTAGTAGTATTAGTATCTGCACTAATTTCATCATTAACTAAATATATTGAAATATTTAAATATGCAGATAAAGTAGCTATGATAATAGTAAGTATATTAATAATGAAAACAGGAATAGATTTACTTAAAGAAAATATGAGTAATATATTAGGAGAATCTGAATGTAATACAGAATTAACAAAAAGATTAGAAAAAATAATTTTAAGTAATAAAAATGTCATAAAAATAGATGAATTAGTATTGATGAAATATGGATCATATTATAAATTAATATCTGATATAGGTATGAATGAAAATAAAACATTAAAATATGCACATAATGTTTTAGATGAACTAGAAGAACAAATAAAAAAAGAAACAAATATCAAATTTATAACATTCCATGTTAATCCATATAAAGCAGAAAAATAAAGAAAAAACTTTATTTTTTTTATTATATAAAAGGGTTTATTAAAAATAAACAGTAAGATATAAGTGAAGGTGTGTTATATAGAAGGAGAAATTATGTTTAAAACTTGAATTTAAATATAAATATTAAAAAAAGAAATTTAGTTAGTTACAATTTGTAACCAACTAAATTTAAAATCGGTACATTATCAATAAGTTTGATAGATGATGGTATATGGAAGTTATTATGAAGAATTTTGGTATTCATTAATTACATAAAAATTAAATTAATACAAAATATAAAAGGAGAATATTATGAATCAAGATAAAATGTATTTAGTAAATAAAATATTTAATAATGAAACAATTAGAACAATATGGGATAATGAAGACGAAAAATATTATATTAGTATTGTTGATATAGTTGGAATTTTAGCAGATAGTAGGGAACCTAGAAAATATTGGAATTGGTTAAAAAATAAAATAAATAAAGAGGAAAAAATTGAGTTGTCTAGTATTACTAGACAACTCAAATTAAAAGCATCCGATGGTAAATATTATAATACGGATGTATGTGATATAGAGGGGATGTTTAGAATAATTGAATCTATTCCAAGTAAAAATGCAGAACCAATTAAAATGTGGTTAGCAAGATTAGGTAAAGAAAGAATAGATGAGACATTTAATCCTTCACTAGCTGCTAAAAGAGCAATTGATTTATATAGAACAAAAGGTTATGATGAAAAGTGGATTACTAAGAGACTAAAAGGAATTCAAGATAGAAAAGAATTAACAGATGTTTGGAAAGAAAATGGAATAAATAGTGATAAAGAATATGCAATACTAACTAATGAAATATATAAAGAATGGTCTGGAATGACTGCTAAAGAATATAAAGACTATAAAGGACTTAGAAAAGAATCATTAAGAGACAATATGGATAGTATAGAAGTAATATTAACAGATTTATCTGAAGAAACAACTAAAAGACTTGCTAAAAAACATAAACCTCAGGGATTAGAACAAAATAAAAAGATAGCATCCTTAGGAGGACATGCAGCTAAAGTAGCACGTAAAGACATAGAAAAAAATCTAGGAGAATCAATTGTTACAAAAGACAATAAATTAAACTATGAATATAAAGATGAAAAGTTAATAGAAAATAAGTAAATTTTATGCTATAATTTACAAAGACGAAAACTTTTAAGGGAGGTTTTAGAATATGACAGAAATGGAAATAATTAGCGAATTTAAATATAGATATTTAAATGAAAAAACAAATAACTATATATTTTGCCAATTGGAAGATTTTAAAGTGATACAAAAAATACCAGATAGATGTAGTATTGAAGAAGCACTTGATGAAATAGATATTGAATACGCACAAAATATTAAAATAAATTTAAAAGAAATAAATGTTAAAGATATACTAACATATACTTTACAATTGTTAAAAAAATTGTCATTGTTGGATTCAACTTTAGATTATACATTAGAATTTAATAACAAATTTGATTTACTAAAATTCCAAAATATTTTACGTAATTATGGTATAGTAGTTCAATTAATTTTTTATAATTTAGAAGATTTAGAATTAAAAGAACAATTATTATTTAATGAAATTTATTATTTTAATAGTATATTTTTTAATGCTAATTCATTTATAAAAGATAATAATTTTCAATCATATTTTTTAAATGATGAAAGAATATTAGATAATAGAGAAAATTATACAAAAATAAAAGCAGTTAATTATAGTTTTATTGAAAAAGTAGAAAAAATGAGAAATCCACATATTAGAGACTGCGTAAGCTTAGGAGAAAAATATGGAGTAATTGAAGATTATTCACAATATCAAGAAAAAAAAGACTTAGAAGAATATCGAAAATTTATGAACTGCTCAGCTTATGATGAAATAAAAGAGGAAGAAGGTTTAAGTTTTCAAAAATTATTAGGTTCTGAACTTAATAATGAATGTGATATGACAGAAGAAAAAGAAAAACAACTTATAAAAAATAAATAATTTCATTATAAAATAACTAGAAAACGAAAATGTTTTCTTTTATTTTACGCAAAAGTGTAAACAATAATAAAAAAATAAAAATTAAAACTATATTTTTGATATAATAAAGTATAGTGAGGTAGAATATGAAAGATATAAAATTATTTATAGAAGGATTTATAATAGGAATAGGGAAAATAATTCCAGGAGTTAGTGGAGCTATGTTTGCTATGATGTTTGGAGTATATGAAAAAGCTTTAGATATCATAAGTAATTTAAGAACAAAATTATTTAAAAACTTTAAATTTATGATGATATTAGGTATAAGTATATTGCTTGCTATTATATTAGGAAGTGGTATCATAAAAAAATGTCTAGATAATTATTATCTTCCAACAATGATGTTATTTATAGGAATGATGTCAGGAGGAATAAAACCATTATGTAATAAAGTTAAAGGTGTAAAAATAGAAAAATCAAATATAATATGTGCTGTTATAGCTGTAACTGTAATATCAGTTATATCAATACTAGATTTTGGAGTAAATGAAGGTAGTTTAGAAAAAACTCCATTAACAGTATTATTACTTGCTATATCAGGATTTGTAGATGCATTTGCTACAGTAACACCTGGTATATGTGGAACAGCCCTACTTATGATAATAGGATATTATGATGTAGTAATAACATCACTAGGAGATATATTTAATTTTGCTAATTTAGAACATAATTTATTTATATTAATTCCATTTGTAATAGGTTTATTACTAGGAGTATACTTAATATCAAAACTAATAAATTACTTATTTAAAAATCATAAAATTAAAACATATTATTCAATAATAGGATTTGCTATTACATCAATAATACTATTATTTAAAGATGTATTAAAAGGTACATATCTATTAAATGAAATAATATTATCAATCATATTATTTATAATTGGATATATAATAGTATACTTATTAGAAAGACAAGAGATAGAATAAAATCTCTTTTTTTTTATATAATGTATTGGTGATAAAGTGAAAATAAAAGATATTTTAAAAATATGTGATGGAACTCTTATATGTGGTGATGAAGATGCAATAATCAATGACTTTTCAAAAGATACAAGAACTATAAAAGAAGGAGATTTATATGTAGGTATTAAAGGAGAAAACTATGATGGAAATATATTTTATTTAGAAGCACTAAATAAAGGAGCAACTGCTTGTATACTAGATAATGAAAGTGTTATAACAACAAAAGATAAAAATATAATTTTAGTTAAAGACTCTGTAGAAGCACTTCACAAATTAGCAGAATATAAAAGAGAACAACACAATGTAAAAGTAATAGCTGTAACAGGAAGTGTAGGAAAAACAACTACTAAAGAATTAATTTATAATATGTTAAAAGATAATTACAAAGTACTTAAAACAGATAAAAATTATAATGGACAAATAGGACTTCCACTTACAGTTTTAAAACTTAATGATGAAGAAATACTATTAGTAGAAATGGGTATGAATGAAAAAGGTGGAATAGATAAATTATCAAAAATAGTAAAACCAGATATAGCTGTCATTACAAATATAGGAACATCTCATATAGGTAATTTAGGATCAAGAGAAGAAATAATGAATGCTAAATTAGAAATAATAAATCATATGCATAAAGATGGTATTTTAATAATTAATAACGATAATGATTTATTAAATAAAAAGAAAAATAGCTTAAATCATAAAATAATTACATATGGTATAAATAATAAAAGTGATTATAATGCATATGATATAAAATTAGAAGAAAATAAAACAACTTATAAATTAAATGACGAATATTATGAAATAAATATATCAGGACTTTCTACTGTATATAATAGTTTAGTATCCATAATTATAGGAGATTTATTTGATATAAAAGATAAAAAAGAAAAAATAAAAAATATAGAAATAGAAAACAATAGATTAGAAATAAAAAATATAAATAATATCAAAATAATAGATGATACTTATAATGCAAGTTATGAATCTATAGTTAATGCTATAGATATGTTAAAAATAATAGGTAAAAAAAGAAAAATTATAGTACTAGGTGATGTATTGGAATTAGGAACATATAGTAAACAAATACATGAAGAAATAGGATTATACTTAAGAGATATTGATATATTAATAACAATAGGAAAAGAATCAATTTATATAAATAATAAAGCAAATACAAAAGAAAAATATCATTTTTATAATTTAGAAGATGCATATAACAAATTAAAAGAAATAATAAAAGAAGAAGATACCATTCTATTTAAGGCATCACATTCTATGAATTTTAAAGAATTAGTGAGTAAATTAGAAAACTCTATAAATTAGAGTTTTTTATAATGATTTAATTGAAAATAAAAAATATTTATTATATAATAATTCTATAATAAGGAGGGGTATTATGAATGAAGAAATCAAAAAATTAGATGAGTATTTTAGAGCATCAAACTACTTATCAGCATGTCAACTATATTTACTTGACAACCCACTATTAAAAAGAAAATTAGAAATGAGTGATGTTAAGAAAAAAATAGTTGGACACTGGGGAACTGTACCAGGACAAAACTTTATCTATACTCATTTAAATAGAGTTATTAAAAAAGATAAATTAAATATGATATATATATCAGGACCAGGACATGGTGGAAATGCAATGGTATCACATGTATATATGGAAGGAACATATAGTGAAGTATATCCAGAAATAACAGAAGATGAAGAAGGATTAAAAAAATTATTTAAACAATTCTCATTCCCAGGTGGAGTATCTAGCCATGTTGCACCAGAAACACCAGGATCAATAAATGAAGGCGGAGAATTAGGATATTCACTTTCTCATGCTTTTGGAGCAGTATTAGATAATAAAGAATTAATAGCTGCTTGTGTAGTAGGAGATGGAGAAGCAGAAACAGGACCACTTGCTACAAGTTGGCATATAAATAAATTTATTAATCCAAAAACAGATGGAGCAGTACTTCCTATATTACATTTAAATGGATATAAAATCGCAAACCCTACTGTATTATCGCGTATTTCTAAAAAAGAATTAGATTCTTTCTTAAGAGGATGTGGATGGAATCCATACTATGTAGAAGGAAATGATCCTATGCTAATGCATAGAAAAATGATAGAAGTAATGGATAAAGTAATTGCAGAAATTAAACATATTCAAAAAGATGCAAGAATAAATGGAAATGAACAAAGAAGATTCTGGCCAATGATAGTACTTAGAACTCCAAAAGGATGGACTGGTCCAAAATATGTAGATAACTTAATGATAGAAAATAGTTATAGAGCTCATCAAGTTCCAATAACATTAGAAACAGAAGAAAAACTAGAATTATTAGAAAAATGGCTTAGAAGTTATAAACCAGAAGAATTATTTGATGAAAATGGAAGACTTAGAAAAGACTTAAGAGATATGGCTCCAAAAGGAAGAAGTAGAATGGGAGCTAATCCACATGCTAATGGTGGATTATTATTAGAAGAATTAAGAACACCAGATTTTAGAAAATACGGTGTAAAATTAGAATCTCCAGGTAGTGTAGAAGCAGAAGATATGAGAATGCTTGGAGAATATGTAAGAGACTTATTAGTATTAAATAAAAAGAATAAAAACTTTAGACTGTTTGGACCAGATGAAACAGCTTCAAATAGATTAAATTATGTGTTCGATGTAACAAATAGAAAATGGAATGATAAAGTAATAGTTGGAGATGATTATTTATCAAATGATGGTAGAGTAGTAGATTCATATCTTTCAGAACACTTCTGTGAAGGAGCATTAGAAGGATACCTACTTACTGGAAGACATGGATTTTTCCATTCTTATGAAGCATTCATGAGAATAGTTGATTCAATGGTAAGTCAACATGCTAAATGGTTAAAAGTAACAAAAGAATTACCATGGAGAGAACCAATATCATCATTAAACTTAATATTATCATCACATTGTTGGCAACAAGATCATAATGGATATACACATCAAGATCCAGGATTCTTAAACCATATTGTTACTAAAAAAGCAGATACAGTAAGAATATACTTACCACCAGATGCAAACTGCTTAATTTCATGTTTTGATCATTGTGTTAAAACTAAAAACTATATAAATGCTATAGTAGCGTCTAAACATCCACGCCCTCAATGGTTAACAATGGATGAAGCATTTAGACATTGTTATGAAGGTGTAGGAATTTGGAAATTCGCAAGTAATGATCAAAATGATGAACCAGATATCGTAATGGCTTGTGCAGGAGATACTCCAACACTTGAAACACTTGCAGCTACTAAAATATTAAGAGAAAACTTCCCTGATTTAAAGATTAGAGTTGTAAATGTAATAGATTTAATGAGATTAGAATCTAATCTAAAACATCCACATGGATTAACAGATGAAGATTATAATATGTTATTTACTAAAGATAAACCGATTATATTCGCATTCCATGGATACCCATCTTTAATTCATCAATTAACATATAATAGAGAAAACAAAGATTTACATGTACATGGATATAAAGAAGAAGGTACAATAACAACACCATTTGATATGAGAGTACAAAATGAAATTGATAGATATCATTTAGTAATAGATGCAATTAAATATTTACCATCACTTGGTAATAGAGGAGCATCATTAGTAGAATGGTGTAAAACTAAATTAGTAGAACATAAAGAATACATAAAAGAATATGGAATCGATATGGAAGAAATAAGAAATTGGAAATGGGAGAATTAATTCTCCTTTTTTTATTTTATAAAAAAAAGAATTAAAAATTCTTTTTACTATATAATAAGGTTTTAAATTTATGATCTATATCATCTTGATTAAATTCTCCATCTTTAGTTACTATTTCATGTGGAAATTTATTTCTAACTTCAACCCTTTTTTCTAAATCTGCATCATAAATGATATCTATAGCTTTATCAGTAAATTCAATGCCATCTAAATGATCTATTTCATGACACATAACAATAGCTTCAAAACCTTCAACTTTTTTGTATATATAATTACCATCTATATCTTGAGCTTCTATTTCAATAGAATATGGTCTAGCAACTTTACCAATAACATCTCCTACACTCATACAAGCTTCATAAAAATATTGTTTTCCTTCCATTGAAATAATTTTTGGATTAAAATAAGGAGTTATTGAATAGTTAATATCTAATTCATCCAATTCTTCTGCTTTATTAACTTTCATTTCTTCTGCAGTGATCATCAAGATAAATCTTTTCATTATACCAAATTGTGGAGCTGCACATGCATATGCATATTGATTTAAACATTCATCTTTCATTTCTTCAATAATATTTAAATAATAATCTTTATTATCAAAATCTTCAACTTCAGTACAAACTTCTTTTAATCTTTTATCTATTGAATCAATCAATTTCATAAAACCATCCCTTCACTAAATATATTATAACATACCTAATTATATAAAATAAAGAAAACATAGGTATAAAGTTAATCTGAAAAAGGGCTATATAAAGTATAGATAATTCACTCTTTTTTATAAAAAATTAAAAAATTTTAAAAAAAGTGTTGACAAATTAAAATGTTTTTAATAAAATGTTAATAACAAGTGAAAAAACTTGTTAAAAAATAAATAATGTTTTTAACAAAAAGATAATAACTATTCTTTTAAAGAATATATTATTACAGAAATTGTTATTAACAAAATATTAAAAAGAAAGAAGGAATGGGAAATGAAAAAGTTAAAATGTTATGAAGGAATGCTTATTGTAGTAGATATGATTAATGGATTTGTTAAAGAAGGAGCACTACATGATAAAAAGATAGGAGATGTAGTACCTAGACAAATTGAATTAATAAAAGAAGCAAAAGAAAATAATGATTTAGTAGTATTTATTAGAGATGTTCATACAGAAGAATCAGTAGAACATAGAAGATTTGGTGGAGCACTTCATTGTATTAAAGGAAGTGGAGAAGAAGAATTAATAGATGAATTAAAACCTTATGAAGAAGATGCGATTACATTTGAAAAAAATTCAACATCATTTATGTTTGCAAAAGGATTTATTCCAATGTTAGAAGAAATGGAAAACTTAAAAAGAATAGATGTTGTTGGATGTTGTACAGATATTTGTGTAGTAAATGGAGTTATTCCAATGATAAACTACTTTGATGAAAATAATAGAAATATTGAAGTTACTGTTCATGAAGATGCTGTTGAAACATATGATGCACCAATTCATGATAGAAAAGAATATACTGATGCAGCAATCTTATTAATGGCTCAACAAGGAGCAAAAATCAAAAGAAAAACATTAAGATAGGAGAGATAATATGAAAATATATAATGGATATAAAAGACTAGCACGTAATTATACATTAGTTGCTGACGAATATGAATTCTCAATGGCAAACGGATATTTAATGAATAATAAAAAGGATAATGAAGCAGTATTTGATGTATTCTTTAGAAAAGTACCAAATGGTGGAGGATACGCTATTATGGCAGGTCTTGATAAAGTAATCGAATATATAGAAGAATTAAAATTTGAAGAAAAAGATTTAGATTATTTTAGAAGAAAAGGTTATCCTGAAGAATTTATAGAATATTTAAGAAACTTTAAATTCACAGGAGATATTTATGCTATACCAGATGGAACACCAGTATTTCCAAATGAACCACTTATAACAGTAAAAGCACCTCTTATAGAAGCTCAAATAGTAGAAACAGCAATACTTGCAATGGTAAATGGAGCAATGGAACATGCTACAGGAGCAAGACGTATCGTAGAAGTAACACCTGAAAATATTGGAGTTATGGAATTTGGAGCAAGAAGAGCAGATGGTACAGAAGCTGCAATCGATGCATCTATATATGGAATTATGGCAGGATGTATTGGAACAAGTAATGTAATGGCAGCTGATATGTTAAATATAAAAGCAATGGGGACACAAGCACATAGTTGGATAGAATCTTATCCTACAGAATATGATGCGTTCTTAAGTTATGCTAAAGTTTATCCAAATAATTGTATTTTACTTGTTGATACTATCGACACATTAAAAAGTGGAATCCCAAATGCTATAAAAGTATTTAATTATATGAAAGAAAATAATATGAATACTAATAATATAGGAATTCGTATAGATTCAGGAGACTTAGCTTATCTTTCTAAAGAAGCTAGAAGAATGCTAGATGAAGCAGGATTTCCACAAGCTAAAATATGTTTAAGTAATGGATTAACAGCAGAAACAATTGAATCATTAATAAGTCAAGGAGCTAAATTCGATATCTTAGGAGTAGGAGATAACATTTCAAAACCAGAAGGAAGAATGGGATGTGTTTATAAAGAAGTAGCTTTAAAAGAAACAGATGAATGGGTTCCAAAAATCAAATTAAGTAATGACACAATTAAAATTGTAAATCCTGACTATAAAAAATTATATAGAGCTTACGATAAAGAAACAGGATATGCAATCGCTGATATCATGACAAGAAGAGATGAAAAAATAAATAAAGAAGACTTAATAATTGTTAGTCCAACTGATTATTTAAAAAGAACTACAATTAATAATTTTGAATTAGTAGAATTACAAAAACCAATATTTAAAAATGGAGTATTAGTTTATGAAGATCCAGAAATAATGGAAAAACAAAAATATTGTAAAGAACAAATGGAAACAATTTATCCAGAAGTTAGAAGAACTAAAATGCCACATGAATATTATGTTGATGGAACTGAAAATTATGTTAATTTCAAAAATAACATGATTATAAAAGCAAAACAAATGGTAAAAAAATAATGGATAAAATAAAACAAATAGAAAAATATTATGAAGAATTAAAAACCATCAATATGGAAAAAACTTCATCAACAGAAAATGGTTTTCTATCAATAGAAAATTATAATTGTACACTAAATAATGGTCATACTATAAAAAGAGAAAAATTAATTAAAAATAAAAAAAATGGTAGTGCAGCAATTATTCTACCAGTAACAGAAGATAATAAAATAATACTTGCTATAGAACCTAGAGTATTTACAAAAGAAACAGTAGATATAGGACTTCCAGCAGGATATATAGAAGAAAATGAATTACCAGTTATATCAGCTATAAGAGAATTAGAAGAAGAAACAGGTTATACATCAAATGACTTAGAACTTTTAGGAGCATACTATCAAGATCAAGGTTGTTCAGAAGCATTCAATTTCTATTATATAGCTCGTAACTGTAAAAAGATAAAACAACAAAACTTAGATGAAGGTGAATTTATAAAATATATATTAGTAACATTTGAAGAATTAGAAGAATTAATGAAAAAAGGTTATATAAAAGGATTAAATTCAGCTTATGCTATTGAAAAAGGAAAAAATTATATAAAGAAATAAGGTGATTAATATGTTTGATGCAAATAAAACATCTGAAGAAATAATAGAATTTATAAGAAAATATTATAGAGAAAATAATTTAAAAGGAGCAGTAATAGGTATAAGTGGAGGAAAAGACTCAGCAGTTGTAGCTGGACTTTTCGTAAAAGCACTTGGAAAAGAAAATGTTGTAGGAATATGGCTTCCATGTCATTCTAAAGAAGAAGATAAAATGAATGCTAAAGAATTAGCGCACCACTTCGGTTTTGAATTAAAAGAATTTGATTTAACAAATATATTTGATGGATATGAAGAACAATTTAAAAATATAAATAATCCACTTGATATAGAATTAATAGATGCAAATATAAATATAAAACCAAGACTTAGAATGACAACTTTATATTATTATGCAGCTTATTTAAGTAAAAAAAATAAAGGAGCTTATATAGTTCCAGGAACAAGTAACAAATGTGAAATATATGTTGGATATTTTACTAAAGGTGGAGATAATGTATGTGATATTCAAGTATTATCAGACCTTACAGTAGAAGAAGTAATAAAAGTAGGAGAAGCAATAGGAGTACCTAAAAATATAATATATAAAACTCCAGATGATGGACTTAGTGGAAAAACAGATGAAGAAAAACTAGGAGTTAAATATAAAGAAATCACAGATGTTATAGAAACTGAAGGAAAAAATATTAGAGAAGAAACAAAAGAAAAAATACAAATATTACATAAAAATAATATGCATAAATTTAATATACCAACTTATAGAAGAAAGTAGGGATAATATGGAAGATTTAAAATTAATAGTACTTGATAATATAGAAGAATTTGGTAAACAAACAGATGAATATTTAAAACAAATAAATGAAACAAATGAATCATATATTATACCTATTACTAGAGATAGATTTAGTAATGGAGAAGGAAAAATAAAAATAAATGGAACAGTTAGAGATAAAGATATATATATTCTAAGTGATGTAGGTAATTATAATGTAACATACAATATGCACGGGTTTACTCATCATATGGCACCAGATGAACATTTTCAAGACATAAAAAGAGTAATATCTGCATTATCAGGATATGCTTCTAAAATAACACTTGTAATGCCACTTTTATATGAATCAAGACAACATAAAAGAAAAGGTAGAGAATCATTAGATTGTGCTATCGCATTACAAGAATTAGAAAGATTAGGAGTAAATCATATTGTTACATTTGATGCTCATGATCCAAATGTATCAAATGCTATACCAAATCTTCCATTTGAAAACTTCTATGTAGCTCATGATATATTAAATAGATTAGTGGAAAAAGAAAATATAGATAATATTTTAGTAGTAAGTCCAGATATGGGCGCTATGGAAAGAGCTAGATACTATGCTGAAATATTAGGTAGTGATGTAGGAGTATTTTATAAAAGAAGAGATTTAAGTAAAGTAGTAGATGGAAAAAATCCAATTGTTGAACATGTATATTTAGGAGCAAACGTTAAAGGAAAAGACATAATTGTTGTAGATGATATGATCGCAAGTGGATCATCTATGATAGAAGTATCAAAATATTTAAAAGAAAATGGAGCTAATAAAGTATATTTAGTATCAACATTTGCTCTATTAACAGAAGGTCCGAATAAATTTATAGAAGCTTATAATGAAGGATTATTTGATAAATTATATTCTACAAATTTATCATATGTACCAGAAATAATAAAAAATGAACCTTGGTATGAAGATACAGATTGTTCTAATAGACTTGCTAATATAATAAATAAATTACACAATAAAGAATCATTAAAAACCATATTTGATGATACTAAAGAAGTATTAAAGAAAGTAGAAAGGAAGAAATAATATGAAGATAGGTATATTTGGAGGATCATTTAATCCACCACATAAAATGCATAAAAATATCGCGCTTAATCTAATAGAAAATAAATATCTAGATAAAGTTATATATGTACCAACAGGTGATAAATATAATAAAGATAGTTTAATAGATTCTATACATAGATATAATATGATTAAGTTAATGATTGAAGAATATGAAAACTTAGGATTATCTGATTATGAACTTAAAAATACTCTAACATATACCTATCAAACATTAGATTATTTTAAAGAAAACTTTCCATTTGATGAAATATACTTCATATGTGGTTCAGATAACTTAAAAGAAATAAAAAACTGGAAAAATTATGAATATATTTTAAATAATTTTAAAATATTAGTTATTAAAAGAAATAATGATGATTTAGATGATATATTAAATAACGTTAATAGTGAAAATATAGTAGTTGCTAATATAGAATTAGATGATATTTCTTCTACCTATATTAGAAAAAATATTAATGATAAACAAAAAATATTAAGAAAGATAGATAAGAGTGTATTTGAATATATAAATAAAAATAATTTATATAATTAAATATTTAATATCTTATGTTATAATTGTTTTAGTAATATTATTAGAGGTGTACTATGAAAGAACAATTTAATAAAATGCCTAAAACTATTGAAGATATAGGAATAGATAATTTTTTAAAAATACCATTTTATAAAAGAGATACTGATGTTGAAGTTATTTATATAAATCCTGTTATATATGAAAAAGTATTTGATAAAAAGTATGAATTTGAAGAAGCAAAAAAGGATATAATTGAAAGATTTTCAGTTACATTAGAAGATAAAGGAGAAATCATTGGTGATGGGTATGTAGATAAACAATCTGATCCAACAGATATTGCACTAAATGGAAATAAAGGTTCAGGAAGAGCATTTTACTTATATGAAAATTGCAATATCAAAGGAGAAAAAACACCTTTTGCTACATCTCCTAGGGATGATTATAATAATGGTAAATATTCTTTAGATTGTGCAATACAAGAATGTTTAATAAGTAATATTTTAAATAATACATCATCTTTTAATAATTTTGAGACACTTGCTATAATTGATATTAATGAAGAATATTTATTTCCTCATACAAATGGAAAACTACCTTGTGGTCTTATAATTAGATATTATGAAGATAAAGAATTATATAGATTTTCACATAGATTTGTAAATGATAAACCATTTTATAAAGAAGAAATAATTGATATATCAAATAAAATTGGAGAATTAGAAGGTAATAAATTTATAAAAAGATTCTTACATGGTGCATGGTCAATTGGTAATTTATCAATAGATAGCAACATGATAGATTTAGATACTTCATTCTTTGTTATAGGAAGACATCCACAATGGAGCTTTACTGATAGATTTATGACTAATTATTTTGGTTTTGAACAAAAAGGCCAAATTAAAGTTTTAGAAACAGTTCTAAATAGTAATTTGAATGTTGATAATATTACATTAGAAGAAGTTGCAAAAATCATTGAAGAACAAAGAATTAAAACTATAAGAAAAAATTTTCCAACATTAATTGGTTATAGTCAATTTGAATATGAAAAATACTCAGAATCCTTTGATAAATTAGCAGATGAATTTTGCTATCTTTCACAATTGATCTTTGATAATTATGATAATTTAAATTGTTTGGATGAAAATTGCCAAAATACGTATTTATTCAATTTTTCTAATTTTTTTAGATACTATGAAATTAGTAAACAAAAAGGAATTTGGAATAAACAATGTGGATTAAATCTTTTGTTAAATAAAAATGCTAGATTTATTGAATATGATTACGATGATGATAATTATCATCAAAAAATATTAAGTTTTTTTAAAAATATAATAATAGATGATGATAACAAGTATATTAGTGCTATTAATAGAGTCTTACATTTCATTGATAATTTTGATAGTTTAAATGAGCTTATTGATAAAAATGAAAATATAGATAAAAATATGAAACTAATTAAATCATATTTAGAGAATGAAGATAAAATATATTTGACAGCAAGAAAATGGATGCGAGCTGAAATAATAGACTTATATAAAAAGAATGGCTCAGAATATGTTAATAATCTTATGAATTTTATTATTGAATTCTATTCAGATAAGGATTATTCAAATTCAACCTTTATATGTGATCTATTGATATTTGAAGAAGGAATAATGTTTAGAGAATTAAATAAAAATGGTTGTAATAGATATTGTTTTAAATTATTTGATCAACTAAAAACAAATGAAATAGTTTTACATGTTAATACAAATAATATAGTACTTATTAGTATCGATGGCATCAACTATTATAGTGATTATTATAAAAATACACATCTTCCAAAATTAGATGATATATCATTATCAAGTAATAATCTTGATTTATCTTTTAATGAAGTAGGTAGAGATATTGAAAAAAACAAAACTAAATAATAAAATTGTAAAAAATAAAATTATATAGTATAATTAAGAAGTGAGGTGATAATATGGGAAGTATGAGTAGTTACTCTTCTCCAAAAACAAGTTCATATTCTTCTTTTAGTAGTTCGCCAAAATCTAGTTCATATGAATCTTCAAAGGTGTCTGTTTCCGCAGTAACACCAAAATCTAGTTCATATGAATCTTCAAAAGTGTCTGCTTCTACAGTGGAAACAAAAACAAATTCATCTGTTTCTCCAATAGTTTCTTCAGTGGCAGAAACAAATAAGACAACTTCAAAAAGTAGTCTAAATGATTTTAGAGATTTATTGACAAGTTATTTAGAATTAGAAGAAAAAATCGAAGCAACAAATATGACATTAGAACGATTAAATGCAGAAAAAAGAGTTTTAGAAGAAAAAATTGCGAATGATCCTAAGTTTGAAACATTTTCAGAAATGTTTAATTCAATAAAAGGAGCTAAAAAATAGAATTAAAATTCTTGATTTTTCAAGAATTTTCTTTTTAAAAAATATGAAAAAAGTTATAGATTATGATGATTATTTTGAAGATTATATGGGATTAATTTACTACAAAATAATTAACGAAAACAAAATTAAAAATATAAATAATGTTGTAGAATTCGCACCAGGCTTCAGATTCAAAATAGCTTATGCACTAAAAAGACTTAATTTTACTGGTACTATTTATGTTATTGATTCTAATAAAAAAGTTTTAGAATTTGTAAAAGAAAAATATAAAATAATTTTACCAGAAGCTAAAATAGTTCTAATTAATAAAGATTTGATAGATAGTATTGAATTTTTACCTGAAAATATAGATTTATTTTTAGCCAATCATTGTATAGATGATATGATTATTTCTAAATATTTAGATGGGAAGAAATTAGAAGATGCATTCAATAATACAGAAAAATCGAAACAAATTCTCATAAATTGTTGGAATGAATTAAAAGAAGAAGATAATATTTTATTTAATATACAAGAAAATGTATATAATGATTTGAAAAAATTTTTTGAAAAAATTAATTTTAGATTGATAGTAATGAGTCAATATAAAAGTGGTTATTATATGAATCAAAAAAATTATGTTGAAGAACTATCAAAGACGATTTTTAATAAATTAAAAATTAGTATTAATACTAATTTAGATAATTTAAAAGCAGCTTTATCTTTTGATTTTGAAAATTTTGATGTTGCTTTAAATGAAGGTTTCTCTTTAAAAGAGAATATTCAATTCAGTGATAATTGGATAGCAGGAAAATATAAGTAAAGGAGTAATAATATGAAAGTTAAAAAATTTATAAAAGAAGAATTAACGGGGTGGAAAAAGTTAGAAGTAATTTGGTTATTTGTAGCTTGTATTGTTATCGCAGGATTAAGTATTTATTGGAAAGATACATTAATGGGAATTATAAGTGCGACAACAGGTGTGGCTTGTGTTGTGTGTACTGGTAAAGGTAAATTATCCGCATATATATTTGGTTTAGTTAATTGTATATTGTATGCAATCATATCTTTCAAAGCACACCTATATGGTGAAACAATGTTAAATGCACTTTATTATGTACCTATGCAATTTGTTGGTTTCTACGTATGGAGTAAAAATATGAATAAAGAAACTAGTGAAGTAAATAAAAGACATATGAGTAATAAATCAAGAATTCTATGGTCAGCTATAATGATAATCGCAACTATAGTATATGGATTAGTATTAAAACATTTAGGAGATGCAATGCCTTTTGTAGATAGTTTTACAACTGTATCATCAGTAATCGCAATGATTGTTTCTGTAAAAATGTATTCAGAACAATGGTGGATCTGGATATTAGTTGATATATTTAGCGTTTATATGTGGTGGACTAATTTCAGTGTTGGTAACGACAACATGGCAACATTATTAATGTGGGTTGTATACTTAGGAAATGCAATAATCATGTGTATTAAATGGGAAAAAGAAGTATTGAAAAATAGAAAAAGGATTAAATAATTATGAAATATAAAGTAGGAATGTATGGAGGGTCTTTTAATCCACTTCATTTAGGACATGTTAATAATATAATAACCGCATCAAATTTATGTGAAAAATTATATCTTGTTTTAAGTGTTACAGATGATGAAAATGAAATAGATCATAGAGAAAGATTTATGTGGTTAAAAAATATCACATCAGAAATGGATAATGTAGAAGTATTTGAAATATTTGATAAGAATACTTCTAAAGATACATATGATTGGGAAACAGGTGCTAATGATATAAAGAAATATATTAATGCACCTATTGATGTAGTTTTCTCTGGAGACGATTATAAAGGGAAAAATAGATGGGAACAACTATATCCTGAAAGTGAAATATACTATATACCTAGAGAAAATATAAATATCTCTTCAACTGAAATAAGAGAAAATCCATATAAATATTTTGAATATTTACCAAATTGTGTTAGACCATATTATACAAAGAAAATATGTCTAATAGGTACAGAAAGTTGTGGGAAAACAACCTTAGTAAGAAACTTAGCTAAATATTTTAATACAACACATGTAGAAGAAGCAGGAAGATACATTTGTGATGATGCAGGTGGAATTGATAATATGCAACCTTATCACTATTTTGAAATACTATTTAAACATAAACAATTAGAAAAAGAAGCTTTAAAAAATGCTAATAAAGTATTATTAATTGATACAGATTCACTAATCACTTTATATTATTATCAATTAGGGTTTGAAAATACAAATGAAATTAATAGTGCATTTGAAAATATTGCTAAAGGAATATCAGTGTTAAATAATTATGATTTATATATATTCTTAGAACCAGATGTTAGATGGGTTCAAGATGGAACTAGAACTTATGGTGATGAAGAAGTAAGAAAACAAAATAATGAAAAATTAAAAGCGATATTTGATGAAAATAATATAAATTATATTTGTATAAATGGAACATATCAAGAAAGATATGAAAAGTCAAAAAAAGAAATAGAAAAAGTATTATGTAAAGGAAGATAATATGAAAGAAATAGTAGAATTATTAAAACAAAATAAAAAAACAATAAGTACAATGGAATCATGTACTGGTGGAGGAGTTGCTAATTCTATAACAAATATAGAAGGATCAAGTGAAATATTAAAATTTAGTGCTGTAACATATTCAAATGAATTTAAAATTAAAATGGGTGTAGATAAAAATATAATAGATAAATATACGGTTTATAGTATAGAAACCGCACAAGAAATGAGTAGAAATATATCAGATTTTACTAATTCTAATTATGGAGTTGGAATAACTGGACAAATAAATAGACAAGATCCAAATAATATAACAGAAGAAGATAATAAAATATATATAAGTATTTATGATAAAGATAACAATAAATATTATAATGAAACATTAATTGCTATTAATTCTTCTAGAAGTGATAATAAAGAAGTAATAATTAATAAAATAGTAGAAATGTTAAAAGACATAATAAAAGGTGATAAGTAATTATCACCTTCTATATTTTTTTTGTACTTCTGGATAATGATCATAATATCTATAAAAACTATGGACAGAATCATCTTTTTCTTTACTACCATCGTAGAAAACGTATGAACTAACTAATTTTCCACCATTATTTATAATAGATTCTTCAATTTTATCTCTAGTTCTTCCTAAATAATAACTATCATCTATAAAAACTAAATTTTTATTATTTATATCATATTGTTTATAAAATGGTTCTACTTCATTGCCTTTTCTAATACCACCATTTACAACAATAACATTATCACTAAAATCACTTCCAATATGATTAGAACAGAAATCTTTAAATACTTTACCAAAACTACCACTAACAATTAAATAATCAAAAGTTTCATTTTGTAAAACTTTACCAATCATCATTGTAATTAATAAATTATCATTTCTTAATTTTTCATCAATCGCATCAAAAAATCTTTCTCCACCTTCATGTTTTGATAAGCATTCATTTACTAAACTTCCCATTCTTGTAACCATAAAAACATCCCCTTTTTAAGTAACGATGGATATTCTATAATAAATGTTTAAAAATGTCAAATTATGTGTTATAATCAAAATGTGAAAAAGAGGTATATATGAGAATAGGATTAGATATAGATAATGTAATATTAGATACAGATAGTTTAATACTAGAAGAAATGTTAAAAGAAGATAAAAATAAAAGAAATAAAGGAATTATTGATAAGAATGCTCCTTATATATTTTTAGGTATGTTTGATTGGACTAAAGAAGAAATAGAAGAATTTTTAATTAATAATATGGAAAGAATAGCTTCTAATGTAAAAATAATAAAAGAATCAAAAAAATATATAGATAAATTATTAGAAGAAGGTCATGAAATATATTTAATATCTAATAGAGCTTATCCATATTATAAAAATCCTTTAAATACAACAAAAAATAATTTAGAAAAAAATGAAATTAAATATACAAAATTAATTTTAACAGAAACAAATGATAAAAGTAGAGAATGTATAGATTTAAAAATAGATATCATGTTTGATGATAGAGCTAGTAATTGTTTGAAATTAAAAGAAAAAGGTATTAATTGTTATTTGGTAAAAACAATATATGAAACAAGAACATTTGATAATTTAGAAATGGTAAATAATTTTAAAGAAATATATTTAAAAATAAAAGAGGTGGAAAAATGAAAGAATATAAATCAGAAGAAGAATTTTTAAAAGATTATGATCCAAGTAAGTTTGACTTACTATCACTTACAACAGATATACTTATTTTTAGTGTATCAGATGGATTACAAGAAAATTATAGAAAATTAAACCAAAAACATTTTAGTGTTTTATTAGTAAAAAGAGATACATATCCATTTAAAGATAAATGGTGTTTACCAGGTGGATTTATTGGAATAGATGAAGATATAGAAGATGCTGCTACTAGAATACTAGAAACAGAAGCAAATATAAAAGATATTTATTTAGAACAACTATATACATATGGAAATCCTAATAGAGATCCTAGAATGAGAGTTATATCTACATCATATATGGCATTAATAGATAAAAATAGATTACGCGATAAAATATCAAAAAATGCTGCTTGGTTCAACGTATTTGTTTTAGAGGATAAAAAAGAAATACATGTAACATTAGATAATGGTAATGAAACGATTAAATTTAAAATTAAAAAGACATTAAAAGAAAAAACAACAGATAGATATAAATATGAAGTAATAGAAAATGATAAATTAGCATTTGATCATCCATTAGTAATAACAAGTGGAATATCAAGATTAAAAAATAAAATAGAATATACAGATATAGTATTTAATATGATGCCAGAATACTTCACATTAGGAGAATTACAACAAGTATATGAAGTAATACTAGGTAAAAAATTATTAGATCCAGCATTCAGAAGAATAATTGCTAATAAGGTAGAAAAAACAGAAAAAATGAAAACAGGTGGAGGTCATAGACCATCAGTTTTATTTAGATATAAGAGTAGTGATGAAAATGAAGATAAATAAAATAAGATTATTTCCAAATGATAATAAAAAATCAAAGGGAATTGAAAAAGTATTAAAAGAAGAATTAGAAAAAAATAACTTTCAAATTTGTGAAGAAGATTTTGAATTAGGTATTGCTATAGGTGGAGATGGATCTTTCCTTAGAATGGTAAAACAATGTAATTTTAATAGTGATATATATTATATTGGTGTTAATACTGGAACATTAGGATTCTTACAAGAAATAAAACCAGAAGAAATAAAAGAATTTGTAGAAAAATTGAAAAACTATGATTTCAAAGTAGAAGAAATAGGTATTCAAGAAACAAAAGTAGAAACAGATGAAACAACAAGTTTATTTTATTCATTAAATGAAATAGTAATAAGAGAAAAAGATTTAAATACAACACTTATAACTATTAAGGTAGACGATGTTAAACTAGAAAACTTTGTGGGAGATGGAATACTAGTATCAACATCAGTAGGTTCTACTGCATACAACTTAAGTTATGGTGGAAGTATTGTATATAATACATTACATACCCTTCAAATAACACCAATTGCTCCATTAAATAGTAAAGTATATAGAAATCTATTAAATAGTGTTGTAATACCTGAAAATAAGTTAATAACACTAATTCCAAATCAAGATGAAAGAAATATATTGATTACTATAGATGGAGAAAATAATACATATGATAATGTTACTAAAATAGAAACAATCGTATCTAAAAAAAGAATTAATTGTTTAAGATTAAATGATTACAATTTTATAAATATAGTAAATGAAAAATTCTTAAAATAAGCTATAGATATTTAAAAACTATAGCTTTTTTGTTATAATTTATATAGGTGATATAGTGATAATAAATGGAAAAGAAGTAAATATAGAAGATATAAATTATGAATCTAAAATGCATACAAAAAGAGAAAATGGATTATTACTTAGTGATGAACAAATAAATATATTAAAGAAATATGATATAGATTATTTAAAATATAATAATATGAGTAGTTTAATATATGAAATAGAAGAAATATTAAATATAGAATATTATGAAGATTTAGATAATTTATCAATTGAACTTGCAGAATTCAATTATTATCAAAATACAAATAAGTAGGTGGGTTTATGGTTAAAAAAGAAAAAATTAGACTTTTATTAAAAGAAAATAGATTAGAAGAAATAAATAATTTTAATAAAAATAGTATCCAAAATATATTAATAGAATTATTAGAAGAAGAAATAAATGATTTTGATTATGATAAAGATATAGAATATATAAAAAATATAATGAAAATATTACCAGAATATATCAATAATAAAAAAATACTAAATGAAAAATTAAATATAATACATCAAAGTATAAAAACATATTTAGTACAAAAACCAGGTAATATAGAAAAAACAAATGAAAATTATAAAATATTAAAAAGTGTAATAAATGAAATAGAATTAATACAAATGTCTATTTTATATGATTATTCTTTTAAATATGAAGAATCAAAATATAAACTAATAGACTACATTATATTTGATGTAAAAAATATTGCTAATATAAAAGATGCAATAAAAAGATTTCCTCATATTGTTAATTATATGGATGTAGATAATAAAAGCTTAATTTTAAAAGTAATAGAAAAATATATAGAAGAAGTTAAAAACTATACTAAAGAAAAAGAAATTGATGATATTATTTATTATGAAGAAGTAATAGATATATTAATGAGCAGTGAAAGATTTATTTTTGATGTAATAGATAAGCAAACACTGTTAAAGAAAATAAAAGAAGAATTAAAAAATGTAGAAGAAGAAAAATATAGAAAAACTTTTTATTTAAATATGCTAGTAGAAAAAATAGAAGGAAATCAAATTAAACAAGATAATTCATATTTAGAATATAAATATAATATAAAAACATACTTTAACGAAGCTATAAAATCAGAAGTAAGAAGTATTATAAAAAATTATCATGGTTCAAAAGATAGAATAGAAATAGAAGATTATATATTAACATTTGATGGAGAAGGAGCTAAAGAAATTGATGATGCATTATCTATAAAAATCCTAGCAAATGGTAATTATGAATTAGGAGTTCATATAGCAGATCCTTTATCATTAATTGATAGAAATAGTATTATATTTGATGAAGCATCTAAAAGAACTACATCAATATATTTAGAAGATAAAACATATTCTATGTTTCCAATTGAATTATCTGGTGACTTATTAAGTTTACAAGAAGGTAAATACAGAAATGCAACATCATATTATTTTGAAGTAGATAAAGATGGAAATTTAATAAATTATAAATTTTATAAATCTATAATAAAAGTTAATAGAAATATGTCATATAATGATTTTAATAAAATAATATTAAGTGGAAAAAATGATAGTCAATTAACAAAAACAATCACTAATTTAAGTAATATTTCAAATCTTTTAAGACAGTATTATAATGAAGACGAATTATATAGTACCTTAAATAGAAAAGAAAATAGTACAGTTAATATGGATATTATTGGTTTATCTAGTGGAGAAAAAGTGATAGAAAGTGCTATGATATTTACAAATTCTATGGTTGCTAGATATTTTAAACAAAATAATCTTCCATTTATATTTAGAAATCATGTTATAGATCAAAATATGTTAAATGAATTAGATAGAATAAAACAAAATATATTGTTAGAAGAAGATGCTGAGAGTTATTTAAAATATATAGAAATGGTTAAAACAATATATCCTAAAGCATTATATGGAGTAGAGTGTATAGGACATTATGGGCTTGGAATAGATTATTATGCACATGTAACAAGTCCTCTTAGAAGATTTAGTGATATAGTCGCAAATATATGTTTAGAAGAACTATATTTTAATGAATATAATAAAGAAAAAATAGAAGATGTAAAAAGAATGATTTTAAAACATTCGAATAAAATAAATAATAAGAGATCATCAATAGAAAAATTCTCAATAAAATGTGATCAAAGATGAAAATTTGACAACTTAAAATTTAAGTGGTAGAATGTATTTTGCTTTTTCGTAAAAAAAGGGTAAGAGGTGAAAAAAGTGAAATCAGACCAGAAAAAGTTTGCAATATTTTTAACTTTAGTGATAGATTTAGTTATTGTATTTATAGTAAGTGTAATGTCTTCACAACCAGAAGAAGAAGTAACTGTAAGAACTTTAAAGAATACTTCATTCTACAGTGAAAATATAAAAATTATAAACGAAACAGCACAAGAAGCAGATATTAAAATACAAGAAGAAATAAGAAAAGCAAGTATTGTTTATGATAATATGACAATGGAAGAACTATCACAAAAATTAGAAAAATCAATGAATTCTTCATTAAATGGAAAAGGAGAATTATTTGCAACTTATTCAATTGAACTAGGATTAGATCCTTATTTAGCACTAGCTATTGTACTTCATGAAACAGGATGTTCATATAATTGTAGTAGTTTAGTTAAAACGCATAATAACTTAGGTGGTTTAAAAGCAGCTAATGGTAAATATATGTCATTTAATACATTAGATGAAGGAATTAAAGGATATTTAAATATTCTTTATAAAAACTATTATTCTAAAGGTTTAACGACACCAGAACTTATGAATCCTAAATATGCAGCAAGTACAACATGGGCTAGTAAAGTAAATTGGTATATAGAAAAAATAAAGGCAAAATAATGCCTTTTTAATTTACATATTTAAATTAAAGTGTTATTATATTTATAAATAAAAAGGAGACAATATGAAAGAAGAAAATAAAAAAAATGAACAAATGGATATTTTTAAAACAGGGTTTGTAAAACCAGAAGAAGAAGTGGAAAAAATAGATATAGAAGAAGAAATAGAAGAATCAGAAACAAAAGAAGAAATTAATAATGATATTAAATATAATAATATTCAAATGAAAGAAAAAGCGAATGAATTAATAAATGAATTAGAAAATCAAGATGATGAAAGATTACAAAAACAAAATAAAAAAAGAAAAAAGAAAAATATTGTTTTAGTAATAGGAATTATAATAGAACTATTAATAATAGGCTTCTTATGTTACATAAAATTCTTTAAAGAAACATATACATCTAGTTTAACATGTACAAATACAACAGAAAATTCTAATAATAAATATTCTATTACTACAAATGTAATTTATTATTTTGATAAAGATAAAAAAGTAGCTAAAACACAAAATAGTATAATATATATTTTTAATGATAAAGCTTCGTATGAAGAATACAAAAAAGAGTATGTTGATACAAATATAAAAGACTACAGTGGAATAGAACAAATAGATATATTTGATGACCAAAATTATGCATACGAAAATAAAACAACTTATACATATTCAAAATTAAAGAAAAATAAAAATGTAACTATCAAAGATGGTTTAATGACAGTAAAAGTAAAAGGAAGAAAAGAACCAATAACAATATATATTGAAAGTTATGATAGTGTTATTAAAACGAATGAAGAAACAGGTTTTATATGCGAATAACCTGTTTTTTATTGATTAAAATTACATAATGTGATAAAATTTTTATAGGAGGATTATATATGGAAACAGAATTAAAAGAAACATTAAAAAAATTATTAATTTGTGCATATGTTATAATAGCACTATTAGCTGTTAATACAGTTGTGACATTTATTTCAAATGTAGAAGTAACAAAAGAAAGTGAAAAAACAACAGAAACAGAAGAAACTCAAACAAATACAGAATATGATGTTAGTATGTTTGATACAGTAGATGCAGAAAAAGTTGTAAAATTATTTGATGAAGATGAAACACAAGTTATTTATGTAGGTAGGGAAACTTGTGGATATTGTGTACAATTCTTACCAGCTTTACAACAAGCACAAAAAGATTATGGTTATAAAACAAAATATCTAGATATTACAACTGTTACAGAAGATGGTCAAAAAGCTATCTTAGAAAAAGATAACGATGAAGATTTCTTAGCAACTAATTTTGGATCAACTCCAATGGTTATCTTAGTAAAAGATGGAAAAATCGTAGATGGTTGGGTAGGATATGCTGAATATGAAACATTTGCACAATTCTTAGAAGAAAATGGATTTAAAAAATAAGATTAAGCATATTGCTTAATCTTTTTTTAGGGAGGTAAATATGAAAAAATACGAAACTATAATAATAGGATGTGGACCAGCTGGAATATTCACAGCATTAGAATTATTAAAAAACAAACCTGAAATGAAAATAATAATGTTTGATAAAGGAAATAGTATCAAAGTTAGAAAATGTCCTAAATCAAAAACATTAAATTGTGTTTCTTGTAAACCATGTAACATTTCATGTGGTTTTGGAGGAGCAGGAGCTTTTTCAGATGGAAAACTTAGTCTATCAAAAGATGTCGGTGGATGGTTAGAAGAATATATTGGTACTGATAAGTTAAATGAACTTATACAATATGTAGATGAAGTTTATTTAAAATATGGTGGAAACAAGGAAATATCATATAATGAAGAATTTTCAAATGAATTTGATTATGAATGTAGTAAATATGGATTAAAATTTGTAAAATGTCCAATAAGACACTTAGGTACTGAAAAAAGCGCTAAAATTATGGAAGATATGTATGATTATATAGTTAGTCATGAAAATGTAGAAGTTATATCAAGATGTGAAGTAGAAAAAGTAGACATGGAAAATAAGATAGTAACTGTAAACCAAGAACAATATAAAGCAGATAATATTGTAGTATCTGTCGGTAGAAGCGGTTCTGAATGGTTGATAAATCAATGCAAAAATAATAATGTTAAAACTCAAAATAATCAAGTTGATATAGGTGTTAGAGTAGAACTTCCAAGAGCAGTTACTGATTTTTTAACAAATGAATTATATGAATTTAAAATATATAATAGCTCAAAAACTACAGAAAATATAGTAAGAACATTTTGTATGAATCCAGGAGGGTTTGTATCACAAGAAAACTATGATGATGATTTAGCAGTAGTAAATGGACATAGTTATCATGATTTAAAAAGTAATAATACAAACTTTGCTTTACTTGTTTCTTCAAGATTTACAGAACCATTTGATGAACCAATAACATATGGAAAATATATAGCAAGACTTTCAAATATGTTAACAGGTGGAAAAATAATGGTTCAAAGATTAAAAGATTTAAAAGATGGTAAAAGATCAACTTATGATAGGATAAAAAAATTATCATATAATCCTACATTAAAAGATGCAGTTCCAGGAGATTTATCTTATGTATTACCTTCTAGAATAGTAAATGCTTTGCTTGAAACATTTGAAGAATTAGAGAAAGTTTGTCCAGGTATATCTGGAAGAGATACAATTCTTTATGGAGTAGAAGTTAAATTTTACTCAGCAAAAATAGAAGTTGATAATAATTTAGAAACAAAATATAAAGGTGTATATGCTATAGGAGATGGAGCAGGAATTACAAGAGGATTAATGCAAGCATCAATAAGTGGTGTAGTAGCCGCACAAAACATATTAAAAAACAAGTAGTAACTTGTTTTTTTTGAAAAATACAAAAAAATTTGAAAAAAGTATTGCAACTTTGCATAAAATATTATATAATTAATCGTGTCAACGCATAAAAGGTTGATATGGTATGCCTGAGTGGCGAAATTGGTAGACGCACAGGACTTAAAATCCTGCGGGAGTCAAATCCCGTGCCGGTTCAAGTCCGGCCTTAGGCACCATCTTATGGAGAAATACCCAAGTCTGGTTGAAGGGACCGGTCTTGAAAACCGGGAGGTCGGAAACGGCGCGGGGGTTCGAATCCCTCTTTCTCCGCCATTTTAAATTGATATCGCGGAATGGAGCAGCTTGGTAGCTCGCCGGGCTCATAACCCGGAGGTCGTTGGTTCAAATCCATCTTCCGCAACCAAATGGTCCCGTAGTGTAGCGGTTATCACGTCTGCCTGTCACGCAGAAGATCGCGAGTTCGATTCTCGTCGGGACCGCCATTTTTTTTGGCTCTGTAGCTCAGTCGGTAGAGCAAGGGACTGAAAATCCCTGTGTCGGTGGTTCGATTCCACTCGGAGCCACCAGAGTGTGGATAAAAGGCTAGAATATTCTAGCTTTTTTTGTGACAACTAAAAGTCAAATTTTAAATTATATATAGAAATAAGGTATAAATCATAGTATAATTTATTAAAATAGGGAGTGTTACTATGAATCAAACATATTACGAAATATTAAAGATAAAACAAGATGCAACAAAAAATGAAATAAAAAAAGCATATTATGCAATAATGAAACAAGTTCATCCAGATCAAAATACTATAACATCAGATGAAGAATTAACAAAAATAGTAGGACAAGCTTATAGAATTTTAATGAGTGATATTGAAAGAAAAAAATATGATGAACAATTAGAACAAATTAATAAAAATGAAACTGCTCCACAACTAAAAGAACAAATAGAACAACTCCTAAAAAGTGAATCTTTCAAGCAACTATATAATACAAAATATGATAATGATAATAATTTTAAATATTATAGAGCTCTTTATAAAAATATAACTGAATCTTTTTATTTAAATAATGCATCATCACTTAAAGAAAAATTAACAAAATTAAAAAGATTAGATAATTTAATTAAAAGAGAAATTATGTTATATGAACAACAAAATATAAATACAGAACCAATTAAAAATAATTCAATTGTTGAAAATGAAGTTGGGTTTGTGCAAGAACAACCACAAGAAGAACCAATTTTGATTGAAAAACAAGAAGAAAAAGAAGAATATATAAATCCTATTATTTGGTTTGATATTTATGCTAAACAATTAGGAGAAGAGTTAAAAGAAAATAAAGATTTATCTATAGAAGAAGTAGAAGAAATAATAGCTTATGAGCAAGGATTAAAACAAGAGTTTATTCAATTACTTTCACATTTTTCAAATAATCCAGAAAAAATAGAAGAAGCTAAACGTAATACGGTAAAATTAGTAGAACAAAAGAAACAAGAATTATTAATTAAAAATACAGAATTAATGATTGTGGAAGAAAGAACATTATAAAAAAATAGTAAATATAATTTTTACTATTTTTTATTTGTTTTCTCAATACTATATTTTAATAAATCATCTAAATTATTATATGGTTTTTCATTATAATCTAATTCATATAACCAGTCTAAATATTTTATTTTTTCTGCATCATCAGGTCTTCCGTATATTACTTTATTTGTGTGTAACCAATATCCAAATTCCACATTAGTGGTAAAAGCAGGCATATCAGGTAAATGTCTTGGTATCCAAAATAATATAGTAGTAGCTTCAGTTAAAGCTTCTCTTTCCCACATTGCTTGATCAACATAATCTTCTTTAGGTTTCCATGTTGAATATTCTGGAACATATACAACTCCATCAAATCCATATTCTTCTAATTTTTTACAAGCTTCGGTTCTCCATGAAGTAGAATTTTCTCCACGTGGAGTAGGCCCAGCTAAGAAAATAGATTTTTCACCTTTTATGACATTTTGATCAGAATAGTTTATTTTCATATTTATCATCCTTCCGTTATAATTATAACAAACTGATAAAAAAATAACAATAAACGTTAAAATTACTAGGAATTTTTCATATTTTTTGATAAAATAGTATATGTACAAGCATGGAAGGAGATCATGATATGAAATTATTTAAGAAGTTATTCGATCATGAATACAAAGAATTAGAAAAATTTAAAAAAATAGCAGATCAAGTTATGGCTTTAGATGAAGAAATGACTAACTTATCTGATGAAGAATTAAAAGGGAAAACAGAAGAATTTAAAAAGAGATTAAGTGAAGGAGAAACTTTAGAAGATATTAAAGTAGAAGCTTTTGCAGTAGCAAGAGAAGCAGCTTATCGTGTTATTGGAGAAAAACCATTCTACGTTCAAATATTAGGTGGTTTAGCAATTCACTATGGTAATATTGCAGAAATGCGTACTGGGGAAGGAAAAACTTTAACATCAACAATGCCAGCATACTTAAATGCATTAGAAGGTAAAGGTGTACACATTGTAACAGTAAACGAATACCTTGCAGGACGTGATGCTGAATGGATGGGAAGTATTTATAAATTCTTAGGATTAACAGTAGGTGTTAATTTAAGAGAACAATCTCCAAAAGAAAAACAAGAAGTATATAATTGTGATATTACATATTCAACAAATAATGAAATTGGATTTGACTACTTAAGAGATAACATGGTAGTAAATGCCAAAGACAGAGTTCAAAGACCACTTAACTTTGCAATTGTCGATGAAGTTGACTCAATCTTAATAGACGAAGCTAGAACTCCACTTATTATATCTGGTGGACATCAACAATCAGCTAATCTTTATATAGATGCAGATAGATTCGCTAAAACATTAAAAGAAGATGACGGATATATCTATGATGAAAAAACAAAAGCTGTAGTATTAGATGAAAAAGGTATAAAAGCAGGAGAAAAATTCTTCAAAGTAAAAAATTTATATGATATAGATAATACAAATTTAGTTCATTATATAAACCAAGCATTAAAAGCAAACTTCAGTATGAAATGTGATTTTGATTATGTAGTAAAAGATGGACAAATTATAATAGTTGACCAATTTACAGGACGTTTAATGCAAGGAAGAAGTTATTCAGATGGACTTCACCAAGCTATTCAAGCTAAAGAAGGAGTTAATATTGAACAAGAAACAAAAACTTTAGCAACTATTACATTCCAAAATTTATTCAGAATGTATGAAAAATTGTCAGGAATGACAGGAACAGCAAAAACAGAAGAAGAAGAATTTAGAGATATTTATAACATGTATGTTATTGCAATACCTACAAATAAACCAATTGCCAGAGTTGATTATAGTGATTTAATATTTGCTACAAAAGCTGGTAAATATAAAGCTATAGTAAATGAAATAAAAGAAAGACATGCTACAGGTCAACCTATACTAGTTGGTACAGTTGCTGTAGAAACAAGTGAACTTTTAAGTTCAATGTTAAAAAAAGAAGGAATTAAACACGAAGTATTAAATGCTAAAAATAATGCAAGAGAAGCAGAAATCATCGCAAAAGCTGGTGAAAAAGGAGCTGTAACAATTGCTACTAACATGGCAGGACGTGGAACTGACATCAAATTAACAGAAGAAGTTAAAGAATTAGGTGGATTATGTGTTATAGGTACTGAAAGACATGAATCAAGACGTATCGATAACCAATTAAGAGGACGTTCAGGACGTCAAGGAGATCCAGGATTCTCTCAATTCTGTGTATCATTTGAAGACGAATTAATGGTAAGATTTGGTACAGATAGAGCTAAAGGATTACTTCAAAGAGTAGGATTCAGTGATGATATGTCAATTAGAAATAAAATGATTTCTAAATCAATTGAATCAGCTCAAACAACAGTAGAAGGAAATAACTTTGATACTCGTAAAGCATTACTTCAATATGATGATGTTATAAATCAACAAAGAGAATATATTTATGATAGAAGAAATGAAATATTAGATTCAGTATCAATACATGATACAATTCTAAATACATTTAAAGATTTCTCACATGATATAGTATTTAGTCATATTGCACCAGAAGGATATTTAACAGAATTAGACTATAATGAAATAATTGAATTCTTAAATAACGATATTTTAAGAAAAGAAATTAAATTTGAAGATGTTTGTGAAATGAAAGAAACAGAATTAGAAAAATATATTTATGATTTATTAGAAAAAGAATACAATGATAAATTAAAAGATATACCAACAGAAATAGCAAACGAATTTGAAAAAGCAATTTCTTTAAGAGTAATAGATACTCATTGGATGGAACACATCAATACAATGGATCATTTAAGAGAAGGTATTGGTCTTAGAGGATATGCGCAAGAAAATCCACTTAGAGCATATACTACAGAAGGATTCGCTTTATATGAATCAATGTTAAGTACAGTAGATAAAGAAACTGCTATGTTCTTATTAAAAGCTGAAATAAGACAAAACATCGAAAGAAAACAAGTAGTTAAAGGTGAAGCTAAAGGAGATAGAAATAAAACTAAAAAAGCAGAACCTAAAAAAGTTGTTAAAATAGGTCGTAATGATCAATGTCCATGTGGCTCAGGTAAAAAATATAAACAATGTTGTGGTAAGTAAATAAAACCCCGTAATTTCGGGGTTTTTTGATGCCTAAAAATATTAAAACAAATTTTAGATACCTTTTTGGATACCTTCCGGTGAGTATTTAAAAGGTATCTAGATACCCTTTTTTGAAGTGAAAATACAAAAACTTTGTATTGCTGAAAAATATGATATTTCCTTTATTTATAAGGACTTACAAAGATTTTGACTTCTAATAAAAATGAAATTGTGTTCACTGCCCAAATGACATAGGACACTAATTGTTTAGTAAGAAAAATTTTACTAAAATATAAAGGTTCTATTGACATACTAAAAGACATAGTATACAATATTATTGTATTAATCAAGTAATACAAAGAGGTGTGATTATGGACTTTACTTTTGATAATAATATTCCTATATATATTCAGGTTTTAGAATATATGAAAATATATCTTATTTCAGGTGTATTTAAATGTGGTGAAAAATTACCATCAGTTAGAGAATTTGCGACAACATTTAAAGTCAATCCTAATACTATGCAAAAGGCACTAGCTGAACTTGAAAGTATGAATTTAATATATACCGAAAGAACAAATGGTAAGTATGTTACAAATGATACAAAATTAATAGAAAAACTAAAAGATGAATATGCTATTACCCTTGCAAAGAGCTATTTTCAAGGAATGAAAAAAATAGGATTAGGGAAAGCTGATTCAATAAAATATTTAGAAGGGATAGATGATTAATATGAAACTTTTAGAGATTAATAATTTAAATAAATCGTTTGATAATAAAGAAATACTTAAAGATATTAATTTAAGTATTCAAAGCGGAAAAATTATAGGTTTATTAGGGAAAAATGGGGTTGGAAAAACAACACTAATTAAACTAATAAATGATTTACTAACACCAACAAGTGGAGAAATATTAATTAAAGGCCAAAAAATAGGAATTGAAACAAAAAAAGTAATATCTTATTTGCCAGAAAGAACATATTTAAATAAACAAATGAAAGTATCTGAAGTAATAAGTTATTTTGAAGATTTCTATGACAATTTTGATTCTGAAAAAGCTAAAAAATTGCTAAAGGATTTAGATTTAGACATCAATCAAAAGTTAGCAAAAATGAGTAAGGGTATGCAAGAAAAAGTTCAATTAGTTCTTGTAATGTCTAGAAATGCTGATTTATATGTTTTAGATGAACCATTAGGTGGGGTAGATCCAGCAACAAGAGATTATATTTTAGATACTATACTTTCTAATTTTAATGAAAATGCTAGTGTTATTATTTCAACGCATTTAATATCTGATATTGAAAAAATATTAGATGAAGTCATATTTATTGATAAAGGACAGATTGTATTGCAAAGTGATGCTGATAAACTTAGAAATAAAGAGAATGCATCAATTGATGAAATTTTTAGGAGGATGTTCAAATGTTAAATAAATTATTAAAGTATGATTTAAAATATATGATAAAAAATATGACTGTATTTTATGTGTTAGCTATATTTTTTGCTATAACAACACGAATACTATTTAATATAGAACAATCAGTAATTATTAATATAATTGGACAAATAAGTGTTGGTTGTATGTTTGCAATGCTTGCTAATATATTAATAAATACTATAATGAGAAGTTGGGTTAGATTTAGAGATTCATTATATAAAGATGAAGCTTATTTAACTCATACATTGCCTGTTACTAAGAATGAATTATACAATTCAAATTTTATACAAACTCTTATCTTTTTCTTCGTTGGTTTTATTGTTGTTTTAATAAGTCTATTTATTGCATATTATTCAAAAGATAATTGGTTGGTTATAACTGATTATATAAAAACTATTACTACAGGATTAAATATGAGTACTTCTTTCTTTGTTATAATGTTTATTACCCTTATATTTTTAGAGGTGTTTAATGCCATTCAATGTGGATTCTATGGAATGATTTTAGGGCATAAAAAGAATAATGGAAAGTTAGGTTATTCAGTATTATTTGGATTTATAATATACTTAGTAGCACAAACTTTAGTATTAGCTTTAGTATTTGTGTATGGATTATTCGATTCATCAGTAATGGAACTTTTTAAAACAGCTACAGTAAGCATTGATGTACAAGCATTTAAAGTCTTGGCGATAGTAGCATCTTTATTATATTTAGTAATTATATTTATTATGAGTATACTATGTAAGAAAGAATTAAATAAAGGAGTTAATATTGAATAGAATAATGGTGAAAATTGAATACAAAAAATATTCGAAAAAGGCTAATTTTTGAAAATTAGATACCTTCAGCTAGGATTCCCGAGTGCTCTCGGAAGCCAAAAAGGGCAAAAAAGAGCTCCCAAAAGCCGCAAAAAGCCCCCAAAAGCCGGAAAACTAATTCCCATGTGGCAGTGGTAAAAAATATAAACAATGTTGTTGAAAATAGTTTAAAGTCCTTGAAATAAGGACTTTTTTGATGTATAAAACATAGTTTAAAAAAATTTTATTCAAAATAAAATAACAAATGTTATTTTTATATTGACAAATATCTAAAAGTTGTGTATTATAATTAAATAACAAATGTTATTTTATGCATTTGTGAGGTGATATTTATGGCAAGAACAGTTAAGTATTCTAAAGATGATATATTAGAAAAAAGCATTGATTTTATAAAAAAATATGGTTACTCAAAACTAACAGTTAGAGAATTAGCAAAGTACATAGGTTGTTCAACACAACCAATATTTAAAAACTATGATAACTTTGATATGTATAAAGAAGATTTGAAATCTTATTTAAGAAAAGATTACACATCTTTTATTGATAAATATATAGATATAAATGATTATTTATACACAATAAGTTATGCATATGCTTTGTATGCAAAAAAGGAACCTAATATATTCTTTTCATTATTTATGGCAGATCTTGCTGGTTCTAGAACAGTAAGCGAAGTGTTAAATACAGATAGAAATATGGAAACAATTAATGCAATGACAAAACAATATAAAATATCTTTAGAAGAAGCAAAAAAAATATATCGTGAAGTAAGATTTTATACTCATGGTATAGCAACACAATTATGTGTAAATAGTATCAAAATGACTGATAAAGAAATTAAAGATTTAATTAGAAATAATATTGAAATAAATTTAAGGGGGAAATGATTATGAATTTATATGAAAGAAATCAAAAACAAAGAACATTTTTTAATGAAAAAATAGATTCTTATGATGATGTACATAGTACATACATGGAAACTAAAAAAACATTAGCAGATAGTTTAGATAAGGATGTAAAAAGAATATTGGATTTAGGAGCAGGAACAGGCCTTGAATTAATTCATTTATTTGAATTATATCCAAATGTTGAAGTGACAGTCATAGATATTACAGAAAACATGCTTGAAGAATTGAAGAAAAGAAGTTTTGCAAGTAATGTAACTACTATATGTGGAGATTTCTTCGAAGTTGAATTTGGTGAAAATTATGATGCAGTTATATCTACATCAGCACTTCATCATTTCAAAAAAGAAGAAAAAATAAAATTATATAAAAAAGTATATGATTGTTTAAAAGAAAATGGTCAATTTATTAATTGTGATAAAATAGCTTTAACACAAGAAATTGAAGACGGGCAATTATATGAATTAGAAAATAATATAGAAAATCATAAACATATTGATACACCACTTACAATAGAACATGAAATAGAAGTATTAAAAGAAGTTGGTTTTCAAAATATTACAACAAGTAATGTTGATAAAGATGATTATAGTCTTATTAAAACTAGAAAAATAAAATAATTTTGATAAAAAAAGATAAAGTTAGTCAATTTGACTGACTTTTATTTTGGGTATAAACTTTTAATTCATTAAGAATAATATACATTTTATGATATAATTAAAATAGGAAGTGAAAAAATGTCAAAATGGGAAAATATATTAAATGAATTTATAAAAGAATATGAAAATGAAGAATATGTAATAGGTGCAGTACTTGGAGGAAGTTATGCAACAGGAAACAATACAGAAAAATCTGATATAGATATTCATATTATTACAAAAGAAATTGGTTGGAAAGAACGCGGAAATAAAATAATAGATGATGTAATGATTGAATATTTTATTAATCCTATTTCTGAAATATATAAATATATGGATGATGATCATAACAGAAGAAAAAGAATGTCTACATCAAGTATGTTTGGATATGGAAAAATAATATTTGATAAAACAGGGGAAATACAAAAATTACAATCTAAAGCATTAGAATATTATGAAATGGAATTCTCATCTCCAGAACCAATAGAAATAATGTTTAATAACTATATGTGTTGGGATCTAATGGATGAATTAAAAGATAAAATAAATAATAAAGAAAATATAGAGTTAAATTACTATATGTTATTAAAAGAATTAATAAGTGCTTATTTTTATAAAAATAATATAGCAACAGTTCCATTTACAAAAATAGAAAAAATATTTAAAAATAAAAATTATAGAGAACAATATCATTTAAAAAATTTTCCAAATGAAGAATTTGTGAATTTAGTTATAAATTGTTTTGATAACAAAGATTATTTAAGTATTGAAAAATTATATGAATATGTTATAAAAGATTTTAAAATTTCTGACTTTTTATTAAGAACAGAATTATAGAGGTGATTACATGACTAATAAAGAAATAATAGAAAAAATAAAAAATTTAACAACACAAGAACAAAGAAATATAACTTATGAAGAATTAATTAAAATTATAGAACCGTTATCATCAGATGAAATTATAGAATTAAGTAATATAATAGGTTATCCTGTATTTACAAGACTATGTATGGGAGAATTAAAACATAGATTTGTTTTATTACAAGATGGAGCAGCTGCAATTATTGTAAATGAAAAAAATCAAATATTATTACAAAGTAGATCAGATAGAGATAAATGGGGATTACCAGGTGGATGTCAAGAATTAGGAGAAACATTTGAAGAAACAGTTATTAGAGAAGTAAAAGAAGAAACAAATTTAGATGTAAAAAAAGAAGACTTAATACTTGTTGATATAGTATCTGGTCCATCAAGAAGAAATGAATATCCAAACGGAGATGTAGTTATAAATAATACTGTATTATATTGTATAAAAAAATACACAGGAGAATTAAAATGGAATAGTGAATCTAAAGAAATGAAATTTTTTGATTTAGATAAACTACCAGAAAATCAACATGATCCAGATTTAATTGAAATATATATTAACAAATTAAACAAAAATAAAATGTAGTAGGAGGTATAAAATATGAAAAAAATAGCGCTTGATTTAGATGGTGTAGTATTCGATTCTGAAAATTTATATAGAGTATATACAGAAATGTATGATGTTGATAATTTTAAAAGTGATAATTTAATTGATAATTCACCTCGTACATTTCAAAAAAGATATAGTTGGAATGAAGATGAATTTAAAAAATTTTATGATAAAAATGCTAAAGAAGTTTTATCAACAGCAAATATTATGACAGGAGCAGACATTGTTTTAAAAAGACTAATGAATAATTTTGAAATAATTATAGTTACTGCTAGAAATGATGAAGAAGTATCAATCGCAAAGGATAAATTAAATCAATTAGGATTATCTAGTATTAATATTTTTAATAATGAACATAGTAAAATACAAAGGTTAATAGATGAAAAATGTGATTATATAATTGATGATGATGAAAATATTTGTAGACAAGCTTCTGAAAAAGGAATAAACAGTCTTTATTTTAAGAATGCAGCTTCAAATTTAGTAGATGATACAAATAACTTTAAAATAGTAAATAACTGGGGAGAAATCTATAAATTTTTAAAATTAAATAACAAATAGTAAAAAAATAATACAAAATAGTTTTTATATAAAATTTACTAGGAGGTTAAATAATGAAAATTCTGATAGGTTCAAAAAATCCAGGGAAAATTCAAGGTGCAAAAGAAGCGTTTGAAAATTATTTTAGTGATTTTGATATTGAAGGTATTTCAGTTCCTTCTTTAGTGAGTGAAGAACCAGTAAATAATGAAATTTATGAAGGAGCTAGAAATCGTGTTAATAATTTAATAAAATATGCAAAAGAAAATAATATACAAGCAGAATATTTTTTAGGTGTAGAATCAGGAATTACTAATTTATTAGGTAAGTGGGTAATTATAAATATTGCTGTAATAAAAGATAAAGATGGGTATGAAAGTTGGGGTACAAGTTCAGCCTTTCCTGTTCCAAATAAATATGTAGAAGAGATAATATCAACTGATTTAGGAAAAGTTATGGATAATATATTTCAACAAAATGATTTAAGAAGCAGTAAAGGTGGTATACATTTTTTAACTGATGGTAGAATTAATAGAATTGATTTAACAAGAGAATCTTTTATAATGGCATTAACTCAATATATAAATGAATTTTGGAATGATAAAGAATAATGATAATTTATAATAAAGGCTCATAATGAGCTTTTTCTTTTATATGATATAATAATATCAAGTGGGTGATAATATATGGAAGAATTAAAAGAAATGCTATTAGATAGATATACTGATTTTTGGTATGATATTTATAATATAGAAAAAGAAGAATTAAAAAGATTAAAAAAATATATTGATTATACTGAAAAAGAATTAAGACATTTTAATTCACTATCATATGATTATGATAGTATTGCATCACTTTTTATGAATAAGCATCTAGATTATATGCAAGAAGCATATACATCGCTTTTATTAAAAAATTATAATGCATTTTCATGTGTTATGCGCATTATAATTGAAAATTATGTTTCATTCACTTTAATTAAAAAATATAAGAAAAAAGAGATACATAAAGATTGGTATTTATGGAGTTTTAATAAATTAGTTAATATAGTAGATACTGAACCATATCATACAAAAGTAAAAAAAGGATATGAAAAAATATGTGGATTATTAAATGTATCAAGTGATTATATAAATAATAAGCAATCTTATGGTTGGTTAAATAGAGTAGTAAAATTAAAAAATTATAGTTTTAAAAATGCATGTGAAATAGTAGACAAAGAAATATATAAAGACTTTTCATATTTAAGCGGATATATTCACAATACTGATTTTTATGCAAAAACTAATTGGATAGATATGACTACTCTAACAAAATTTATATTTATTTTATATAGTTATAGTGAAAAAATGATAAAAACATATAATCATTATATTATAAGAAGAAAAGAATATAATGAATTAACTATTTTTTTATTAGAATCACTTAATAATTGCTGCGAATATAAAGAAATTGAGGTATAAAAATTATAAAAAGATTAATATTTGATGTTGATGGAACATTGATTACAGGTGTTGATTTTGTTTCATCTATAGAAAAAACTTTAAAAAGAATTAATTTATATTCACAAGAAAATATTGAAAAATTTTTAGAAGCAATAAGAACTTATGAAAGTAAATATAATAATTATAATGTTAATGATTATTTATATCATTTAGAAAAATATTTAGAAATTAAATTAAATACTGATTTCTTAGATATATTTTTTGATGAATTAAAACATTGTATTCCAAAAGAAAATATAAAATTAATTAATACTATAAAAAAATTATCACAAAAATATGAACTTGTATTATTAACAAATTATTTTAAAAAATCTCAACTAAATAGATTAAACAATATGAAAATAGGAAAATACTTTATAGAGTGTTATGGAGAAAATCTTATTAAACCAAATGAAATGTCCTATATTAAAGCATGTGGTAATAATAAACCAAATGAATGTATAATGATAGGAGATAATTTAAATTTAGATATTAAAAGTGCAAAAAAAGTAGGATTAAATACTATTTATGTTAATTCAAAAAATATATTAATTAATGAAGATATAACAAAAGTTAATAAAGTAGAAGACATTACAATCGAATTAATTAATATTATAGAAAATAAAGGTGATAAAAATGAATAAAGAATATTTAGAATTTGCCATTGAAATTGCAAAAAAAGCTGGAGAAATAATGATTAAATATTTTACTGAAGATAATGGTGCTAACTATAAATATGATCAAACGATAGTAACAAAAGCTGATACTGAAATAAATGAATATTTAATTAATAAAGTAAAAGAAAAATATCCCACTCATAGTGTAGATGGAGAAGAAAAACAGTTTGGAAAAAGTAATTATGTATGGATATGTGATCCAGTAGATGGAACAGCTATGTATGCTAGACATATACCTACAGCTGTTTTTTCACTTGCTTTAGCAATTGATGGAGAGCCAATTGTAGGTGTAGTTTATGATATTTTTACTAATTCTTTATATACTGCAATTAAAGGAGAAGGAGCATATAAAAATGGTAAATTAATAAAAGTTAATAATATTGAACTAAATGATAAAAGAAGTGTAGCACAATATGATATGTGGCCAGCATCAGAGTATAATATATTTGATGCAATAAAAAAATTAGGTGAAAAAACTTACTTTGTTAGTATAGGAAGTATAATTAGAGCTAGTATGTGTGTAGCTAATGGTGATTTCACAGTAGCAATCTTTCCAGGAACTAAACATAAGAATTGTGATATAGCGGCTGTAAAAGTAATAGTGGAAGAAGCTGGTGGAAAAGTCACTGATTTATTTGGTAAAGAGCAAAGATATGATAAGGATATCAATGGTGCTATTATAAGTAATGGCGTAGTTCATCAAGAAGTAATAGATACGATTAATAAATATTTGAAAGACTAAAAGGAAATATACAAAAACTAATTTATATGTTATAATATAAATTATAAAAAACGAAGATAATGAGGTGTTTATATGAGTATAGTATATGATAAAGTAAAAGAATTCAAAAAGAAATATCCAATGACAGTAGCATGGAGACTAAAAAGTCATTCAAAGATAATAGATTTACATTTGAATCCAGGAGAAGAAGTAAAATATGTATTTGCTTGTCAAAAAAACAATAATCCTGTAGATATTATTACAACATATGTTGTAGCTCTTACAAATAAAAGAATTTTATTAGGACAAAAAAGATTAATATTTGGATACTTTTTTACAGCTATAACTCCAGATATGTTTAATGATTTACAAGTGAAAATGGGTGTTATTTGGGGAAAGATAGAAGTAGACACTGTAAAAGAAACAGTTTATTTATCAAACATACAACGCGATGCATTAGATGAAATTGAAACAAATATTACAGAATATATGATGGAAGAAAAACAAAAATATCGAAGAAAGCAATAATGCTTTTTTTTTAGGTATTTATTTTTTGATAAATTAATGATATAATGATTAGTAGAATAAGAAGGGATGATATAATTATGAGTATTGAAGTTATATCTGGAAGTGAAAAACTAACTGGAGAAAAAATTAGATATATTAATTATGGTGGAGAAAAATATTTTATTTATTCTTTAAAAGAACATGATGAAGATGGATATGAAAAACTATATATGAATAAAATTACTAATGGTGAAGAAGATATTATTAGTGATTTAGATTGGGAAGAATTAAAAAAAGTTATTCCAAGTATTGTAAAACAAATTAAAACAAATAATATATTTGATTTTGAAGATTTAGAAATATCAGAAGTAGAAAGAATTAATTTAAATTATTCTAAACCATTTAAATTAAAGATAGATATTGTTAAATCTATAAAAAAAGAAGAAGTAAAAATAGAAAAAATGGAAGAAGAATTACAAGAATTAATAAGCGGAATATCTAAACAAGCAAATGATTCAGTAGATGATTTAGATGCTTTTTTAAATAATTATGAAGAAGAATTAAATAAATATGAAGAAGAATTAAATAAAGTAGAAGTTCCAATAAGACCTGATATTGAACAAACAAATATACAAGATATAAATGAAATTGATAAGTTAAAAGAATTATTAGAACAAGAAATAAACAATAAAGAAGAATTATCTAGAAAAGTAGAAGAATTAGAATCTGAATTAAATAGATATAAAGATAAATTAGAAAGAATAAAAATTATGCTAGAAGCATAATTTTTTTATATACAAATATAATTAAATGAGGCGGATATATATGAAAAATGCCCTAAATTATTATTATAATTTAAATCCAAATAATATATATAAGAAAGATAATATGTATAAATTTGAACATGATAATGAATATTATACATTACTTGATATAACAAATAATAATAAAAATTTAAATGATATATATAATATGACTATAGAATTAAATAGAAAAGGAATATATACCCATCAAATTATTTTAAATAGTCAAAATAGTATTGAAACATATATAAATAATAATAAGTATGTATTATTAAAAACATATGGAAAAATGGATGAAACAATTAAAATAGAAGATATAATTAATTTTTCTATAATTACATCAAATTTAAATTTATCAACAAAAATAAAAAAAGATAATTGGTATCAATTATGGATAAATAAGATGGATTATTTTGAATATCAAATAAGTCAATTTGGTAAAAAATATCCCTTATTAACAGAAAGTTTTAGTTATTTTGAAGGCATAACAGAAACAGGTATTTCTTTACTAGTATTTGAAAAGGTAGAAGATAATTCTTTATGCATAAGTCATAATAGAATAAAAACTAAAGATACATTATTTGATTTTTACAATCCATTTAATTTTATAATTGATGTAAAAATAAGAGATGTAGCAGAATATATAAAAGATTTCTTAAAGAAAGAAGATCCATCTTTTTTGATAGAACAATATTTAAAAAATATTAAATTAACTGATACAGAATATAAATTGTTTTTTATAAGATTATTATATCCTTCTTTTTACTTTGATACATATGAAGATATAATAGATGGAAAAATAGAAGAGACAGAAATAAACAAAATAATAGAAAGAATAAATGTTTATAAAAAAATAATTAAACAAACATATCAGTATATACAAAGTGTTAGTACATTAAATGAGATAGAATGGATAAAAAAAATGTAATTTAAATTACATTTATTACTTCTTTAATACTAGGTATTTCTTCTCTTATAGCTGCTTCAATTCCATCTTTTAATGTTAAATCAAGCATTTCACAATTAGAACAAGCACCCATCATTTTTATATATACTGTATCATCTTCATATTTTATAAATTCAATATTACCACCATCATTAATAAGAAATGGTCTTAAATTATCGATAATATCAATTATTTTGTTTTCAATCTCTTTCATCAAATCACCGACTATTATTATAGTATATTTAATTGAAATAGTAAACCCTTTTTATTTGACAATTTTTGTGTTATAATGAATAAAGAGGTGTTTTTATGAAAAATGAAAACAATGTAGTAAAAGGTGTAGTAACCGGTATAGAATCATATGGTATTTTTGTAAAAATAGATGATGATAAAAGCGGTCTTATACACATATCCGAAATATCAAGTAAATTTGTTAGAAACCCAGCTGATTTTGCTAATATAGGTGAAGAAATTAATGTCGAAGTTATTGGAAATAACGATGATGGAAATTTAAAATTAAGTATAAAAAATATAACTGAACAAAAAAAACAAGAAAAAAAGAGAAGAAAAATAATAGAAACAAGCTTAGGATTTAAGACTTTAAACTATAAATTACCTTTGTGGATAGAAGAAAATTTAAAAAATCACAAAAATAATTCAATTTCTATTGACAAATAATTTAATAACTAGTATACTTAATTATGTTGGATGGGCGATTAGCTCAGTTGGTTAGAGCACCTGCCTTACAAGCAGGGGGTCATAGGTTCGAGTCCTATATCGCCCACCATGCCGAAATGGCGCAATTGGTAGCGCAACTGACTTGTAATCAGTAGGTTGCGGGTTCGATTCCTGCTTTCGGCACCATTTTTTTTGGAGGGATAGCGAAGTGGTCAAACGCGGCAGACTGTAAATCTGTTCCTTCGGGTTCGATGGTTCAAATCCATCTCCCTCCACCACTTTAGTTTTATTGCCTCGTAGCCAAGCGGTAAGGCACCACACTTTGACTGTGGCATTTCGCTAGTTCGAATCTAGCCGAGGCAGCCATTTTACTTTATCGATATGTCCTGTTAGCTCAGTTGGTAGAGCATCTGACTTTTAATCAGAGGGTCACAGATTCGAGTTCTGTACAGGACACCATTTAGAAATTAAACCCTTACTTATAAGGGTTTTTTGATGCATAAAAATATTTTGGTCTTGTTATTGATCTTACAATTTTGCAATAAAAAAACTGATATTATATCAGTTTAATTTTTTATTATATATGGATCTTCTTCTGTACCTGAACCTTCAGTAAATAATGCATCACTAGAAATTGTTACAACAAATTTAGGTTGAGCTTCAACAGAAGCATTATTTGAATAAACATAACCAGCAATTTTATAAACTTGATATGTATTTGCTGAATTAGGAGTTATTGTCCATAAATTATTAATGTTTGCTAAATAGTTATAATTTGTACATTGACTATCATATATATATTTACATGTAGGTTCAATGCTCGCTAGCATATATTCATTAACTTGTAGTAGTCCAAGTGGTTGACTTTCTATTTTTTTAGCACATTCAATTGAACCATTGTTTATAGTAGCGTTTTCATTTCTAGCACCTATACATAATGTTTGAGGTACTATTAAAGCTTTTTCTTCATCACTAAATGTTTCGTTACCTGCAAAATAACCATTTAAAACATCTTTAATTCTACTAATTGTGAAATCATTTTTTCCAACAGAATCTTGTTTTTGAATATTATATCTATCATCCCATACTGTAGTTTCAATGTTATCTGTTAAAACCATTCTAATTGTATTATCATTATTAATTCTTATGATTTGGAAATTCATATCAGAGAATTTTACATAGTTATTTAAACTTTCTCCTCTAAATAAATGATAATCATCTACTTTATATAAACCATTTCCTGTGGTAACAACAGGATTGTCTTCTAATATTTTTTTGTATAATAAATTAGTTTCGTACTTATCACTACATTTTATAACTGGTTGATATAAATATTGTCCATTGTTATTGCTAACATTAACATTACCTTCACAAGTTAATCCTTTATCAAGTAATTTATCAAGACTTTTTAAATTACCATTTTTAACTAATTCATCGATAGAAATCATAATTGTATTTCCACTTGTTTTTGGTAATTTATCAGGATATTCTTCATAATAACTAATTGCGGCTTTTTTAAGTCTAGATTCAAATTGTTTTGAATTAACTCTACCACCTACAGCTAATTTTAGAATAAATAAGAATATAATCAATATAACAACTGATCCGATACCAATTCCTAAATATAACAAAGTTTTTTTGTCTAAATTTTTTATTTTTTCTACCATAATATTCCTCCAATTGAAAATATTATAACAAAAAAAATGTATTTATTCAATATTTTCATATTATTAAAAATATTACATAAAATTTATTGGTGATTTAATGTATAAAATACCAATTTTAATAATAAAAGGCTTTATTATAGGACTTGCTAAAATAATACCTGGGGTTAGTGGAAGTTTAGTAGCATTAAACTTAGGATTATATGAACGTGGTATAGAAGCTATAAGTAATTTTTTTAAAAATGTAAAATCAAATATGATATTTTTATTAAATGTCGGTATAGGTATAATTTTATCAATAATAATAGGAACTAAAATTATAGATTATGCATTATTAAAATTTTATTTTCCAACTATGTTATTGTTTATTGGATTACTTATTGGAACTGTTCCTAATTTATTTAAGAAAGCTAGTATAAAAACAAAAAGTGATTGGTTTTATTTTATAGCTATATTTATTTTAATGATAATATTAACTCTTTTAAAAACAGATAATAAATTTATTTATAGTGATAATTTAAAAAATAATTTATATGTAATTTTAATTGGATTTATAGATGCATTAACTATGATAATACCTGGTATAAGTGGAACAGCCACATTTATGTTGATGGGATGCTACGACTTCTTTTTATCAATATTTTCTAATTTGACAAATTTAAATAATATAGTAGAGAATATTAAAATAATATTGTTATTTATGATAGGATTAGGGTTAGGAATTATTATAGTAACTAAATTAATGAGTTATTTATTAAATAACAAAAAAGATATTATTTATCCTATTATTACATCTTTTTCAATTTCGTCTATTATTTTTTTAATGTTAGAGGTATTAAATTCAAGTATAAGTTTAGTAGAATTATTAATAGGATTAATATTATTTTTAGCGGGAATAAAAATATCAAAGACATTAGATTAATAGAAATATAAAATTATCATATAATTAATTGAGGTGATAAAGTGAGAGAATTACCAAAAGTATTTGCTAATAAAATAGATAAAAAGTTTGAAAATAATAAATCATATTGTATTTCTAAAAATGAAGAAAAAGTAGAAGAAAAAAGTGAAAGAACATATAAAATAGAAAAGAATATAAATCAAAAAATAAATGAAATCTTTTCTTCACCAAAATATGTATATAAAGCAGATGTAATTATAACAACAAATGAAGGAAATATTGAAAAAAGAATTGTGGGAAAAAACGGTAACAATTTAATAACTATAGATAATGAACTAATTAGTATTGATAAAATAAATGATATTAAATATAAATAAAAAACTCCAAATTGGAGTTCTTTTTATATACATTCTACGCAAGTATCATTTAAACATCTAAGTACACATACACATTCTAAATTCATTGTGAAGAAAGAATTTGTAGCAACATAAGGTATAGTAGCAACTTCAGTTGTATCTGGGTTAGGTGCTAATACTCTAAATGTAGCACAGCATCCATCTATTTTTTCTACTCTAAATACATTTGAAGTAACTGTTTCATTTGGATCTTTGCTTATAGGTAAACTTAAAGCAACTCCATTACTACCACATGTATATAACATGATTGGTCTAGTGTTGCAACTTAAACAAGTTGAAGAATTACCTAAGAAACCTTTATCACAAGAATCTAAGCATGTATCTCCACAACAATTAGCATTATGTTGAAGAATGTTTATTACAGTTAATATTTCAGCAATGCATTTGCAATCATTATTTTCATTACACATATAATCCACCCCTTCTTTTATATTCAATATAACATATTCAAAAAAAACAAAAGAGTGTGAATAAAATACCTATAAACTAATTAAATATAAAATAAAATACAAAAATATAAATAAATACTGTATAATATATATAGGGTGATAATATGAGAGCAATCGTACTATCAGGTGGAGGAGCCAAAGGTTCTTATGAAATAGGAGTATGGAAAGCATTAAGAAAACTAAATATAAATTATGATATTGTAACTGGTACAAGTGTAGGAGCATTAAATGGAGCATTAATGGTACAAAAAAGTTATTTAAAAGCACTTTTTCTATGGTACAACATTCACTATGATGATATATTTGAAATGAAGAAAAATTATACAAAAGAAGAAATAAATGATTTATATAAAGATGGTATTTTAAATGGTGGAGTAGATGTATCAAATTTAGAAAATACCATAAAAAAATGTATAAGACCTAATAGTTTCTTTAAATCAAAAATTAAGTTTGGATTAGTTACAGTTAAAGTACCTAGTTTAAAACATGTATATATGACAAAAGATAAATTAACTAAAAATAATTTACATGATTATTTAGTCGCATCAGCATCATGTTTTCCTGCGTTTAAATTAAAAAAAATAAATAATGAGCATTATATAGATGGTGGATTCTATGATAATATGCCAATAAATCTTGCTATTGAAATGGGAGCAACAGAAGTTATAGCTGTTGATTTAGATGCAATAGGTGTTAAAAGAAATTTAAAATATGATGTTCCAGTAACATATATAACCCCTAAAAATAAAATAGATTCATTCCTAAAATTTGAAAAAAATAGTGCCAGAAGAGGAATGAGATTAGGGTACAATGATACAATGAAACATTATAAAAAATTAGATGGGGATTTATATACTTTTAAATTAAATAACCTAGAAAATAATTTTTTAAAGTATAAAAAATCAATCATTAAAAATATAGAAAACATAATTGGAAATGATAGTTTAATAATAGAAAATATAGTATTAAAAAAAATATTTAAAAATGATAAATCATTTTTTAAAGAATTAAATGAAATAATAGAAAAAATAGGATATATATATGAAATAGATGATTCTTATATTTATGATATAAAAGTGTATAACAATATGATAATCCAATATTTTAATAATACTATATTAAATCAAAATGAATTAGATAAAGATATTTCAAAAGATAAAATAAAAATGTTATTTAATGAACAAAAAATGGTAAAATATATATATGAGTTAATCATAAAAAAACAATATAAAAAATTAAAAAATTTAATAATTATATATCCTGAAGAATTCTTAATGGCAATATATATTAAAACAATAAAAGGTGATTAAAATGATAGAAAAAAGAATAGATGAGTTAATAAAGATAATAAATAAAGCAAGCATAGAATATTATACAAATGATAATCCAACATTAACAGATCAAGAATATGATGATTATTATCATGAATTAGAAACATTAGAAGAAAAATATCCAGAATTTATAAGAGAAGATTCACCTACTAAAAGAGTTGGAGGAAAAATAATAGATGAATTTAAAAAAGTAACACATGAAGTACCTATGATGTCACTTGGAGATATTTTTAGTATAGATGAAGTAATAGAATTTGATAATAAAATAAAAAAAGTTATTAAAAATCCAACATACATATGTGAACTTAAAATAGATGGATTATCAGTATCACTATTATATGAAAATGGTAAACTAGTAAGAGGTGCAACTAGAGGTGATGGAGTTATTGGAGAAGATATAACTCATAATGTAGAAACAATAAAATCAGTCCCACTTAAAATAAAAGAAACAAAAACTATAGAAGTACGTGGCGAAATATATATGCCAAAAAAATCATTTAATTTATTAAATGAATCAAGAAAAAATAATAATGAACAAGTATTTGCAAATCCTAGAAATGCTGCAGCAGGGTCAGTTAGACAACTAGATTCTAAAATAGCTGCAAAAAGAAATTTATCAACATTTATTTATCATTTACCAAAACCAGAAGAATTTAATATAAAAAGTCATCATGAAACATTAAAATTTATGGATGAATTAGGTTTCACAGTCAATCCTAATATCAAAAAAGCAAATAATATAAATGAAGTAGTAGATTATATAAATGAATGGACAGAAAAAAGAGATAAGCTTCCTTATGAAATAGATGGAATTGTTATTAAAGTAGATGATTTTAATGATCAAAAAAAATTAGGATACACATCAAGAACGCCAAAATGGGCAATCGCATATAAGTTTCCAGCAGCAGAAGTTTTAACTAAAATAAGAAATATCGAATTCTGCGTAGGTAGAACTGGAAAAATTACTCCAAGAGCAGATCTTGATCCAGTTCATGTTGCTGGTTCAATTGTAAGAAGTGTTACACTTCATAATGAAGATTATATAAAAGAAAAAGATATCATGGTAAATGATACAATTGTGTTGCATAAAGCAGGAGATATAATTCCAGAAGTAGTAAGAGTTGAAAAAAATAGAAGAACAGGTAACGAAATAGCATTTAAAATGATATCAACTTGTCCGATTTGTGGTTCACAATTAGAAAGAAAAGAAAATGAATCAAATTATTTTTGTTTAAACAAAGAGTGTGATGCTAGAAATATTGAAGGATTAATTCATTTTTCTAGTAGAGATACAATGAATATAGAAGGATTTGGAGAAAACATTGTAGAAGATTTTTATAATATGGGGTATTTAAAAGAGATTCCAGATTATTATAAATTATACAATCAAAAACAAGAACTAAAAGAATTGGAAGGTTTTGGAGAAAAAAGTATCAATAATTTATTAGATAATATAGAAAAAAGTAAAGAAAATTCATTAGAAAAATTATTGTTTGCTTTAGGTATTAGACACATAGGTAAAAAAACAGCCAAAATATTAGCTCTTAATTATAAAAATATAGATAATTTAATGAATGCAGAATATGAAGATTTAATTAAAATACCGGATATAGGAGATATTATTGCGGAATCTGTTTATAGTTTTTTCAAAGAAGAAAAAAATGTTAATCTAATTAATAAATTGAAAGAACTAGGATTAAATATGAACTATTTAGGTAATGAAACAATAGATGAAAATTTTAATAATAAGACGTTTGTATTAACGGGAACACTAGAAAAATTAACAAGAGATGAAGCAACTATAGAAATTGAAAATAGAGGTGGAAAAGTAACAAGCAGTGTTACTAAAAAAACAGATTATGTAGTAGTAGGAGATAAACCAGGTAGTAAATATGATAAAGCTTTAAAACTAAATATAGAAATATGGACAGAAGAACAATTATTAGAAAAACTATAATTGTTTTTTTTATTATTGACTCTTACGTCAACGTAAGTGATATAGTTTATTTATCAGGAGGGATAATATGGAAAAAAGAGATAAAATAATGCAATTATATGCTTTGAAAAATCAGATAATTGATTTAAAAAAACAACATTTAATAGAAGAAAGAGATAAAAAAATAGAAGAAAACTTTGAAAATTTATTAATTGGAACACCTAAAGTTAAGTCTTTAAAACGAAAAGTTTACACAAAATGTCAAAAAAATGCTTAAAATTAAAGAAAAAAGTTGGAAATAATGAATTTTATGGTAAAATATAAGATAGGAGGAATATAGTTATGGAACAAATAGAAAAAATGTTAAATGAAAATGGTCAATTTAATCTTGATGATATACAAATTCTTTTAGATGAATTAGTTTATAATAACGATATAGCACAAGAAAGTAAAGAAGAAGTAGAACAATATAAAGAAGATACAAATACATATGCAAAAATGCATAATGAATATAATAGAAATCTTCCTGAATATGCTGTTTCTATTAGAAAATTACAAGAAAGAATAACAAAAATTAATGAAAAACAACAAAGATTAAATGGAAGAATTTCAAAAAGAGAAGTAGAAGAAAAGATTGAACTTGAACAACAAATAAATGAATTAAAACAAAAATATGAAGAATCAAAAAATAACAAAATAGAATCAAAAGAAGGATATGCAGAAACAAAAGCTAAATATGAAGAATTGATTAAAGAAAATAAACAAGGAATTGCAGAATCACAACGTGATGAATATGCAACAAAATTAGAAAACATTTGTAAATATTGCTTAAGAAAAATGAAAGAAAAAGATAACAAATTAAGCGAATTACATGATGCAATAACTAATTGCGTTGATCCAGCTAATGCAGCAGGATATGTTGCTGAATTTGCAGCAGAATTAAATGAAAAAAATCAATTCTATTCAAATTATGAAAAAGTAGTTAAAATGATTTCACAATCTGAAGAATACAAAAATGTAATCGGAAAAGATTTAGTATCAGAATTAACAAAAGAATTAGAAAAAGAACAAAAAATTGAAGAACCAGCTGTAGAAACTCCAGTAGTGGAAGAACCAGTTGTAGAAACTTCAGTAGTAGAAGAACCAGTTGTAGAAACTCCAGTAGTGGAAGAACCAGTTGTAGAAACTCCAGTAGTAGAAGAACCAGCTGTAGAAACTCCAGTAGTAGAAGAACCAACTGTAGAAACTCCAGTAGTAGAAGAACCAGCTGTAGAAACTCCAGTAGTAGAAGAACCAGCTGTAGAAACTCCAGTAATAGAAGAACCAGCTGTAGAAACTTCAGTAGTAGAAGAACCAGCTGTAGAAACTCCAGTAGTAGAAGAACCAGTTGTAGATGCTACAACAGATTATTGGAAAATGCAATATCCAACGATAGAAGAAGTTCAACCATATTCAAAAGATATGTCAGCAGAACCAATGACAATGGAAGAATTAGCTGAACAAGGACCAATTTTCAAAGATGAAGAAAGAATAGATAAAAATTATGATTATATGTCATATCAAAATGCCCAAAATATAGGTGCAACAAATGAAGAAAATATAGCAAAAAAAGAAGAAACAAAAGAAGAAAAAGTTGGATTTTTTCAAAAAATAAAAGAAAAATTAAATAAAGAAGATAAAGCTTTAGAAGAAGCTATAGAACAACAAAATGAAGAATCAGTTGTAGAAGCTCCAGCAGGAGAAGAAACAACAAATGATAATGCTATCGTAAATGTTGAATATGCACCAGAAGGACTATTAAAAAAATGTCAATTTAAATTATATAAACACTTAACAGATAGAGGGTCTTTATCACAAGAATTCTTTGATGCATGGTGCAAAGAACAAGCAGAAAAACAAGAAGAAAAATCAAAATAATAAAGGGGAATTAGTATGGATATAAAGAATAAAATAATTGAATTAGGTAATGGTGAAAAATATATCGTTGCAGATAGTATAGTTTATGCTGATAGAACATTTTTACTATTAGGAAAAGTGATACTAGAAACAGAAGATGTAGAAGATATTCAAATATACGAACTAATTAATAATAGTATTGAGAAAGTTTTAGATGAAGAACTTGTAGAAAATTTAAATAAAATTTTTGCAATGAATATTACAGAAATAAACTAGAAATAGTTTATTTTTTTTTGTAAACAATTGTAAAATTTAATTTTAAATTAAAATAAAAATAATAATAAATGATATAATAATCATAATGGAGGTATTGTATGAAAGAATGGAATAATTTTAAAGAAGGAATTTGGTGTAATGAAATTGATGTTAAAAACTTTATTGATTTAAACTATACATATTATGATTTAGATGAATCATTTTTAAGTGCACCTACTAATAAAACAAAAGAAGTATGGAATAAATGCACAGAATTATTAAAAGAAGAATTAAAATTAGGTGTACTTGATATAGATGTAGATAATGTATCAGGAATTAATAGTTTTGAAGCTGGGTACATTGATAAAGATAATGAAGTAATAGTAGGATTACAAACAGACAAGCCTTTAAAAAGAATGGTAAATCCATTTGGTGGGATAAGAATGGTTTATAATTCTTTAGAAGCTTATAATTATAAATTAAACGAAAATATAGATAAATATTTTAGTAACTTTAGAAAAACACATAATGAAGGTGTATTTGATGCATATACAGACGAAATGAAACTAGCACGTAAAGTAGGATTACTTACTGGACTTCCAGATGCCTATGGTAGAGGAAGAATAATAGGTGATTATAGAAGAATTGCGTTATATGGTATTGACTATTTAATAGAAGAAAAAATAAAAGATAAAACTAAAATAGTAGAAATGAATGAAGATGGTATTAAATTAAGAGAAGAAGTATCTATGCAAATAAAAGCGTTAGATGAAATGAAAAAAATGGCTTTAAAATATGGATATGATATATCAAAACCAGCTAGTAATGCTAAAGAAGCAATTCAATGGTTATATTTTGGATATTTATCAGCTGTAAAAGAAAATAATGGAGCTGCTATGTCATTAGGTAGAGTAGACTCATTTATTGATATTTATATAAAAAGAGATTTAGATAATGGATTATTAACAGAAGAAGAGGCACAGGAATTAATAGATCAATTTATAATTAAATTAAGATTAGTAAGACATTTAAGAACTCCTGAATATGATACATTATTTACAGGAGATCCTACATGGGTAACATGCTCAATAGGAGGAATGGGTGAAAATAACCCATTAGTAACAAAGACTTCATATAGAATACTTCATACATTAACAAATTTAGATACATCACCAGAACCAAATATGACAGTGTTATGGAGTGATAAATTGCCTATTAATTTCAAAAAATATTGCGCTAAAATGAGTATTTTAACAGATGCTATTCAATATGAAAATGATGAATTAATGAGACCAATTCATGGGACTGATTATGCAATTGCATGTTGTGTATCAGCTATGACAGTAGGTAAACAAATGCAATACTTTGGAGCAAGATGTAATTTAGCAAAAGCACTTCTATACTCAATAAATGGTGGTATTGATGAAATGAAAAATCTAAAAGTATTAGAAGTAGAAAAAATGGAAGATGAAATACTTGATTATGAAAAGGTTAAAAAGTCATATTTTAAAGTACTAGAACATGTTGCAAAACTTTACTCAGACACAATGAATATAATTCATTACATGCATGATAAATATGCATATGAAGCAGGACAAATGGCTTTACATGATACTTATGTAGAAAGATTAATGGCTTATGGAGTAGCTGGACTTTCAGTTGCTACAGATTCATTATCAGCTATCAAATATGCTAAGGTAAAACCAGTTAGAAATGAAGAAGGAATTACTATAGATTTTATAATAGATGGTGATTATCCAAAATATGGAAATGATGATGATAGAGTAGATTCAATTGCAAAAGAAATATTAGAAAAATTCTACTCTGAACTTTCAAAACATAAACCAATTAGAAATGCTATTCCAACACTTTCAGTACTTACAATAACATCAAATGTAGTATATGGTGAAAAAACAGGAGCAACTCCAGATGGAAGAAAAGCACATGTAGCATTCGCTCCTGGAGCTAATCCAATGCATGGAAGAGATGAAAATGGCGCAATCGCATCATTAAATTCAGTTGCTAAATTAGATTATCAAAAATGCTGTAGAGATGGAATTTCAAATACATTTACAGTTATACCAAATGCATTAGGTAAAGATTTAGAAAATCAAAAAAATAATTTAGTATCTTTATTAGATGGATACTTCACTAAAAAGGCTCATCATATTAACGTAAATGTTCTAAATAGAGAGATGCTAATAGATGCTATGAATAATCCGGATAAATATCCACTACTTACAATAAGAGTATCTGGATATGCAGTAAGATTTAATAGACTTACAAAAACACAACAACAAGAAGTAATAGATAGGACATTCCATGAAAAATTATAGTGCTAGTATAGACTCAATAGAATCATTTTCAACCAAAGATGGACCAGGCGTTAGAACTGTTATCTTCTTTAATGGGTGCAAATTAAGATGTTTATTTTGTCATAATCCAGAAACATGGACAAGAAAAGAAGATAATACAAAAGTAAAAGAATTATATGAAAAAATAATTAAATTTAAACCATATTTTGGAGATAAAGGTGGAGTAACCTTTTCAGGTGGAGAACCACTTTTACATAGTGAATTTATAATAGAATTATCTAAATTATTAAAAAAAGATAATATAAATATAGCTTTAGATACAGCTGGAGTAGGTAACTCTAATTATTTAGAATTGCTTGAATATATTGATTTAGTAATTTTAGATATAAAAGATTATAGAGAAGATGGTTATAAAAAAATGACTGGTCTTGATATGGAAAAATTTAAAGAATTTTTAAACCTGATTCAAAAATTAAATAAAAAAATATGGATAAGACAAGTTATAGTACCAGGAATAAATGATAATAAAGAATATATATTAGGTTTAAAACAATATATAAAAAATATTAAAAATATAGAAAATATAGAATTACTTCCATATCATACTATGGCAATAGATAAATATAAAAAATTAAATATAGATTATATTTTAAAAGATACTAAAGATATGGATATTAATAAATGTTTAGAATTAGAAAAAATTCTAAAGGAGGATTAATGTGGAGAATATTGAAAATCAAAAAATAGAAGAATATTTAGCAAAACTTCAATCAATGAAACAACAGGATTTTATTGATGAAACAAAGCAAATAAAAAATAAAATATCTAATAAAATGGCATATTTCATTTGTGATGAAGTTAATAGAGTTTACAATACAAAATCATTTAATCCAGAAAAATTTAATGAATTAATATCTTTTTCATTAGAAACGTTAATTGATAAATATATAAAAGAACTAACTATTGATTTAGAACAGTTACCTGAAGATGATATAAAAAGAAAACGTCAAGTCCAATATGAAAATATAATAACTGAAATAACTAATAAAATAATAACAGATGTAAATACTCATATAAAATTTAAAGAAGCATTAACAAATTTAAATTATGGTAGAGGTTATCATAATGTGGCTAATGCAAATCAAATCAAAAAATTAGACGATCTTGAGATGTTTATAAGGCAATGTGTTAAAAAAAATACTATACAATTAAACGAAATGGTTGATGAAATGTATAATACAGTATTAATGGAATATGAAAGAAGAAAACAAGAATTCTTTACTAATATTTCAATGACTAAAATGGAAACTATGTCACCAAACGAGGCTGCCTTTATAGAAGGTCCAAGCAGAGCGTTAGATCCAAATGTGATCTTTGGTGAACCAGTAGTATCACAAAATGAAGCAGCATTTATAGAAGGTCCAAGCAGAACGTTAGATCCAAATGCGATATTTGGTGAACCAACAGTAACACCTCAAGAACATTCATCTATTAAAGATTTACCAGCATTAGATCCGAATTGTATATTTGAAGAATATGAGTCAGAAAATGCAAAAAGATTTAAATAAAAAAAGTACATTTAATAATGTACTTTTTATTATAGGAATATTAATATTAAAGTTCCAACTACTAAACAATAGTAAACAAAATAAATAAGTTTTCCTTTAGTTACTAAATTTCTAAACCATTTAGTACCAATGTAAGTAAATATAAATGCAAATATCATACTAGTTAAATATAAACAAATCATATTTACACTTAAATTAGCATCTATTAAATCTTTAATACCTAACATTGTAGTTGCTATACTAATTGGAATATATAATATAAATGAAAAATCAAATGCTGTATCTCTTTTAAATTTTCTAAACATTCCTGCAACTATAGTAGAACCACTTCTACTAATACCAGGGATTAATGCAACCACTTGGAATAATCCAACAACAATTGCATCTTTAAATGTTATTTTATTACTATCTTTACTACCTTTAAAATTTCTAATTAAGAATAAGAATAGAGCAGTAATAAGTAAAGTAACACCTACAAATTTAACATTTTCTTCTAAAAAATCAAATATTCCTAATTTAGTAACAATAAGTCCCATAATACCTGCTGGTATAGTAGCTATAACAACATACCAACAATATTTATAATTATTATAATCCTTTTTATCTTTGTTTTTTAAATATCCAAAGAATGATTTAACAAGTTCAATAATTCTATTTTTGAATATTAAACATATAGCTAAGAAGCTACCTAAATTAGTAATAGTAGCAAGTATACCAAAATCAATATTTTCAATACCACCAACTAATTTTTGAAATACTAGTAAATGTCCACTAGAAGATACAGGAATTGGTTCTGTAATACCTTGTATTATTCCTAAAAATATAAATCTTAATAAATCTAACATATAATCACCTTAATACATTATACACTAAAAAAATATTTTAATAAATAAAAAAGTAATAAATAAAATTAAATAGGTGATAGAATGTATCAAAAAACATTTTTATTTTTGATAGGATTTGGACTTACAGTAATTGGTCTTATTTATATAATAAGTTATTTAAATTTACTTACAATTGGGTATAATTTTTTATATTATGTAAATTTTATTATTAGAAGAATTGAATGTTTATATGCACCAATAGGATTAATATTAATTTTTATATCCATTAATATAGAAAGAGGAGAAAATTATGACTTACATATATGATATACTTTTAAATTTTAAAGATGAATTAATTGAATTTTATGATTGGAATAAGAATGATAATATAATGCACATAAGAAAAATACCACTTTTTAAAATAACATCTAAGGATTTATATAATATAAAAAATAACAATATTAAATTTGAATATAATTTTTTAGAAAAGATAAAAAATAAAACAGAATTATTTACACCTAAATTAATAAAAAAAATAGAATATATGTTTCTCTTAAGTGATGGAAACACTGTATTAGCAATATTAAAACAAGACAAAAAAATAAAAAAGAGTTTTTTACTTGTAGATGAAGAATTAGATACAGTAGAAGAAGTGAAATTACTTGATTATATAGATATAGAATATAAAATTATAGAGAAAGAAAAAATATCTGAATTAAAAACTAGAAAACAAAAAGAAATAGAAAAATTTATAATAAAAGAAATAAATAAAATAAAAAATGAAGAAGAAAAACTAAAATATATATATTATGAATGTTTTAATAAAAAAGAAACAAATATAGAAAAAATAATATATAAAATAAAAGAAGGAATAAGTGATGTAAATATAAATAAAAAACTATATAATTTTTTTAAACTAATAGAAGTTCATAAATAATGAATAAAAAATAAATTCTTGTTAATAATACTAACAAGGAGGAATTTATGAAAAAAATAGGTATATTTTTATTAGGATTATTTTTAATAACAGGATGTTCATGTGGTAATACAAAATTAACAATGGATACACCAACAAAAAAAGTAGAAAATTTCTTTTCAAATTATCAAACTTTAAATAGTGATGTATTAACTCAATTAGATGATGTGGTTGCTAAAGAAACAGATTTTACAGAAGAGCAAAGAAATGAATATAAAGAATTAATAAAAGATCATTATAAAAATCTAAAATATGAGATAAAAGATGAGGTAATTGATGGAGATAATGCTACTGTTACAGTTGAAATAGAAGTAACAGATTATTCAAAAATAATGACTGATGCAGATGCATATTTAAATGAAAATCCAAATGAATTTAATGATGCACAAGGTGTATATGATGTTACCTTATTTACAAAGTATAGATTAGAAAAATTAAAAGAAGCAAAAGATAAAGTAAAATATACTCTTAATCTAACACTTACAAAAGTAGATGATGATTGGGCATTAGATGCACTATCTGATACAGATGAAAGTAAAATTCATGGTATGTATGTTTATTAAAAAGATTAATATAATCTTTTTTTTATTGTCGAATTATAGTATAATGTATAAGGATAGTAGGTGATTATATGAAAAAGAAATTTATATTTTTAATTATTTTAGTAGTATTAATACCTACTCTTTATCTTAATATAAATAAAAATAATATAAACACTACTATTAAATCTAAAGATAAATTAATAACAAATAATGAACTTAAAATATTAGAAAAATATGATTATATAAGTGGATACACATGTAAAAAAGTAACAGTTGTTAATGAACAAGGAGTTTTACAAGGAAAATATAATTTAGAAGATTATGTAGCAGGAGTAGTATCAGGAGAAACACATGTTTTAAATGATGCAACAACATTTGAGGCTTTATCAGTAGCTGCTAGGACATATGCTTTATATATTACAAGTAATTGTAAATATCCAATAATAAATAGTGAAAAAAATCAAGTTATGGATGATCCTAAAATAGTATCAAACAAAATAAAAAATGCTGTTTTAAAAACAAAAGGACAAGTACTTACATATAATGGAAAATTAATAAAATCAGAATATGATTCGTTTTATAGAGGAAATGGATTTTATTGTACTCGTAAATATTGTTATAGTACATATTTAAAAATAGGAAAAAGTAATCCAAAAAAACATAAAATAAAAGTTCCTGCAACATGGGTAAATGATTTAGCAGGAGGACATGGTAAAGGACTAAGTCAATATGGTGCTAAATATTTATCTAGTAAAGGTTATAATTATAAACAAATACTAAATTATTTCTATGCTGATGGTGTAAAAATAAGTACCATAACAAAACCTAATATAAGTGGTTTAGAAATAGATAAAGAAGGATTTATAACAAGAAAAACAAGACCACTTAGAAATAATCCATATTATTATATTAATGGAAAGGTAAATACAAACACTAAAGAAGGAGAATCAATTTGGTATGCAACAGGAAGAGCTAATGAAATATTAAAATCACTTGGAAGTACAAAGAGATTATCTTATCTAAAAGATTCAAATAGTTATTGTAGTATAAATAATTTTGAAAAATCTACTGATTATACATTACCTAAAAAAGGATCTATAATCAGTTGGGGGAAACATTTAGCAATAATAGAAAATGTTTATGAAGATTCAGTAGATATAACAGAATCATATATAGGATTAGGTTATTATGGAGTAGAATTTGCTAATGAATATTTAAATGAAACAGGTAAATATTATAATAGTAAAACAAATATAAATGATAGAAAATATAATTGTGAACAAAATAAATCTGGATGTTTCAAAAGAACAGAAAATATAAGTATAGAAGAATTAAAAAATAGATGGGGATATGAATTTCAATGTTACGTATATTTAACAAAATAAAAAAAATATTATTATTGTTTATAATAATATTACTAACAGGTTGTGAAGCTGAATATAATATAGAAATAAATAATAATGTAAATTTAAAAGAAATAATAAATGTTGTAGAAACTGATCAAAATTTATTTAATAAAAAGAATTCACAATTATATAATAGAACTCCAGAAGAATATTTAGAAACTAATCTAAAATGGCCAACTCCTGTATATAACAGTGGTGAAGTTAATCCATATGAACCAGTAAAATTAGAAAATACATATTATTATACTAAAACAAATATCTCAAATTATAAGCAATTAGGTTTAAGTTATAGTTTTAATCATAGTCAAAATAAATATAAAGAAACTGATTTAGTTAATAAATGTTATGACATAAAATACATTAAAAATAATAATACTATCTCAATAGAAACAATAAGTGGATTTAAATGTTTTGATGACTACAAATTACTAGATAAAGTAACAATTAATTTAAATACAACGTGTAATGTAAATATAGAAAATTCAGATAAAAAAGAAAACAATAAATATACTTGGTACATAACAAAAGAAAACTATAATAAACAAATAAAATTTGAAATAGAATGTAAAAAAGAAACTGAGAGTGAGAAAAAACAAAATATTACATTAACATTAATTGTTTTTGGATATTTGACTATAATAGGTGTAATATTAATTATAGTAAGAATACTTAATATTAAAAATAATAAATTATAAAAACTTCATTATGAAGTTTTTTTGTTATATTCTTGTCCTATTTTCATAAAATTATATAGGTGATAGAGTGAAAAAAATATTTTTTTTAATTGTCGGTATTACATTATTTTTACCTATAAAAATAAATGCTGTATCTACTAGTGCAACTAGTTCAATATTAATGGATATAGATACACATAGAATTCTTTATAGTAATAATATTCATAATCAAAGATCAGTTGCTAGTATTTCTAAAGTAATGACAGCTATACTAGCTATTGAATCAGGAAAGTTAGATGATAAAGTTATAATTGGAGATGAAATAAATAAAGCTTATGGCTCAGGAATTTATATAAAAAAAGGAGAAGAATTAACATTAAGAGATTTGGTATATGGACTTATGCTTAGAAGTGGGAACGATGCAGCACTAGCAATTGCGAATTATGTAAGTAAAGATACAGATTCATTTGTAAAACTTATGAATGAAAAAGCTAAAATGATAGGAATGACTAATACAGAATTTAATAATCCAAGTGGATTAGATGAAGAAAAAGGAAATTATTCAACAGCATATGATATGGCTCTTCTTATGAGTTATGCATATCAAAATACAGAATTTAAAAAAATAACGGGAACTAAAAAATATACATTAAAAACAAATAAAAATACTTATGTATGGAATAATAAAAACAAATTATTAAATTCTTATAAATATACAACAGGTGGAAAAACAGGATTTACTAAAATAGCAAAACGTACTTTAGTCACAACAGCTTCTAAAGATCATATGAATTTAGTTGTAGTAACACTTAATGATGGAAATGATTGGGAAGATCATAAAAACTTATTTGAATATGGATTTAATAATTATAAGAATTATAAAATATTAGATAAAAATAAATTTAAAGTAGAAGAAGATAACTATTATAAAAATAATAAATTATATATAAAAAATGACTATAATTATCCTATACAAAGTGGAGAAGAACAAAACATATTAGTTAAAATGGAACTAAAAAAGATTAGAAAATTAAAAAATAATATGAATGTAGGTGAAGCAATTATATATTTAGGTGATAAAAAAATACATGAAGAAAAAATATATGTAAAAATAAAAGAAGAAAAAAAAGACTCATTTTTTACCAAATTCAAGAAATGGATAGGTAATTTATGGTAAATAAAATATGGGGATTTTTTATAATATCCGGAATTATTACATGTTTATTCAACAATAATATAGAACTTATAAATAATGAGATATTAAATTCTACAAAAGATTCACTTGATATGATAATAAAAATATTTCCTGTTATGGCATTATGGTTGGGATTAATGAATATAGCAAAACATTCTGGATTATTAGATAAATTATCAAAAAAAATATCACCGATACTTAGATTTTTATTTCCAGAAATACCTAAAAATCATGAATCATTAAATTATATATCTTCTAATATAATTGCTAATATGTTTGGACTTGGAAATGCAGCTACTCCATTTGGACTTAAAGCCATGAAATCACTTCAAGAATTAAATAAAAAGAAAGATACTGCTACTAGAAGTATGATAACTTTTTTAGTAATAAATACAAGTGGTGTTACTATAATACCTACAACTATTATTTCGCTTAGAATGATGTATGGAAGTACTAATCCAACTTCTATTGTTTTACCTTGTATTTTAGCAACCTCACTTGCTACTATATCAGGAATAATAATCGATAGAATTCTAGCAAGAAGGTGTAATTATAAATAATTTTTCTAATTTCATTTTACCTTTGTTAGTACTTTTTATAATACTTTATGGATTTATAAAAAAAGTAAATTTATATGATACCTTTGTAGAAGGTGCTAAAGAAAGCTTTGATTTAGTATTCACAATGTTTCCATGTATGTTAGCTATGATATTTGGACTTAATATTTTTATAAAAAGTGGCATATTAAATTATTTGTTTGATATATTAAAACCTATTGTTAATATACTTAAAGTTCCAATAGAAGTATTTCCTATGATGATTTTAAGACCAATATCAGGAAGTGCATCACTAGCTTTCTTAAATAACATATTTGAATCATATGGACCAGATTCATTAATAGGATTATTATCTTCAGTAATACAAGGATCAACAGATACAACTTTTTATGTATTAACTCTTTACTTTGGTTGTATAGGAATAACAAAAATAAAATATGCTTTATGGGCTGGATTATTTGCTGATTTAGTAGGAATAACATCTGCAATTTTAATAGTAAATTTCTTTTTTTAAAACACACAAATATTGTGTGTTTTTTATGTAATATAAACTTGATAAAAATTCTTAATTATATTATAATGAACTAGCTAAGGTGATAATATGAAGTTTGATTTTAGAAGAATATTTGTAAGTATAAGCATATTATTTTTAAGTTTTATGGTTGGTTTTTATGGATCAAGATTAGTATATTACTATAAAACAGAAAATAAAAAAAATACAAAAGATTATACATTGATAGAATATTTAACAACAGGAGAAAACTTAATAAAAAACAATTTAATGGAAGATAATAATAAATATTATTTTTATAAAAATACAAAAAATAATTATATTTATTATAGTGGTTTAATGTATAGAATTTTATATATAGATAAAGATACATTATATGTTATAACAGATGAATGTATAACTAATTTAAAATATGGTGAAACTGGTACATATAGTGATTCAGAAATAAAAAAATGGTTAGAAGAAATATATTTAAATAATTTAGATAAAACTTATTTAAAAAATAATGAAGTCAAACTTTTAGATAGAGAAACATATGGAAAAATTGGTGAAAAAGAAAGTTTTGTAATAAATAAAGATTTCTGGGTTTTAGATAATAATGAAGCACTTGTTATAACAGAAGATGGTAGTCTTACAAAAACAAGTAATTATAAAGATTTTTTAGGAATAAAACCTGTAATAAAATTAAAAGGAACTACAAAATATATAAAAGGAAATGGATCTATAAATAATCCTTATATTTTAGATAATAAAACTACAAATACTACAAATGATTTATATGTAGGTAATTATTTAAAATATAAGAATATAGATTTGAGAGTTATAGAAAAAAATAATGATGGAATAAAAGTAGTAACTACTAATCCTATAGAAGGAAAATATATTTTTTCAAATATTTCAAATTTATATAAAACTAGTTATAAAAAAGATATAGGTTATTATTTAAATAATGAATATATAAAATTATTAGATAAAAATGATTTAGTTAATACTAAATGGTATATAGGAAACTATGAATTAGAATATAAAAATACATTAAATAAAAATATAAATTCATATGTTGGTTTATTAAAAATAGGAGATTATTTTATAACAAATATAAAAAATACTTATTTAATAACACCAGATATAAATAATACAAATAGTATTTATACAATTAACGATAAAAATGCATTATACTTACAAAGTATAAATGAAAAACTCAATATTTATCCATCATTTACATTAAAAAATAATTTAAATATAGTAAGTGGAAATGGACTTAAAAATAATCCATATATAATAGGTGATTAGATGAAAAGAAGAATTAAAACATGGGTTGTAGTATTATTTGCAATATTAGATATAATAGCTGCATCTTGCTTAGTACTGGCTTATGGACCAAATAAAAAATTCAAAACATTTTTAGTAACAACAGCTATGTCAACAATGAATCATAAGTATTTAGCACGAACTATTTATAGTGAAAATACTATAAATGAAGTATTAAAAGAAAATACAATAGAAGAATTAGATGAAACAACAGATACAAGTGCGATAACAATAGGAAATTATGAAACTAAAAATTATGAATCAAAATATGAAGAACAAATATTAAAAAAAGATAAAAATAATGAATTATATAAAATAATAAAATTTAAAGAAGATGGATGTACTTACTATATTACAGTAATTTATGATCCATCAAGAATTAGTTTGGCAGAAAGTTCTAATCCGGGAGTGATAGGAAACACAATAAAAACAATAGCAAAAAATAATAGTGCTAAAATAGCAATAAATGCAAGTGGTTTTGAAGATTCTGGAGGAAATGGAAATGGTTCAAGAGCAACTGGTACAGTTATTAAAAATGGTAAAATAGTATGGACTGGTAAACCTAATAAATGGGGTGGAGGATTAATTGGCTTTAATAAAGAACATAAATTAGTTCTTACAAAAGAAAGTGCAAGTTCTGCAATAAAAAACGGAATGATGGATGCTGTAACATTTGGACCATTCTTAATAGTAAATGGTAAAGAAGCTAAAGTGTTAGGAAACGGTGGATCAGGAGTTCATCCTAGAACAGTAATAGCTCAAAGAAAAGATGGAATAGTTCTATTTATGATAATAGATGGAACTGGTAGTAAAACTGGATATCGTGGGGGAGCAGGATATGCTAAAATGATAGAAGTTTTAAAAAGATATAAAGCTTACAATGCAGCCAATTTGGATGGTGGAGCATCAAGTATTCTTATAGAAAATGATAAAATAATAAATAATCCTGTAGGATATTCATCTACTGGTGAAAGAAGTCATCCTAATGCATGGATAGTAAAATAAAATAAAAAAGAAAAAAAACTTTTCTTTTTTTTCTTTTTATTATATACTATATATAATAGGAGGGGATTAGAGTGGTACTTAGAAAACCATATAAGTTTCTTATAAAGCATTTTAAAATGATTCACTTAATATTAGCAGTAATAAGTGGATACTTACTTATTAAAACAAATGGAATTTTAAATTTTTTTAATGGGTATTTAAATAATAATCAAACATTAATTGGATCAGGAACTGTTAATGAGTATTTTAATAATATTATGTCGATATTCGTAATAGTAGTAATAATTGGTACTATTATTATTGGAATAATAATGAAGATGAAAGATAAGCCTATAGTTTTCTATATTGTAAATTTAATAGCTTACATAATTATAGGAGTTATATATGTTTATGACAAATCATTAATTGAAACACTTGAATTAAAAGTTTTAGATATAAGAACTATTAAATTAGCTAGTGATTTAACTTTAATCTGTTTCTTAGTTCAAACTTTAAATACAATAATTTTATCAATACGTGCTGTTGGATTTGACTTAAAAAAATTTGATTTTGGTAAAGATATGGAATTCGAAATTGATGAAAAAGATAATGAAGAATTCGAATTTGATGTAAGTATAGATAAAAATAAAATTAGAAGAAATGTAAAGAAAAATATAAGAAATATTAAATATGCATATCATGAAAATAAATTTGTTACTAATATTGTGATTGTAGTAGTAATAGCTGCAATTGGAATAATGTTTTATTTAAATAAAGAAGTATTTAATAAAGTTTACAAAAAAGGTGAAATGATAAATACACCACAATTTAGTTATTCATTAGTAGATAGTTATATAACAGATAAAAACTATAGAAATAACAAGATTACTGATAATTATCTTGTAGTAGCTAAATTAAATATTAAAAATAATACAGATGAAAAAATTAAATTTGAAACTGCAAGAGTATTATTACATATAGGTAAAGTAACTTATAATCCAACTACTAAATATAAAGATGAATTAATAGATTTAGGTGTGGATATAGCAAATAAAAGTATAAAAAAAGATTTTGAAGAATATGTTGTTACATTTGAAATACCAAAAGAAGACATTTCTGAAAAAATGATATTAAGCTATAACGATATAAGTAATAAAACACATGCAATTAAATTAAATAATATTAAATTTGATAATAAAAAAGAAAACATAAAATCATATTTAATGGGGAATATGACTATAGAAGATGAAGTATTAAAAAATGTGAAATTTAAAATTAATAAATTTGAAATAAATAATAAAATTAAATCTATCTATAAATTTTGTGAAACAGATACTGTTTGTTATGAATCATACGAATATATGGTTCCTACATTAACAGATAATTACAACAAAGTTATTATGAAAATAGAAAGTGAAATTGATTTTAATGGTCAAAAAATTAAAAACTTTAGTGATTTATCAGATTTTATTGAAAATTATGGAACAATAAAATATAAAATAGGTGATGCAGAAAAAGAAATGAAAACAAAAATTATAGAAGTATTACCTACAAAAACAAAAACTAAAGGAGTCCATTATTTCGAAATATATGAAGAAATAAAAGATGCTACTGAAATTTCATTAATTTTAAATATTAGAAATAGAACTTATCAATATAAAATAAAATGACACTTTTTGTCATTTTTTTCTTTTAAAAAAAACAATATAATGTTATAATAATTATTGATGGTAAACTATAGTATAGGAAAGATGATGTGTATGAAAAATTTAAAAAAATATTTAACAATATCATTAATATTTGTAATATTTTTAATTAATATAAATGAAGTATCTGCAGCAGCCGCAACTTATAGTGCAAATGCTGGGACTGCTTACAATGGTGGTGCAGTGTCTAATAGTTGTGCAGGTAAGACAAACTGTGCAGTTAGTAGTGATAGCGAAATGATAATTCAAGCTAAAATGTATTATGTAAATAATGGTTCTTTTGATGTGGTGGGAGCAACAGCTTACTTTGTAGATAGTGATGCATATAATATTTTAAAAGATAAAGGATTAAATTTAATATATGTGCCTATGTTCAATCAATATAGATCACATGAACAGGCTGCTGAATACTTAAAATCATATTTTGGATCAGGAGCAAGAACAACAACTGATGGAATAAATTTTTTAAAAACTATAACTGGTTTACAAGATTATTCGGAAATGGTTAGTAATCAAAGTCAAGGTGTAGGTGGAACAAAAGGATATAGAGTAGTTATAGAACCAGCATATAGATATGCTAATCCAACATTTGGTACAAATTATACATATGCATTAATGACTCCTAAAGGGTTAGCTGCTGAAAAATATGTAGATGGTGTTAATACTACATGTTTAGGAGAAGTTAATAAACAATCTATATGCATTAGACCGGTTTTAGGTTTAAATTCTCAATCTCAATATTTACGTGTTAAATCAAATGATGTAGGAATAGAAGCAGCAAGTGTTGATTATTGTTCTAGACAAGCTGCAATCTCAGATATTGCTAATAAACAAATTGGTTGCGGATATGATATGATTGATATGAGTAAATATGTGATTGTAAAAAAATGTTATTCACAAAAAGTAAATATTAGCAATAAAAATTTTAGTTGTAAAAATTATGATGAAAATAATGTTATAAAGTTTACTGAAGAATATAAAAATGATTGTAATTCTACAAGTCCTACAGGCTTTAACGAATCAGGAAAATATATAGCAGAAAGTGGAACTTGTAAAATTTATTGTAAAGAATCAGCACAGGTTAGTTTACCTGGAAATATTTCAGGATCAATACAAAGAGGATCTTACTTTGCGTGGCCTACAAGACCGGACGATGCTAGTGGATTGTATAGTATGAATATGAAATCTACATTAGTTTGTACAATAAAAGATACTGCAGCTCTAGCACAAACAGTAGGTACAGAATTAATTATGGGATGTCAAGAAAATTTTACACCTTATAATAGAGATACTTGCCGTTCTATAACAGATAAAACAGAGAAAATATGCCCATTCGGAACGGAAGAAAGAAATGGAAAATGTTATAAATTAGCAAATGCTACTAAAATAACAGATGCATTAACTACTGAACAAGTTAGTAAAGTATGTCCATCTGATGGAACATATGAATTAATAGATAATAAATGCTATCATCAAGTTAACCCTACATCAAAAGATGAGGCTTCAACTAGTAAAGTATGTCCAGATGGATATAAAACTAATTCAGGTGGAACTGGTGATAAAGCTTGTAAAAAAACGGTTGACAATTGGGTATGTCCACAATACTATAGTACTAATCCTGGAGGGTCAGGTGATTACGCCTGTAGATTAAAAAAATATAAATACTATGGTGCAGAGTATGGAAGTGTTGATGGTGGGAAAAGTAGTATTTGTGAATCTGTATATGGAGGATGGTTTGTAAATGGTAAATATTGCAATCCTTACTCTGATCCTTGTTGTAAAATACCAGATGGATATTGGTATAAACCAAAAGTTAATAGTCCAACTACTAAATATGCAGCAAAAAAATGCTTAGGTGGAGAAGATTCAAAAGGAAATTGTAAGCCATATTGTGCAAAAGGAACTGCTGTAAAAGTTGATAAAAAATATAGATGTATTGTATGTCCAAGTGGGTATAAAGTATCTAGTGTTGCTGGTAAATGTGTTAAAAAGAAAAATACTGCAAAAGTGTGCCCATCAGGATCAAGTTTAAATTCTTCAGATAATAAATGCTATAAAATTGTTCCACCATATTGTACAAAAGGTACATTAATGGATGTTAATTTCAAATATAAATGTTTAACATGTCCAAGTGGATATAGTGTGTCTTATATAAATAAAGGTAGATGTGTTCAAAATTCAGAAACAGCTAAAGTATGCCCATCAGGATATGTAGAAGTAAAATCTACAGGAGAATGTTATTTAGCAGCTAAGAAAAACAAACCTAAATTTAGTTGTCCATCAGGGTATACTATGAATTCAGATCAAGAAACATGTAACAAAGTATGTAACAAAGAAGATTTAGTAAATAAATCAAGCTCAGTAATTATTAGTGATGAAACTAATCCTATCAGTGCTTCATTAGTTGCTGGTTCAAATATAGAACTAAAAAAAATAGAAGAGCCTGTAAAAACATTTAAAGAAACAAAAGATAATGTTGATATTTATACATTTGAAAGAGTTGCTCATTTTAAAATTGAAGAAAACACAAATAGATATTATGATAGATTAACAGGCGCTGTATCTAATCAAGGAGAATCGAGTGAAAGAATTTTTGATAGAGGAGAAGGAGTTATATCAGTTTCTAAAACCGCAAAAACATATGATGATAATGGAAACATATTTAAATATAAACTTCAAATAAAAGATATTAATATAGGTAGTGGGGGTAGATTTGGTAAATTAATAACAAACTATTCATGCGAATATATAGTAACTGAAGATGACGATGATTGTGTTTGTCCGAATGGAACAAAAAATGCTGGAATGTCATTAAATGAACTTACTGCAAAGTATTGTAATAATGTTAATAAGACTTGTTCAGAATGGCAATACTTATTATGTGATTCACCATATTCAAAAATACTTGAAATCGAAGGATGTACAGATAAATTATATTGCAATAATACACAAACAAATGCAAAAATTAATATAACAGATTGTGTAAAAAAAGAAGCTGATACTAAAACTTTAGATAAAGCAATTAATACATGTCAAACAAATCAAACAGAATGTACAAATAATTGGTGTTATAATCAAAAAAATAATAAACCTGTACCTATAGCAGATTGTCTAAGTGAAGGAAATTCAAGAGAAACATGTTATAGAAAAATGGGATGTACTACAGATATTTGTGAAGATGGAAAATGCTGTACAGGTACATGTAAATGGTCATATGGAAAAACAAAGGATAATACTGTAACATATGGATATCAAACATGTAACAATAATAGATATTGTGGATTTATAGCATATTGTACAAATGATAGCAGAAAAACATCTATTCATACAAATCAATGTATTCAAAGTAAATTAAAAACAACAAGTATCACTGGATATTTAAATACTGAAAGGAATTTTGAAAAATTAAAAGAATCAGTAGAAGCATGTAAATCAACAATTTGTGCATCAAGTGAAAAAATTGTTTATAGAGTTGTAGATTTAACAAATCCTTTCCCTGGAAAAGATGGAATTAAAAATGCTTTAACTATAGTGAATGCTAATAGAGAACCTGGATACAACTGGAATTCAGAAACAGCTATAAAAGAACAAATTTTAAATGGTAGAGGAGCATCAGGATACGAATTATATAATAAAGAACCTCTTATAACAATCAAACTTACACCAAGCGATATAAAAGCAATAAAAAAATATAATGAAACAACACCATATAATAATTTTGATATGAATTGTATAAGTGGTGATAGTGCATCAGGATGTATAAGTAATTTTTTACATAAAAATGAACTTAATTTAGATATAGATGGGGTTGCAAATTGTACAAATTTAAATGCATCTTCTTCTATAGAACAATTTAACAATTGTTATAACAAAGAGAATTAATTTTATTAATTCTTTTTTTATTAAATAAATGACACAAATATTAAATGTGTGATATAATCTATAATGAATGATAAGGGTGATTATATGAAAAAAATATTTTTTGGAGTAGTTAGTTTCTTTATTATGATGATTAATGCTAATGCAGCATGTGATGATGAAGAAATGATTAGATTATCAAAACTTGCTAATAATGTAGCAAGTAATTACTATTTTGATCCAGAAACACAAAAATTTGAAATAACATTTACAAATGTTACAAAAGAAATTGTTATAACAGATTTAATTAATGGGCAAATGTATAATGAAGATATTGAATTTACAATAAAAAATTTAGAATCAGGTAATTATAGATTTAATATTACATCAACTGATGTTAGTTGTACAGGTGAAACATTAGTTACAAAATATATAAATTTACCTTATTATAATAAATTTTATACATCTGAAGAATGTAAGGGTATAGAAAATTATTCGTATTGCAAAAAATGGGTAAAAAATGAAATATCAGAAAGTATTTTTCAAAAAAAAGTAACTCAATATAAAGAAAATTTAAATAAAGAAATAAAACAAGAAGTAATAGAAGAAACAGTTTTGGATAAAATAAAAAAAGTAATTCTTGATATATATGTAAATTATTATTATATAATTTTACCTTTATTCATAACTATTTTATGTATAATAATTTATATAAAAGATAAGAGTGATGATATCTTATAAAAGGCGGTGAAAATATGAATAAAAGAAAAAACATGTTTATAACATTATTGATTATGTTTTTTTCTTTTGTTTGTGTAAATAAAGTGACTGCTTTATATAATGGTAGTGGTGGAACAGGGTATGATGGTGGTTCAAGAGGTGACTGTGGAAGTATAGTAAACTGTTCATACAACAACTCTAATATGTTAATAATGCAAGCGAGATTATATTACATTAATAATGGTTCGTTTTCTCATATTGGGAAAACATATTATTTTGTAAATAAAAATGCTTCGGATTTTTTAGCTGGCAAAGGACTCAATTTAATTTATATAAGTGCTTTTGATGGATATGGAAAAAATTATCAAAAAGCTAGTAAATATTTAAAAGAAACATATTTTGGAAATACAGCAACTAACCCAAAAAAAGATACAGCAATAACTTTTTTAAATAATGTTACAAGTTCAGATAATTATCTGAAGGTTTTAACTAAAAAAAGTGAATTTGCAAATAAAACGACAGCAGCAAAAAAAGGATATAGAATTATCATAGAACCTGCTAATAATTATGCTAATCCTTCATTCAGTAATAATACACATGCTTTAATTACAGTAAAAGGTATGGCAGGTGAAGTAAAAGGTGGAGCCCACATATCATGTTTAGGTACACCTGGAGCAACTACTACTGTGTGTGGTAATCCTTTATTAGGTAATGGATCACAAGCTCAGTTATTATTCACAAATTTTAAAGATGTAGGAATTTCAGCTGCATCAAAAGAAATATGTGAAAAAATTACAATAAATGGACTAGCTGATATAAAAAAAGGTTGTGGATATAATATTGTTGATATTAGCCAATATGTTGATGAACCAGAATGCTATGTTAGCAGTTTAAATGGAGCATTAACCTGTGATAATACAGATGAAAACAATGTTACAGATTTTACTGAAACTTATACAAAATTAGAAAAGTGCCCAGCTGATATATCAGAAGACGAACAACAACAAATTAGTAAAGATGGAAAAATAATAGGTACAACTATTGGAACTTGTACTATGTATTGTAAAGAATCAGCGATTGCTAGTTTTCCTGGAAATGTAGGTAACTTAATTCAAAGAGGATCTTATTTTGCATGGCCAACAAGACCAGATGATACAAAAGGATTATATAGTATGAGCATGCAATCAACATTTACTTGTAAAATACAAGATGAAGGAGCTGCAGATACAGTAGCTGCTACATATACAAGAAAATGTATTGGAAATACTACAGAATTTGATGAAGATAATTGTAGATCAAAAACAGAAACTAAAACTAGATTGTGTCCAAAAGATTACTATTTAAGCGGAACTACATGTTATAGTAATGCAACATATTGTGCTAATGGTGTAAAAGAAAACGGGAAGTGTAAAATAACGACATATTATTGTGCATCAGGATACACACTTTCAGGAAAAAAGTGTTATACATATGCTTGTCCAAGTGATTCACAAATTTATAGTGGCTCAGGTTCAAATATGCTGTGTACTAAAACTGAAAAAGTGTGTCCATCTGGATGGAATCCATATGGAACATCAGGAACAGAATGTGCTAAAAATGCAACTCCTATATATAGCTATAAATGTTCGGAAGGTTCGTTAAATGAATCATCTTGTTTAAAAAATGCAACAACAACTAGATTTTGTCCGTCTGGGACACAAAATGGTGAATGGTGTTATAGAAGCAAAGCACCTAATGCAAGTTGTCCTCAGGGGTGGACAAAAGTTACAGAATATAAATGTAAAAAATATACTAGTTCAAAATACACTTGTCCATCAGGTTGGACACCATATGGAACATCAGGATCACAATGTAAAAAAAATGCTACGAAATATATTAGTTCTTACTCTTGTAAAGAAGGGGACTTAAAAAGTTCGATGTGTGTAACAAAAAAAGAAAATAAAACAACGATATTTAAAGCTACAAAAGTAGAGGTTAATGCATATACAAAAGTGACATATGAAAATCCATATAGTAAGACAACTGCTTCTACTTGCCCAGAAGGCACTGGTGATTCAGGAGGAAAATGTTATATCTTATCAGAAAAAGTGACAACTGATTATAGATGCCCAAAAGGATACACTTTAAATGGAAAAACTTGTGTTAATAATTGCGATAAAACAAAATTAATAAATAATGTAAAAGAAATATTAAAAAATAATAAATATGAAGCTCATCTAACAGCGGGTACAAATAATCCACTTACAAATATTAAATTACAAATTGCAAAAATAGAAGAAAATTATGATGATAATAAACTTGTTTTCACCAAGAAAGTATATTTTAAAATCCCATCAGATGCTACTAGTGGTAAAAATAGATATTATAATAAAATAACAGGAATTGTTTCTGATTCATCTTCTTTAAGTAATACAATTTTTGATAGAGGAGAAGGAGTAGTATCAACAAGTTTAAGAGATAAAATTCTTGTTGGTAATAATATAAAAAAATATGAGCTAAAAATCACAGGAGTTAAATTAGGTACAAATAATCAATTTGGAGAAAAAATAACAAATTATACATGTAATTATAGTGTCACTGATAATGGTGATGATTGTGTATGTCCGGATGGAACAACGAATGCAGGTGTATCAATTAAATATTTAAAGAAACAATTATGTGAAAGTGAACAAGGAACAGAAAACAAAACATGTGTTGATTGGCAAAATGATCTTTGTAATTATGATGGTACAAACGGAAATGAAATAGAAGAATGTACAGTAACTAATAAATTTTATTGCATAGATTCTAAAAATAGTAAAAAAGATAATCCTATAAAAATAGATATAACTAGTTGTGTAAGATCATTAATGGCAAGTACAGGTTCCAATTTAGAAGAATCTATAACAAAATGTACAAATGCTCAATCAAAATGTACAAATGAATATTGTATTAATTCAAAAACAGGAGAACAAATTTTAATTAAAGATTGCTTGGAAAATAATTCTAGAATGGCTTGTTATGAAAAATATGGATGTTTACTTGATATATGTGAACCAGGTAAATGTTGTACTGGAAAATGTAATTGGACTTATAAAAATCTTGAAAAAATGGTTTATGGTATACAAACTTGTAATAATGACGGAAGAACTAATCAGTATTGTGGGTTTGAAGTATATTGTTCCACAGATAAAACAACATCAAAATCAGCAAAACAATGTATAGAACAACAATTAAATACAAATGATGTTTTGAAAAAAATAAGCACAGGTTTAAATCAAAGTGAACTTCAAAGAGCTATAACAGCTTGTGAAACTAAAGTTTGTTCAGTTAATTCGAAAATTGTTTATAGAACTATAGATTTAACAAATCCGTTCCCTGGTAAAAGTGATAAGAGAAATGAAGTAGGATTTTCGTTATTAAATCAAAAAAGTAGAACACCGGGATACAATTGGAATTCTAAAAACACAGTAAAAGAAAAAATATTAAATGCTAGAGGTGTAGAAGGATATAATTTATATAACAAACAACCACTTATTACAATAACATTAACACCTAATGATATAAAAGAAATCAGAAAATATAATGAAAAAACAGCATATAATGATTTTAAATTAAAATGTGTTAATAATGATGAATCGTCATCTTGTATTAGTTACTTTTTACATTCAAGTTCTACAACACTTGGTAAAAACCTTAATATAAAAGGAGTTAGTAATTGTACTAAATTAAATGCTTCATCAAATGTTCAAGATTTTAATAAATGTTATAATTCTAACAATTAAAATACTATTGAAAAAACAATAGTATTTTTTTGTAATCAAAATGTTTAAAAAATAACCATTTAATACCATTATTTATTTGCAATTGAAAAAAAATATGTTATAATTAATAATGAGAATAGGAGACTAAAGGAGGCTGGCGTGATGAAAAGAAGATTTTGTTTTTTTCTTTTGCTGTTTCTAATAGTCTTTATACCACATAAAACAAAAGCACTATGTGATGATTCGGAATATATAAGATTATCGAAATTAGCGCAAAATATAAAAACAGCATATGTATATAACTCAAAAAAAGATAATTTTACAATAACAATAACAAATTTAAAAAAAGATCTTAGAATAGAATATTTAAATGATTCAAAAAAATATATTACTGATAAAGAAATAAATATATATAATTCTTATTCAGGAACACATACTTTTATGATATATGCTAATAGTGGTAGTTGTGCTAATGAACTTATGACAACAAAATATATTAAATTACCTTTCCTTAATCCATATGCTGATGATGATATGTGCAAAGGTATAGAAAATTATGTATATTGTCAAAAATGGAGTAATGTAAACGATAACAAAGAATTATATTATAAAAAAATATTTGAATATAGAAAAGAATTGGAAAATAAAAAAGAAAAAAAAGAAATTGTGCAAAATAATGAAAATGCAGTTTTTAAATTTATAAGAGAAAAATATGTTGAATATTATCATATAATTTTACCTTCTGCTATTTCAATATTATGTCTTGCAATTTATATAAAAAATAAAAAAGAAAGTTTAGTGTAGAGGTGAAATGATGAAAAAAATATTTGTTACACTTTTTGGAATTCTTTGTTGTTTAAATTTCACTAATGTAAAAGCTGCTTACAATGGTGAGGGTGGAGTTTTTGTTCATAATGATGGTAATAAAGAATGTGAAGGGTCTAATTGTCAATATGATAACTTTAATAGATTTTATGTAAAATTAACTTTATATTATATTGATAATGGAAATTTTGAAACAATAGAAAAAACTAAATCATTTTATGTAACTAGTACAAGTTACAAAAATTATTTAACAACAAGTTTAGGTGTGCCAGAATCAAGCGTATATACATTACCTAAAAAATGGCAAGATAAACTTGATAAAATTAGTAATACTGATTCGAAAAGATATGAAAAAACTTCTAATCTGTTAAAAGATTGTTTCGGTGATCAAATGGAAAAAATAGATAACATTAGAAGTAAAAATTTAAAAGATTTTTTGAATAAAGCAACTGGTGGAGATTATGAAAGCGTTTTGACAAAAGATACAGAAAATGCAAACCGTAATGGTTTAATAAGCGAAGGAACTGCAGCAAAAAAAGGATATAGACTTGTAATAGAACCTGCTATTGCATATACAAATGCAACTTGGGCAAATGGTGGAGGAGGAATCCTTACAGTAAAAGGAACTGCTCAAAAAAGAGTTAGTGGAGTTAGTTTTAGAAGTTATAGTTTACCTCTAATTCCGGGTGAAGGTGACCCAAAACAATTACCACAATCACAATTTCTACAAACAAGTTTTGATGATGTTGGAATAAAAGCTCAAAGTGAAGGATATTGTGAAAAAAAAGTTACACTTAATCAACTTGCTGATTTAAAAAATGGTTGTGGATATAATATTATTGATATTGGTAGATTTATAAAACATTATTGTTATTATAAGAATGTAGAAGATGGAAAATTAAAATGTGTTAATAAAGATCAAAATAATAATGGTGATTTTAAAGAAACATATACCAAAAAAGAATGCTCTACAGAAGAATATAAAACAAATACAAATACAAAATATGGAAGATTGATTAAAAAAATAGATAATTGTTCAGTTTATTGTATTGAATCAGCAACTGCGAGTTTTCCAGGACATATATCAAAAACTTTACAATTAGAAAGTTTTTCTCAAAAAGGTAATTATTTTACATGGCCATCTAGAATAGGTACTAATGGTATGAAAATGTATATGAAAACAAAATTAACATGCCATATAAGAAATAATGATGGAAAAACATGTAGTGAAAAGAATATAGAAAGCTTACAAAAAGCTGTTAAATCAGAATTGGATAGTTTAGAAATGAAAGCTTCACTAAAAGCTGGGACAAATAAAGAAATAGATGGAAGTTTAGTTTCATACATTGTTAAAGGTCAAGATATAGAATATAAAAATAAAGAAACAACTACATATACAGATGGTTATAGAAATGAAAATTGGAATAATGTAAAAGTCAATAAAAAAGAAGATGGGGAAGTATGGAGTAACAAATTCTCTATTGAAAAGAAAATTTATTTTAAAATTCCTAATGATAAAAATAGATTATATAATAAAGAAAGTGGAAATGTATTTGATGGTATAGCTTCCACTGGAAAAAATATATATGATAGAAAAGAGGGAGTTGTCTCTTTGTTATCTGATCAAGATACGAAACCAATATATAATTTAGAAATAAAAAATGTACAATTAGGTGCAGGTAATCAATTTGGAACATTAATTGATGAATATAAATGTAATTATAGAATAACAACTCAACCACCATGTGCTTGTCCGGAAGGAACAGTAATGGAAGGGACATCTTTATATGACAAATTGACAGAAGGAAAAACATGTGCTGAATTACAAGAAACATTGTGTAATGTTTGTACATGTCCTCCAAATGCAGCAAATCAATATGAAAAAGAATTAGTAGGAGAAGAAGCTACAACAGCAGCATGTAAAAAATTACAAGACGAAAAATGTTATAATTATGACTATTGTACTTTTAATGGTAAACAAATAAATCTTACATCTTGTATTGATACGAAAATGAAAGAAAATGGACTGACTAAAGTAGAAGCTTCTACTTATTGTGAACAAATGTTATGTCCAGAATGTACAGATTCATATGGAATTAAACATGATTTATCTGCTTGCCTAGAAACTGGGAGACCATATATTCTGTGTGAACAAAAATATTGTCCAGGTCAAGTATGTATAGATGAAGATTGCTATGAATGTAGTCAGAATTGTAAATGGACTTTAAAAGAAAAAACAAAAACAACAGTTGCATATAAAAAACGTTGTGATGATGGAGAAAATTGTGGATACATTAAAATGTCATGCCCAGCAGGAAATGAAAATATGCTTAATGCAGACAGTTGTATTAAGACACAATTGAAAGATGATTTAAAAGGAAATAGTGTTGCAGATGGTCTTACTAAAGGATTAATAACGGATGCAGATGTTAGAAGTGCATTTGCTGCTTGTGAAGAAAAAGTTTGTCCATATTCAGGTAGTAAGATAATTTATAGACAAATAGATTTAAATGATCCATTCCCAGGTAAAAATCATAAAGGAACTGGAGAAACAAAATATTCAAATAATAATCAAAATGTTAAAAGTAGAAAACCAGGTGAAAACTGGAATTCAGATGATGTAATAAAAACAAGAATTTTGGAAGCAAGGGGAGTAAAAGGATATGAGTTATATAATAAAGATCCTTTATATATAATTGTTCTTACTCCAGATACTATGAAAAAAATACGTGAGTATAATTCAAAAAATAAATATGATGATTTTGAATTAACTTGTACAAATATAAACAAAACATCTCATTGTATAAGTGATTTCTTGCATAAAGGAATTGGTAATTTAAATCCAAGTGATTTTATTAAACCATCATATGGAAATAAAAATAGTGTTAATGCTTGTTATAATATGGATTATAGTGAAGGTTCATTTAATAACTGTTATAACGAGAATAATTAAGGAGGTATATAAATGAAAGAGTCTTTTTGGGGAACAATGATATTATCATTTGGAGTAATAGCTATAGTTTTTATATACTTTTTCCAAAATATTACTAATACAGATCAACAAAATTACAACTTACTAAAAGAAACAACAGAAGCAGCAATGTATGATTCGATTGATCAAGTAGAATATCAAAAAAATGGTAATATAAAAATAAATGCAGAAAAATTTATTGAAAACTTCATAAGAAGATATGCAGAAAATGCAAGTTTATCAAATACATATGTTATTGAAATTTACCATATTAGTGAATATCCTCCGAAGGTTAGTTTACTAGTTAAATCTTCTGAATCAACAAATGCGACAGGAGAAATAATGGAATTTGATATAACAAATAGAATAGATGCTATTCTAGAAACACCATATTAGTTCTAAATTTTGAAATTCAAAATTAGATATAAATACGAAATTAAGGAAGAAAGGGAGATAAGAAATGAATAATTTTATGATTTCGTTACAAAAGTTTTTTAAAAACAAAAACACAGTTACTATCATTGGAGTAGTAGCAATAATCTTAATCTTGTTTTTTGGATATCGTTACCAAATCAATAAACAAGTAAGTCCTGTAACAGGTATTCCAGTTGCAGCAACAACAATTCAACCAAGAACAAAAATCACAGACGATATGTTAGAATATATCGATGTAGCACCAATCGTATTACAAAAAGGAGAAGTAATAACTAATAAAAATGCTATAGTAGGAAAATATAGTAATTATAATACAGTTATTCCAAAAGGTAGTATGTTCTATAATGCTACAGTTATTAATGAAGAAGAATTACCAGATTCAGCTTTCATAGAAGTTGAAGATGGACAAGTTCCATATAACTTCCCAGTTACAATGGATACAACATATGGAAACTCAATTTTCCCAGGTAATTATGTAGATATCTACATGAAAGCTGTAAGAAAAGATGGAAAATTAATGGTAGGAAAATTACTTGAAAATGTTAAAGTATTAGCTGTTAAAGATTCAGCAGGTAGACATGTTTTTGAAAACAGTCAAGAAGCTAGAACACCAGCATTCTTAATCTTCGGTGTATCACCAGAAGTAAATATATTACTTAGAAAAGCAAGTTATATGAGTAGTTATTCTACAGTATTATTCCCAGTTCCACATGGAGCAACAATTGAAGAAGAAGGAGCAACTGCTGTTACTTCACAAACATTAAAAGATTTCATAAATGCCAATACAGTAGCTAATGATGAAATTGAAGACAAAAAACAAACTACTGAAACAACTACAACTGTTACAGAATAGAGATAGATAAATGAACGATTCAATGTTTTCCCAAATTGATTTTGGGGAACTAAATAAATATTTGAACGATGATGATGTAACCGATATTTCATATAGTAATAATGGTCAACTTTGGTTAAAAACTTTATCAAAAGGTATTTATAGAGTTGATAATGAAACTGTTAACAATGCATTTATGGAAAAGTTAGCCTTTCAATGTGCTAACGTTATGGGAAAAACCTTTAACATGGCTCATCCATTCCTGGATGCTGAAGGAGCAGAGCTACGTTTAAACTTTGTTCATGATTCAATCGCAAAAAATGGTATAGCTGTGTTAATGCGTAAGACACCAGCAAAAATAAGATTAGAAAAAGACAAATTATTAAAAGATGATTATGTAGCGTTAGATATACATGATTTCTTAATAAAATGTGTCAGGGGGCATTGTAACATCATTGTATGTGGAGAAACAGGTTCAGGTAAAACCGAATTTGTTAAATATTTAGCTTCACATACAAAAGAAGATGAAAAATTAATTACAATAGAAGATACATTGGAATTACACTTAGATCGTATATTCCCACATAGGGATATAGTAGCAATGAAAACAAATAATATAGCTTCATATAGTGAAGTGTTAGTGACATGTATGAGACAGAACCCAAAATGGATATTACTATCCGAAGTTCGTAGTGCTGAAGCAGTACTTGCTGTAAGAAACTCAATTTCTTCAGGTCACTATATTTTATCTACAATACATGCTGATAAAGCAGCAAGTATTCCAAACCGTATGTACAGTTTGCTTGAAACAAATCAAGATATTGAACAATTCTTAAAATCAATATATAGATATATTCAAATAGGTGTATATATAAGAGGATATCAAGATAAAAAAACAAGAAAATTTCATCGTGAAATAGCAGAAGTAACAGAATTTTATGTTACAGAAGATAATGAAGCTGAATATAATACAATTTATAGAAAAACTACAACTGGTAAAGTTGTAAGAAAAAGTCCATCTAAATATTTAATAGATTACTTAGATGCACAAGGTGTAATTTTATCAAAAGACGAAATAGAAGAAGGAGAAATTGAACCTCCGGAAGATTTTGAAACACCTAATATTAGTGAAGTTCCTACAAATAATTTAAATGTTCAACAAAATGTTCAACCAAATATTCAAAATAATGGAAATGTTAATAATACAATAAGACCACAAATGAATAATATGAATGGTCAAAATATGGTAAGATCAAATCCAATACCAAATATTTCAAACAATGTTGGACAAACTATTAATAATGGAACAAATTATCAAAATACACAAGTAATTAATAATTCATCAAATAGACAAATGAATCCAAATGTTGGTTATAATCAAGTTAATTATAATGTAAATCCTTATGCAAACCAAGGAAATAAAACAGAATAAAGGAGGTAAAGAATGGAATATGTAATTTTTCTACTTATTGCATTAGTAGCAGTATTCGTAATTTCTTATCGAAATAGTAGTGGGGAAAAAGTATATAAATATATTTCAACAAATGCTGAAAGTATTTATGGTAAATACGCTCCTTATTCATATAAAGAAGTTAGAAAAAAAGTAAAGGAATTAGGTCAAGATTATACAAAAAAACAATATTTAATACAAGCATCAGTATTTGCTGCAGGAGCTGCAGTAGTTACATACTTGTATTTCTATAGTTTAATTGTTTCAATCATATACGCAGCTATAGCTGTATCAGTAATTCCATATTTACAATATCTTAGATGTAAAAGAATATATAGCGAATTTATATTTGAACAAATTCAAGTTTATACAACAAACGTAATTATGGAATTTGCTACTACTCAAGCGTTCGTAAAAGCCTTAGAAGGTGTATATGAATCAGGAGTATTAGAAGACCCAGTAAGAAGCGATGTAAAACTTATGATAGATATGGCTTATGATAATGGTACAGTTGATGAATCAATTAAATTCTTTAATAAAAAATATGATTTCTATATTGTTAAGAATACACATCAATTATTCTTACAAATAACAAATGAAGGTTCTAAAAACTCAAGTGATGCACTTGAAAATATGAGTCAGGATATAGACATGCTTGTAGAAGCTGTTTATAGAGATAGAATAGATAGAGCAACATTCCATAAGAAATTCCTTACATTCGGTGTAATATTATATCTTATGGTTATGTTAGTTCAATTCTTACTTAGTCCAGAAAGTTATATCCAATTAGTAAATAGTAATATTTTAGTTAAACTTTTACTTCATTTAATAATAATAATAAATACTTATTTCTTATTAAATGGTGAAAAATTTTATAATGAGAATGTAGGTGCTGAATAATGGAATTTTTAGCTATAGCAGGTATCATGATATTTGTACTTATATATACAAATAGAATTGATGCAAAGAAATTTATAGGTGATGTAGAACCATATTTTAAAATGTTAATGGAAGATGATTATGTTTTCTTACTTAACGTTAGATATGGTGGAGAAGACTTAGATGTAAATAAATTATTTAATGATAGAATCAAAAATGCTGTATTAGTATTTGTAGCAGCATTAGCATATTTCTTATTTACAAATATGTCATTCATAAACTTACTAATTGCATTTATATTAGCAGCAGTAACATTTAAATCACCTTATACAAAACTACAAAATTACTATAAAGCAAATTTATCAAAGATAAATCAAATGTTACCATATTACTTAAAAAGTTTGGAAATCTTAGTGCAACATTATACAGTACCAGTAGCACTTGCTAGAAGTATTGAAACTGCACCAGAAATATTTAAATCAGGACTAAAAAAATTAATAGATAAAATCGAATCTGGGGATTCTAGTATAGATCCATATATGGATTTTGCTAAAGAATATCCAGTTAAGGACTCAATGAGAATGATGAGACTTCTATATCGTTTAAGTTTAGGAGCTCAAGAAAGTAAACAAGAACAATTAGTTATGTTTTCTAAAAACGTATCTTCACTTCAAAATAAAATGCGTGAAGATAAATATAAAGCTCGTCTAGAATCAATGGAAAAGAAAACAATGATGATGTTATTTGCAACAGGTGGAGGAATATTAGTTCTTTTACTATTTGCAATGATGAATATGATGAGTATGTAAAATACTTTACACAAAATATTGATAAAATAAATAAAAAGAGTTATAATAAAAATGTATAGATATTAAAATAAGGGTGGTGAGAAAATGAAAGAAGCAGCAGGAGAAGCAAATATGACAGTAATTACAATAGTTTTAATAGCAATCGTTTTAGGTGTTGGGACTATTATTGTTAATAATTTAATGGATAGCGTAAAAAATAATAGTGAATCGATGAACCATGGATGTGCAAGCGATGAATATTGGACAGGATCTGCTTGTGCTAAAAGAACTGGAACAACATCAGGAACATAATAAAATATTAGGAGGTAAACTAAATGAAGCAAGGGGTAGGAATGTCATTTACAATTAATTTGATTGTTATATTTATAGTGGTTACCTTTGCTTTTTTAGTGGCCACTTTAAATTATTATAAAGCTTATAAAGTTAATAATGCTATATCAGATAGTATTGAAAAATATGAAGGTTATAATGATTTAGCAATCACAGAAATAAATAGAAAATTAACAACTTTAGGATATGTTAATAACAAAAAAGGTTGTGACAAAAATAGTAAATATGGAACTTTAGTTAAAACTGATGTTACTAGTGAACAATCAAATTTTAGTTACTGTGTCTATGAACAAGATACTAATGATGATACAGGAAAATTTAAATATGTAATAATAACATATTTAAATATGAATATACCAATTATTAATGCAACTTTAAATCTTCCTGTAAAAACAACCACTGAACCAATTTATTATTTTAGTGAGTAGGAGGGATAAATTATGAGAGAAGCAACAGGTAATGCGCTTGTAATGACAATGATGACTTCCATTATCGCTATAATAATGATTTTTTTTGTAGGTTCAATTAGTTATTCTAAATCTTATAGATTGAAAAATTATGTAATTAATCAATTAGAAGAATATGGAAATTTAAAACCAATTGAAGAAAATGGGAGTTTAAATAATGAATTACAAAATAACTTAGATGCTTATTTTAAAGACGTAGGTTATAATGTTAGAAGAACAGATATTAATGAAGCCTGTCCAAATATTAATACTGGTGGTAATAGCTGTGGTAATAATATATATAAAGGAAGTTATGAAGCTTGTATATATGGATGTGGTAGTTCAACAAAACCATATTATAAAGTTATAACTTATATGAAATTTGATTTTCCTATTATAGGGAACTCATTAAAGTTTAAGGTAGAAGGGGAAACAAGAACTTTTAATGATTTTAATTAAAGTTAAGGGGTGAATAGTGTGAACGTAATTGTTTCAAATAAAAAACAACAATTATTATCAAGTTTAAATGTTGAAATAATAAAAGAATTAAATGGAGAATTTAATGTTGATGATTTAGTTGAAAATTTTAGAAATTTCTTTTTTCAAAAAATGATATTAGATATAACAGCATTAAAAGATTATAAAGATATAAGAACTGTTCAAAAACTTTCTTTATCTTTAGATATGAATAAAGTAATATTAGTTCTTGATGAAGATTCAAATACTATTTCTCCTGAATTTATGTCAAAATTAATATCACTTGGAATTTATAACTTTACTACTAATTTAGAAGGAATAATGTATTTATATAACAGTCCAAACACATATAGAGATGTTGCACATTTACATATAATTGAAACACCTTTAGTTACAGCAGTAGCTCCTGAAGGACAAACTAATACAGTTTATGTTGATAGATATGTAGAAGTAGCACAACCTGTTAAAACAAATAGAGTAATAGGAATAAAAAATGTTACTAAACAAACAGGTGCGACAACATTAACTTATATGATGAAAAAAATGTTAGAAAAATATTATTCTGTAGCTGCTATAGAAGTAGAAAAATCAGATTTTAGATTTTTTAATGATAGAGAACTTTTATCAGCAACTAATAGTGGTATAGGTAATTTAATTAATAAAAACAAAGAAAAAGATATCATATTACTTGATATAAATAATAGTGAAAATGCTTTAGGATTATGTGATGAGATTATTTATTTAATAGAACCATCAATGGTTAAATTAAATAGATTAATGATTGTTAATCCTCAAATATTAAGTAATATAAAAGGAAAAAAAGTTATTTTAAACCAAAGCTTATTACAACAAAAAGATGTTACAGATTTTGAATATGAATCTGGATTAAAAATTTTCTATAACATGCCACCTTTAGATGAAAGGGCAGAATATAGTAAAGAATTAGCAGAGTTTTTGAATAAGTTAGGTTTTCCAAAGATAAACTAATGTCAAATATTGACACAATACATTGACAAATAACGAAAAATAATGTATTATTATGTTGTTAGATGCAAGACATCTATTAATCTAAGAGGAGGGTTAGAATATGGATATGTTAAATTTATTAGCAGCAGCAAAATGTTCAATTGATATCGATCCTATAGTACCTGGAACAATTCGTGCATTTGTAACAATTTTAAAAGTTGTTGTGCCTATAATTTTAGTTGTATTAGGTATGTTAGATATGGCGAAAGCTGTTATGGCAAATGAAGAAAAAGAAATGAAAGAAGCTCAAAAGAGACTTATCAAAAGACTTATTTATGCAGTTGTTATATTCTTCGTAGTAGCATTAGTTCAATTCCTATTTGGTCAATTAGCAAAAGCTGATAATGGCGGAGGAAATGTTGATAAAAACGATACCGCAGCATGTATATCTTGTTTTATTAGTAGTAAAGATTCATGTGCTAAATAAAAAAATAAAAACAATAGAAAAATCTTTTCTATTGTTTTTTTTTATGTTATAATGTATGTGGTATATTTTAAATAAATGAGGTGCACTATGAAAAAAATATTTAGTATAAAAAAAATAAGTTTAATAGTTTTAATGGCTTTATGTATGTTTTTTGCTACAAAAAACGTAGAAGCAGCAGAAAAATATGTATGTTATTATTACAATAGTAACTATGAATCTCCAGTGTATATTCAACTAAAATATGAAAATGGAGTCGCTAACTTTTCATATTATAACTATGCTACAAATCAAGAAGTAAGTGAATATATTCCAGGAAATGGAGATTGGAGAGTATATAGAATAGAAGCAAGTAGTGGACAATATATAACAGCATCTGATTTTGCTAATGGTTGTCCTCCTGAAATACATGAAATTGATAATCAAACAAACGATGATCCAAATTATACATATGATATTTATAAAGGACAACAATTAGAACAATGGAAAGAACGTGTTAAAGATGTCGTTTGTGGAGATAATTATTGTGGGCATTTAATTAGACATTATTATTTTGAAGGACATACTATTGAACAAGGCGGAGATGGTAAAGATTTAGGAAATAAAATATGTAGTTATTCACATGATAATATACAACCAGCAGCAAACCATGTTACATTAAAATATAATAAAAATACTAATTATATTGAGTTAACTATGTCTGCATCTATGGGGCCAGGAACACCAAAAATGAATTTTACAATAAATGATTTAGGTGATGAATGCCCAAAAAATATATATTCTAAAGGTGTAAATAATGAAAATTTTTATTTAACAAAACAAAGTGGTAATAATAGTTATTCATTCTCATTATTAGTGACTGCATCATTTGAACCAGAAATAAAAGAAATGACAGCCTGCGAAAGATTAGGTGGTCTTACTAAATATTTAACTATGATTTTTAATGTTTTAAGATATATTGTACCTTTAATTATAGTAGTTTTTTCAATAATTGATTTTACCGGGGTAGTTCTTTCAGGTGAAGATGAAAAAATGGGAAAAGCTAAAAAGAAATTTGCTATGAGACTTGTTATTGGTATATTAGTGTTATTTATACCATTCTTACTAGAATTAGTGTTTAAATTAGCAGGTATCATAAATAGTAAAGAAACATTAGCTGATGTTGTTTGTAATATATTTTAAATTTAGGGAGGAGGTATTATTTTGGAACAAAATTTAATATTTACTTTGAATTCATTAAAGTTCCAAGAAGCAATTCGTGATTTATTTGGAGCTGTTAATAAATTCTTATACTATTGTATAGCAAAATTTATTGATGGAATGTATAAATTAGCTAACTTAGATTTTGGTCTAGGAGAACAAATAGATGATTTTACATCAAGAATTTTTGTTATAATGATTATATTTATGATTTTTAAATTAACTTTATCTGTCATGAATTATCTTATAGATCCAGATTCTTTTACTGATAAAAGTAAAGGTGGAGGAAAATTAATTAGTAGAGTTATAATTTCAGTAGCTTTATTAATTTCAATAAATCCAATATTTAATTTTTTAAAGGATGTACAATCTACAATTATTAATGATGATGTTGTTACCAATTTTATATTAGGATCAAATACAAGTATTAATCTTTCGTTTGAATATGAAGATAATGGCGAAAAGAAACAGATTTATTCAACGAGAATGAGTGATAAATGTGATGATGAATATTTTGTTTTAAGTTTTTCAAAAGGTGATAATTTTTCAGTAATGGCATTAAGACCATTTTATCAAATAGCAACTGGTGTAGATGATGCAAAAGAACAAATGCCAAATCTTTATGAAGTTGGTTATTGTGGAACATCTACTAGTTCATTAGCAACAACAGGAACAGATAAAGGTAAATTAACATCAGAAATTATTACTAATATAAAGAAAGATCCTAATAATGCTTCTGAATTATTAAAACATAAAATTTATAACTCTGTAAGTGGAGATTGGGATGCGCTTCATGAAGAAGATTTTGATATTGAATTCAACTATATATGGGCATTAGTTGTTGGAATTGTTATAGTTTTAATGATAATATCTTTCTGTTTTGATATTGTTATAAGAGCTTTAACATTATTCTTCTATCAATTAATTGCACCTATTCCAATCATTTCATATGTTAGTCCTAAAGGAAAAGATTCTGAAATGTTAGGAAATTGGTTTAAAAAATTATTCTCTGTTTGGGGAAGTCTATTTATAAGAATTGGAATTTTAGATTTTGTAATTTATTTTACAGGTATTGCATGTAATGAAATTATTAATAATGATAATAATACAGGTACAGTTATGCAAATAATTGTAATAATAGGAACACTTATGTTTGCTAAAAAATTACCTAAATTATTAGAAGAATTAATACCAGGAATGAAATTAGACGGTGGATTTGAACTTAATCCATTTAAAAGAATAAGAAAAGATGCAGTAGGCGGAGATTTACTAATGAATGGAATAGGTAGAGGATTAGGAACTATAACAGGAGCAGCAGGAGGAGCTCTAGCCGGTGCAAAAGCTGGAAGAGAAATTGGTGCTGTAGGTAAAGGTGTTGCACTAGGTGCTTTAAGCGGTGCAGGGACAGGATTTAGAAATAAAAAAGCATCATTTGGAAAAGGAATGGGAGAATCATATAAAAATTTAACCGGAAATGAATTTAGAAGAATGACACCGGTTTCATTATTAATGCCTAAAATGGGAAAACAACCTGTTCAAGAAACAAAAGATTATATTAAAAAAGGATATGAACAATTAAATGCAAAAAATTCAGATTTAAATATTTCAGAAAGCTTTTCTTCACAATTAGCAACTGATTTAATGGCAAAAGGATACGACATAAAAGATATTAATGGCATGAAAAGTACTGCTCAATCAAGAATAGATGCAAAAAAAACATCTATTGATGAATTAAAAGCAAAAACATCTGGTATCGAAGCTGAAAGTAATGCTGCAAAACAATTATATGATGATTATCAAACACAATATAGTAATGCAATACAAAATCAAAAGTCAATTCAAACAAACTATGATAAATGTAAAAATAATATGACAAATTTAGATGCTGAAATTTTAAAACAAGAACAATTGGTTGGTAAAGGAATTGGAAGTTTTGATATGGCAGCACGTGATAGATTAGAAAAATTAAAAAATCAAAGAAAAACGTTTGAAAATGAGTTAAATGGATATACAACACAGTTAAATAATGCAACTTCTACTATTCAATCTATAAAAGATAATATGGATAAAGCGGAACTTGATATGAACAATAAGATTGAAGCATACAATACTCATATTCAAAAAATAGAATCTGCTGAATCTGAAATAGAATCATATAAAGTGGATATTGAAAATATTAAACGTTATGAAGAACATAGAAAAAATGAAGCAGAAATACGTAATGATATTTCATCTATTAATAAAGATATTGATACATTTAAGAAGGAAAAAGCACAAAGAGAAAGATTCTACAGAATTGATCCAGCACCTCAACAAGATTATGGTTCTGCAAAATCAAATGTAGATGAAAGAGGTTAATAAAATAAAAAGTGGGTGAAAATAAATGAATAATAATTTTTTAATACCGGCCAATTCAAAAAAATCACAATTATATTTTGGATTGTTCAATAAATTTGATTTAATTTTATTTGGTAGTGGAGTAGGTTTTTCATTATTAATGATGGCAATTATACCACCAGGAAATTATATTATTTCTATATTAATATGTTTACCTGCTGTAGTAACTGGGTTTCTAGTATTCCCAGTTCCTAACTATCATAATGTATTAACTTTATTAATATCGGTATGGAATTTCTTTACAACAAGACAAAGATTCATTTGGAAAGGTTGGTGTGTGAAAGATGAGTTCAAAGAAGACGATAAAAAGTAAATATACTGAACAATATGTTCCAATAAAAAGTATTACTAATGGAATGATAACTCTTGAAAATAATGAAAAATTAACAGGATTAAAGATAATGCCAAGAAATATATTTATATCTGATGCAAACACTCAATTCGCTGTAATTGATAACTTAAAAAATGTTTATAATGTTATTGATTATGAATTTTGGGTAATAGCAGCAGATAGACCTGTAGATATAAATGTATTCTTATCACAATTACAATTGTTATATGCTAAAACAAATGATCAAGTAACAAGAAAATTGATAATGGAAGATATAGAAAAAGCAAATACTTTTACAAATAATAATGTTGTTGATACAGAATATTTCTTACTATTTAGACATAAAGATACAGAAGTTATTAATAAAAGATTAAGACAATTAATAACAATGTTTGCTAATGCTGGATTAAATTCGCACCAAGTAACAAACGATGATTTAAGAGTTATATTAGATAATTTCTTAAATGGTGGACAAACTGTTAACTTTGGGGGTGTATTTGCATGATGAATTTAAAAGCACAATTAGCACCTAAAGGTTTAGAATTTAAACCAAGCAGTTTTATAATAAGTGATAAATATGCAACAATATTAACAGTTATATCTTATCCAAGAATGATAACTCCAGGATACTTATCAAATTTAACAAGTATGTCTGGTATAAAAGTAGTTATCAAACATATTCCTGTAGATTTTTCAATTTTAAGAAAAATGTTAAATAAAGAAGTTGCTTCTTTAAAAGAAAGATATCAAAATGAAAAAGATTTAACTTATCAAGAAAGAATAAGACAAGATTATGAATCATTAGAAGTATTCATAACTCAACTTGCAGCATCACAAGCAAAAATATTTGATTTTCAAATGCACATTATGATAACTGCAAATTCAGAAGAAGAGTTAAATAATAAAAAAATGCAAGTAAGAAATTACTTAGAAGCTATGCAAATGAAAGCATATCCTCTACGTTTTGAACAAGAAAATATATTTAAATCAATGTTACCTATATATGAAGATCAAGAAATAGAAAATAGAATAGGAATTCCTATTCCTTCTCCTACAATCGCAGCTATGTATCCTTTTATATTTGATAGTATAAAAGATCCAGGTTTATCAACATTATTAGGAGTAGACTTCTCAGGAGGAGTAATTCTATTTAATCAATTTTTATATAAAATCAAAAAAGAACACAATAGAAATAATGCAAATTTAATTATATTAGGTACATCAGGTAGTGGTAAATCAACTGCTGCTAAAATAATGTTTAGAACACATATTAGAAATGGTTGTCAGTTAGTAGCAATTGACCCTGAAGGTGAATTAGAAGGAATGGCAAGAAGATATAAAGGAGACTTTATAGATCTTGGAAAAGGTGGAGAATTCGGTATGATAAATCCACTTGAAGTAGTAATAGATGCCGATGAAGATGAAATACAAGGTGGACTAGGATATACAGTTCTTACAAGAACTCTTCAAAGTATAAAAGCATTTATGAAATACTATGATCCTTCAATAACAGAAGATGTATTAAATATGTTTACTGAAATAGTAACAGAAACATATAGAAGATTTGGAATGAATTTTGAAACTGATTTTACAAAATTCAAATCAAAAGATTATCCAACATTTAAAGATGTTTATGCAACTATAAGAGGAAGACTTGCATCAATGACTGAAAAAACACATGAAAAAGATGTGATGGAAATTCTTGAAATGAAAATAAGACCTCTTGTTAAAGAATTAAAATACTATTTTGATGGTCATACAACAATAGAACCTAAAAGTAGATTTATAGTATTTAATATCAGAGAATTAATGAATGCAGATGCTAATATTAGAAATGCATTATTCTTCAATATATTAAAATATGCATGGGGACTTACATTAGATAAAAGAATAGATACTGTTTTATCAGTAGATGAAGCTCACGTATTATTATCAGGTAATAATACACTAGGAGCAGATTTCTTAGCGCAAATTCAAAGACGTGCTAGAAAATACAACACAGGTACAATCATAATAACTCAACAACCAAGTGACTTTAGTGATCCTAATGTTATTACACAAGGTAAAGCAATATTTGATAATGCTTCATATTATCTTGTTATGGGACTAAAAAAACAAGCTGTTGAAGATTTATCTAAATTAATAGATTTAAATGATAATGAAAAAGAAAATATTAAACATTATAATCAAGGTGAAGCTTTATTTGTATGTGGTAGTAGAAGAATGCAAATTGAAGTTATCGCAACTGAACAAGAATTAGATTCATTTGGTTCAGGAGGAGGATTATAATAAAATAGTCTGGTGGTGGTATTTTGGATAATAAAGATTACGAAGAGTTAGAAGAAGAATTAGAACAACAATCAGATGAAGAAAATATAGATGATGAAGAATCAGAAGAATACGATGATTCTGAAGAAACATTTGATTATGATGAGTCTGATGAAGAAAGTTTTTATGATGATTCTGAAGAAGATTCGTATAATGAATCACAATATGATTTTAATAATCAAAATGTAAAGAATAAATTACGTGACCTAAGAAATCAAAATAAGCAAAACCAAAATACAGCCAATAGATTAAATCAAAGAAAAGCAAATACGATGAGTAAAGGAGTTGAAGCACCAAAATCAACTCCTTCACCTTCAAATGCTATTCAAAATGGACAATCAACAAACCTTTTAAATAAAGGCATTAATTCAGCAAAAAGTGCAGGTAAAGGCCTTGGTCAAAAAGCTGGACAAGCAATTGCATCAGCAGGAAAAGCAGCAGGAACTGCAATAGCTCAAGGGGTAAAATCTTTAGTTGCGGCTTTAGTTGCAAATCCATATTTTTGGGTTATTGTTGGGGTTATTGTATTATTGATTTTAATTCCAATATTATGGAAAGCATATGAAGGTGATGATGGATCAGGAAAAGATTTAAGTGGTGGATATTTTGATGAAACTTGTGATTTTAACTTAACAAAAGTTAATTTAACACTTGATGATGGAAAAAGCGTTGATACTGGAATAAGTTTTGAAGATTATATTATAGGAGTAGCATATGCCGAAATAGGTGAATATATTTATCTAGAAGGTTATGAAGAATATGCAAAAGTTGCTATGATAACAGCGAAAACATATACATTAGCAACAGCTGGATATAATAATACAAATAAAGAAATAACTTTAAAAGCATCAACATATGCACATGCATGGTGTGATATATATGAAGGTTGTATGTGGTATAATCGCGGTAGCGGGACTTATTGGTATTATTCAGCAAAACATAAACTTGATATAAGTGGAGCAAGTCTTTATAAATCAGCACTTAATGAAACAAATTTACAAAAAGCAAAGACGACATATTCTGAAATAGCAAATTATTTATATGCACCTACTTCTTTGAAAGGCCCATTAACTAGTAGTTCTCAATTAACAGCAACACAATATAGAGATCACGCACAAAACTTTTGGAAAAAACTTGCTTCAGAAGGTAAAACATTTAAAGAAATTTTATCAGCAACAGGAACAGATGCATATCCACAATATGTTAGTTCGGCTAGACCTGGTAAGACAAGTGATTATAATACGGCAGTTATGATAAGAGATATTTATAAAAATTTAACATTATATAATTTATCTTCGTATTGTGATTATACAGCTGTAGAAGGAAGCTGTAATACAAGTACACCTATAAAGATTGCAGCAGGAGAAAAATTTATTATAACATCTCCATTTGGAATGAGAAATCACCCATTAGGTGGTGGACAAAGAATGCATAATGGGATCGATTTAGGGTATGCAAGTGGGACACCTATTTATAGTATCGCTGATGGTACTGTAGTAGCTGCTGGATATGGAGCAAGTGCAGGAAACTATGTTAATATTGGACATGATATAGATGGAGACGGAACATACGACTATACGACATATAATTATCATATGGTAGAACCAACCCCATTATCAGTTGGAGATGATGTTGTTGGTGGACAACAAGTAGGAAAAGTTGGAACAACTGGAGGTAGTACAGGACCACACTTACATTTTGGTATTTCAGATAAAAATGGTAATTATATAGATCCTGAACCTATAATTGAAGCAATAAGAAACAAAACATCAGTATTTGATAGTGCTTCCGTATGTAAAAGTGCAGGAGGAGCGATTGGGGATTATCCATATTACAATCAATGTGATGGAGTATGGTCATCTAAAGTAATATGCGATACTGCGGATTATAGTAACGGAGTATGTTATGCAAATAATACAATTTGTACTTCTGGATGTGGATATACATCATTCTCTATGATTGCTTCAGGATTAAATGGAGATGGGGGGATTAAACCAGATAATGTTGTTTCAATATTATCAAAATATTCATATAATCCAGGAGGCGGAGCAATAACAGATGCTGCATTAATAGATAAAAAAGCACTTAATCATTATAATATGCAAGCAGAAGTATTATTTCCAAGAGGTTCTTCACTTAGTTTAAAAGAAAAAAAATCAAAAATAGTTGCGGCTTTAAAATCTGGAAGACCTGTTGAATTATTAGTTCCGGGACATTTCGTAGCTTTAGTTGGAATAAATGGTGATAAAGTAAAACTTAATGATCCTGGTAAAAGAAGTAATGTAGGTGAATATACAATAGATGAATTAAATAGCTTATTTGGTTCTCAAAGAAGTTGTAGTGATTGCTTTGTTTACGCAATTGCATATTCTAGAACAAGTGGTGGTAATAATGAAAAAGCATAGATTATTAGCATTAATTATATCTTGTTTATTATTAACAGGGTGTACAGTTGATTATAACGTTGAAATAAAAAATGATAATACTGTCAATGAAAATATCATGTTAAATGGTCAAAAAGTTAATAGTAATAAAGAGTTCCAAAAAATAAAAAAAGAAATAAAAAATCAAATTTCTAATACATTAAATAAATATGAATATCAATACAATATAAAAAATGAAAACAATAGTGTAGTAGTAGAAATAAATAAAAATAGTAATTTTGAAATTTTATTAAGTAATTCTTTATATAATGAATTTTTTGAAGATTATGAATTATTTGTTAATAAAGGAATAAAAACTTTCAAAAATACAGGTACAAATTATTTAGCAGAACTCTTTGTTACTAAAAATTATGAACAAGATTTAAAAGTAGAAAAAGAAGTAGATGTATTAAATGTAAATATAAAATTTGAAAATATAGTAACTGAGCACAATGCTGATAAGTATGATGAAAAAACTAATACATATACTTGGATATTTACAGAAAATGATATTCAAAAAACAATAAATTTTTCTTATGATACTGATCAATTATTTGAAAAAGAAAAAAAATTTAGTTTCGATAATATAGGAATAATAATAGGTATAATTTTACTAATTATTGTTATATTTATAACATCATTTATATTTATATATAGAAAAAAAGATGAATTATAGGGCGTGATATTAATGTTGAAAAAAAGAGTATTATTTTTGATTATATTATGTTTATTACTAACAGGGTGTACAGTTGATTATAATATTATTGTAACTTCTGATAAAAAGATTATAGAAGATGTGACTGTAAGTAAACTAATTTCAAAAATAAAAGAAGAAGGTTATAATGCAGAAGAAATAAAAAATGCACAAGAAACTTCATATAAAGAATTTTTAAGAAAAAATAATATAGATTATGAATTTGTTATTACTTCAGATGAACTTCAAGGTATTTTTTCTAGAAAAAGTTCTAATTTTGAATCAATTGAAAATCTTCCCTATTTTCAACAATTATATAATAGTATAAGTATAGAAAAAGATAAAAAAACATATTCATTTAAAACTGATGGAATATATAATGGTAAGCAGATGTTTGATATTACAGATTTCACTGAGGTTCCTATGTTATCTGAATTAAGAGTCAATATACAATTTCATAATGTAGTTATCGATTCTAACGCAGATAAATATGATAGTGCAACTAATACATATACATGGATATTTAATCGTGAAACAGAAAATAAAACTATTGAATTTAACTTATCAAATAAAAAAAGATATGATATAATATCAAAATATATATTTGATACCTACAAATATAGAATTATAATAACTATAATTTTATTAGTAATAATAACATTATTAGTAACAATTTATTTTACTAAATTAAAGAAGAATAATACATTTTAGGAGTGATTCTTATGAAATTAAAATTTAGAGCAGATGCTAAAGATATAATAATATTTGTAATATTTATAATATTTTGTTTTTATATCATATCTATAGGAGTGTTAAATGCATTTTCAATACTTGAAGATGGTACAATACATGGTATGAATCCTTTTCCTATTTTTACATCTGATAAACTTATTATAGCTTTAATACTTTTTACAGCAGTTTTAATATTTGCAGTAGCAAGTGTTTCATCTTACTTTTTTGAAAGAGAAAAAGGTGTAGGAGTAGCTGTAGGTAAAAAAGATGAAAAAGGATATTCTAGATGGTGTAAAGATAAAGAAATGAAAAAATCAACTGGTATAACTGTCATTAAACCAACTGATGATAATATCGAAAAAGGTGGTATACCAATTTATAATAATGGTAAAGAAATATGGCTAGATACTGGTGGATATCACAATATGATTATAGGATCTACAGGTAGTGGTAAATCAGCAGGTTTTTCATTTCCATATATATATGCTATGGCAAAAGCTGGAGAATCAATGATTGTAACCGATCCAAAAGGTGAATTATATGTTGGTACAGCAAAAGAATTAGAAAAAAGAGGATATAATATAATATTACTTAACTTCCGTGATCCAGAAAAAGGTAATTGTTGGAATCCATTTTCAATACCTTATAAATTATATCAACAAGGTAATAAAGATAAAGCAATAGAGTTGCTAGAAGACTTAGCTAAAAATATCCTTTATGATGAAAATAATAAAGGAAATGATCCTTTCTGGGAAAATACATCAGCGGATTACTTTGCAGGTCTTGCATTTGCATTATTCCAAGATGCTAAAGAAGAAGAAGTAAATATAAATAGTATTAACTATATGGCAACCGTAGGAGAAAATAAATTAGGTGGAACAAATTACATTAAAGAATATTTTAGTGGTAAACCAACAACTTCTACAGAAAGTATAAAAGTTAATGCAACTATAACAGCCCCAAATGATACAAAAGGAAGTATCTTATCTGTATTTAATCAAAAAATACAATTATTCTCATCACGTGAAACATTATCTGAAATGTTAGCTCACAATGATTTTGATATGGAAGATATTGGTAGAAAGAAAACAGCCGTATTTATAGTAATACAAGATGAAAAGAAAACATATCACTCATTAGTTACAATATTCTTAAAACAATGTTATGAAACTCTTGTTAGAGTTGCTCAAGAAAATCCAGGTGGAAAATTAAAATATAGAACAAACTTCTTACTAGATGAATTTGCAAACATGCCACCTTTAAGTGATGTTGATGCAATGGTATCAGCAGCTCGTTCAAGAAATATTAAATTATCATTTATTATCCAAAACTTTTCACAATTAAATGATGTTTATGGTAAAGAAAAAGCTGAAACTATAAGAGGTAACTGTGGTAATACAATATATATTTTAAGTACAGAACTTGCTGCACTTGAAGAAATAAGTAAAATGTGTGGAGAAGAAAAATCTAAAAAAGATGATAAGACTGATTCTAGACCACTTATAACAGTAACTGATTTACAAAATTTTAAAGAAGAAGAAGCTCTTATTTTAAGATCTAGAATGCGTCCATTTAAAACTAAATTAAAATATCATTTTAAAATGGATTGGGGAATGGATAAACAAGAAGCTGAATATCCAATAAGAAAACAACAACCAGTTCAAATATTTGATTTAAAATCTTTTGTTGAAAAACAAAGAGAACAAAAAATTAATGATATGTTAAATGGAAATTCTAGTGATAAAAAGATGTCATCTCCAATGGGAATGCCAGGTGGATTTCCGCCACCAGGATTATTTGGTCCAAAAGAGAATAAGAAACCATCAGGTGGATTCAATGTTGATGATTTAGTAGCAAGAATAGATGCTAAAATAGCAGAATTAGAAGAAGAAGAAAGAAAAGAAAAAGAAGCTCAAGAAAAGAAAAAGAATGAACTTAAAAATAAAAAAGCTCCTGAACCAATTAAAGAAAATATTGAATCTAAGAAAGAGCAAGAAGAAATAAAAGAAGAAAAATTAGAGGAAAAACCGGTAATTGAAAAAGTTATTGAACAACCAAAAGAAATAATAGAAGAAGAAATAGAATTTATTGATAATAAAGAAGAAATTCCAAATCAAGTAGAAGAAAAAGTAATAGAAGAAGAAATAGATGATGAAATTACTGATGACCAATTCTTTGATGATTTCTTCTATGATGAAGATGAATAGTTTTGTGTATTTTAATACTTTTGAAATTATGTAAAAGAATAAGCAACAGATATTTATCTGTTGTTTTTATATTGATAATAATTAAGAAAAATATGTAAAAGTTAAAATAATAATAAACTAAATCACTTATTATAGGAATAATTAAGTCATATAATATAATGGGTGGTTAATATGATACCGAGTATATCAATAAGAGAATTATTAAAATATTCAAATGCTAATATTATAGATATAAGAAGTATAGAGAGTTATAATAACAATCATATTCCAAATGCAATAAATATTCCGTTTGAAAAATTGATAATAGAACCTAACAAATATTTAAATAGAATAAATAGATATTATTTATATTGTAGAAGTGGATTAACAAGTAAAAAAGCATGTGAAATATTATTAAAACAAGGATATTTAGTTACTAATATATATGGTGGTTATGAAGAATGGTTACTTACTAAGGAAGATTAACTTCCTTTTTTTTATAATTACTTTTAAAAATAATTAATTTGTATTATAATAATAATAGAACGGAGAACATAAAATGCAAGATATAATACAAGATATAATAATATTCTTAAAAGACTTAGTATTAAATAATAATATATTTGTAAGTTTATTGGTTGGTTTTTCAGTAATAATTTTAGAATCAATAATACCTATATTACCACTTGCTGTATTTATAGCTTTAAATATGATAGTATTTGGTAATTTTACAGGATTTATATTATCATGGATAGCTACCATAGTAGGATGTCAAGTTAGTTTTTTAATATTTAGAAAAGGATTTAGTCAAAAACTTTATCATAGTATTGATGATAAACCTAGAACTAAAAAACTTATGAATATTGTAAGTAATATAAGTTTTTCTAAATTGGTAGTAATAATGGCAATACCATTTACACCAGCATTTTCAATAAATATTGGAGCTGGATTATCAAAAATAGAACATAAAAAGTTTTTATTAGCAACTTTAATAGCTAAAATATCAGTAGTATATTTCTGGGGATTTATAGGAACAACACTTGTAGAAAGTCTAACAGATATAACAGTAATTATAAAATTATTAATTATATTATTTATAGCTTTCTTTTTATCAAAAATAGTTATAAATAAATTTGATATAGATTAGGAGGATGTATGGAATACGTAATAATTGGAATATTAATAGTAATAATAGTACTTATTGTGATACTATTATTTAAAGGAATAAATGAATCACATATTATAGAAAAAATAGGAAAAATAGAAACAAACGTAGTAAAAGAATTAGGTGAATTTAAAGGTAGTTTAGAAAAAGATATAAATGAAGAATTCACTAAACAAAATGAAAAATTAGAAATTAGATTAAGACTTATTAATGATACAGTAAATGAAAGATTAGATAAAAACTTTGAAAAAACAAATAAAACATTTACATCAGTACTTGAAAGACTATCAAAAATAGATGAAGCACAAAAGAAAATAGATACATTATCAAAAGATATAGTATCACTTCAAAGTGTATTAACTGATAAAAAAACAAGAGGAATATTTGGAGAAGTAAATCTAAAACACTTAATGGAAAATGTATTTGGAGTAAATGATAAAGTGTTTAAAATGCAACATACATTATCAAATGGAACAATAGTAGACTGTGCATTATTTGCTCCAGAACCATTAGGATTAGTTGGAATAGATTCAAAATTTCCACTTGAAAATTATAGAAATATGATAGATAAAAATAATAGTCAAGATTTAAGAGCAAGTTATGAAAAATTATTTAAATCAGATATGAAAAAACATATAGATGCGATTAGTAGTAAATATATAATAAATGGTGAAACAAGTGATCAAGCAATATTATTTTTACCAGCAGAAGCTATATTCGCAGAAGTTAATGCATATCATAGTGATATAATAGAATATGCTTATAAAAAAAGAGTATGGATAACAAGTCCTACTACATTAATAAGCACACTAACAACAATTCAAGTAATAATTAAAAATCTAGAAAGAGATAAATATGCTAAAGTAATTCATAAAGAATTAAGATTACTAGATGAAGAATTTAAAAGATATAAAGATAGATGGGATAAACTATCAAGAAGTATAGAAACAGTAGGAAAAGATGTTAAAGAAATTCATACAACAACAGAAAAAATAACAAAAAGATTTAATTCTATTAATGAAGTTGAAATGGAGAATTTGACATATGAGGAAACTGAATAATTTATTAATTATTGTAGTAACGTTTATAAGTTATATAATAGCTATAACTTATTTAAAAGATAAGCTGTATTTAGATTTATTAAAAACAATAATGATATTACCAGTAATGTTAATACCTAAATTGTTGAAAAAAATAAAAATTGATTTAGATATAAAATTAGAATTTACTTATCTATTATTTATTGTATTGGCATATTTTTTTGGAGTAATAATAAACTTATATGATAAGATAGATTCATATGATACAATAATGCATTTTATATCAGGACTTTTTACTGGTTATATAGCGATTAACTTTATAAAAGAAAAGAAAAAAACAATATTTAATACATTATTTATATTAGGATTTGTATCATTAATAGCTTTAAGTTGGGAAGTATTTGAATATGCTGCAAGTATACTATTTAATGTCGATCCACAAAAAGTAGAATTAACAGGAATAAATGATACAATGAAAGACATTATAGTCGCATTATTAGGTGGGATAATAATAGCAATAAAAAGAAGGTAATAATATGGATGATAACGAAAGAATAGTAAGAATAGAAGATTTAAAAAAATTTAGAGAAGAAATACTTAAAGAAGTTGTACAAACTGTTAATACAGAAGAAACATCTAATCAAGAAAATATAACTTCTAAAACAAAAAAAATGGGTGTTGGAAATGTTACAGGTGGGCTTAACATGTATCCAGAACATGAAGAAAAAAAGACCGGTATGATAAATGTAATAACCCTTTCAATATTATCATTTATATTTGAAGTATTATTTATCTATTTATCAATAATAATATTTAAATAAAAAGTCAAAAAAACATAGACTTTTTTTTTTATTGTGATATAATAAAAAACAATTTTAAAGGAGGCAAAATTATGATTAAAACAGAATTACCAGTAATCATACTAAGAGGAATTGTACTTTTGCCAAATAATGATATAAAACTAGAATTTGATAATGATTTAAGTAAAAGTATTATAGATGTAGCAGAACTATTTCATGATAATAAAATACTAATTGTAAGTAATGAAAATCCATTAGAAGAAAATGTAAATTTAAATGAATTACCTAAAATAGGAGTAATATCTAAAATAAGTCACAAAATAGAATTACCTAATGGAAAAACAAGATTAATAATTACGGGGCTTAAAAGAGCAAATGTTATAGATTATTTAAACATGAATAATAAAGATGACATTTTAGAAGCAATAGTTTCACAAGTAGAAGAAGAAAAATTAGAAAAACAAGAAGAAAATGCGTTAATAAAAAAACTATATAGAGAAATTGAATATCATACAAAAAAAATACCATATGTTTCAAATAGTGTTTTATCACTAATATCAAATATTACATCACTAGATAAAATGACAGATATAGTAATTTCTTATTTACAACCAGATCCAGCAAGACTAATCGAATACTTAAATGAACCAAGTTCAAAAGAAAGATTAAAATTAATTTTAGAAGATATATATAGTGAACAAGAAATGTTCGAAATAGAAAAAAGAATAGATAGTAATGTAAGACAAACAATAGATGAAAATCAAAGACAATATATATTAAAAGAAAAAATCAAAGAAATTAAAAGAGAATTAAACGATGTAAGTTTAAAAGAAAATGAAATAATTAAAATAAAAAATGAAATAGAAAAATTAAAAATTAACGATAAAATAAAACAAAGATTAGAAGAAGAAATAAATAGATATGAAAATACACCTGAAACATCACCAGAATCAAGCGTAATTAGAAATTATATAGATTGGTTAATAAATATACCATGGTCTACTTATACAGAAGATAATGATGATTTAGATGATATATTAAATAATTTAGATAAATCACATAGTGGATTAAAAGAAATAAAAGAAAGATTTATAGAATATATAGCAGTAAGAAAAAAATCAAAGAATGTAAATAGTCCAATAATATGTTTAGTAGGTCCTCCAGGAGTAGGGAAAACATCATTTGTATATTCATTAGCTAATGCTTTAAAAAGAAATTTTGTTAAAATGTCAGTAGGTGGAGTAAATGATGAAGCAGAAATAATTGGACATAGAAGAACATACTTAGGATCAAGTCCAGGTAGAATAATAAAAGGACTAAAAAAAGCTAAATCAATGAATCCAATTTTCTTAATAGATGAAATAGATAAAATGACAAAAGATCAAAAAGGAGATCCTGCAAGTGTACTATTAGAGGTACTAGATAAGGAACAAAATAAATACTTTAGTGATAATTTTATAGAAGAAGAAGTTGATTTAAGTGATGTAATGTTTATTACAACTGCAAACTATATAGAAAATATACCAGAAGCACTAAGAGATAGATTAGAAATAATTGAAATAAGTGGATATACAGAATTTGAAAAATTAGAAATAGCTAAAAACTATTTAATAAAAAAGATATGTATAGAACATGGTATAGAAAGTATGAAAATAGAAATAGAAGATAAAATAATTTTAAAAATAATTAGAAATTATACAAAAGAATCAGGAGTAAGAGAATTAGAAAGAGTAATATCTAAAATTATTAGAAAAATAGTAACGGAATTATTAAAAAAGAAAATAGCAATTAATAAATTTGTGATAGATGAAAAAGCACTAGAAAAATATTTAGGACAACCAGATTACGAATATGATGAAAAAATAACAAATGATATAGGCGTAGTAACTGGTTTATCATATACAAAATATGGTGGAGATGCTCTACCTATAGAAGTAAATTGTTTTAAAGGAAATGGTAATTTAATTCTTACAGGATCACTTGGTGATGTTATGAAAGAAAGTGCTAAAATAGCACTTAGTTATATAAAGGCAAATTATAAAAAATTTAAAATAGATTATAAAGCTTTCAAAGAATACGATATTCATATACATGTTCCAGAAGGAGCAATTAAAAAAGATGGACCTAGTGCAGGAATTACACTTACAACCGCAATTATAAGTTTATTTACCAATAAAAAAATAGCTAATAATATTGCTTTTACAGGAGAAATTACTTTAAGAGGTAACGTTTTAAAAATTGGTGGATTAAAAGAAAAAAGTATAGGAGCTTTAAGAAGAGGAATAAATAAAATTATAATTCCAAAAGATAATTTAAAAGAAACAATTGAATTTGATGATGAAATAAAAAAACAAATAGAATATATACCAGTATCTAATTACATGGAAATATTTGAATTATTATGGAGGTAATTATGACTGATGAAGAATTAAAATTTGTAAAATATTTTAATAAAATAAATATTGATGCAATGATATTTGAACAAGATTTTATAAAAGAATTGGATGATTGTGATGTAAAAGAATTAAGTAGTGATATAAATTTAGATTGTATATCAGATTTATTAGAAGAAATAAGTTATGGTCATTATCCAAAATTTGCTACTGATAATTTAGGAATTTTGATTAAATTTTTAAATAAAAATAGTGAGGAAAATAAAGAAAAAATAGAAGAATTGCTTAAATATTATGAAGAAATAAAAAATATAAAAACAGATAATAAAATATATTTGTTTGAAGCATTCTATAAAGTGATTGATTCAAGTTATTTAAAAAACTTAGATTATGTTACTGTAGATGAAGAATCAATGATAGCTTCCATAAGATTTGATAGTGTAACAATAAATACATTAATAAATAAAAATATAGAAATATTAGATACAATTTTCTATGTATTTTCAATAAAAAAATTTCTAATAGAATTTCCTGAACTATTTTTAGATAAAGATATTAACAAAAGAGCAATAGAAATATTAGAAAAAAATATAAACTATGATGGCGCTTCAAGATTAATATATAAATTAAAACGTATAGAAAGATTTGTAGAAAATAATTTCAGTATGGTATATTATAAAACATTATACGATTATATTGTTTTACAAAATATGCTTAATAATAGTACAATCTTAAGAAGAAATACTGAACATATAAGTGAAGATATTATGGTAAATTTATATTATTTAATAGATGAAAATCTAATAAAAGATGAAAAAAATAAAAAAGCAGCTTATGAGATAATGAACGCATATAAAGATAACAAGTATGATAATCTTACCCCAGAACAAAAAAGAGAATTCTTAAAAAAACATAATGAATATATCGGAAAATTAAATAGTATGACTGAATATAGTAATATTATAATAACATCAGAATATACTACTAGATTAGATGGAATAATTAAAGGGAAATTGATAATTAAACCATTAGATTTAGATACACTTATCAATAAAGATTTACAACTAATTAATTTATATATGTTTGATGAAAAAAAATATGAAGAAGAATCTAAAAATATAGATCATGATGATTTATACTTATGCGTTAATAAATTTACAAAATTAGCTCCATCAATATTTGATGATGACATAATATATAGAAGAACTATGGAATTGTTAGATTCTAAAAATACCCCAACAAAAAAAGTAAGAGAAAAAGTAAAAAGAATATATCAAGGAAGATAAGGAATAAATTATCTTCCTTTTTCATATGTTTTAATGATTGGAGGAAAAAAATGAAAAAAACAATCCCATTTAAAAAAGATATTATATTTAAAACTAACTTATCAGAAGTAACTAGTATATCACTTGAACATACTTTAAAAATAGAAGAAAATATATTATCAGGAGACTTTATAATAAGTGGTGAATATAAAATGACAGACGAAAGTAGAGATACGGAAAACTTTTTATATGAAATCCCATTTGAAGTAGCATTTGATCCTAAATATAAATTGGATAATGCAGATATTGATATAGAAGACTTTTATTATGAAATAGTAAATAATAGTGTTTTAAGAATCAATATAGAATCATCAGTGGATAAAATAGAAGAAATTTTAATAGAAAAGGAGCAACCTATAATGGATATGAATGAATTATTAATAGAAGATGAGGTACCAATAGTGGAATTTGAAGAAAGATGTATTGAAGAAGAAACAGAAGATAATAGAATACCAAATTTATTTGATAATATAAATATAGATGAAACATATAATACATATAAAATATGTATTGTAAGAGAAAACGATACATTAGAAAGTATTATAGAAAAATATAGTGTAACAAAAGAAACATTAGAATTATATAACGATATATCAGAAATAAAACTAGGTGATAAAATTATAATCCCAGTTACTTATGAAGAAAATTAATGATTTAATAAGAGAATATAAACCAAATGGATATAAAAAAATTAAAGATGTAATACTAGTTAATACAAAAAATAATAAATTAATTATAAAGAAAAAAAGAAATGAGAATAATATATATGAATATTTAAATTCAAGAAGTTTTAGATATTATCCTAAAATAATAAGAGAAGACGATGAATATAGAATAACTGAATATGTAAGAGAAATAGATTATCCAGAAGAACAAAAAATAATAGACATGATTAACTTAGTAAGTTTACTTCATAGTAAAACAACATTTTATAAAGAGGTTGATGAAGATGACTATAAAAAAATATATGAAGATATAAGCGGCAATATAGAATATTTAAAAAGTTATTATATAGACTTAATAACTATAATAGAAAATAAAGTATATATGTCGCCAAGCGAATATTTATTAGCACGTAATATATCAAAGATATTCGCTTCTTTAAATTATTGTGAAAATGAATTAAATAAATGGTTAGAAATTGTAGAAAATAAAAAAAAACAACGATTCGTTGTTTTACATAATAATTTAGAATTAGACCATTTTATAAGAAATAATGATTCTTATTTAATAAGCTGGGATAAATCAAAAATAGATATTCCAATATTTGATTTATATAAGTTATATAAAAAATATGCACTAGTATTTGATTTTGAATCAATATTAAAGGAATATGAAAAAAATTATCCTTTATTAAATGAAGAAATATTATTATTTTTTATATTAGTTACACTTCCAGATAAAATAGAATTCATAGATAATGAATATGAAAATACAAAGATAGTTAGTAAAAAAGTAGATATAATATATAAAACTGAAAAACTAATAGAAGAATATTTTAAAACAAAAAAAGAATATACTAATAACAAATAAATACAATAAAAATAAATTAAAACGAGTTACAAAAATAAAAGTTAATACAATTTGATAAAATAATAAAATTCCGAATACTAATAATAAAGTAAACCATTTATTTCTACCACAAAAACAATTTTTCCATCCATTTGGCATAACAATCACCTAATTTATAATATGAACAAAAATATAAATAGAATGTATGAATGACTATAAGGAGATAAAATGGATATATATGATAAAAAAATAGATAATTTAATAAAGAATATGGATGATTTAAATATAAGTGATGCAGATAAAATTAAATATTTAAAACTATATTCAAAAATTTTAAAAGAAAAACAATCAGAAATAGAAAATAATTTTATAATAGGGACATTTATATCAAGTTTAGGATTAGGAACAATGTTAGATATATCAAATATATATTTATCAATATTGTTATTTGGAACTGGAATTGCTATAAGTTTATATAAAGCAAAGGAATTTGATAATGATATAACATTAAAGGATTTAAATGAGTATAAAAGATCAAGATAATATGGTCTTTTTATTTTTTTTTTGATACAATATTAAAAGGTGATAAAATGTTTGAAAATTTAGGAGATAGATTACAAAATGCCTTAGATAAAATAAGAGGATATGGAAAAATAACAGAAGATAATATTGGTGATATGACAAGGGAAATAAGATTAGCGCTTTTAGAAGCCGATGTTAACTATAAAGTAGTAAAAGAATTTATAAATAATGTTAAAGAAAAAGCGCTTGGAGAAGAAGTTAAAAAAAGTTTAAAACCAGGTGAAATGTTTGTAAAAATAGTAAAAGATGAATTAGTAGAATTATTAGGTGGAGAACAAAAAGAATTAAATACAAAAGGTAATCCAGCAACACTAATGTTAGTAGGATTACAAGGAAGTGGTAAAACTACAACAATTGCTAAAATAGCTAATTATTTAAGAAAAAATCATAAAAAGAAACCACTTTTAGTAGCATGTGATATTTATAGACCAGCAGCTATAGATCAATTAAAACAATTAGGTAGAGAACTTAATATAGAAGTATATGAAGAGGGAAAAAATAATCCAGTAGAAATATCTAATAATGCTATTAAATATGCTAAAGAAAATAATTATGATTATGTACTTATAGATACAGCAGGACGACTTCATATAGATGAAGAATTAATGGATGAACTTGATAATATAAGTAATAATATTAATCCAGATGAAATATTACTTGTAGTAGATAGTATGACAGGACAAGATGCTATAAATGTAATCGAAGGATTTAATAATAAATTAAAATTAACAGGAGCAGTTCTTACCAAATTAGATGGAGATACTAGAGGTGGGGCAGCACTTTCTATTAGACATTTAACAAATGTACCAATTAAATTTATAGGTGTTAGTGAAAAAATGGATGGTTTAGAAGAATTTCATCCAGAGAGAATGGCATCAAGAATTCTTGGTATGGGAGATCTTATGTCTATTGTTGAAAAAGCAGAATCAGTAATAGATCAAGATGAAGCTTATGATGTAGCTAAAAAAATGCAAAATGGTAAATTTGATTTAGAAGATTTCTTAAAAACATTTAAACAAATAAAGAAATTGGGACCACTAGAAAATTTGATTAAATTGATACCAGGTGCTAAAAAAGCAGGACTTACTAATGTAAAAATAGATCCAAAAGAAGTAGCACATATAGAAGCAATAATCCTTTCTATGACACCATATGAAAGACGTCACCCAGAAGTTCTTAAAGCTTCAAGAAAACAAAGAATTGCTAAAGGTAGCGGAAGAAATGTTGAAGAAGTAAATAGATTATTAAAACAATTTGAAGAAATGAAAAAAATGATGAAAATGATGAAAAATGGAAATATGAAAATGCCATTCTAGGAGTTTACACACTCCTTTTTTTTTATACTTCATACTATAAACTAGATAAGGGGGAAAATGCTATGTTTGGTAAAAAATGTTGTCAAGATAGACAAATGGGATTTGGTATGAACAGCATGGATTCTTGTTGTATGGAACAACCAATAATTGAACCAACAATAAATAAATGTATTGAAAGAGAATTCTATCATGAAGTACCACATGTATGTCCAATACATACTCATACTATAAATAAACATATTTATAAACATACATATACACCACAATATACATGTTCAGAAGAAGAACAAGTATGTAATATGGATTGTGGTAAATGTTCTGGATTTTAAAACAGCTTTAAGCTGTTTTATTTTAATAAATTTAAATAAAATAAGTATAATAAATAATAAAAAAACAATTGACAAAAGTATAAACAATGTATATACTATATTAAATGGAGATGATAAGATGGAAATAAGAATTCAAAAATGGGGAAATTCAGATGGAATAAGAATACCTAGTAATATTTTAAAATCATTAAATATAAAAACAAATGATATATTAAATATTGAACAAGAAGATGATAAGATAATTATTAGTATTCCAAAGAAAAAAAAGATATCATTAGCTGATAAATTTAAAGAATATAATGGGAAAAATTTAGCTAAAGATTTTTCTTGGGACGAAAGTGTAGGTAAAGAAATATGGTAAAAAAATATATACCTGAACAAGGAGATGTTGTTTTATTAGATTTTAATCCTACAAAAGGACATGAACAATCAGGATTTAGGCCAGCAGTTGTAATTAGTAACAACATTTTTAATGAAAATACTAAAATGGTCATTGTATGTCCTATTACATCTAATGATAAAGAATTCCCAACACATTATCGTCTAGAAGATACTAAAAATATAAAAGGATCTGTTTTATGTGAACATATAAGAAGTATAGATTACGAAACAAGAAAATTAAAATTTATAGAAAAAACAAGTGATAATGATTTTATAAGTATAATTACATTATTAAATGCATGTATTGAAGAATAAATAAAAAAATAAAGTATTATTTAATACTTTATTTTTTAGTTTTAACTTTATCATATTCTTCATTTAAATCAATTTTATTAGCTTCTTCTAAATCATCTTTATATAATAGTTTAAATTTTTGTTCTATTTTTTCTATAAATTGTTCATCATTTGATAAATATTTTTCACAATAATCTTCAATTCTATCACTTAAAAAAGTTGTTTTATCATCTCCAAAAATACAATCATGATCATATTCTGGATATATTACACCTTCATCAGTTTGTTCATTACAAGTATGAATTCTTAATTCTCTATCTAATTGTTCAATTGCATAATCTTCGTCTTTTTCTATTTTATTTAATTTAATATCTTTTCTTAATTGATCAATACTAAAATCTCTTTTTGCTAATTCCCAAGTACCAATAGCTAATACAGAAGAAATTAATGCAATATTAGCATAAGTAATTTTTCTTTTTGTTTGTTTTTTTGCTAAATTATTAAAGAATGTAAAATATTTATCATTTTCTTCAATATATCTTTTCGGAAAAATTGCTACTATATCAAAATCATTTGAATTTATTCTATAAGTAATCATCGTTTTTTTATTTGATTTTTTAATTTTAAATATACTAGAATAATGATTAATTTTTAATATATCATCTATAATATCTTCTTTATCTACTTCATAAAATTGTTTATCAGATTCATAAGATGCGCAATCATCATAAAAACATAGTTTTATCTCATGCATATGTTAATTCCCCTTTCGAACGTTATATATAATAGCATAAAATAAATAAAAGTCAAATTTTTCCTAAAAAATATTGCAAAAATAATCAAATTTTGGTATTCTGTTATATAGAGGATAGGAGTGGTATAGTGAATAAAGGAAAAGAAAAAATACTTTATGTGGTAATAATAGTAGTGATAATAGCAGTATTTATAGGAGCTTATTTTTTATTAGATAATATGCTATTTGGAAAAGAAGAAAATAAAAAAACAGGATATAAACAAGAAATAACAACTTTAGAAGTAGAAGAAAAAATGACACAAAATGGTTTATCAAAACATGATTTATCATCAGTTTTAAAAGATACAAAACAAAATGCAAGTTATATTTACTTTAATACTAATAGAAATTATGAAATTATATATAGTAATTTCAATGATGTAGCAGCAGCAACAAGTAATTATAATACAAATTTAAGTTTAGTAGATGGTAAATATGATAATTTAACAGAATTAACAAAAGTTGAAAATGAAAATTATGCTAAATATGAAGCAGAAAATACAGATAATTATGTTGTTATATTAAAAATAGGAACAGCTTATTTCCAAGTAGAAACATCAAAAAATAATAAAAGTAGCGTACAAAATATAATCTCAGGATTAGAAAGTTAGTTTGGAGGGTTTACAAAATGTCGAAATTTTTTGAAAACAAAAGAAATCAAATAATATTAGGTGCAGTTGCAGGTATTATTTTAGTAGGTGCAATTGTATTAATATTAACTGGTAAAATAAATTTAAGAAGTATAATGGGAAATACAGCTCAAGGAAACTATACTTGTCCATCGGGATATAAATTAAATGGTACAAAATGTACTAGAACTGTAACATTAGGAGCGGCAACTAGAGAAACCTCTTGTTCAGGAGGAAATTTAACAAATGGTACATGTGTGATGAACGCCACAAGAAAAAGTAATTATGTATGTTCATCAGGAGGAACATTATCAGGAACAAGCTGTAAAACAACAGCAACACCAAAATATGAATATAGTAGTATGTGTTATGCAGGATCAACTCCAAGTGGGAATAACTGTATAAAAAATGCAACAAAAACAATTTCTAGTTATTCATGTCCATCAGGGGGATCAGTATCAGGAACAAATTGTAAAAAAGCAGCAACAAGAAAAGTTTCTAGTTATTCATGTCCATCAGGAGGATCAGTATCAGGAACAAATTGTAAAAAAGCAGCAACAAGAACAATTTCTAGTTATTCATGTCCATCAGGAGGAACATTATCAGGGTCAAGCTGTAAAAAACCAACAACAAATAATTCATGCCCAAGTGGATGGAATAGATATGGACAATATGATTGTATAAAAGCAGCAACACCAAAATATAGTTATAGTTGTCCAAGTGGATGGACAAAATATGGTTCATCAGGGTCAGAATGTATAAAAGCAGCAACACCAAAATATAGTTATAGTTGTCCAAGTGGATGGACAAAATATGGTTCATCAGGGTCAGAATGTATAAAAGCAGCAACACCAAAATATAATTACAGTTGTCCAGATGGATGGACAAAATATGGTTCAAGTGGAATGCAATGTATAACTGAAAAGAAAAAGAATTTAGTAGGATATACATGTCCAACAGGATGGAATAAATATGGTACATCAGGGTCAGAATGTATAAAAGCAGCTACTATAGAATATAGTTATAGTTGCCCAAGTGGATGGACAAAATATGGTTCGAGTGGAATGCAATGTGCAACTGCTCCAAAAACAGAATATAAATGTTCATCTGGAACATTATCAGGAACAAGTTGTGTTAAAACTGAAACAATAAACGCTACAAAAGTAGAAGATGAAGCGGAAATTGGTATAGTATGTGAAAGTTCACATATTGAAAAAGATGGAAAATGTGTTTGTCCAGAAGGTAAATCAGAAGTAAATGGAAAATGTGTTGAACAAGTTCTAGAACCTGAAATAACTGATGAATTAAAACCTGTAGGACCTATATGTAAATCAGGATATGAATTAGTAAATGGAAAATGTGTTGAAATTGAAGATTTTATAATAGATGAATTAGAACCAACAATTTGTGGATTAGGTTATAAAAGAGATGAAAAAGGAAATTGTACATTATGTGCAGATGGATATACTAAAGACGCAAATGGAAAATGTGTTCAAAAGACTATAGATGATACAGACAACAATCTAATTGAAGAAATAGAAAAAATCTGTGGAAAAGGTTACAAGAAAGATGCAAATGGACAATGTACATTATGTGCAGATGGATATACCAAAGACGCAAATGGAAAATGTGTTGTAAATGAAGTAATTAAAGATTTTGTTGTAGATATAAATTGTCCAACAGGTTATACGTTAAGCGGAGATGTTTGTGTCAAGAAAGAAACTATTAAAGCAACTGTTAAATATAGTTGTGCAAATGGATACACTTTAAATAAAAACAAATGTCAAAAAGTTGAAACAAAAGAACCAACTTCAACATTTAAATGTCCAACAGGATATTCAAAATCAGGAAATTCATGTTATAGAACAGATAAGAAAAATGCAACAGTCACATACAAATGTGAAAGTGGATATACTTTAAATAAAACAACAAGAAGATGTGAAAAAGTATCTACAGTACCATTTGTACAAAATGGATATACTTGTCCAGAAAGTTATACTTTAATTGAAGGTTATAATGGTACAAGAATTTGCTTTAGAGCAGTATTAGTTACAGATCAAGCTTCATGTCCATATGTAAGTTCAGGTGGATTCTGTATGAAATATGATATATTTGATGCATCAATTAAAAATTCATGTCCAGCAGGATATGCATTAAGTGGTAACATATGTACAGGTAAAACAACTGTATCTGCAACTACAAAATATAGTTGTCCAACAGGATATAATTTAAAAGGTAAAAAATGTACTAAGAAAATTACAAAAACTGTTAATACAAATAAATATTGTCCAAACGGATATAGTTTAAAAAATAATAAATGTCAAAAAACAGTTACAGTAGCAGCAAAAGCAACATACAGCTGTAAAACTGGATATACATTAGCTGGTACAAATTGTACAAGAACAATAACTTCAGCTTTAGTAACTAACAATGTAAATAGAGTTGGTTAATAAGTAAATTAAAGTAACTTCAAAAGTTACTTTAATTTTTATAGAAAGGGGATTCTATGAATATAATACTTGTATTTTTATCTTTGATTCCAGTATATTTAATTTTAAATATTATATACGCTAAAGATAAAATAGAAAAAGAACCTGTAAAGCTATTAATGCTAACATTTATTGGTGGTGTAATATCTTTATTCTTAACTAAATTTTTAGCAGCTAAATATCAATATTATTTACCATTTTTAATAGAAGAAAATCCAGGATTAGAAGCATATAAAATATTCTTAATTAGTTTTGGAGAAATAGGATTAATAGAAGAATTATGTAAATGGTTAATATTATATATTATGATATGGCATAATAAAGAATTTAATCATATATATGATGCTATTGTATATGCTGTATTTGTATCATTGGGATTTGCAACAATAGAAAATTTCTTCTATTTATGGGATACAAATTTTGCAACATTAATAGTTAGATCATTATTTACAATACCAGCTCATGCCTTCTTTGGTATAATTATGGGTTATTTCTTTGGATATGCAAAATATTATTCCAAAATGGAATATAAATATAGCGCATTTAAATATACATATACAAGTTTATTTTCTGTAATATTACTTCATGGATTATTTGATTATTTCTTAGCTTTTAATAATGAATATAGTACAATAATATTTATCGGATATACTTTATTATTAGGAATAATAGCAATAACAAGAATCAAAAAAGTAGAAAATTTAGAATTAACATGGGATAGATAAATAATCTATCTTTTTTTGTAAACAAGTGTAAAATTTAAATTTTTTATATTGATATCTAATTTGTTATATGCTAATCTAATAATAGAGAAGGAGAGTATATTATGAAAGGAAGTAAACAAACAAAAATAATAATAGCAGTAGTAGCAGTATTTTTTGTAGTAGCAATCGGATTAATAGCTACAGGAAAAATTAAATTATCAGATATGATGGGAAACACAGCACAAGGAAGATATACATGTCCAGCAGGATATGTATTAAATGGAACAAAATGTACTAGAACAATAATAGTATGTCCAAGTGGGAGTGTTAAATCAGGAAATCAATGTATAAAAAAAATAACAAATTATACGTGTCCAACTGGTTATACATATTATAGTGGAGGAACATGTAGAAAAGTTTCAGGTTATACATATACATGTCCAACAGGATGGAAAAAGTCGGGGACAAATCGATGTGTTAAAAATGCAACAAAAATTGCACAATGTCCAAGTGGATGGTCAAATTATGGAACATCAGGAGTACAATGTGCTACAGCAGCAACTGCTAAACAAAGTTATGTTTGTTCATCAGGTGGAACACTAAGTGGAAAAAATTGTATAAAAGATGCGACAAAATCAATTAGTTATAAATGTTCAAGTGGAACATTAAGTGGAAATAGTTGTATAAAAACTATTGGATATAATCAAACATGTCCAGCAGGATTTGTTAGAAGTGGATCTACTACATGTAGAAAATCAGCAACAGCTAGATATACATACACATGTCCAAGTGGATGGACAAAATATGGTTCAAGTGGAATGCAATGTATAAAAAATGCTAATTTAACAACAACTTATAGTTGTGCACAAGGTCAATTAAAAGGTTCAATGTGTATCCAAGCAAATAAAGCACAAAGATATACTTGTTCAAATGGTCAATTAAGTGGAACATCATGTATAATAAATGCAACACAACAACCTAAATATCAAGTAATAGGTGCAACCGCAACAACAAAAACACAAGTTGTTGTTCCATCAAAAAGATATCAAACAATAAAAGCAACTAGAAGATAATTATAAAAAGTAGACTATCTCTACTTTTTTCATTTGTTGAAAAAGAATATATTATATGATATAATTAATATGTTTGAGATTTATTAGATAGGTGATTAGATGAAAAGATTCTTAAATAATATAAAAAAATATTTTAAATATGCTATATATTCAGCAAGAGCAGATTTAAAAAGTGAAGTAGCTGGATCATATCTAAATTGGTTATGGTGGATATTAGATCCATTATGTTTCATGATGATATATATATTTGTAGCTGCAGTTGTATTTAAATCATCAGAACCATATTTTCCAGTATTTATATTTTTAGGTTTAACAGTATGGGATTTCTTTAATAAAACTGTTAATGCTAGTGTAAAAATAGTAAGTAATAATAGAGCCATAGTAACAAAAATATATATTCCAAAATATATACTTATATTACAAAAAACATTCGTAAATATGTTTAAAATGAGTATATCTTGGATACTTGTATTTATGCTTATGATTATTTTTAAAGTTCCAGTAACACTAAATTTCTTATGGTTTATACCAATATTATTGATATTATATTTAGTAACTTTTGGTATTTCTTGTATTTTATTACATTATGGAATATTTGTAGAAGATTTAGCAAATGTAACATCACTTGCTTTAAGATTAGTATTCTATATGTCAGGAATATTCTATAGCGTTGCTACTAAAGTACCAGCTCCATTTAATGATATTCTATTAAAATGTAATCCAGTAGCATTCGTAATAAATGCATTTAGAGATATTTTCTTACATAATCAAGCACCTTCATTATTAATGATGGGTGGATGGACATTAATAGGTGTATTATTAATAGTAATTGGTATTCATATAATTCATAAATATGAAAATAGTTATGCGAAGGTGATATAATGAAAAAAGAAGCTGCAATTACAGTAAAAGATTTACATATTAGTTATAGAGGATTAAAAAAATTCTCTATCAAAAGATCTTTTTTTAAGGGTAAGAAAAATGCTAAAGAAGTATTTGAAGCTGTAAAAGGAATTTCTTTTGAAGTAGAAAAAGGAAAAATATTAGGATTTATTGGAAAAAATGGTAGTGGTAAATCAACAACTCTAAGAGCACTTGCTGGAATCTTTTCACCAGATTCAGGAATAATTGATTTGCATGGAAATACAGTTTCATTGTTATCAATAGGAGTTGGATTTCAACCAAAATTAACAGGATATGAAAATATATATTTATCAGGAATGTTATTAGGATTTTCAGAATCACAAATAAAAGAAAAAGAAAAAGAAATAATAGAATTTGCAGATATTGGAGATTTTATATATAAACCAGTTAAAACCTATTCATCTGGTATGCATTCTAAATTAGCATTTGCTATTACTGCAATTTTAGAAACAGATATAATGTTAATAGATGAAGTTTTAAGTGTAGGAGATGCTGCATTTAAAGAAAAAAGTTATAACAAAATGAAAGAATTAATAAGTGATGAAAATAGAACTGTTGTAATTGTTTCACATAGTTTAGATACAATTAAAAATTTATGTGATGAAGTATTATGGTTACATAATGGCGAAGTAAAAAAAATAGGTAAACCAGAGGAAGTAATAGAGCAATATAAAGAATTTATGGAAACAAAATAAACTTTGAAATTTCAAAGTTTTTTCTTTATATTGAATAAATATATTTTTTTTGCTATAATTAATACATGCCAGCCTGGCGGAATGGTAGACGCATCAGACTCAAAATCTGACGGTAGTAATACTGTGAGGGTTCAAGTCCCTTGGCTGGTACCATAGATAACAAAAGACTTTAAATAAAGTCTTTTTTTATGATTATTAAATATTTGTAAATTGATATATGGAATATAATAAAACAAAGAAAGGGGGATTTTATGAAGTGCAGAATTTTAAAAAGTGGTAATTGTAATATAAATCAAAAATATAGTAATAGTCATAAAGGAATTGATATAGTAGCTTTAATAAATAATAGAAGTTCAGTAGATACAGTTTTAGCGCATACTGATGGAAGAGTAATTGATATAAAAACAGGAACTAAAAATAAAATGGGAGCAACTGGAATAGCATCATATGGTAATTATATTCAAATAGAACATGATAATGGATATACAACTTTTTATGCACATTTATCAGAAGTATATGTAAAAATAGGACAAATAGTAAAACAAGGTGAAGAAATAGGGTATATGGGAGATTCTGGTAATGCTACTGGAATACATTTACATTTTGAATTAAGAAAAAATAAGACGTATGAGAGTAATATAAATCCAATTAATTATTTAAATAGTGATTTACCAGGAATTAATAAAAGATCAATTTCTTATAGAGTATATAGTAATAATAGTAAAAAATGGCTTCCAACTGTTAAAGATGGAACAACATTAGGTAATATTAACAACTCAATAGGTGGAATACAAGTTAGAACTATAAATGGTGGAAGTACAAAATATAGAGCACATGTAAAAAATGGAAGCTGGTTACCAGTAGTAGAAAAATGGGATGATACAGATGAAGGATATATAGGAATAAAAGGTAGACCAATTGATGCATTTACTATATGGAGTGAATATGGAGATATATCATATAGAGCACATATAAAAAATGGAAAATGGTTACCATGGGTATATAAATATGGAATAAAAAATTATGATGAATATGCAGGAATATATGGAAAAGAAATAGATCAAATACAAATAAAGATAAAATAGGTTATCATTATTACAAAAAAAATGTATAAATCATATTTTATATTAGAAAGGAGAATAAATATGAATGATTGTGAAAATAATAGTATATACAGAGATGCGTTAGAAAAAATCAAAAGAGATCAAAAATTTAAACCATCTTGTTGTATACCAATAGGAGGAACTGGAACAGTCGGACCGACTGGACCAACAGGGCCAGCCGGACCAGCAACTATAGCAGTTGGAACAACAACTACAGGAGACTCAGGAACAGCTGCTTCAGTAACAAATAGTGGAACTGCTGAAAATGTAGTATTAGACTTTGTTATTCCAGAAGGACCAACAGGGTCAGCCGGATTAGATGGAGCAACAGGGCCAACAGGGCCAGCCGGATTAGATGGAGCAACAGGACCAACAGGGCCAGCCGGATTAGATGGAGCAACAGGACCAACAGGGCCAGCCGGATTAGATGGAGCAACAGGACCAACAGGGCCAGCTGGATTAGATGGAGCAACAGGGCCAACAGGACCAGCCGGATTAGATGGAGCAACAGGACCAACAGGACCAGCCGGATTAGATGGAGCAACAGGACCAACAGGGCCAGCCGGATTAGACGGAGCAACAGGACCAACAGGGCCAGCTGGATTAGATGGAGCAACAGGACCAACAGGACCGGCTGGACTAGATGCACCAACTCCAACATTAACAATTGGGACAGTAACAACAGGAGATCCAGGAACAGAAGCTTCAGCTACTATTACTGGTACAGCTCCAGACTTTGTACTTAATTTAACAATCCCACAAGGACCAACAGGACCTGCCGCATAGTATGAAAAAATATAAAATTTGTGTATATGCTATAAGTAAAAATGAAGAAAAATTTGTTGATAGATTCATGGATTCTTTAAAAGAAATTGATAAAGTATATGTACTTGATACCGGTTCTACTGATGATACAGTAAATAAATTAAAAAATAGAGGAGCTATTGTAGAACAAAAAATAATAGATCCTTGGAGATTTGATGTAGCCAGAAATCTTTCTTTAGATATGGTACCAGAAGATATAGATATATGTATTTGTTTAGATTTAGATGAAGTAATAGAAGAAGGATTTATAGAAACAATTAATAATTTATGGAAAGATGATACTACAAGACTTAGATATAATTACAATTGGAAGTTAGATAATGACAATAAACCATTAGTTAATTTTTATATAGAAAAAATACATTCTAGAAAAAATTATAAATGGACTCATCCAGTACATGAAGTATTAACATACTTAGGTGATAAAGAAAACTTTATTACAACAGATTTAATAACTGTTAATCATTATCCTGATGATACAAAATCTAGAAGTAGTTACCTACCACTTTTAGAACTTTCTATAAAAGAAGATCCTACTGATGATAGAAATATGCATTATTTAGGAAGAGAATACATGTATTATCATAAATGGAATGAATGTATAGATACTTTGATAAAACACTTAAGTTTAAAAACTGCAACATGGAAAGATGAAAGATGCGCATCAATGAGATTTATAGCGCGTTCTTATAAAAAATTAAAAAGATATGAAGAAGCAAATATGTGGCTTTTAAAAGCTATAGATGAAGCCCCTTACTTAAGAGATCCTTATGTAGAAATGGCTTTACTTCAATATGAAATAGGTAACTATGATAAAGTAATTCATTTCTGTAATTTAGCTTTAGAAATAAAAACACATACAAAATCATATATAAATGAACAATTTAGTTTTGATTCTACTATATATGATTTACTTTCAATATCATATTATTATTTAAATGACTTAGAGAGTGCTATTAAAAATGTTGATAAGGCATTAGAATTTGATAAAGAAAATATAAGACTTATAAATAACAAAAAATTTTTTGAAAAGGAATTATAATATTCCTTTTTCTTTTAATTTAAGGTATAATTTAAAAAGGTGATGTAAATGGACAGATTAATAATGATTAAATATGGAGAACTTACTACAAAAAAAGCAAATAGAAAAATGTTTATTAATATGTTAGAAAATAATATTAATAAAATACTTAAAAATGAAAAATATGAAATATCAAAAGATAGAGTAAGAATGTATATAAAATGTGATAGTTCTTCATTAGATAGTATAGTTAAAAAACTAAAAAAAGTATTTGGTATTCATGGTATAGTAATAGCTGATAAAGTAAATACTAATATAGATAGTATTAAAGAAAAAGTTTTAGAAAAATTAGATGATAATTATAAAACTTTTAAAGTAAATACTAAAAGAGCAGATAAAAAATTTGAAATACATAGTATGGATTTTAATAGAGTAATTGGTGGACATGTACTAAAAAATACAAATTTAAAAGTAGATGTACATAATCCAGATGTATTAATAAATATTGAAATAAGACCTGAAGGGACATTTATTTATACAAATGAAATAAAAGGTTTAGGTGGATATCCAGTAGGTATTCAAGGAAAAGGATTATTAATGCTAAGTGGTGGAATAGATTCACCAGTTGCAGGTTATTTATCATTAAAAAGAGGAGTAGATTTAGAATGTTTATATTTTGAATCTCCACCACATACAAGTGTAGAAGCAAAAAATAAAGTTTTAAAACTTGCTAGTATAATAAATGAATATTCAGGAAATATAAAAGTAAATATAGTTCCATTTACAAAAATACAAGAAGAAATTTATAAAAATTGTCCTGATAGTTATATTATAACTATTATGAGAAGAATGATGTATAGAATAGCCGAAGAAGTATCAAGAAGAAAAAATTTAAAAGTAATTATAAATGGAGAAAGTATTGGACAAGTAGCAAGTCAAACATTAACTAGTATGATAGTAATTAATAATGTAACTAATATGCCAGTAATAAGACCAGTTTCATGTATGGATAAATTAGAAATAATAGATATTGCAACTAAAATAGGAACATATGAAACAAGTATATTACCATATGAAGACTGTTGTACAATATTCTTACCAAAACATCCAGTAATAAATCCAGATTTAGCAAAAGCAATTCTTTATGAAAACAGTTTTGATTATCAAACTTTAATAAATGAATGTATAGAAAATATAGAAGTAATAAGTAATTTTGAAGAAGATAATTTTGAAAATTATTTATAACCAAAAATTAACAAAAAAAATATGTATTAAATTACCAAATGTACACATGATATAAGTGTACAGGAGGTGAATCAAATGAATAATAAAAATAAAATGGTAGTTCCAGGATCTAAACAAGCTATCGAAAGCATGAAATATGAAATAGCTAATGAATTAGGTGTTACTATGGGACCAGATGCTACTAGCCGTGCTAACGGATCTGTTGGTGGAGAAATCACTAAAAGATTAGTACAAATGGGTGAACAACATTTAGGTGGTATGAACTATCAATCTAAATAATTAAATTGACAGTTATAAACTGTCTTTTCTTTTTAATAAAAAATTAACAAAAATTACCTATTATTATTATTTCTATAATGGTTAGAATAATAGTAAAAGGTGGTGAATAATATGACTAATAAGAGTTTAGTAGCTCCAAATTCAAAAGAAATTTTATCAAATATGAAATACGAAATAGCTAGAGAATTAGGTGTTACATTAGGTGCTGATACAACATCAAGAATGAATGGTTCAGTTGGTGGAGAAATGACTAGAAGACTAGTTGAACTTGGTAAACAAAATTTAAGATAGATTTTTCTATCTTTTTAATTGCTTTTTCTAAGGATTTATTATAAAATTATAATAGGAATAAACTAGAAAAGGGTGTTAATATGAAGCTAAATAAAAAAGGATTTGTATCTACTGCAGTATTATATTCATTATTATTACTTTTTTTAGCATTAATATTAGGTTTATTAGCACTTCTTTCAAATAGAAAACAAATACTAGATAAATTAAAAGGTGACATTAAATCAGAAATAAATCAAACTAAAAATTTTACCTATTATAAAAATGGAACAGCAATATATTATAATCCTGTAACAGGTAAAATATGTGGAAATTATAGTGAAGAAAATAGTAAGACAGGTGTAACAGAAGGTTGTTTAAAATGGTATGTCTTTAATGATAATAAAAATAGTGCAACTGTAAATATGATATTAGATCATAATACAAGTGGAAATGTTGCTTGGGCTTCATTAGAAGACTATATTGAAGTAGGTGGAACAGAAGAAGAATATGGAGAAAACGGAAAGAATATTAAAGGACCATTAACTGTAACAAAAAGATTAAATGAAGATACAGAAAATTGGAAAAATAAGGCAAGGTTAATATCAGCAGATGAAATAGCTAAAATAACAGGAGCTGCTGAAATATTAAAATGGAGTTCAAATAAAACTTATGGGACAAATATTGAAACTGAGTCATCATGGTTTTATTTAGATGGTGTAGGTACAACATATACAGAATGGCAAAAACAAGTAGCAAACGAAACAACAAAATCAAAATATGCATGGCTTTTTGATAATAATGGTGGATGTAAAAACTATGGATGTAATTTTGAAGACAATGTTAAATATCCATATGATACAAAAGATAGTGAAAATACAAGTGCAATATGGGGATATTGGACAAGTACACCTCTTAATGGTATTTCAAAAGAATATGCATGGTATATATCAACAAATGGAAATTTAGGAAATAAACCTGTATCAATGAATGATACTCGTGGAGTTCGTCCAGTAATAACAGTATCTAAAAAAGATATATATACTCAATATAAAGAAACATTACTAAATGGAACAGATCCTGTTTATAGTGATAATTTAATACCAGTAACAATCGCAGATAATGGAACAGTAACAAAAGCAGATACTTCAGTAGAATGGTATAAATATGAAAATAAAAAATGGGCAAATGCCGTAATATTAAATGATGAATCAAAAACATTTAATAATGGAGAAGTAATTCCAGAAAGTGATATAGAATCATACTTTGTATGGATACCAAGATACAAATATCAAATATTTGATTTAGGTACTTATGAAACATACTCAGGAACAATTCAACCTGATGAAAATAATGCAAAAGAAATACAAATAGTATTTGAAAATAAAGGAACAGCGATTTCAAATGGTAATGCAGTTGGAGAATATTTATCACATCCAGCATTCCAAGCATTTGATACAAACGGACTTTGGGTAGGAAAATTTGAAACAACAGGAAGTATAGATAGTTTAACAATAAAACCTAGTGTAGCATCAATTAGAAGCCAAAATGTAAGTACAATGTTTACAAAAGCACTTGCGTATAAGCAAGAAAATAAATCACATATGATGAAAAATACTGAGTGGGGAGCAGTCGCATACCTATCACATTCAAAATACGGAATAAATAAAGAAATAAATATAAATAACAATAGTAGTTATTTAACAGGATATAGTGCAGTGGATGGAACAGACCAATCTAAATATCCTGGAACGTATGGAACAGATTCAAGTGTAACATTAGTTTATAATACTGATACAGGATATAAAGCTAGTACAACAGGAAATATAACAGGTGTTTATGATATGAGTGGTGGAGCACATGAATATATGGCTTCATATATGGATGGACAATTAGGTAGTAGTGGATTTACAAGTGATCCAATAACAGAATATGGAAAAGAATATTTTGATAAATATAGTAATACAAGTACATGGACAAGTTTTAATAATAGAATTTTAGGAGATGCGACTGGAGAAATGGGACCATTTTATCAATATGCCGATGGTGATGGAACAACAAGAAATCATAATGATTGGTATGCAGACATTTCCGGCTTTGTTGACTCTTCTCGCCCTTGGTTCATCCGTGGCGGTGATTTCAGCAATGGAGTTCTTACAAGTCAGTTTTACTTTTCTAGAGCATCTGGAAGTTATGGAAATGGTGTTGGGTTCCGCTTAGTCTTAACAAAATAATATAAAAAAATTAAAATTATCTTAAAAAAGATAATTTTTTTAATGTCTTATTGTAATACGAACAATTGTATATTATAATATAAATGTATGAAGACTTAACTCTCCATAGTAGGGAGTGTGTATGTATTAACTTGAATATTAGTATAAGCAAAATAAATATGAAAGGAGAAGACTTTTAGTAATAAAAGTTCTAGAGTAACAAAACATTACGCTCTAGTTATTAGAATGGAGGTAATTTTTTTGAAAAATGAAATAATAATATTTGAAAATCAAAATGTAAAATTAGAAGTAAATATGAAAGATGATACAGTATGGTTATCATTAAATCAAATAGCAGAATTATTCGGAAGAGACAAATCGGTAATTTCTAGACATTTAAAGAAATCTTTTGAAGAAGAATTAGATGATTCAGCTGTTGCAAATTTTGCAACAACTGCTTCTGATGGTAAAACATATAATGTAGAGTATTATAATTTAGATGCTATTATATCAGTTGGGTATAGAGTTAAATCAAAAAATGGTATTATCTTTAGAAAATGGGCTAATAAAATATTAAAAGATTATATGTTAAAAGGTTATGCTGTAAATCAAAAGAGATTAGGCTATTTAGAAAAGACAGTTAAATTAATAAATATAGCTAATAGAGTAGATGAAGAATTAAATGATAAAGAAGCTAAAGAAATACTAAAAGTAATCGGAGAATATTCAAAAGCATTAGATTTATTAGATGATTATGATCATAAAACAGTAAAAAAACAAAAAGGGAATAATAGTGATAAAAAAATAGAATACGAAGAATGCTTAAATATTATAAATACATTAAAGTTTAATGAAAATAGTAATTTATTTGCACTAGAAAGAGATAAAGGATTAAAATCAATTATTGCAGATATATATCAAACATTTGATAATAAAGATGTATATGAAACACTAGAAGAAAAAGCCGCTAATTTATTATATTTAGTAGTTAAAGATCATGTATTTATAGATGGCAATAAAAGAATAGCAGCAACTCTATTTATATATTTTCTAAATTTTTATAATATACTTTATAAAGAAAATAAAAAATTAATAGATAATAATACATTAACAGCTTTAACACTTCTAATTGCTCAGTCTAATCCAAAAGAAAAAGATATATTAGTTGATTTAGTAACAAATTTCTTAAATTAAGTATATAAAAAAAGATAAAATTATCTTATTATAGGTGAGTTCTTATATTCACTTTCAATAAGTTTAATTTTATCTTTTTCATTTAATACACTAGCATATACACATGTAGTTCTAAATTCAACATCTAACATATCTGATTTAATATTAGAAAAAGTTGTAATAATAGGTATTTCTATTTCCTTTTTTATTTTATTTAAATAAGTTTGTCCTTTATAAGAAAAACCTAATATTCTTATATATTCTATTTCAGTAAATTGTTCTGCTTCTTCTTTAGTAAAATTACATATAATATGATTAAACATTCTATTTAATTTATTATAAGTATATCTTTTAGTTTTAACTTTTAATATAAATTCATTTAAATCTTTAGAATTGATAATATATTTTTTAAGTCTATTTTCAATACCTTCATCAACAGTTTGATATATAGATAAATCTTTTTCAGTTAATATTTTATATTTAAGTAAACTAAAATAATTATTATTAAACATAGGATTATCTAAATATTCTTTCGTTTTATCTGGAACATAACTACTAATATCTTCATTATTTTCTAAAGCGTATCTAATACTAGAGGCACTAGTCATACCATCATTTAATTCTAAACTATTATAATCATTATTTCTTTTAATACTGATAGGTTCTATATCTGCTTCTTGTTTTATAATTTCTCTTATATAAGATAAAGCTAATATATCATTAGGTTTATCTATTTTTTTATTAGTTAAAGTATATATAGCTTTAGATAAAGCAGTTGGATAATTTATACCTTCACTTAAATATTCTTTTACTAGTTTATCATATTTTTTATTATTAAGTTGAATATCAGCTATTTCTTTTAGCTTTTCTATATTATTAGATTCACTACCAAATACAATACAATCTACATTTAATTGATCCAATATTTCAATACTGGCTTTCGCAAATTTATCCGCACTTTCAGTTGCAAATACATATGGAAGTTCAATAACAATATCAACTCCATAATGAAGAGCAATTTCTGTTTTATCCCATTTATTAATGATACTTACGTCTCCTCTTTGAGTAAAATTACCACTCATAACTAAAATAATAATATGATCTGGATATAATTCCTTAACTTTATTAACATGATATAAATGTCCATTATGAAATGGATTATACTCACAAATTATTCCAACACTTTTCATATAACCACCTATAAGTATCATACCATATTTTTATTGAAAAAAACAAATGAATATGCTATAATTTTAAAGAGGGGATAAATATGATAATTGATTTAACAAGACTTAGAAGTGGTATTGATGAATCTGTAGATATTAATGAAATATATTCATTTGATAAAGAATATATTAGTAATACAGATTTATTAGAATTAAATGCTGTTAAAATAGAAGGTAAAATAACTAAAGATAGTTTAGATGATTTAGTTATTGATTTACAATTAAAAGGAACAATGGTACTTCCTTGTTCAATTACATTAGAACCAGTTAATCAAGAATTTGATATAGAAATAAGTGGTAATTTACAAGAAATAGTAGAAGAAATTGAAGAAAATGATAAAAAAATTGAAAATTCTATTGATATTTTACCAATTATATGGGAAAATATATTAATGGAAATTCCCATAAAAGTTGTAAGCGAAGGAGCCAGAAATAAAAAAATTGAAGGTGACGGATGGAGACTTATAACAGATGAGAAAAGGGAGAATATAAACCCTGAGTTTCAAAAATTAAGTAAGCTATTTGAGGAAAAGTGAGGTGTTAACATGTTAAAATTAGATATTCAATTATTTGCTGTTCCATTTAGAAAAACAAGTAAAACAAGTAAAAGAACTCGTCGTACTCATTACAAAATAAGTGAAAATGGTACAACTACTTGCCCAAAATGTGGTGCAGTTGTAAGACCACATAGAGTTTGTAAAGAATGTGGAACTTATAAAGGAAAAGAAGTTATTAAAAAAGAAGAAGCTTAATAAGCTTTTTTTATTGTAAAAATAAAAAAAATTATATATAATTAATATAGTAGGTGATGATATGAAAAAAGGATTTACAATAATAGAATTATTAGCTGTAGTAATAATTATGTCTCTTTTAATTTTAATTATATTACCAAATATACTTAATAGTGTTAGTAATAAAAGAGAAGATGTAAGTGATTCAGCAAAAAAAATGATATATGATGCTACAGATATATATATAAAAGAAAATAGTGAAATTTATCCTAATACAAGTGAATCTACTTATTGTATTAAATTAGAAACATTAGTTAACAGTGGTAAGTTAGTAGAACCTATAAAAGATTTAAAGAACGATAAAGAAGTACCACTTAGTTATTATGTTAAATCATCAGTTAATGAGTATAATCAATTTGATTATGAATTAGTAGAAGAATGCGAACAAACACCATAAGGTGTTTTAATTTTTATATTTTAAATTTTCATTTGATATATTAAAAATAATTCCAATCATTATCATATAACTAAGAAGACTAGAACCACCATAACTTATAAAAGGTAAAGTTATACCAGTAATAGGCATCAATCCTATTGTCATACCTATATTTTGAAATTGTTGATATATAAGCATACCAACTATACCAGATATAATATATTTATTTATATTAGAATTAGATTTTAAAGCAGTTCCAATTAACTTAATATCAAAAAAAGCAATCAAAATAAAAAGTAATAAACTACCAATTAATCCAAAATTACTAGAAAATACTGCAAATATGAAATCAGTTTGAGGTTCAGGAAAATAAAGGGGAGTATTATTAAAACCATGTCCTAATATTCCACCACTACCAATCGAAATGAGCCCATTAGATAATTGATAGCCACTACCGTTAGACCAATCTAGTAATCTATCAACTCTTAAAAAAAATGAAGTGCTAAAAATTTTTATAAATAAATCTTGACTTATTTTATATGTTATAACAACACTACCAATTAATAATAATAATATACTAATAAAGATAAAAAACCACCTATATCTTATACCAGATATAAATAACATAACTAAAGTAATTAAAAGATAAATTAAAACAACACCTGTATCAGGTTGTAAGAAAGTTAAAACACTAGGAATTAATACAATAATCCCTATTTTTAATAAAAATAAAAACTCTTCTTTTAAACTAGGATTTAAATAGTTATTATTGAAATCATTTATTAATTTACCGAGAATTATAATTAAAAATATTTTCATAAATTCACTAGGTTGAATAGTTCCGATACCTGGTATAGTAAACCAACATTTCGCATTATTTATTTCTGTTCCAAATATAAGTAATAATAATAAAGATATGTTTCCGATAATATATAAAATCCATGCATATTTATATATATTTTTATTTCCAATAAACATTATAAAAAAAATTAACAAAAAACCTACTATATACCAAATTAGTTGTTTAAATACTAACGAATTTTTACTGGAATCAAGCAAGCTTTGTGAACTATAAACAGTAATTAGACTAATAATAATAAATAAAAAAATAGAAATTAGTAAAAATTTATCAATTTTATATTTTTCTAGTAATTTCATAGATATCACCACTATTATGATATACAATTTTTAAGTTTATATAATAAATATATAAAAGTTCGACAAAATGTGTTATAATTAAATAGGTGATAATATGAAAAAGTTAAAGTTGTTACTAATCATATTATGGATGTTTATTATATTTATGTTTTCACATCAAAAAGCAGATGACTCATCTAAATTAAGCGATGGATTAATATTAAAAACTGTAAGAATTATAGAAAAAATAACTCATAAAGAATATAGTGATGAGGAAATATTAAATAAGTTTGTAAAACCTGTTAGAAAGTTAGCTCATTTTACAATATATTTAATATTAGGTATATTAGTATATTTATATATAAAAGAATTACAGATTAGTAAAATTTTTATAATAAGTTTATTAATATGTGTATTATATGCAGTAAGTGATGAAATACATCAATTGTTTATAGTAGGAAGGAGTGGAAGAATATTTGATGTGTTTGTTGATTCACTTGGAAGTTTAACAGGAATATTATTAATGAAGAAAGTAGGTAGGTTACATGAAAAAAATAAATAAAATACTATTAGTGTTATTAGGAATGTTTATAATTACAGGATGCGGTTGTAATAAAAAAGAAGAAGTAAAAAAAGAAACAAAGAAAGAAGAAACTAAAAAAGAAGAAGTAAGAGTAGAAAAAAAATTAACTATAATAAATGAAGAATCAAATTCTAGACCATATGCAGTAGTTATCAATAATATAGGTGTTGCTAGAAAAGCTCAAACAGGTTTACAAGATGCACAAGTTATATATGAATTTTTAGCTGAAGGTGGAATTACAAGATTTGTAGCAATTTATAAAGATAAAGATACTGCTCAAATAGGTACGGTTAGAAGTGCTAGACATAACTTCCTAGATGTAGCGTTAGAATATGATGCAATATTTGTACATTTTGGTGGAAGTGATTATGGATATGAAGATATAAAAAAATTAGGTGTTAATGATATAGATGGTATGACTTCAAACTCATTCTGGAGAGAAAATCCATATAAATTAGCAAGTGAACATACAGCATATACAAGTATGGCTAAAATAAAAAAAGAAGCAACAAAAAAATATAAAACAACAACAACTACAAAATGGCCTTTAAATTATTCTTATAATGAAGTTAATTTAGATGGAATAAATGCTACTAATGTTTCAGTACCATTCTCTGATTATACAAAAAATAGTTATAAGTATGATAGTGAAAATAAAGTATACAAAAGATATGTTGGAAATAAAGAACATGTTGATATGAAAACAAAACAACAATTTACATTTAAAAATATTATAATTGCTAAAATGGGATGGAAAAAAACTGCAAGTAATTATTATTTAGATATTCAGGATGTAGGTAGTGGTAGTGGATACTATATTACAAATGGAAAAGCTATAGAAATAACTTGGTCTAAAAAAGATAGAAAAAGTAGAATGATTTATAAAGATAAAAATGGTAACGAAATAAAATTAAATGATGGTAATACATTTGTTGAATTCCAACCAACAAATCAAAAAACAACAATTAAATAATAAAATTTGATAAACAGATTTAAATAATCTGTTTATTTTTATTTGTAAATATAATAAATTATTCACTTTTAATAGATATATTAAAAGAAGCAGCAGAAGAAATCATAATAATAGACAATTTTTTAACTTATAAAATATACAAATATTAACATAATAATATTAAGAAAAAATACATTGTAAACACATGTCAAGTATGCATTAATTTAATTGACACTGATATTTAAAAAAGATATAATTTAGATACCAATAAAAAATAGGTTGCATTTTTCAAAAAAATGTAATACAATATTTACTCGATTTGAGAGGGGTATTTAAAATGAATGAAAGTATATTAGAATCAGAAAATATAGAAAGTGGTAAGATAATGATTAAGATTAGAAAAAGGATGTATTTTTTTTCTAAAAGACTTATTGATATAATTGCAGGTCTAGTAGGAGTAATTGTATTAATTCCAATGACTATTATTATAAAATTAGTATCAATATGCAGTGGTGATTTTAAATCAATATTCTTTACACAAGAAAGAATAGGAATTAATGGGAAAAGTATAAAAATATTTAAATATAGATCTATGGTTCCTAATGCAGAACAATTATTAGAAGAATTAATGGAAAAAGATCCTAAAATAAAAGAAGAATATTTAACTAATAAAAAATTAGAAAACGATCCTAGAATAACAAAAATTGGAAATATAATAAGAAAATGTTCAATTGATGAGTTTCCACAATTTTTAAATGTTTTAATAGGAAATATGACAGTAGTTGGACCAAGACCATATTTACCAAGAGAAAAAGAAGATATGGGAAAATATTATGACTATGTTATTACTTGTAAACCAGGTATTACTGGACTTTGGCAAGTAAGTGGTAGAAATGATATAAGTTTTAAAAATAGATTAAAACTTGATAAAAAATATGCTTTAGAAAGAAATCTAGGGATGGATGCTAAAATATTCTTTCAAACATTCGCAACAGTTATAGGAAAAAAAGGAGCTAAATAAGTTCCTTTTTATTATGTATTTATTTTGAAATAATAATAAATATATGATATAATTAGAAGAGCAATCATTTTTATGAGGAGTGTTTTTATGAGTAAAAAGGAAAAAACAATTAGAATAGCACATATTGTTGGAAAATGGGTAGGTGGAGGAGTAGAAAGTAATTTAATGAATTACTTTCGAAATATAGATAGAAATCAAGTTCAATTTGACTTTATATGTGATAGTGATTCTATTGATATACCTAAAGAAGAAATAGAATCATTAGGAGGAAAAGTAATAATAATACCTCCATATCAAAAAGTTTTTAAATATCATAAAGAATTAAAAAAAGTATTAAAAAATGGTAATTACAAAATAGTACATTCTCATATAAATACATTATCTATGTTTTCATTATTTGCTGCTAAATGTGCAAAAATACCTGTTAGAATAGCACATAGTCATTCAACAACAAATAAATTAGAATGGAAAAAAAATATATTAAAACAAATATTTAAACTTTTTTCAAAAATGTTTGCAACGCATTATATGGCTTGTACAGAATATGCAGGTAAATGGATGTTTGGAGAAAAAGAATATAAAAAGAATAATATATATGTTTTAAATAATGCTATAGAATTAGATAAATTTAAATATAATGAAAAAGTAAGAACTAAGGTAAGAAAAGAATTATCAATTAAAGAAGATACATTAGTAATTGGTCATATTGGTAGATTTATGGAAGTAAAAAATCATGAATTTTTACTAGATACTTTTGATGAAATACATAAAAAAAATAATAACTCAATTTTGTTATTAGCAGGTCAAGGACCATTATTAGAAAAAATTAAGAAAAAAGTAAATGATTTAAATCTTAATGATTCAGTTATTTTTTTAGGTCAAAGAAAAGATATTGAACAAATTTATCAAGCATTTGATGTGTTTGTATTACCTTCATTATATGAAGGACTTGGAATGGTATTAATAGAAGCACAATGTTCTGGACTTCCAACAATTGCTTCAACAGAAGTTCCAACAATCGCAAAAGTATCAAATAATTTTAAATTTGTTGAACTTAATAAAACAAAACAAGAATGGGCAGAAGTTATATTAGAATCAGTGAAAAATTATAAAAGACATGATTGTATTAAAGAATGTCAACAATGTGGATACGATATAAAATTAGAAAGTCCAAAATTAATCGAATATTATAAAAATGTAGTGGGTGATTAAATGAAAAGAGTATTACAAATTGGAATGACAGATAACTGGGGTGGAATTGAAAGTTATATTATAAATTATTATAGAAATATTGATAAAAATAAAGTACAATTTGATTTTGTTAATATTTATCCAAATGATTTATGTTTCCAAAATGAAATAGAAGAATTAGGTGGAAAAATATACAAAGTTCCTAGTTATTATAAACATCCAATTGCATATATGAAAAAAGTAAAAAAAATAATTAAGGAAAACAAATATGAAATTGTTCATTGTAATATGAATTCAGCAGTATTTTTATTTCCAATAATTGCTGCTAAATTAGCAAAAGCAAAAGTTGTAATCGCACATTCACATAATTCATCAAGTGATAAAGGATTTTTAAAAGATTTTATTCATGCAGTTAATAAAAGATTTATTCCTTTATTCGCAAACACTTATTTTGCTTGTTCAAATAAAGCGGGTAAATGGTTTTATAGTAAAAAAGTCTTAAAATCAAAAAGATATTATGTTATAAATAATGCGATAGATTCTAAAAAATATTTATTTAATGAAAAAGTTAGACAAGAAAAAAGAAAAGAATTAAATATAAAAGATTCTACTACAGTATTAGGGCATGTAGGAAGATTTAATAAACAAAAAAATCATGAATTTTTAATAGAAATATTTAATGAATATAATAAAAAATATAGTGATAGTATTCTTTTATTAGTAGGGATTGGACCATTACAAGAAAAGATTAAAAATCAAGTTGACGAATTAAAATTAAATGAAAAAGTTATTTTTTTAAATCAAAGAAAGGATGTAAATGAGTTATTACAAGCTATGGATATATTTATGCTTCCAAGTTTATATGAAGGGTTACCACTTGTAGGAGTGGAAGCTCAATCATCAGGTATTCCTTGTGTACTTAGTGATACAATAACTGATGAATTAAAATTACTAGAAGATAAAGTATATTATGTAGGACTAAATTCACCATTACAAGAATGGGTAGAAACTATTCATAAATGTACAACATTAAAAAGAATTAATGAATATGAAAATATTGTAAAATCCGGATACGATATTGAAATGTCTACTAAAAATTTAATAGATTTATATGAAAAATTAAGGAGTGAATAAAAATGGTTATTTATTTTATAATGATCATTTTATCAGTATTTTTTGCTTATCAAGCTGATAAAGTTAATCAAAATAAAAACAAAGATAATTATAAAAAGAAAAGACAAAAATTTATCTTTTTATGTATTCTTTCATTCATATTTCCATTTTTAGTATCTGCATTTAGAGATTTCTCTATAGGGACAGATACAAGTGGAACATATTATGATATTTTTGATATGATTAAAAATGATAATTTTCGTTTAGTTAGAGATAAAGGTTATGGAATTATAACACAAATAGCATATGTATTGTTTCATAATTATACAGGCGTTTTAACATTATCTTCTTTAGTAACTTGTGGAATTGCATACTACTGTATATTCAGAGATTCAAAATATCCTGTAATGAGTACTTTATTATTCTTTACTACAAATGTTTATTTTATTTCTATGAATATGATTAGACAATGTATAGCAACAATGATATTTATTTTTTCAATAATTTTTATTAAGAAAAAGAAATTATTACCATATTTATTATTATCAGCATTAGCTATATCTATGCATACAAGTGCAGTTATATATATACCATTATATTTTATATTAAATAAAAAATTAGATAAAAAGTTCTCTGTTATAACTATTTTAATATTTATTCTTTTTGGAGGAATAATAACAGATGCAACTATGAATTTACTTTTTAAAATAGATTATTTTAATAATTATTTCTCATGGTATATGGAATCAAGTTATAATTCAGGTGAATTTAATTTAATAAGTTTTGGAATAGCTTTATGTATTTATTTATTCTTATTATTTATCAATAAGAAAGCAAAAAATGATTATAATTATAATATTTTATTTTGGTTACAAACATTTGTAATTTGTATATTATCATTATCTTCAAAATTACCACTTATGCAAAGAACATCATGGTTATTAGCATTCCCATTATTTATTTATTTACCAGGAATGTTTGATTATATAGAAAATAAAAAACTAAAATTAATAGCTAAAATATGTGTTAATGCAGGTTATATAGCATACATGATTGTAACAAGTTTCATGCTTGGATACAATGAAATATATCCATACATCAGCATATTTTCATAAAGGAGTGCATTAAATGAAACCATTAATTTCAGTAGTAGTACCAGTATATAAAGTAGAAGATTATCTTCCTAAGTGTATAGAAAGTATTTTAAAACAAACTTATGATAATTTTGAACTTATATTAGTTGATGATGGTTCTCCAGATAATTGTGGAAATATATGTGAAGAATATGCTAAAAAAGATAAAAGAATCAAAGTTATTCATAAAGAAAATGGTGGATTATCTGATGCAAGAAATGTAGGAATAGAAAATGCTAAAGGAAAATATATAACATGTATTGATTCAGATGATTATATAGATAAAGAATATCTAAATACATTTAATAAAATATTAGAAAAACAACAATGTGACATTATTATAACAGGATTAATAGACTATTATGATAATGGAGATAAAGTAGAAGCATTCTATACTGATGAATATGAAGTATTAGATAAAGAAACAACATACAAAAGAATGATGTTACAAGATGGTATGGATGTAAATGCAACTGCTAAATTATATAAAAAAGAAATATTTGATAATATAAAATATCCAGTTGGAGAATTATACGAAGATATAAAAATAATATATGATGTAATTGATAAAGCAAATACAATTGTGTTTTCAAAATATAAAGGATATTTCTATCTTCAAAGAGAAGATAGTATCATGTATAGTAATATGAATAATAAAAAATTAGTATTACTAGATAATATAGAAAATTTAAAAAATTTAATTTCTAAAAATTATCCAAATATAGAAAATGAAGTTATTAAAAGATATGTATATTGTCACTACCATATTTTAGGTAGATCAATATATGACAAAAATTTTAAAGAAGAAAGTAAAGATATAAGAAAAAAAATATTAAAACATAAAAAATTAATATTTAAAAATAATATTTTTTCAAAAAAAGAAAAAATTGCTACTGTATTTTTAATGTTAGGTTTAAAACCTTATAAATTAATGTGGACAATTTTTTGTAAATTAAAAAATAAAGGATTTAAGTAGGGAGAAAATATGATTAAAGTTAGTGTAATAACACCAGTTTATAATTCAGAAAAATATTTAGATAGACTTTTAGAATCACTTGTTAATCAAAATTATGATAATTATGAAATAGTTTTAATAAATGATGGTTCCGTTGATAATAGTTTAAAAATAATAGAAGATTATCAAAAAAAGTACTCTAATATAATATGTCATACTATTAAAAATAGTGGACCAGGTGTTGCTAGAAAAATAGGATATCAAAAATCAACTGGTGATTTATTATTATTTGTAGATAGTGATGATTATTTATTTGATAACAATGTAATTAGTTATGTTGTAGATGTATATAAAGAAAATAATTTTGATTTATTAATGTATAATTCAAAATTAATTTTTGATGATAAAACAATAATAACTTCAGCACTTAAAAATAGAATAAATGAAATAAAACCAGGTATAAATGATATAGATAAATTAAAAAATATATCAATAGATGGAGCTTTATGGTATAAGGTTCTAGTTAGAAAAAATATTAAAGATGAATACTTTATACCTGAAAATAGCTATGAAGATTTTTATACAACATATACCTATTTAAATGAATGTAAAAATTTCTATTTATCAGATAAAACTTTATATTGTTCTGATAGAAGTAATAATGATTCAATATCTAAAAAAATAAATCCAGAAAAAATAAGTAAAACAGTAGATTTACTTATTAAATTATATAAAGAAACAAACTTTAAAAAATCACTAGAATTTATAATATATGATTTTTACAATTTTTCTAGAAGAAGAATTGATAAAAGTGATTTATCTAAACAAGATAAAAAATTATATACAAAAAAAATAAAACAATTAAAGAAATATTTTAGTTTTAAAACATTAATAAATACAAAAGTATCATTAACAGAATATTTAAAATATTTTTATTATTTATTTAGATAAAAAATATAAGGAGGATAATATGGAAAAGGTTGGAATAATAACAATAGTTGATAATAAAAATTTTGGAAATAGATTGCAAAATTATGCATTACAAGAATTTATAAAGAAAATAGGTTATGAAGTAGAAACAATAAAAAATAATATTTATTGTAATAATAAAGATAAATTTCTAATAAATTATTTAAAATTTAATGTAAAAAAAATAATTAAAAAGACTATTGTAAATGAACAATTTAAACAATTTAATTCTTATATTAAAATGTCAAAAAATACTATTACTCCTTATAATACAAAAAAATTTAAACATAAAAAATTTATTGTTGGATCAGATCAAGTATGGAATCCTGAATTTGGAAGATTAAGTGATGTTGATTTATTAACATTTGCAAATCCTAATCAAAAAATTTCATATGCAGCAAGTGTTGGATTATCTAATTTAGATGATAATTCTAAAATAAAAGTAAAAAAATATTTAAATAAAGAACAATTCCCTTATTTAAGTGTTAGAGAAGAAAGTGCTAAAAAAATAATAGAAGAAATAACAAATAGAGATGATATTAAAACAGTATTAGATCCAACATTGATGTTAGATAGTAGTGATTGGAATAAAGTTGCTAAAAAACCAGAAGGATATAATGGAAAAAAATATATTCTAACTTATTTTTTAGGTAATAATGAATATGAAAAGCAAATAAATGAATTAGCTAATAAGAATGATTGGATAGTTATTAATATAAAAAACAATGGAAATATAGGACCACAGGAATTTTTATATTTATTTGATAATGCAGAAATTATATTTACTGATTCATTTCATGCTTGTGCATTTTCATTAATATATAAGAAAAAATTCTTTGTATTCGATAGAAAACAAAATGGAATTTCTAATATGAATTCAAGAATAATTAATTTCTTAGATAAATTTAATTTATCTGAAAGAAGAGTAGTTGATTTTAAAAACATTAATTTAGAATCAATTAATTATGAAAATGTTTATAAAATATTAGAAAATGAAAGAAAGAAAAGTAAAGATTTTTTTATAGAAGCTTTAAAAAAATAATTGGAGGTATAAAATGAGATATACAGACGAAAAAAATATATTAATTTTAATAAGTTTACTTAAAGAACATAATGTAAAAAAAATTGTTGCTAGTCCAGGAGCTACAAATGTAAGTTTTGTTGCTAGTATTCAAAATGATGATTATTTTGAGGTTTATTCATGTGTAGATGAGAGAGCAGCATGTTATATGGCATGTGGTTTAGCAGAAGAAAGTGGTGAACCAGTTGCAATTACTTGTACAGGAGCAACTGCTTCAAGAAATTATTTTTCGGGGTTAACAGAAGCTTACTATAGAAAATTACCAATTATTGCAATTACTTTTACTCAACATATGGGACGTATTGGTCAAAATGTTGCTCAAGTATTAGATAGAAGCGTTGTTAGCAATGATATAGTAAATTTAAGCGTTCAAGTTCCAAGTGTTGGATTAGAAGAAGATTATTGGACTGCTAATTTAAGAATTAATAATGCTTTATTAGAATGCAAGAGAAAAGGTGGTGGCCCTGTTCATATCAATATGGCAACTACTTATAGTAATAATTATACTACGACAAAATTACCAAATGAAAGAGTTATTAATAGATATTTTGTAAATGATGTATTTCCTGAGATTTCTAGTAAAAATGTTGCAATATTTATAGGAGCTCATTCTAAAATGAGTGAAGAATTAATTAATTCAATCGAATTATTCTGCGAAAAATATAATGGGGTAGTTTTGTGTGATTACACAAGTAATTATCATGGCAAATATAGAATTTATCCTAATTTATTAGCTAATCAAGAACATGGTATTTCTAGTTTAAAAAATATCGAATTATTGATAGATATAGGAAATATTACTGGTGCATATACAAATTTAAATTCTCAAAATATATGGCGTGTAAATCCAGATGGCGAAATTAGAGATACCTATAAAAAATTAACAAAAGTATTTGAAATGAATGAATTAGATTTTTTTAATAAATTTAATAAAACAAAAAATGAAAAAGCTGATTTATCATATTATAATTGTTGGAAATCAGAATTAGATAATATTCAAAGCAAAGTTAATTATGATTTGATACCATTTTCTAATATTTGGATAAGTAAAAAGACATCAGAAATGTTATCAGATGGATCTACTATTCATTTAGCAATTTTAAATACACTAAGATCATGGAATTTTATTAACACAGATAAAAATTTTTATGGATATAGTAATACTGGCGGTTTTGGTATTGATGGATTAATTTCTACGATTGTAGGTGCCTCATATTCCAATCCGAATAAAATTATATATGGTTTTGTAGGAGATTTAGCAACATTTTATGATTTAAATTCATTAGCTATTAGAGATATAAAAAGTAATGTTAGAATAATGGTTATAAATAATGGTGGAGGAGTAGAATTCCACAATTATAATCATAGAGGATCAGCTGCTGGTGTAGATGTTGGAAAATTTATTGCTGCTGATGGACATAATGGGAATAAATCTGAATCGTTATTAAGAGACTTTGCTACAAATCTTGGATATGACTATATTTCTGCAACTAATAAAGATGAATTTTTAAATAATATAGATAAATTTGCGACTTCTGAAATGAAATCTAAACCTATAATTTTTGAAGTGTTTACTTCTTCAGAAGATGAAAGTAATGCTCTAAAATATATGTTAAATATTGAAAAATCTACAACTAGTACTGTAAAACAATTAGCAAAAGAAATTTTAAATGAAAATCAAAAGAGTTTTATTAAAGGATTACTTAGAAAGTAGGAGTTATTTTTATGTCTGATAGTAATCAACGTAAAACAGGAGCCATACTTTCTTATGTAGCAATTATAATAAATACAGTAATACAATTTTTATATACACCATTATTGATTCGTATGTTAGGACAAGGAGAATATGGCTTATATTCTCTTGTTTCTAGTATTATTGCATATTTAACTGTCTTAGATTTAGGGTTTGGGAATGCCATAGTAGTTTATAGTTCTAAATATAGAGCTAGAGGTGAGAATAAGAAAGAAAAAAAGCTACTAGGAATGTTTAAACTTATTTATTTTATAATTTCGTGTATAGCTTTATTATTAGGCTTACTATTATTTTTAAATACAGAAACATTTTTTGGTAATAGTATGAGTGTTTTAGAAATTAATAAATTAAAAATAATGATGTTAATATTAACATTTAATTTATTTATAAGTTTTAATTTTAGTATTTATCAATCTGTTGTTAATTCTTATGAAAAATTTATATTTCAAAAAATTATTTCTATAGTTGGATCAATTTTAAAACCATGTATAATGATTCCTTTATTATTTATGGGATTTAAATCTATTTCTTTAACAATTGTAATAACAATTGTTAATATAGCAATTATGCTATCAAATTATTTGTATACTAAAAATAAATTAAGAATAAATATAAAATATTTAGGATTTGATAAGAAAATTTTTAAAGAAATTATAGGATATTCATTTTTTATTTTTCTTTGTACTATTGTTGATCAAGTAAACCATAATGTTGACCAATTTATATTAGGAACTTTTAGTGGCTCTATTGCGGTATCTGTTTATTCATTAGCTATGCAAATTAATCTAATGTTTCTTCAATTATCTACAGCCATTAGTAATGTATTCTTACCAAAAACAACTAAAATGGTTGCAAGCGGAGTATCCACTGATGAATTAACTAACGAATTCATTAAAGTAGGGCGCTTACAATTTTATATTATGTATTTAATTTGTACAGGATTTGTTCTTGTCGGAATGCCATTTATAAGATGGTGGGCTGGGCCAGGATTTGATGATTCTTATTATGTAACATTATTATTAATTATACCTTCAACTATTCCATTAATTCAAAATATGGGATTAAACATAATGCAGGCTATGAATAAATATAAATTTAAAGCAATAACAACTTCAGTTATGGCAATATTTAACATAATTATTAGTATATATTTAGTTAGTAAATTTGGTGCTATAGGAGCTGCAGTTGGAACTTGTATAGCGGTTGTTATTTGTAATGTTATATTAATTAATATTTATTATTATAAAGAAATTAAATTAGATATTATTAAATTTTGGAAAAATATAATAGTAATGTTATTTAAATTATTAATTCCATTAGTTATTACAATATTAATTATGTGTTTTACAAACTTAGATGGATTAATAAATGTAATTGTATATGGTGGAATTTATTCGATTTTATATATAATAACAGCATATTTTATTGTAATGAATGAATATGAAAAAGAAATTATCAATAAAGTTTTAAGAAAATTAAGAATAATAAAATAGAGGTGACTTATGAAAGTTTTAATATTAGGTGGAACTGGTGCAATGGGAAAAGAATTAGTAGACATTTTATCAAGTTCTAATAATTTAATTTATGTAACTTCTAGAAAAAAAATAAAATCATCTAAAAAAAATATAGTTTATTTACAAGGCGATGCTCACCATAATTTATTTTTAAAAGAAATTTTAAAAGATAAATATGATTGCATAGTTGATTTTATGTCTTATACGACATCCGAGTTTAAAGAAAAAATAGATTTATTTTTAAGTAATACTAAACATTATATTTTCCTTTCAAGTTCTCGCGTTTATGCTGATTCTAAAATTATTACAGAAAAAACCGATAGAATTTTAGATGTAATTGATGATGAGGAATATTTAAAAACAGATGAATATGCTTTAGCTAAAGCAAGACAGGAAGATATATTAAAAGAAACTGGCAAAAATAATTGGACAATCATAAGACCTTATATAACTTATAATGATAATAGATTACAATTAGGTTTTTATGAAAAAGAAATATGGTTAAGTAGAATCTTAAGAGAAAAAACTTGTGTCTTTCCGAAAGAATTATTAAATAGAAAAACAACATTAACACTTGGAAATGATGTTTCATATGCAATATCTAAATTACTTTTAAATGATAAAGCATTTGGTGAGTCAATACATATTGCAAATGATAATTCGAATATTACTTGGAATGATATATTAACCTTATATTCTGAAGTTATCGAAGAATATAAGAAAATAGTTCCTAAATTTCATTTACTTGATAAAAATAAAGATTTAGATAAATTAGTATCTAAATCATATTACCAATATTATTATGATAGATGTTATAATAGAGTATTTGACAGTGAAAAATTAAATAAAATAATTGGAGAAAAAATAAACTATAGTAATAAATTGAAAGAATGTTTAATAAAATGTTTAGAAAAAGAAAATAATAAATATACTTTGAATGCAAAATTTGAAGGTATACTTGATAGAATTTCTAAAGAACGAACATCACTAAGTGAATTTAACACATTTAAAGAAAAAATTAAATATTTAATAGTTAGATATACTCCATATTATTACTTTATAAAAAAATAATTTATTTACAAATAAATTATTTTTTGTTATCTTAAATATAGGAGGTAAATATGAAAGTATTAGTAACAGGTGCAACAGGTTACATAGGAAGTCATACATGTGTAGAACTTTTAAATAATAATTATGAAGTAATAGGATTAGATAACTTTTCTAATAGTAAAAAAGAAGTATTAGATAAAATAACTGAAATAACAGGAAAAAGTATTAAATTTTATGAAGGAGATATGATAGATAGAAGTATCTTAGAAAAAATATTTTCTGAAAATGAAATAGATGCTGTTATAGATTTTGCAGCATATAAAGCAGTAGGGGAATCAGTTAAGAAACCAGTAGAATATTATATAAATAATGTTTCAACAGTATTAGTGCTTTTAGATACAATGAAAAAATACAATTGTAAGAATTTAGTATTTTCATCAAGTGCTACAGTATATGGAGATCCAAAGATAGTTCCGATTACAGAAGAATGTGAAACAGGTGGAACTACTAATCCATATGGAACAAGTAAATTATTTGTTGAACAAATATTAAAGGATTTATATAAATCAGATAATGAATGGAATATAGTAATCTTAAGATATTTTAATCCAATAGGAGCTCACGCGTCAGGATTAATAGGAGAAGAACCAAATGGTATACCAGCTAATTTAATGCCTTATATATCTAAAGTAGCAAGTGGTAAATTAGAATGTTTATCAGTATTTGGTAATGATTATGATACACCTGATGGAACTGGTGTAAGAGATTATATCCATGTTGTTGATTTAGCAATTGGTCATATAAAAGCAATAGAAAAAATAAATAAAGATAACGGATTATTTATTTATAATTTAGGTACAGGTATAGGATATAGTGTTTTAGATATAGTAAATGCTTTTGAAAAAGCTAATGAAATAAAAATTAATTATAAAATCGCACCTAGAAGAGAAGGAGATATAGCTGCGAGTTATTCAGACCCTTCTAAAGCATTAAATGAACTTGGATTTAAAACTACAAAAACATTAGAAGATATGTGTAAAGATTCATGGAATTATGAGAAAAAGAATAATTAAAAAATTATTCTTTTTTTGTTATAAAAAAGGGTTTTATAAATTTAGTTAGTATGATTATATTAGGAGGTAATAAGATGAACTATTACGATAATATAAAACAAGAACTAATAAACAATGAAATATATAAGAAGGTAAAAGATTATAGTAAAAATAAAAGTGATTTGGAAACTTATTATAAAGTTGGGAAAATACTATTTGAAGCAGGAAAACACTATGGTGAATCTATAATTAGAGAATATTCTAAAAAATTAACTAATGAATTAGGTAAAGGATATTCAACTACAAATCTTAAATATATGAGACAATTTTATCTATTGTTTGAAAAAAGTCACGCAATGCGTGACCAATTAACATGGACACATTATAGAGAGTTATTAAAACTAAAAAATATAAACGAAATAGAGTATTATATAAAAATATCAATAGAACAAAATCTATCATATAGAGAATTAAGGAATAAGATAAAATTAAAAGAATATGAAAGATTAGATAATAAAACAAAAGAAAAATTAATACAAAAACAAGAAAATAGTATTGAAGATTATATAAAAAATCCTATTATTATAAAAAACAAAGGATATGAAGCAATAAGTGAAAAACTATTAAAACAATTAATACTAGAAGATATACCATCATTTTTAAAAGAATTAGGAAGTGGATTTAGTTTTATAGATAGTGAATATAAAATAAGAATAGGTGATAGATATAATTACATAGATTTGCTTCTTTTTAATATAGAATTTAATTGCTATGTAGTAATTGAATTAAAAATAACAGAATTAAAAAAAGAATATATAGGACAAATAGAAACATATATGAATTATATAGATAAAAATATAAAATCTATAAATCAAGATAAAACAATAGGAATCATAATAGTTAGAAAAGATAATGAATATATTATGGAATATTGTAGTGATCCTAGAATATATAGCAAAGTATATGAATTAGTATAGGAGGTAATAAGATGAACTATTACAATAATATAAAACAAGAACTAATAAACAATGAAATATATAAGAAGGTAAAAGATTATAGTAAAAATAAAAGTGATTTGGAAACTTATTATAAAGTGGGGAAAATACTATTTGAAGCAGGAAAACACTATGGTGAATCTATAATTAAAGAATATTCTAAAAAATTAACTAATGAATTAGGTAAAGGATATTCAACTACAAATCTTAAATATATGAGACAATTTTATTTGTTTCAAAAAAGTCAGACACTGTCTGACAAATTGACATGGTCGCATTATACAGAACTACTATCAATTACTGATGAAACTAAAATAAATTATTACATAAAAATAACGGAAGAACAGAATTTATCAGTAAGAGAATTAAGAAATAAAATTAAATTAAATGAGTATGAAAGATTAGATGAAAAAACTAAGTTAAAATTAATACAAAAACAAGAAAATAGTATTGAAGATTATATAAAAAATCCAATTGTTATCAAAAATAAAAATTATGAAGTAATAAGTGAAAAACTATTAAAACAATTAATATTAGAAGATATAGATAATTTTCTAAAAGAATTAGGAAGTGGATTTTGTTATATAGAAAATGAATATAAAATAAAAATAGGAGATAGATATAATTACATAGATTTGCTTCTTTTTAATATAGAATTTAATTGCTATGTAGTAATTGAATTAAAAATAACAGAATTAAAAAAAGAATACATAGGACAAATAGAAACATATATGAATTATATAGATAAAAATATAAAATCTATAAATCAAGATAAAACAATAGGAATAATAATAGTAAAAAAAGATAATCAATATATTATGGAATATTGTAGTGATTCTAGAATATATGTATCAAAATATAATCTTGTTTAAATATTTACTTATTAATTAAAAAGTGATATTCTATTTTCAGGTGATAATATGGAAAAATTAGAAAAAATAAAAAAATTTTTACTAGCTATATTAACATTTATTTGTATGCTAGTTTTAATGACTGATATAGTATTATTTTCGTTAAAAAAGACTAGTGAAAAATATTTAAAAGAAGAAAAAATAAAAGAAATAGTTGAAAATATAAACGTAATAGATTTATTTAAAGATAAAGATGGAAAAGAATTAGAAGAATTTACACAAATAAAAGATAAAATAGTTGATTCAGGAATTCCAAAGGAAGCAGTAGACTCTTTTATTAATTCAGATCCAGTAAACAAGTATGCCTCAGATACAATAAATAAAGCAATTGATAATGTGCTTGAAAATAAACAAGAAAAAGTAATAGATTCAAATAGTTTAAATACATTTTTTGAAAACAATATGGATAGTATATCAAAAGAATTACAAGAAAAAAATGTTCCAAAAAGTGAATATTTAACAAAAGAAAATCAACAAAAAATATTAAATAAAATTAAAGAAAAAACACCATATATAGAAGAAAAAATAGATGCTGTAAGCAATAAAATAAGTGAAAAATTAGGATTTGATTATACATTAAAAATAAGCAAAATGATTAATCTATTTGAACTATTATATACTAAATTATTAGATTTTCTACTTATAATAGTATTTATAATATTTATAATGGGAATTTGTATAACAAGACAAAGTATATATAAAAGTTTAAAATGGATTGGAATAACATTTGTTTCATCATCTATTATTTTATATTGTATAAGTTTCATTATTCCAAAAATATATAAATATATTGATAAAGTACCAGTTGGATTTAACACAATGATAAAAAAAGCACTAGAAGATTCATCTAAAAATATTAATAGTTATGGATTAATATATTTAATAATAGGAGTAATACTTACAGTAATTAATATCGTTATTTATTATATATTATTAAAAAGAGAAAATAAAAAATTTAAAATATAGATTTATTCTATATTTTTTCTATATATATTGAAAATAAAGTAAAAAAGTTATAAAATAGTATATGTAGAAATAGGTGATTAAATGAAAAATAAAAAGGGATTTACACTTGTAGAATTAATCGCATTATTAGGTATAATTGCAATTATGTTATTACTTGCTGCGCCTAGTTTAGTTAATCAAATTGAAACTACAAGAGAAAATAATTATAAAAATTTTGTTAGTGATTTATGTTTAGCTGCAGAATCATATTTAAATCATAGTGATGTAGAAGGTTCAAATGATTTAGAAAATGCAAATGATTCCATAGAAATAAGTGTAGAAGATTTGATAGCTTCAGGATATGTAAAAAGTAATTTAAAAAATCCAAAAACAGATAAAAAATTAACTGCTTCTGATAGATTAACAATAACATTAACAGAAGATTTAACTTATACATGTACATTAAATAGTTAGGAGACAATATGAAAAAGACAATAAGAGATTTTGATTTAAAAGATAAAAAAGTAATAATAAGAGTAGATTTTAATGTTCCAATAAAAGATTCTATTATAGACGATGACAATAGAATTAAACAAAGTTTAGAAACAATAAATTATGCAATAGAAAATGGAGCTAAAGTAATATTATTATCACATTTAGGAAGAGTAAAAGAAGAAAGTGATAAAGAAAAGAATACTTTAGAACCAGTAGCATTAAGATTAAGTGAATTATTAGATAAAGAAATAATTTTTGTAGAAGAAACAAGAGGAGAAATCTTAGAAGAAGAAATAAATAATTTAAAAAGTGGAGAAGTATTACTTGTTGAAAATACAAGATTTGAAGATTTAAATGGTAAACTAGAAAGTTCCAATGACTTAGAACTAGGTAAATATTGGGCAAGTTTAGGAGATATTTTTATAAATGATGCATTTGGTACATGCCATAGAGCGCATGCTTCAAATGTAGGGATAGCTTCCAATTTACCTAGTGGTATAGGATTTTTAGTAGAAAAAGAAGTTAAAGCATTAGAAGGTGCTATAAAAGATCCAAAAAGACCACTTACAGTAATATTAGGTGGTGCTAAAGTAAAAGATAAAATAGGTGTTATAGAAAATTTAGTAGAAATAGCGGATTACATTTTAATAGGTGGAGGAATGGCTTATACTTTTTTATCTGCATGTGATATTAATATAGGAAAATCATTAAAAGATGAAGAAAATATTGAATTTTGTAAAACTATGTTAAAAAAATATCCAGATAAAATAATATTACCAATTGATACTATAAATGCTAAAGAAATAAAGGAAAATGTAGAAACTACAGAGTGTTTTATAAAAGATATGAAAGATGATGATATAGGACTTGATATAGGACATTCTACAGTGAAACTATTTAAAGAATATTTATTAGATAGTAAAACAGTTATTTGGAATGGAACATTAGGATATAGTGAAATCGAAGAATTTTCTACAGGTACAAAAGAAATATGTGAAGTTCTTAAAAATATGGATGCAATAAAAATAATAGGTGGAGGAGATACTGCTTCAGCTATAATTAATTTCGGATATAAAGACTATATGACACATATATCAACAGGAGGGGGAGCTTCACTAGAATTTTTAGAAGGAAAACAATTACCTGGAATAAAAATAATAAGTGAAAAATAATTATGAAAAATAAAGTATTAAATTATTTATTACTATTGTCAGTAACAGTATTAGTATTATTTTTCTCATTAAAAGATAATTATGAAGAAATAATATCAATATTAAAAACATTAAATAAAGGATGGCTATTAGTAGCATGCCTATTAATATTTGGCTATTGGTTTTTTAAAACAATTGCCCTTAATACAATAGTAAAAAAATTTAAAAGTGAATTTAGGTTTAGAAAAGCATTTAGACTTATATTAGAAATTAATTTCTTTAATGCTATAACACCATTTGCAAGTGGAGGACAACCATTTCAAATATATAGTTTAAGAAAAGAAAAAATAAAAATGGCTGATTGTACAACTATTGCTATTCAACAATTTGTTGTATACCAAATAGCATTAGTAATTTTAGGAGTAATTGCAATTATATGTAATCATTTCTTTCACATGTTTCCTAACAACAGTGTAATAAAACATTTAGTAACAATAGGATTTATAGTTAATGCTGTTGTTACAGTAGCACTATTTTTACTAGCATTCACTAAAAAAATAAATAAATTTATTGTAAATATAGGAATTAACCTATTACATAAATTTAAAATAGTAAAAGATAAAGAAAAACAAACTAAAAAATTCAATAAATATATAAATGAGTTATATGATGGAACTAAATTATTATTAAAAAATAAAAGTGAATTTATAGGAATGATATTTATAAATTTTGCTGGATTAGTGTGTTTATATTTAGTTCCACTTGCAATTCTTTATGGGGCAGGAGATTATACTAGCTTTAATGGACTTGAAAGTGTAATTGCATCAGCATATGTAATGTTAATAGGTTCATTTGTACCAATACCAGGAGGTACAGGAGGACTTGAATTTGGATTTATAAAATTCTATGGTAATTTTATAAAAGGAAGTGTTTTAACTGCTATAATGATTACATGGAGATTTATAACATATTATATTCCTATGATAATAGGAGCAATCGCAGTTAGTATAACTAAAAAGGAGAAAAAAATATGAGAATAGGAATATTTACAGATACATATCCTCCTTTCATAAATGGAGTATCAACAAGTATATCAATGTTAGAAAAAGCATTAATAGAAGAAGGACATGAAGTATTTATAGTTACAGTAAATCCTGAAAATATGTCATATAAATATGAAGATGATGAAAGAATAATTAGAATTCCAGGAGTTCCAATTGGAATATATGATTATAGATTAACAGGAATATATCCGCTTAGAGCTATAAATAAAATAAAAAAATGGAATTTAGATATAATTCATTCACATACTGAATTTGGAGTAGGAACATTCGCAAGAATTATAGCTAAACAATTTGATATTCCCTTAGTACATACATATCATACAATGTATGAAGACTATGTATACTATATAACAAAGGGATATTTTGATAAATCAAGTAAAAAAATAGTAGAATATTTAACAAAATTCTATTGTGATAAAACAGCAAAAGAACTTATAGTACCTAGTAAAAAAACATATGACTTATTTAAAGAAAAATATAAATTTGATAAAGAAGTACATATAGTTCCAACTGGTATGGATACAAAAAGATTTGCTAAAGAAAAATTCAAAAAAGAAGAAATATTAAAATTAAAAAAAGAATTAGGAATTAAAAAAGAAGAATTTGTAATTCTATATGTTGGAAGACTTGCTCAAGAAAAAAATGTAGATTTATTACTTAAAGGACAAGTAGAAATATTAAAGAAACATAAAAATGTTAAATTTGTTATAGTAGGTAGTGGACCAGATTATGAACATTATATTAAACAAGCAAATGATTTAAAAATAATAAATAACGTAGTATTTACAAATGCAATCCCATATGATGAAATACCTACTTATTATCAATTAGCAGATGTTTTCGTAACTGCGTCTAATACTGAAACACAAGGACTTACATTAGTAGAAGCAATGTCAGGATCTATTCCAGTGGTATGTTTAAAAGATGAAAGTTTTAAAGATATCTTAATAGATGATGTAAATGGAAAATATTTCACAGATCAAAAAACATATGTAGAAGCAATTAACTATTTAATAGAAAATCCTAAAATAAGAGAAAAAATGTGTAATCAAGCTGGTATAACATCAGAAATGCACTCCCTAAAATTCTTTGCTAATAGTATTTTAGGTGTTTATAAAGAAGCATTAGGAATGAATAAAAAAGGATTATTAGAGAAAATAAAAGATATATTTAAAGGAAATAAAGATGAATAAAATAATAGTTGCTAATATGAAGATGAATTTAAATTATAATGACATAAATGATTATTTAAATTCACTAGAAAATAAAAAAATAGATAATATAGTATTTTGTCCAACAAGTATTTATATACCATATTTTATAGATAAAAAATTAAATGTAGGAATACAAAATATTTCAGAATATGAAAATGGTAATCATACAGGACAAATATCAGGTGAGCAAGCTAAATCTATAGGAGTAAAATATACTATTATAGGACATAGTGAAATAAAAGAATCAAAAGAAACTATTAATAAAAAGATTAAAATATGTAAAAAGAATAATTTAATTCCTATATTATGTGTAGGAGAAAGAAAACAAACAATTTATAAAGAACATATAATAAAAAAACAATTGAATAGTTATCTAAAAGATATAACAATGGATAAAATTATAATCGCATATGAACCAGCATTTATGATTAATAGTAAAAATACTATAGATGTAAAGCAATTGCAAAAAACGATTAATTTTATAAAAAAAATCACAAAAAATTATAAAATCAATGATATAATAATTTTGTATGGTGGAAGTATCGATGAAAATAATTTAAAATCAATCAAAAATATAGAAGGATTAGATGGTTATTTAATAGGAAATTCATCATTAAATATAAAAGAATTTTTAGAATTAATAGAAGTTACTGAATTTTAGTAACTTTTTTTATCTGATTCGACAAAATTAGATAAATTTCATGAGTAGTAAGTTGTAAGATAGTATCATAGTAAGGAAGGAAGATAGAATGAATAATATAAGAGTGCTTATGATAGATGACAACAAAAACTTAGTAGGAATGGTAAAAGAATATTTTGAGGATAATGAACAAATAAGTATAGATTTAGTTGCTAATGATGGTGTAGAAGGCATTGAAATGATAGAAAAACATAAAGATAAATACGATGTAATATTATTAGATTTAATAATGCCTAAAAAAGACGGAATGTATGTATTAGAAGAAATGAAGAAGAGAAATATCGATAAAAAAGTAATTGTTCAAACAAGTTATAATTCCCAAGATGTAATAGAAGAAGTGTCTAGTTATGGAGTAAATTATTTTATATTAAAACCATTTGAATTATCAGATTTACATAAAAGAATATTAAATGTATTTGATCAAAATAAGAAAGTAAATATAACAAATAATAATCTTCAAGTGGCAATAACTAAGATCTTACATGAACTAGGTATTCCATCACATATTAAAGGTTATCAATATATTAGAGAAGCTGTTGGAATAATTTATGAAAGACCAGAAATAATAGGTGGAATTACAAAGGAATTATATCCAGAATTAGCTGAAAAATTTGATACAACAGTATCTAGAGTAGAAAGAGCAATAAGACATGCTATAGAAGTAAGCTGGAATAGAGGAAGTTGGGAACTTATGGAAGAAATATTTGGACACAGTGTTGATATTGATAAAGCAAAGCCAACTAATAGTGAATTTATGGTAACAATTGCAGATAAATTAAAATTAGATTTTATAAAAATTTAAGCAAAGTGTTGCTTTTTTTTTTAATATGTGTTATAGTAACCCCATAAAAAAGGGGCGATAGTATGGAAGAATTAGAATTAAAAGATTTTTTTAAGTATGTTTTATCAAAATTAGTTATAATTTTAGCGTGTGTGGTATTAGCTTTAATAGCAGGAGCATCTTATACATTTAATATTAAAGAACCAATGTATAAATCAAATACAACAATAGTTCTTACAGCGGAAAAAAATAATACAAATACGGCAATAACTCAAAATGATTTAACAATTAACAAAAGCTTAGTTTCAACATATAGTCAAATTATAAAAAGTAAAAAAGTATTAAAACAAGTTATTAAAAATTTAAAACTTGATATGACAGTTGGAGAATTAAGTAGTATAGTATCAGTAGAAGCTATATCAAATACCGAAATTATAAGTATAACAGTTTCAAATAAAGACGCTAAAAAAGCACCTAAAATAGCAAATGAAATAGCTAGAATATTTATGAAGGAAATAGTTTCATTATATAATATAGAAAACGTAAATGTTGTCGATAAAGCAGAAGAATCAAAAATGCCATATAATATGAATTATGTTAAAGATGTTATAATTTATCTATTTATAGGATTTGTTATATCGTTTGCAATAATAATTATTACATTCTATTTTGATACAACAATCAAAAGTACTGAAGAAATAGAAACAAAATTAAATCTACCAATATTAGGTAGTGTACCAGCACCAAATAAAAAACATAAAATAAATAGTGAATTAGTAGTACATGACAATTCTAAATCAATAATAAGTGAAGGAATCAAAACACTTAGAACAAATCTGCAATTCTCATCTGTAGATAAAAAATTAAAAAGTATTTTAGTAACAAGTTCTATACCTGGAGAAGGTAAAAGTTTTACAAGTGCCAACTTAGCAACTGCATTTGCTCAAGATGGACGTAAAGTATTACTTGTAGATTGTGACATGAGAAAAGGTAGACAACATTATATGTTTAATGTAAAAAATGATTTAGGTCTTTCAAACTTATTAATATCAGATAATATTGAAAATTATAGAGAATTCTTTAAGAAAACAAAAGTAGAAAATCTATTTGTACTTACAATGGGTACAATTCCACCAAATCCAAGTGAATTATTAGGATCAGAAAAAAATAAAAAAATAATGGATTTATTCAGTAAACATTTTGATATAGTAATATATGATAGTGTTCCAGTAAATGGACTTCCAGATTCATTAATAATGTCTAGATTAGTAGATAAAGTTGTAGTAGTAACTGAATTAAAACATACACCATATGATTTATTAAATAATACAAAAAAATCATTAGAAAAAGTAAATGCTGATATAGCAGGTGTTGTAGTTAATAAAGTTGCAGCTAACAATAAAAAGGCTTATACATATAGTAAATATTATGGATAGAAAAATAGATATACATTCACATATATTAAATGGAATAGATGATGGAAGTAGGAATATAGAAGAAAGTATTTCTATATTAAAAAAATGTGAACAAGAAGGTATAAGTAAAATTATACTTACACCACATTATATGGAAAATACTAATTATAATAAAAATAATAAAGAAAAAACTGAAATATTTAATAAATTAAAAAAAGAAGTAAAAAAACAAAATATAAATATAGAATTATATTTAGGAAATGAAGTATATGCTAATGATAATATATTAGAATTATTAGAACAAAAAGAAATTACTACATTAAATAATAGTAAATATATCTTAATAGAATTTCCTCTTTTAAATGAAAATTTAAATGATATAAATATAATATATAATTTGAAGTTAAGTAATTTAATACCAATAATAGCTCATCCAGAAAGATATGAATATATAACTATAGAAAAAGTAGAAGAATATATTAAAATGGGAGCACTTATACAAATAAATGAAGGTAGTTTATTAAAACACTATGGAAGAAAACCCAAAAAAATAGCAAAAAAACTACTTAAAAAGAAATTAGTTCATTTTATCGGCTCAGATATACATAGAATAAGAGATGTTAATAATAGTTTAAAAATTAAACAAAAAATAGTTAAATATTCAAGTATAGATTATTATGAACAATTACAAAAAAATGCAGAAAAAATAATAAAAAACTAGAAAAATGTATAAACTAAATATTAGATATTTAGTTTTTTATATATATGTGGTATAATAATTGAGGTGGTTTAAATGGGAAAAAACAAAAAGAACACAAAAAATAAAGTTAAAAGTAAGAAAAAAATTAATATTTTTAGTAGAATTATTGGAATCATATTTAATATATTATTAATTGTATTTTTAGGATTATTAATATACATGGATGTATTACCAACTAAATATTTTTCAATTATAGTTAGTGCTTTAGTAGTTATAGCAATTATAATAAATCTAATATTATTTATACCTAAAGTAAAAACAAAATTAAAAGTACCTGCTAATTTCTTTGCAGTAGTGTTTTCAGCAGTATTTGCTTTAGGAATAAACTATTTATATAATACAGTTGATTTTCTAGACAATATAACTAGCTCAGGATATCAAGTAGAAAATTATTATGTAGTAGTATTAGATAATGAAACATTCTTTAAAATAGAAGATTTAAAAGGTTATAAAATGGGTATCCATGTGACTGAAAATGATACTTATAAAAAAGCAAGAAAAAAACTAGAAGAAAAAGTTAAAACTAAAAATACAGATTATGAAGATACAACTAAATTAGCAAATGATTTATTAGAAGAAAATGTGGATGCTATTTTTATAAGTGAATCATATAAAGCTCATTTAGATGAAGAAAAAGAAGGTTTTGAAGGAAAAACAAAAATATTAGATACAATATCTATTAAAACAAAAACAAAAGATATAGCAAAAGAAGTAGAAGTAACAGAAGAATCATTTAATATATATATAAGTGGAATAGATACATTTGGAACTATATCATCAGTATCTAGAAGTGATGTTAATATGATTGTAACAGTAAATCCTAATACTCATGAGATATTACTTACATCAATTCCTAGAGACTATTATGTACAATTATCTGGAACAAAAGGTTTAAAGGATAAATTAACTCATGCAGGTATTTATGGAGTTAATAAAAGTATAAAAACTTTAGAAGAACTATTAGATATTGAAATAAATTATTATGTTAAAGTTAACTTTACAACAGTAGTAGATATAGTAGATGTTATTGGTGGAGTAGATGTATATTCTGATAAAAGTTTTAGATCATACACAGATTCATCAGTATATGTTAAAAAAGGAAATAACCACTTTAATGGTAAACAAGCTTTAGCATTCTCAAGAGAAAGATATGCTTATAAAGAAGGAGATAGACATAGAGTAAAAAATCAACAAGATGTTTTAACCGCTATAATGAATAAAGTATTATCTTCAAAAACAATAATTTCAAAATATAATAGTTTATTAAATACATTAGAAGGTAGTTTCCAAACAAATATGAATATGGATAATATTACAAGTTTAGTTAAAAAACAAATAGATAGTATGCCAAGTTGGACAATAGTATCACAAAGTGTTAATGGTACTGATAAACAAGCATATACACATTCTTATCCAGGACAACAACTATATGTTATGGAACCAGATATGGAAACAGTTAAAGCAGCTAAAGTAAAAATAGAAGAAGTATTAAATAAAAAGAAATAATATCACAATGTGATATTTTTTTCTTGTAAAATTATATTATATAATGTAAAATAAATATGTAATTAGAAAGAGTGATTTTATGGGAAGAGCTTATGAAGTTAGAAAAGCAAGTATACAAAAAACAGGAGCAGCTAAAGCTAAATTATATTCAATGTATGCTAGAGAAATATATGATATAGCAAAAAAAGGTGGAACAGATCCAAGTTCTAATGCGTCATTAAAAAGAATTATGGAAAGAGCAAAAAAAGAACAAGTTCCAGCAGATATAATTAAAAGAGCAATTGATAAAGTAAATAGTGGTGTAGATGAATCATATGAAAAAGTAAACTATGAAATATTTGGACCAGCAGGATCTACATTAATAGTTGAATGTTTAACTGATAATGTTAATAGATCAATAAGTAGTGTAAAAGCTGCTTTAAATAAATGCAAATGTAAAATGGGAGTACAAGGATCAGTATCATTTAATTATGATAATTTATGTATTATAGGATTTAAAGATATCACAGAAGAAGAAGCTATGGATGCTATTATAAATGCTGACTTAGATATTGAAGATATAGAAACAGATAATGATTTAGTAATTATTTATGGTAATCCAAAAGATTCACATGCTTTAAAATCTGCAATTGAAACAATTAAAGAAGTTGAATTTGAAATAGATGAAATATCAATGTTACCAAAAGAAAAAATAACTATTGAAGGTGAAGATAAAGAAATATTCGAAAGACTTCTTACTATGTTAGATGATGTAGAAGATGTTAAAAATGTATATCATAATGTAGAAATTTAAAAAAACGTCATACTGACGTTTTAATTTTAATAATAAATAATTTATCAACACTAACATCTAAAGCTTTAGAAAGTTTTAGAATTACTGTTAAAGAAACATTTTTAAATTCTTTATTAGATTCAATTTGCTTTATATAAGATATACTGATATCAGCCTTTTCAGCTAATTCTTCTTGAGTTAAATTTAATTTTTTTCTATAATACTTAATATTTTCTCTAAATGTATCATATTGTTCATGAAGTAAGTTATTAGTAATCATACTATCACCTTTTTTCCAAATATTACCAATTAACTATATTTTATAATTTTTAACTATAAAATTCAGTACACTATCAGTGAACCTATGTTATAATAGATATAGGAGGAGTAATATGAATTCTAAATTAAAAAAAATAAGAATGAAAAATAATTATACAAGTAAAAATATGGCAGATATATTAGGGATAAGTAAACCATTTTATTCTCAAATAGAAAATGGAAGAAGAAGACTATCATATGATATGGCAGTTAAAATAGCAAATATCTTTAAAATGAAACCAGATGAATTATTTTATGAGGATCATAAAGGAGTTAAATAACTCTTTTTTATTGACAAAAAATATAGCTATCAGTATACTTATAGTATAAGGTAGGAGATGTATCATGAAAAATAAAAAAGGATTTACACTTATAGAACTTTTAGCAGTAATAGTAATATTAGCAATAATAGCACTTATAGCAACGCCTATTATTTTAAATATGATTAATGATGCTAGAAAAAGTGCAGCTGCAGATAGTGCATATGGATACATAGAAGCAATAGAGTATAATAACTCAATGGAACAACTTAGTGATAAATATGATCTAATATCTTCAGGAGATGTATCAACAATAAATAATATTGTGAAAGTTAAAGGAACAAAACCAACTAGCGGTAATGTTACAATAGAAAAAGGAAGAGTAGTAGCTGCCAATTTATGTATTGATGGATTTTCAGTAATATATAATGGAGAAAAGGTAACAGAAGTTACTAAAAGCAGTGAATGTGGAAGTAGTTCATCAAAAGAGGAAACAGTTTATAAAGACTATGAAATAGGTGAATTAGTGTGGTTTGATCCAGTTACTTACAAATATTGCAAAGAAGGAGATGATAATTGCTATTCATGGATAGTACTAAACAATAATAAAGAAAAACGTAATCTAGATTTGATTTTCGTTAAAGATGAAAGTTCATTACAATGGAATAAAGATTTATTAACAATTTTAAATGAATATACATCTACATGGAGTGATAAATTATTTGTAGATTCTAATTATAACCTTGAAACGTATTTTGATTATAGTAATTCAAAAGCTAGAGTCCCATTAGTAAGTGAAATGAGTGATATAATTCATAATAAATTAAATGAAAAAGGAAGCTGCGGTGATAGCTCAATTCATTGTTTGATGGCTAATACAGGTACTGGGCATATGACTCATTTTTGGTATGTAGAAGGACAAATGAATTCAGGTGATATGATGCCATTTTCTGCAGTAGCAACCGCTCCAACTAATTTTTATATACATCCAGTTATAAATATAGGAGCTGAAAAAAATGTTGAACCGGAAGAGGTAGATGTATATGTTAGTCAAAAAAAGACAAAATATGAAAATGGTGACATAATATATTTGGATCCTACAGATTTAACCAAAAAATGTACTGCAAAAAATTCTATAAGTAAAACTAATGAAAAAATAGGATGTATGAAATGGTATGCATTTTTAGATAGTGAATCTTCCGAAAAAGTTAAATTGATTTTAGGACATAATACAACTGAAACAATTGTATATACATCAGATAATGCAAGTAAAGAAATGAAAGAAATTAAAACTGAAATAGATAAATTAGTATTAGAATCAAAATGGCAATCAACGCCTAGATTAATAACGGCGGATGAAATTGTTGAAATAACAGGTGCTAAAGAAATATTATCTTGGGATTCTGAAACTGCTGGCATTGAAAAAAGATTTGATTTAGATATTGCAGTTGATTCAAGTGAAAAAGGTGATGTAAGTAAACATGCATGGTTATTTAATAATACTTTATATTGTTTAAGTAATGGTTGTGAAGTTGAAGATAATAAAAGTTATACAACTTCAATACAGGATAGTGTTCAAGGATATTGGACTAGTACGCCGATTGATTCTCCAGGTAATTATTATATTTGGGTTGTTAGTAATAGTAGAATGTTAACATATTCATTTGTTAGTCAAGATTATCGTTATGGAATTCGTCCTGTAATAGAAGTAAATAAATCAGATATACAATAAGAAACTTAATGTTTCTTTTTTTTATTTAATATGTTATTATATTAAAGGTGATTTAAATGTTAAAAGTTAGTAATTTAGCCTTAAAATTTGGTACAAGAACATTATTTGAAAATGTAAATATTGAATTTAATGAATATAACTGTTATGGAATAATAGGAGCAAACGGAGCTGGAAAATCTACATTCTTAAAAATACTTAGTGGAGAAATTGAATCAACTAAAGGTGAAGTAATAATCGGTAAAGGAGAAAGAATCTCTGTACTTAAACAAAACCATAATGAATTTGATTCATATACTGTAATGGAAACAGTATTAGGTGGAGATGAAGAGTTATATTCTATCATGAAAGAAAAAGAAGCAATATATATGAAAGCTGATTTTTCAATGGAAGATGGTATAAGAGCAGGAGAACTAGAAGCAAGGTTTGAAGAAAAAAATGGATGGCAAGCAGAAAGTGATGCTGCTATAATACTTGCTGGTCTTGGAATAACAAATGATTATTTTGAAAAAAATATGTCAGAATTAAAAGATAAAGATAAAGTAAAAGTATTACTTGCTAGAGCTTTATTTGGAGAACCAGATATATTACTATTAGACGAACCAACAAATGGTCTTGATATGACAAGTAAAATATGGTTAGAAGAATTCTTAATTAATTTTAAAAATACTGTACTTGTAATATCACATGATAGACATTTCTTAAATAAAGTATGCACTCATATGGTAGATATAGATTATAGTAAAATAACGTTATTTGTTGGTAACTATGATTTCTGGTATAAATCAAGTAAATTAATACAACAACAAATGTTAGATTCAAATAAGAGAAAAGAAGAAAAAATAAAAGAATTACAAGATTTCATTGCTAGATTTAGTGCTAATGCATCAAAATCTAAACAAGCAACATCAAGAAAAAAATCATTAGAAAAAATAGTGTTAGATGAAATAAAACCATCAAGTAGAAAATATCCATATATCAATTTTGAAATAGATAAAAAATTGAATAAAGAAGTTATAGCCTTAGAAAAAATAAATTATAGTATAGATTCTAAAACTATAATAAAAGACTTAAATTTAACATTAAGAAAAGATGATAAAATAGTATTAGTAGGAGAAAATGAAATAGCAAAAACAGCCCTACTAAACATAATAGCAGGTGTTATAAAACCAGATAGTGGAACTATTAAAATAGGATCAAATGTTAAAATATCATATTTTCCAAAAAATCATGATTCATATTTTGAAAACGATGAAAATATGATTGAATGGTTAAATAAATATTCAGATAATAATGAAGAAAGTTTTATAAGAGGATTCTTAGGAAGAATGTTATTTTCAAAAGAAGAAACTCTAAAAAAAGTATCAGTATTATCTGGAGGAGAAAAAGTTAGATGTATGTTATCTAAAATGATGTTAGAAAAAGGGAATGTATTATTATTAGATGAACCAACTAATCATTTAGATATAGAATCAATAACATCACTAAATGATGGAATGACTAAATATGATAGTGCTATTATATTTTCAACTTATGACTTAGAACTTATTGAAAGTGTAAGTAATAGAATAATTGAAATAAAAGAAGATGGTACTTATATAGATAAACAAATGAGTTACGAAGAATACTTAGAAAAATTTAAATCATAATTGACTAAATAAGTAAATTATTATAAAATTGTCTTATAATAGAGGTGACTTATGAGAAGATTATTGATAATATCATTATGTTTTTTATTAGTAGTTGGATGTGGATGTAATAAAAAAGAAAACTCTAAAACTAAAAAAGAAGAACTTCCATTTGATGTTAATTTTGATTTATCAAAAGAAACAACTATAAATGGACTTAAAATATCGAATATTCAAGTAATTGTAGATGAAAAAGGAATATCTCATTATACTGCAAATGTAACAAATACAACTGATAGTGTATATAAGTTAAATCAAATTAATATGATAATAAAAAATAAAGAAGGAAATAAAGTAGCAACTTTAATGGGATATATAGGCTCAAATATAGCTCCTGGTGAATCAAGAATATTAAATGTTAATACAGATATAGATTTAATGAGTGGATATGAAATTGAATATGAAATAAAAAAATAGAAAATATTCTATTTTTTTTTAATATGTGATATTATATTTATAGGTGGTTATATGGAAAAACTAATTAAATTATTAGTAATATTATTAGTCTTATATTTTGGAATAGAACTATCTTTTATTAATTTAAATAAAGGACATAATCTAGAATATAAAATAAAAGAAAATGATAATACATTTTACATAAAAGAAATTTATACAAAGAAAAGAAAAAATGAAATAAATAATTATTACTTTGAGATTAAATTAAATGAAGATATATATAATTTTCAAACATATAAAAATTATAAAAATGCAAATTATATTATAAAAAATATTGAATACTTCTCAAATGATAATTATAAATGCGTATATTTAAAAGATAAAGAAGAAAAACAAATATCAGATGTTATATGTTTAAATAATGATATACAATATTTTTATAGTAATATAGAAGGTAAAGATAAAGAAGTAGATGAATTTGTAAAAAAATTAAAAGGATATAAAAAGAATAAAGAAAATTTAAAAAATAAAATAGATGCTAAACCTGTAATATTATATAGAGATAATATTATAGATAATCATTATTTATATGTAGAAAATTATAAAGGTATATATTTAATAAATAAAAAAGATAATGTAAAAAATATATCATTATTTAAAAATGATTTATATAAAAATGAAATTAGCATTTTAAATAATGAAAATTATATAACAGCAGATTATAATGAAGAATATGGGTTCCATGAATTCAAACTTGTAAACATAATAAATGGTAAAAAATCAGAAATTATATCAAATGATGAAATATCATTAGATTCATATATGCAAGGATCTATAGATAAGGAAGTATATTTATTTGATAAATCAGATAAAAAACAATATAGAATAAATTTAAAATCAAAAATAGTATCATTAAGTGGTAATAAAAGTAAAGGTATAGAAGTATATAAAAATAATAAATTAACAACAGATAGTGCTTATAAAGCAGCAAAACAAGAAGTATTATTTAATAAGTATACTGTAGATAGTAAATTTAATGATAAAGAATATGAAAAAGTAGAAAAAATAGGAAATAAACTATCAGGATATTACTATTTATATGAAAAAGATGGAAATAAATATAAAGTATATAGAGTAAATGTTCAAAATAAAAAAATACTGACTTATATGTTTACTACAGATGATATAAAAAATATATATTACTATGAAGACTATATTTATTATAAAGATGGAATATATATAAAATATTATCAAGATGATATTGGAACAAAAATATTACTAAAAAATACAGAATTTGAATTTAATAAAACAATTAATTTTGGATTATATGTAAAATAAAATGATAAACTTTATCATTTTTTTTCATATAATTAAATGAGGTGATTATTTTGTATCAAGTATACCAAATTAAAAGTGGTGAGACTATAGAATCTATAGCGAAAAAACTAAATACAACAAGTGATGAACTTAGAAGACTAAATGGAATAGGAGATAATGCTACTATAAGAGAAGGAAGCTACATAATTATTCCTAATAATAATAATGATATTAATTTTAATTATACAGATCCAAATTATAAGAAATACATAGTACAAAAAGGAGATAATATGTATAAAATAGCTAGAGAAAATAATATTGATTATAATACTTTACTAAAATTAAATGGACTTAAAAATGATGAATATATATATCCTAATCAAGAAATAATAATACCATTAAAAAATACATATGTAACTAGTGAAAATGAAAAAATAAGCGATATAATGAATAAGTTAAATCTTAAAATGTCTGATATAGAAGATTTATATGTAGTTGAAGATCAAGTAATTAACTATTAAAAAAAGATAAAAGTCTTTTTTTTTTTGCTTAAATATTATATAATTAATAGTAGGTGATAACATGAAGAAAATAATTATAATAGTATTAAGTTTAATGTGTATAACATTAACAGGATGTGGAAATGGAAAAGATTTAGTAGAAATAGATTATAATGAACTTGCTACTAAAATAGAAAATGAAGAATCATTTGTTTTATATGTGGGATCTAGTGAATGCAGTCATTGTGCTGATTATAGACCAACACTTGAAAAAATTATATATGAACATAAATTAGATGTTTATTATATAAACTTAGCTAAATTATCTGCTGCTAAAAGAAAAGCTGTATTAGATAAAGTAGATGCTGAAGGTACACCTATGACAGTTTATATAGAAAAAGGAAAAACTGCTTCTGAACCTAGAGTAGAAGGTGCGAGAGATTATGATACAACTTTGGAATTTTTTAAAGAATTAAAGCTTGTGAAAGGAGAATAATATGAACTTTAGTGTTATTGAAAATTATGGAGAAGATTTAACAAAAAAGGTATATGTTACAAATCCTGCTATAGCAAGAGATGAAGAAATAAAAAAATTAATGTTAGTATTACTTACACCAGATAAATCAGGACTTTTAATAGGTAAAGCTGGTATTGGGAAAACTGCTATTGTAGAAGGATTAGCTTATTTAATGCAACAAGGAATGGTTCCAAATGCATTAAAAGGTTATAGAGTAGTAAAAATCAATTCAACAAGTTTACTAGGTAAAATAATGATTAATGGTAGAGAAGAAATGATTATAGGTTTACTTGTAAATGAACTTAAAAATAGTCAAAATATAATTTTATTTATAGATGAAATTCATACACTTATTGGTGGTAGTGATGATGGACCAATGGATTTAGCTAATATATTAAAACCAGCCTTAGATAGAGGAGATATAAAAGCAATTGGTGCTACTACTACAGAAGAATATAGCACTTATGTTATAAAAGATAGAGCCTTCTTAAGAAGATTTGAAAAAATAGAAGTAGCAGAACCAACTGAAGCTACAACAGTAGAAATATTATATAAATCATTACCAAGAATTGAAAGCAAAACTGGTATCAAAATGAAATATAATGAATATGTTAATACTATGCTTATAGAATCTATTGTAAGTGCAACATCGGAATTTAAAAGAGTATATGGATTATCAGCAATGTATCCAGATATTGCTTTCTCAGTTTTATCAGCAGCATTCTCAGAAGCATTATTTCAAAATAAACCATATGTAGATGTATTAGATGTATATAATGCTATAAAAAATAGTAAAAGAATTTATCCAGATAGTATTATTAAAGAATTAAATGCATTTAGAGAAAAATTTAAAGATTTCTGTATGGAACAAGGTATAACATTACCAATCGTTACAATAGAAGAAGTACAAAATAGTGAAGAAGATTTTTAGGAGGTAAATATGGAAAAGAAAATACCTAAAAAAAATTATATAATAGTTATTCTAATTTCAGTTTTTACAATATTATTAACATTTTTCTTAATGAATAAATATAATAGTAATAAAACTATTGAAAATATTACTTTTGTTTCAGAAATAAAAGAAAATGAATTAAATAATTATGTAACAGAAAGACAAGAAGTAATTATATATATGTCATCAAGTACTAATGAAAATATAAAAGATTTAGAAAGTGATTTAGAAAAATATACTAAAAAGAAAAATTTAAAAGATGAATATGTATATTTAGATTTAAGTAAAGTTAATAGTAACTTCTATAATGAATTTTATATAAATTATTTAAATGAATCATATTCTGGTAAGTTTAAAATAGAAGAACCTACAATTGTTATAATAAGAAATGGTAAAGTAGAAAGTTATTTAAATAAAATTAATAATATTAATCAAATAAAATTGTTCTTTGAAAAAAATGGAGTTTTAGAATGATAAATGTAGTATTATTTGAACCAGAAATACCAGGGAATACTGGAAATATAATGAGAACATGTGCTGGAACAGATGTAAAATTACATTTGATAAAACCTTTAGGGTTTTCACTTGAAGATAAATATATCAAAAGAAGTGGTGTAAATTATATAGAACATTGTGATTACACAGTATATGAAAATTTTGAAGATTTTAAAAGTAAAAATGAAGGTATTTATTACTATTTAACAAGATATGGTAAGAAACCTCATACTTCATTTGATTATAGCAATAAAGATGAAAAAATATATTTAATATTTGGTAAAGAAAGCACAGGGATTCCAAAAGAAATCTTAAAAGATGATTTAGAACATTGCATGAGAATACCAATGAATAGTAATATTAGAGCACTTAATTTATCGAATTCAGTTGCAATTATGATTTATGAAGTATTAAGACAAAGAGATTATTTGGAATTATTAAGAGAAGAACCATTTAAAGGTGCTGATTATTTAGAAAAATAACTTGTAAAAAAACATGATAAGTGATATCATGATATAAAGAATAAGGAGGACTTATGGAAAGTGTATTAGAATTTGTTAGAGTTAACTATGTGTGGCTTTTAATTATTGCAGTAATTATCCTATTTGCAATAGTAGGTTATATTGCTGAAAAACAAGGATTTACTGGTATTAATGGTAATAAAGAAAAAAAGAAAAAAGAATTAAAAAAAGAAAAAAAAGTAGTTGAAGAAATATCAAATGAAAATATTTCTAACGAAGAAATAGTAACAGCACAAGAAGTAGATTTAAATGATGCTGTTGCTGAAGAAGAATTAGAAGAAATAACAGAAACTATTGATGCAGAAAATGAAAGTTTAGAACCAATAGAAGAAATTCTAGATAGAAAAGAAGATTTAAATATTGATGAAGATTTTAATCAAGTTTTAGAAGATGTTGAAGAAACATCGAGTGAAGCAAAAATAGAAATACCTGAAGATGAAACAATTGAAATAGAAGAAGAAGATATTTGGAAATTTTAATACCCTTGATGGGTATTTTTTTTTAAAAACTATTTTAATTCATTCGGTAATGTGATATAATCAGTAAGTAGAATAAAGGAGGTAAATATGACATTCGATAGTATAACAAGCCTTATAACAAAGATAATAGATGTATTGTTAGTATGGGGTGCATTTTATTACATATTAAAAAACTTAAGAAAAAACGTAAAAATGGTATTATTATTTAAAGGAATACTTATAATAGTAGCATTAAAAATAATAAGTGATTTATTAAATTTAGTAACAATAGGATATATTCTTGATTATATAATTACGTGGGGACCACTTGCTTTAATAGTTATATTCCAACCAGAAATTAGAAATGTCTTAGAATACTTAGGAAGAAGTCAATTGCTTGGAAGACATAAAGTTTTAACAGTTGATGAAAGAGAAAAAGTAGTATATGAAATAACTAATGCAATGGAATATTTGAAAAAAGCCAGAATTGGTGCTTTAATGGTAATTGAAAGAGATAATAGTTTAACTGATTATATAGAAAAATCAAAAAAAATATATGCAGACATTTCATCAGATTTATTAATTTCTATCTTTTTCCCAAACAACCCATTACATGATGGTGGAGTTATAATTCAAGGAGATAAAATAACAAGTGCAGGAGCAGTTTTTCCAACAAGTGAAAATATGAAAATTAGTAAAAGACTTGGAACTCGTCATAGAGCAGCACTTGGAATTTCAGAAATAGGGGATTCAATTGCATTAATAGTTTCAGAAGAAACAGGAAGATTATCAATCGCAATGAATGGAGAACTTAATTATAATTTAACAACAGATGAAATTAAACTTATTTTATTAGAAGAATTAAGACCAAAAAGATCAATTTTAATGGAAGATGAGGAAGAAGGTGAAGATGATGAAATTATTCAAAATGATTAAATCATTCTTTCTTAGTATATGGAAAGTAATTGATAAATTAATTGTTTTTCCTATAACAAAGTTAATTTATAAGATTACATCAAAATTTTCAAGTTCAAGTAAGAAATTTGAAAACTGGTTATCAAATACAAATACATTATTATTTGTTTCATTATTCTTGGCTATTGTAACATTTATAATAATAGATCAAAAAATAATTATATTTAATGATAGTACAGCTGAGGTATTGAAAAATCAACCAGTTAAAACTATATATAATGAAGAAGCATATGTAGTAGAAGGACTTCCAGAAACAGTTGATGTTACTTTAATAGGAAGTAAAACAGATCTTTATATAGCAAAACAATCATCATCACATGAAGTTGCAGTAGATTTAAGTGGTTTAAAACCAGGGACACATAAAGTAAATATAAATTATAATCAAAATGTAGGAAATATTGATTATATGGTTAATCCATCAACTGTAACAGTCATAATTTATCAAAAAGTTTCAAAAACAGTTACACTTGATGTAGATTTAATTAATCAAGATAAATTGGATCAAAAACTTACAATTGATGATATAAATTATGAAAGTGATAAAGTTGTTATAAAAGGAGCAGAACATCAATTAAATGAAGTTTCATCAGTAAAAGCAATTTTAGATATTAATAATATTCCAGAACAAAAAAGTGGAGATGTAACATTAAAAGATGTTCCATTAAAAGCATATAATTCTGAAGGAGAAGTAGTAGATGTTGAAATAGTACCATCTAAAATTAATGTAGATTTAAAAATATCATCTCCAAGTAAAGAAGTACCAATTAAAATAATTCCACAAGGAGAAGTAAGTTTTGGTAAAGCAATAAGTTCAATTAGTCAAAGTGAAACTAAAGTAACAATATATGGTGATGAAGAAGAATTAGAAGATGTAACATATATTCCAGTTAATATTGATGTACAAGACTTAAAAGAAAATAAAGAATATAAGTTAGAACTTAAAAAACCAGTTGGAGCACGTTCTTTATCTGTAAATAATATTACAGTAAAAATTACATTAGATTCAGTTACAAATAAAGATTTTGAAAATATTGATATTGAATCAAGAAATTTAGCAGAAGGACTTGTAGTACAAGGTGTAGATGAAAGTTCTACTAAAGTTACTGTTACAGTAAAAGGTGTAGCTGAAGTTATAAATAATGTAACAGCATCTGATATAAGTGCTTATATAGATTTAAGTGGATATACTGCTGGAGAATATGAAGTTCCAGTAAATGTTGAAGGAATAGAAGTAAAAGCTCAATATATATCTAAAACTAAGAAAGTTAGAATAAAAATAGTAAAAGAATAAAGACTAAAGTTGACTTTAGTCTTTTTGTGTAACTAATTGACAAATAATGTTTTTTCTTATAAAATATTAATAGGATTGAGAGGTGGGAAAAGTGTACCAAGAAAGGATACTTTTAACTGGCAAAGATATTTTAGAAAAAGAATTCAAAATAGATACTAGAGGTTATAGACCACAAGAAGTAGACAAATATTTAGATGTTGTAATAAGAGATTATGAAGAATTTGTTTCAATCATAAAAGAACTTGAAAATGATAAAAAAGAACTATTAGATGATAATATTCGTTTAAAACAAGAAATCAGAACATTAAAAACAAAATTAGAAGTTATTAAAGAAGGATCTAATAATGATGTTAGTAATGTTGATTTACTTAGAAGATTATCAAACTTAGAAAAAATTATATATGGTGAAGATTAATATTTTGACAAACGCTGCATTTTTATAATGTAGAGGAAAGTCCATGCTCGCATAGTCTGTGATGACTATAGTGTTCGTGCATAGGGAAAAAATAACCTATGGTAAGGAAACTTAACGGCTTTGAAATAACCTAAGTCTTAGATATGGTTAAAGTAGATATAAAAGTGCCATAGTGACGAATAATCTGGAAACAGAGGAAATGGAACGCGGTAAACCCCACGAGCGAGAAACCCAAATTTTGGTAGGGGAGCCTATTAAAAGAGAACAAAGAATCTTTTAAGGGACCTGGTAACAGGTAGATAAATGTTTGTCGCCTAGAGATAGGAACAGAACATGGCTTATAAAATATTAATTTTTTTTATCTAGAAAGTAGGTGTTTTGTGAAAGAAATTGGTGAAGCTTTAAAAGAAGCGAGAGAAAGTATTGGTATTAGCATAGAAGAAGCAGCCAATGACTTAAAACTAAAACCTTCACAAATAGAAGATATAGAAGCAGGAAATAAAGATGCATTTCAAGATGTTTTCTATCTTAAATATTTTATACGTGATTATTCAAAATATTTAGGATTAGATTATGAAGATATGATAGACGAATTTAATGAATTTTTATTTGATTATACTTCAAAATTATCATTAGATGATATTAAAAAAGCAAAAAAACAAGTAGAAAATAAAGAAAAAAAAGAAGAAAAAAAGATAGTATCACCATATACATATGAGAGAAAAAGTAGAGCAAAAATTTCTCCAATTGTTCTGTATATATTGTTAGTCTTAATTATAATAACATGTTGTTATTTTGTTATAGATAAAATTAATAGTAATGATACTACAAATGAAACTAAGACAGAAAATGTTATAAAATAGGAGGCTTTATATGAATTTACCTAATAAAATAACAATGAGTAGAATTGTTCTTACAATATTTATAATAGTACTACTTTTATTTCCATTTGATGCAGCTGGTATAAATATGCCAAAGCTGTTTGTAAATGAATCATTAGTAGTAGACATTACATATGTAATAGCAGGTGTATTATTTATAATTGCATCATTAACAGACTTTGTAGATGGTTATATTGCTAGAAAATATAATCTTGTTACAGATTTTGGTAAAATGATAGATGCTATAGCTGATAAAATATTAGTAAATCCAATTTTAATTATTTTAGCAGCTAAAGGATTTGTTTCACCATTAATACCAGTTATAATAGTATGTAGAGATAGCATTGTAAATTCAATTAAAATGATAGCAGGAAGTAAAGGAAATGTAGTAGCTGCTATAAAACTAGGAAAATTAAAAACAGCATGTTTAATGACAGGTATCGTTTTAACACTATTCTATAATTTACCGTTTGAACTATTAAATTTAAAAGTTTCAGATGCGTTACTTATAGTAGCATGTGTTTTATCAATAATATCAGGAATTGAATATTATAATATGAACAAAAAATTTATCTTTGATGAAAAAACAGAAAAGATAGAAGTAGAATAAATGAATTACAAAAAGTTCTAATTTGAATAGAACTTTTTATTTTTTTGTAAAAAATTGGCAATAGAAAAATAAAAACAAATGTTCGTAAAAAGTATTGACAATGATTTTTTTCTATTATATAATTAAGATGTACTTAATAGAGGAGGAAACAAAATGGCAAAAACAACTGATAAAACTTTAGATCAAGTTTTAGCTGATATAGAAAAACAATTTGGAAAAGGTTCAGTAATGAAATTAGGAGATCGTGAACATAAAAATATAGATGTAGTTCCTAGTGGATCAATTTCATTAGATATAGCACTTGGTATAGGTGGATATCCAAAAGGAAGAATAATAGAAATATATGGACCTGAATCAAGTGGTAAAACAACATTTGCATTACATGCAATAGCAGAAGCTCAAAAACAAGGAGGAAGAGTAGCATTCATCGACGCAGAACATGCCCTAGATCCTACATATGCTGCTAAAATAGGAGTTAATACAGATGATTTGTTATTATCTCAACCAGATAATGGAGAACAAGCTTTAGAAATATGTGAAGCATTAGTTAGAAGTGGAGCAATTAGTGTAATTGTAATCGATTCAGTTGCAGCATTAGTTCCACAAGCAGAAATTGAAGGCGAAATGGGAGATTCTCATGTTGGACTTCAAGCAAGACTAATGAGTCAAGCTTTAAGAAAATTATCACCAGTAATTAATAAAACAAATACAGTATGTATCTTTATAAATCAATTAAGAGAAAAAGTAGGGGTTATGTTTGGTAACCCAGAAGTTACTCCAGGTGGTAGAGCACTTAAATTCTATTCATCAGTAAGACTTGAAATTAGAAGAAGTGAACAAATTAAAGAAGGTGCTGATGTAATAGGAAATAAAACTAATATTAAAGTAGTTAAAAATAAAATGGCGCCACCTTTTAAAAGCTGTAGTGTAGATATTATGTATGGTGAAGGAGTATCTAAAACAGGTGAATTAGTTGATATGGCAGCAGAAGCTGGTATTATTGAAAAATCTGGTGCTTGGTATTCATATAATGGTGAAAAATTAGGACAAGGTAGAGAAAATGTAAAAGAATTATTTAAAACTAATGAAAAATTAAAAAATGAAATAGATAAAAAAGTTAGAGAATATTATGATATGTCATCAGATTCTAAAAAAGTAGAAGAAGTTATTGATTAACTTCTTTTTTTCATATTTCGACAAAATTCGACAAAAAAATTTTGTATAATTATGTCGGTGATTAAATGAATTTATTTGAAAATATATTATTAAATGTTATATTAATACTATTCCCATTATTAATTTGTATTTTATATGAAGCATATAATAAAATATATGATTTTAAGAAAAGTGATTTATGCCTAGATTTTGCCATTATATCAGCTTTTTATTTAGTAATGACATTTAAATCTAGTGATTATACTTTTCCGTATTTACTTATGAATGTACCACTTATTATTGCATATTTAAAAAATAGAAAGAAATGTATATTAATACTATCTGTTGTATGTATGATTATTTTATCTAAAGTATATGAATCAATGTTAATATATATTATTCTAGAATATGTATTATATTTTGTAATATATATAGTATTTAAAAATTATAAGATGCTGTTACTAAATTTATTTTTAATTTTAAAAATTATTTTTTATTTTATATGTGAAGCAATAACAAAATCATATTTAGAAGATATTAAATATTTAGGTAATGCTATTATGATTATAATACCATTTATATTAGTAACATACATAGTATATTTTATGCTAAGAAAATCGGCTGAGATAATTAGATTTCAAAAGGATTTAAAAAATTTAGAAGAAGAAAAAGAACTTAGATTATCTTTATTCAAAATAACTCATGAAATAAAAAATCCAATTACAGTTTGTAAAGGGTATTTAGATATGTTCAATTATGAAAATCCTAAAAAAAGTAAAAAATATGTTGAAATAATGAAAAATGAGATTAAAAGAGTATTAGTATTACTAGAAGATTTCTTATCAATTAATAAAATAAAAATAGAAAAAGATATAATAGATATTAATTTATTATTAGAAGAAGTAACAAATAATTTTATACCTTTATTAAAAGACAAAAATATAGATGGTGTATTTAATATAAGTAAGGATGAATTATTTATAGAAGCTGATTATAATAGATTAAATCAAGTACTTATAAATCTAATAAAGAATAGTATAGAATCAATCGGTAGTAATGGTCTAATTAAAATAAATTTAAATAAAACAAAAAATAGTTTAGAAATAAAAATAGAAGATAATGGTATAGGGATGGATAAAGATGAATTAAAAAGAATATCAGAACCATTTTTTACTACAAAAGAAAATGGTACAGGGTTAGGGGTGTTTTTATCTAAACAAATCGTAGAAGCACATAATGGTACAATAAAATATACATCTAAAAAATATGTAGGAACAAAAACTACAATAAAACTTCCATATAAAGAAATTAAGTTTTAAAGATATTATAAATATCTTTTTTTCATATAATTTATTGGTGATAATATGAATTCTATTATAGGAATAATAAGTAGAAAAGAAAATAATAAATATTATGTTAAAGAAGAAGTAGTAAATATGATTTTAAAGTATAAAAGTATTCCGATTATTATAAATTCAAATAATGAAGAATCAATAGATTTATGTGATGGAATAATATTTCCAGGAGGAGATGATATAGAAGAAAATGATATAAAATTAATTAGAATTATACATGAAAAAGATATACCATGTTTAGGAATATGTTTAGGAATGCAAGAGATGGGTTATGCATTTAATGGACATTTTAATAAAATAAGTAATTATAACCATTTAAAACAAAATAAATATGTACATGAAGTAAAAATAAATAAAAAATCTAAATTATATGGGATATTAAATAAAGAAGTTATTAAAGTAAATAGTAGACATAAAGACTATTTAATAGATACTGATTTATTTATAACAGGAGTAAGTGATGTTATAGAAAGTATAGAAGATACTAGTAAAAATTTTTTTATAGGAGTACAATGGCATCCAGAATCTATGTTAGATTACGATTTAGATAGTAACTTATTAATAGAAGAATTTATAAAACAATGTCATAATTATAAATTAACTAAAAATATATAAGATTGATTAGAAATAGAATATTTATTAGAAAAAACTAGTTAAAACTACTTAAATAATGTATAATGATTAAGTAGGGATGTGGTTTTATGAAAATAAAATATGAACTAAAACAAAAAGATAATAATGCAAGATATGGCTTATTACATACTAACTATGGTACATATGAGACACCTATGTTTATGCCAGTTGGAACACTTGCTACTGTAAAAACATTAAGTCCAGAAGAAATAAAAGAAGTAGGAAGTGGAGTAATATTATCTAATACTTATCATTTGTGGTTAAGACCAGGAGAAGATATTGTAGATAAAGCTGGTGGTCTTCATAAATTTATGAATTATGATGGACCTATACTTACAGATAGTGGTGGGTTCCAAGTATTCTCACTTGCTAAAAATAAGAAAAAAGATATAGTAGAAGAAGGAGTACATTTTAAAAGTCATTTAGATGGAAGAAGTTTATTTTTAACACCAGAATTATCGATTCAAATACAAAATAAATTAGATAGTGATATAGCTATGAGTTTTGATGAATGTATACCTTTTCCAGTAACATATGAATATGCTAAAAGAAGTACAGAAAGAACATTAAGATGGGCTAAAAGAGGAAAAGATGTACATAGTAATAAGAATCAATCGTTATTTGGAATAGTACAAGGTGGAGAATTTGAAGATTTAAGAAAATATAGTGCCGAAGAAACTGTTAAAATGGATTTTGACGGATATAGTATTGGTGGAACAAGTGTTGGAGAAGATAAAGAAACTATGTATAAAATGGTAGATTATGCTATTAAATATTTACCAGAAGATAAACCTAGATATTTAATGGGAGTAGGAGATCCTATAGATATTATAGAAGGGGTAATAAGAGGAGTAGATATGTTTGACTGTGTTTTACCAACTCGTATAGCACGTCATGGTAATGCATTTACAAGAGATGGTAAAATAAATATTAAAAATGCTAAATATAAAGAAGATTTTAATCCTTTAGAAGATACTTGTGATTGTTATGCTTGTAAACATTATACAAAAGCATATATAAAACATTTAATAAATTCAAATGAAACATTTGGAGCAAGATTATTATCAATTCATAATATTAGATTTTTAATAAGATTAACAGAAGAATTAAGAGAAGCAATAAAAGAAAATAAATTATTAGAATATAAAGAAAAATTTATAGAAAGATATGGTGTAAAAGATGAAAGAAATGTTTAAAGATTTAATGATAAAAACATTGATAGTATTTTTAATTTTACTTGGATATACTGTAATATCATTTGCAACAGGATCATTTGAAAAACAAATAGATTTAGGAGAAAATATATCTGAACAAAGAGAAAATTTAGAAGACGATTTAGAAAATGTTAAAGAAGATGATGCTATTGCAGGATATGGATTTTTAATAAAAGGTGGAGTATTTGGTTTTTCAGTAATTGGATATATCATAATGATTGTATTTTTAGTGCTAATGCAAGTTATTCCAACAATTGTATTTTTCTGGATTGTAGTTAAAAATTTCATTTCATATTTACTTATGAAAGGTGAATTAAAAAAATGGAAATTAAATACATCTAGAGTACTTTGGATATTAAGTATTATAGAATATGTACTTTTATTAATAATGTTTGTTTCATTATTCCCACTTGTGCCAATAATACCATTTATAGGTATAATGACATTAGTTTTAATATTTATGATATATTACAATATAAAAGAAGTTAGGAAAAATGAATTATTTAAAAAATATGAATAAAAAAAATCTTCAAACGAAGATTTTTTTTATGCTTTTTCAATATCAGTTAATCCTAATTCAACAATAGTTTCTTGTCCAAATAAATCTAGTGCAACTTCGATTATTTGACTTTCTATATTAATTGATTTAACTTTACCAAACATAGAAGCAAATGGACCATTAACAACTTTAACACTATCATCAACATTTAAGCTATTACCAATTTCAAGTCTACTCATACCCATGCTACCTAAAATTTTATCAACTTCCATAGGAGTTAATGGGAATGGTTTAGCACCTTTACCAGATGAACCAATAAATCCTGTAACACCTGGAGTATTACGAACGATAAACCATGCTTCATCATTCATTATCATTTCAACAAGAATGTATCCTGGAAACATCTTTTTTACTTTTTCTTTACCTTTTTCATCAATTATAGTTTCTTCTGGTACTACTACTCTAAAGATATAGTCTTCCATACCCATAGTACTAGCACGCATCTCTAATTTTTCTTTTACTTTACTTTCATGACCTGAATAAGTATTAACTACATACCATTCTTTTTCCATTAATGAATCACTTCCTTAACAGCAGTTATTAAAAAGTCTAATCCAGTAAAGAATAATGCAAATACTATAACACATAATATAGTAGCTATAGAATAAGTTGTCATTTCTTTTTTACTAGGCCATTTAATTTTTTTGAATTCTAATTTTACACCTTTAAAAAATTTTTTCATAAGCACCTCTTTTATTTCAAAATAAAAACACCTCTTTGTGTTTAAATAAATATAACATATTATCACATTTAAGTCAATAAATATAGTATAAAAATAAAAAAATTAAAAATTTGACAATTTATTGACAAAATTCGATATAAATGTGATAAAATTATAATAGCGAGGTGAAAAGTATGGGCAAGGTAATATTATTAACAATATCATTGTTTTTTATATCAACTACTTTGATAGTACTTGTTTTATACTTTATACAAAAACATAAGAATAAAAAATATAAAGAACAAATAGATAAATTAGAAATAGAAAAAAATAAATTAGATAGTTCACCAGTTATACCAGAATTATCAAAAATTGAAAGCTATTTAAATAATGAAAAATTAGAAGCAATGTATAATAATTGGAAAAATAGATTAGAAGTAATTAGAACTAATCAAATACCAAAAATAACAGATATGTTACTTGATACAGATTATTCATTATCAAAAATGGATTATAAAAAAACATTATATAAAATTGCTAGACTTGAAATGGAAATATATAAAGTAAGAACAAATTCTGAATTCTTACTTAATGAAATAAAAGAAATAACAGGTAGTGAAGAAAGAAATAGAGCAATCATTACTAAGCTAAAAATTAAATATAGAGAATTATATCAACAATTTCAAAATTCTAAAACTGAGTTTGGAGAAAATGCTGAAGTAGTAGAATTACAATTTGAAAATATGGCTCGTAAATTTGAAGAATTTGAAACGTTAATGGAAAAAAACGAGTATACAGAAGTTACACCAGTAGTTAAATCAATTGATGAAATGATTAAACATATGACAAATGTAATAGAAGAATTACCAGGAATTAATTTAATCGCTACATCAATACTTCCTAAAAAAATAGAAGAAGTAAAAGAAAAATATGAAAAAATGACTGAAATGGGATATCCATTAGATTATTTAAATGTAGAATATAATATTAAAGAATCAGAAGAAAAGATAACAGATATTTTATCAAGAGCAAAAGATTTAAATATTGAAGATAGTTTATTTGATTTAAAAGTATTATTAGATTATTTTGAATCTTTATTTACTGATTTTGAAAAAGAAAAAGTTAATAGAGTAGACTATGAAGATGCTAATAAAATATTTAAAAATAAATATGATAAAATTGATAATTTATTAAATGAAATATTAAAAGATATTGATGAAATTAAAAGATTATATAATTTATCTGACATTCAGTTAGAAGAATTATATAATATAAAAAAGGATTTAGACACATTATATAATGATTATAATGTATTAATTAAACATACTAGTAATAATACATTTGCTTATTCTAAGTTAACAAAAGAAATAGAGACATTATCACTTAAATTAGCTAACTTAGATGAAAGAGTAGAAGTTATATTAGATTCAATTGGAAGTATGAAGGAAGATGAAGTTAGAGCTCGTCAACAACTAGAAGAAATAAAAAATATTTTAAAAGAATCTAAAACAAAAATTAGAGAATATAATTTACCAGTAATACCAAAAAATTATTTTATAGAATTAAATGATGCACAAGTAGCAATAAAAGAAATAATTAAAGAATTAGATAAAAAACCAATAACAATAGAAGTTTTAAATACAAGAGTAGATACTGCAAGAGATTTAGTGTTAAAACTGTATCAAACAACAAAAGAAATGGTTAGAACTGCTATGTTTGCTGAAATGGCAATTGTATATGGAAATAGATATAGAAGTAGTGTAAATGATTTAGATAAATATTTAAGATATTCAGAAAAATTATTTTACCGTGGAGATTACAAAAAGTCATTAGAAATAACAATAAATACTTTAAATAAGGTAGAAGATGGAATATATGAAAAATTATTAAAATTATATTCAAATAACTAAAATGTAGAATTATCTACATTTTTTATTATAATACTTTAAAAAAAATTTTTTTTAGTATATAATTAATATAGAAAGGAGATATTTAAATGGGTTTATTTTTATTAGTTGTAATAGGCTTGATTTTATTAGGATCAATAAAACAAATTAATCAATATGAAAGAGGTATTAAATATACATTAGGTAAATTTAGTAGTATTATGGAACCAGGATGGAATATTGTTTTACCAATTTTTCAATCATACGACAAAGTTGATATCAGAACTAAAGCAGTAGACGTTCCAGAACAAGAAGCAATCACTAAAGATAACGTTTCAGTTAAAATAAATGCAGTTATCTATTATAAAATTTTTGATGCTTCTAAAGCAATTTTAGCAGTTGAAAACTTTAGATATGCAGTAAGTCAACTTGCACAAACTACAATGAGAAATGCTGTTGGAGCTATATCACTTGACGAATTACTAAGTGAAAGAGATAAAATTTCTAGCGAAATTTGTTCAGTTATTGATGCTGCTACAGATCCATGGGGAATTAAAGTTGAAAATGTTGAATTAAAAGACGTAGCACTTCCAGAAGAAATGAAACGTGTTATTGCTAAAGCAGCAGAAGCAGAAAGAGAAAAACAAGCAGTTATTACTAAAGCCTCAGGTGAAGTTGAAGCTTCTCAAAACTTAGCTAAAGCAGCAGAAATAATGGGAGCAACTCCAGGAGCTATGCATTTAAGAACTTTATCAACATTAAATGATTTAAGTTCAGATCAATCAAATACAATTATTTTTGCAGTTCCTATAGAAGTATTAAGAGCATTTGAAGGTAATCAAGCACAAAATATTATAGACAAAATAGTAAAAAAATAAAAAGTTTTAAACTTTTTATTTTTTTATGAATAAACAAACTTTTTGGTTATGAGATTCAGTTTCAATTATTTTTGAACTTTTTATTTCACTAGATATCTCTTCATAAAAAGATTTCATCTTGCGATAATATTCAAGTTCTTTACTACAGGTACCAACAATAAAAGGAATATTATTACTATATGCTTTTCTTAAAATTACTTTTTGATTAGGAATAAAACCTTTCATTAATATTAATTTATTTGATAATCTTATATTTCCATTTGAAATTTTAACTTCACATTGATTACTTAAAAATTTACTTAAACAATTATCTTCATGATTAGTTATTTCTTGAATAGGACTATTTCCTATTAAATTTAATTTTTTTATTGTTTGAATTAAAGTTTTATTATTATATTTTACTTGTTGTTCCCATTCTACATAATCTTTATTAAATGGATTATTTTCTAATAGTGTTTCTATTTGCTCTTTAGTATAATTTTTTTCTTTAAAATAAAGTTTTAACATTTCTACATCATAATCCATAATACCCCTTCTTTCCAAGAATGTATTATATTAAAATAGTATTAAAAAGTCAACAAAAAAAGACATTAAGTCTTTTTAAAGTACAATAGCAAATAAATTACCAGAACCTTTATTAACTAACTTAGTTAATGTTTGACATAATTTAAATCTTATATTTTCTGGAAGAAGTGATAATTTGGCTTGAATACCTTCTTTTACTATAACATCTAAGCTTCTACCAAATATTTCACTTTTCCAAATATTATCTGGATTAGTATCAAAATCTTTCATTAAATAATCAATTAGTTCTTTACTTTGTAATTCAGAACCAATAATAGGTTCAAATGTTGATTCAACATCAACTCTTATCATATGAATAGAAGGAGCAGTTGCTTTTAATTTAACTCCATATCTACTTCCTTGTTTAATTATTTCTGGAGTATCTAATTTCATATCTGATAGAGTAGGAGAAGCAACTCCATATCCAGTTTGTTTAACCATTTTTAAAGCAGATTTAATTTGATCATATTCTTGTTTTGTTTCATTATAGTCTTGGAATATATTTAATAATTGAGCTTTATTAGAAATATCAATTCCAATTATTTCTTTTAAAATATTGTTATATAAATCAGCAGGAGCTTCCAAAGTTATAGTAATAGTTCCAGTTGATGTATTAACTTCAGATAAATAAGCTTTATTTATATATTCGCAATTACTAAAGTGATTTGTTATGATATCAATATCTTTAAGTTTATCTATTTCAGAAACACTTTCTTTAATTTTTTCAATATATATTTTTTTTAACCAATTGTTAGGTGATAAACATGCGATCCATTCTGGCATACTTACATTTACTTCTAATACTGGAAATTCATATAATGCATTTTTTAAAATATCATATATATCTTTATCATTCATGTTTTCTACATTTATAGGAAGTACAGGTACACCATATTCTTCATTTAAATTAGTTGCTAATCTTTCAGTCTCTGGTAACATTGGATGAGCTGAATTTAAAACTACAATAAAGGGTTTACCATATGATTTTAATTCTTCAATAACTCTTTGTTCAGTTTCTACATAACTAGATCTATTAATTTCTCCAAATGATCCATCTGTAGTAACTACAATACCAATAGAGGAGTGATCTCTAATAACTTTTTCAGTACCAATTTCTGCAGCTTCTATAAATGGTATTTCATCATCATACCATGGGCATTTAACCATTCTAGGTCCATTTTCATCTTCATAACCCTTTGCTTCAGGTATAACATATCCAACACAATCAATTAACCTTATATTAGCGCTAAAATCATCAATATCAATTTTAGCAGCATTACTAGGTACAAATTTAGGCTCAGTTGTCATTATAGTTTTTCCTTGAGCACTTTGAGGTATTTCATCAAGTGTTCTTTTTCTTTCATATTCATCTTCTATGTTAGGGACAACTAATTTTTCAACGACTTTTTTTATAAATGTTGATTTACCTGTTCTAACTGGTGCATCGGTGTAGTCCAACACACCAGTAATATTATAAAAAGGTTATTTTTTCAACCTTTCCACCTTCATATGCTTCTGTTCTTCGGATTATTATTTTTTCAATTGTGTTCATTAAGAACTT
>SVAG01000010.1 GCA_015059545.1 Lactobacillales bacterium
TGGTGTCCCCGGTAGGAATCGAACCTACATTTGATCCTTAGGAGGGACCTACACTATCCATTATGTTACGAGGACATCTACTAAATTATAACATAATTTATAAGAAATTACACCTCTTACATAACTCTTCACATTTTTTGTTATTTTTAAAATTATTAATCATAGTTTGATATCTATCTTTATTAATTATATCATTTAATTCTTCATTAAAAATATTACCTAAATTAATATTACCTAAACTATCTAAACAACATGGTACTACTGTACCATCTACAAGTATTCCAATATGGTCTTTTAATGCATAGCACTTTCCTTCTTCACTATAAAATTCATTATCTAAACTAGGCCAATCAAAATATTCTGAAATACTTATAAATATATTATCTTTAAGTCTTGTATTATTTTTAACACTATTTAAATCTATATTAATATTATATCTTTTATTTATCATATCAATTATATTTTTTGAATTTTTATTATTAACCCAAAATCTAAGTTGAATATAAGTATTATTTAATTTATCAATCGTATCAAATATATTATTCATATATTTATCTAATGATATATTATATTTTTCATCGAAACTATGAAGTGATATATTTAATTGTCTTATATTTTTATTATTTTTAATTCTATTTATTAAATATCCATTAGTAGTTATATTTATCTTAAAATTAGATGATGCATAATCTATAAATTCATTTATATTAGGATGCATTAATGGTTCGCCTAATATATGAAAATATAAATAATTTGCATGTTCTTTAATTTTTTCTAATATTAATTTAAATTCATCAAATTCCATATATTTTTTATTTCTTTTATTTTTAATACAAAAATCACAATTTAAATTACAATTATTAGTTATTTCTAAATAAATCTTTTTATACATCTTATCACCTAACTAAAAAGAGACATAGTCTCTATTTAAAAATTCCAAATAAAATAAATATATACATATTAGTAGCATATTTAAATTTAACTTTAAATTTATGAGAAAATTCACATATTGCGACTAACTTATCTACTAAACTAACTAAAATACTTTCTTTATATTTAGGAAATGTCGTATATACAGGAAACATATGTGATTCAATAATATTTTCTTCTCTTTTAGATAAATCAAAATATTTACTAGAATTTTTTACAGCTTTTTTAGGATGTGTAAATGTTGATAAAAACTTTTCTTTAGATGTTCTATCATCACTACTTATAAAAAAGTCATGTAAAAGTCCAGCACGAGCTACTTCTTCTTTATTAAAATGTAATTTACTAGCTATCATATATGAAATATATGATACTTTAAATGAATGTTCATATCTAGTAAATCCATGATGTTCTATATATTTTAATTTTTTAAATTCTTCATTTTCTAAAATATCTTCTACAATAGTTCTATAACTATTATATAACCTCTCCATTTAAGTCACCTCAAACTCACTACTACATTATATCACATTATAATAAAATTTAACATTATTTTCATACAAAAATAAAAAAATTGGATTAACCAATTTTATCTAAATAGTAAATATAACATAAATATTGTAAATATAATTGTTATAATAACACCATTTATTTTTTCACTATTACTTGATTTATATTTTACACCTAATGCTTGTGATGCAAGTACTCCACCTATTAATCCACCTATATGAGCAGATATATCTATACCATCTAATATAAATCCTAAAGCAAAGTTAAATAAAAGTAAAGGAATTATTTGAGATCTTATAACATTTCCTAAATATACACGATAATGATATCCGAAATATAATAAAGCTCCAAATAAACCAAATATAGCACCACTTGCTCCTGCTGATACAGCACTTGTAAATAAACAAGAGAATAAACTACCCATTAAAGCACTAAATAAATAAATTATTAAAAATTTAGCTTTACCATAAAAACTTTCTAGTTGTGGTCCTACTATATATAAAGCATACATATTAAAGAATAAATGAAATATTCCAATATGTATAAATGAACATGTAATTAATCTATAATATTCACCTGCTTTAACTAAATCTGGATGAATTGCTCCAAAATTTAATAAAGTTTCAACATCGTAACTACCATTACCTAATATATGCATAAGTACAAATACTATTATATTAACAGCTATAATAGCATATGTAACATAAGGTACTTTTTTAGAAAAAACATTATTTGCTTTTATATTTTCTTCTTCATTTTTCTTATTTATATCACTAGTTATTTTCATAAATAGATTCATACCTTCTTCTTTAAAATTAGTTTCTACGGTTATAGAAGGATAATTTCTCATAATAAAATCATATTTTTTTAAATCTTTTATATTTTTTACACTAGCACAATCTATATGTTCAATATTTGCTTTATTTATATCAACACTATCTCCTAAATTAACAAAAATACTTAAAACATCCATATTAAATGAAAATGTTTTTTTCTTTATTCTTTTTGTTATTTGTTTAGTTCTAAATAAATCAAAATTTAATTGTTCATCATTATGTATATAATTAGTAACTATTCTTACTATTTCATATGAATCATTTTCCATATTTTCAAGCCATATTTCATTTTTAGCTCCATGTAATATAATTGGATTATAATTCTTTTCTGTTATAAAAAAGTGTAATAATTTCATTACTAATTCATCATTTTTATCTATAACAAACTCTTCCATAATTCCTCCTAGTAATATTATTTTAATATTTTTAATATAATATGTAAAGGTGATTATATGATTAAAAAAATATTAAAATTTATTGTTATCTTACTTCCCTGGTTTTTATCTGGATTAATATGTAATGATTATAGTTATTTTGATACTATAAATACGCCATCATTTACTATACCTAAATTTTTATTTGGTATCGTATGGACTATTTTATATATTTTAATAGCTATAAGTATTTATAAAGTAAGTGAAAGTAATTATTATGATTTAAAAGATTATAAAAAGAACTTACTTTATAATTACATATTTAATCAATTATATACTATTATATTTTTCTGTTTTAAAAATAACTTTTTAGCTTTTGTAGATGTTTTATTAACATTACTATCTTCTTTATTTCTTTATTATGAAACAAAATCTATTAATAATAAAGCATCTAAGTTTTTATTACCATATGTATTTTTCTTAATATATGCATTTATTTTAAGTACATCTATTTATTTTATTAATCTTTAAACTGATTTAATATATTTGTAAAACATTCTGGTAATTCACTTGTAAATTCCATATATTTACCTGTTACAGGATGTTTAAATCCTAATTCCTTAGCATGTAAGCATTGTCCTGTATCATCTATTATTTTTCTTCTACCATATACAGGATCATTTACAATAGGATATCCTATATAATTCATATGAACTCTTATTTGATGAGTTCTACCTGTTTCAAGCTGTAATTCTATTAATGTAGTATTAGCATATCTTTCTAATACTTTAAAATGAGTTACAGCATCTTTAGCATTAACATCTGTAACAGTCATTTTTTTTCTATCACTGTTATCTCTTCCAATTGGAGCATCTATTGTTCCAGTATCTGTATTTATAACTCCCCAAACAAGTGCTACATATTTTCTATATGTAGTTTTTTCTTCTAATTGGCGAGCTAATTCTATATGTGCTTTATCATTTTTAGCTACCATTAAAAGTCCTGTTGTATAAGCATCTATTCTATGTACTATACCTGGTCTAAATTCACCATTAATACTACTTAGTTTAGAATGATACATAAGTCCATTTACTAATGTATGATTATAGTTACCTGCTCCTGGATGAACTACTACTCCATTATCTTTATTAACTACTATTACATCATCATCTTCATAAACAATATTTAAATCCATTTTTTCTGGAGTTACTTCTATTTCTTCTTCTACTATTTCATTAATAGTAATAATATCTCCTTCTTTTAATGTATAACTTTTTTTAATTTCTTTATTGTTTACTAATATATCTTTATTTTTAATTAATTTTTCTATTTTACTTCTACTATAATCTAGATTTTTACCTAAATATTGATCTATTCTTATATCTTTTTCTTCTACTTTAATCTCTATCATACTTTACCTCTTTAAAACTTATTATTAATAATATAATAGCACTTACTACTATACATATATCTGCAAAATTAAATACTGGATAATGATATGCACCAAAATTAAAATCTAAATAATCTATAACATAACCTATTCTTACTCTATCTATTAAATTACCTATTATTCCACCTATAAGTAATCCATAACAAATTGTTTCTACTTTTGTTATTTCTTTACCTTTAATTAATATAAAATAAATTAATAATAAAGCAACTAACGTAATTAATATTAAAAATATTCTATTACCTGAAAAAATACTAAAAGCTGCACCTGTATTTTGTAAATATGTTATTCTAAAAAAGTTTTTAATTACATTTATACTATCTGCAACATTCATATTAATTGATATTATTAATTTAATTATTTGATCTATTAATATACATATAAAACTTATGCCAACAATCTTTTTCATGATATCACCTTATCTATTATATCACAAAAAATAGAATTATAAAAAATTCTATTTCCTTAAATTTAGTACTTTAATTTTTCATTATTAGATCCTTCTAATAACTAACTATTTCTTTTGATTTTTCTTTTATATTCATTTTTATTTTCAAACTCTTTATATTTATTAATAAAACTAGTTGCTTCATCTAAATATTTTCTTCTAGAATCAATCATCTTTGAAAATGGAGTATTTTCAAAAATATAAATTATTGAATCTCGTTGTGGAGTAATTGTATATAAAATATTTCCAAATTTTAGTTTAGTTATTGCTTCATCTAATTCTTCTGAATAATATGATATACCATTACTTTTAAAATTTATATCATTTAACAAATTATCAAATTCAGAACTATCTTTACATTCTTTGATAAATTTATTTAGCTCTTCTTCATTAAAAGAATAAACTTTTTGTTCTGCACTTATAGCACTAAATAAAGACATAAAATCATATGCTGAAAAATTAGGATCATAAAATTTATCAATATATTTTTTTTCATTATTATTATTTGTTACCATAAAAACCTCCTACTGATTTCATATATAATATCACTAAATAAAAATAGATACAACCTATTTCTATTCATTATCAAATTTTTTATCCATAAGTAATTCATGTATCATTTCTTCTTTATTACTTACATATACATCTTCTATTCTATCTACTCTACATTTTTCACTCATTATAATAGAATTTACTTTATTTGAAGCCTTTTCTATTTCATCATTTACTACTACATAGTTATATTTAGTAATTTCATTTATTTCATTATAAGCGGTTTTAAATCTATTTAATATTTTATCTTTTGATTCTGTTTTTCTATTTACTAATCTATTTTTTAATTCTTCCATACTAGGTGGCATTATAAAAATAAATATAGCATCTTTTACATGTTGTTTAACATATAAAGCACCTTGTACTTCTATAACTAATATTACATCTATACCTTCATTTAACTTTTCATTTATTTTATATAAAGGTGTTCCATAATAGTTATCATTATATACTGCATATTCTAAAAATTCATTATTATTTATTTTTTCTTCAAATTGTTCTTTTGTTAAAAAGAAATAATCTTTTCCATCAATTTCTGATCCTCTAGGTAATCTAGAAGTACAAGATATTGATACCCATATATTGTCATTAATTTCTTTTAATTTATTTACAACTGTATCTTTTCCAGCACCACTAGGTCCAGATATTACTATCAAACTTCCCTTTTTATTTAATTTTAACATATTATCTCCTTACCTTTTTTTTACAAAATTGTTCTTCTGTTTTTTCTACTAAATCTAATAATGCTTCATTTTCTATTTGTTCACTATCTAAATCTATTACTTGTAGTTTTCTTTCTTTATATATTTCTTCTTCATCTTTAGTTTTTATTAAACATAACTCATCATATGTAGTTTTTTCATTATCATAAATTTCTTGAAATAAAGGTTTACATTTTTCTCTAGCATAATAATTTATTGCTTCTTCTAAATATTTTTTAAAGAAAGGAATTTCTCTTATATTACCAAGTGCTAAACTGATTAATGTTGAAACAAATATAAAATTTTCTAAAGTAATATCTAAATATGAAAAATCTAATTTACAAAAATGATTAATAAACATAGGTATTACAGTACCTACAGTTAAATATGAAATATTTCTAATTGTATATTGAAATGAATCTTTTTTCATACTTACATCTAATTTATCCATATCTTGTTCATTCATTGATATCATCTTTTGATATACTTCTAATTTATTTTGACTAATCAATCTTTCTTCAAATTTATCTACATACTCTATAACATCTTTATCTATTTTATCACTAAAAATATGAATATTTCCATTAGCATACATATAACTTCTATTCATAATAATCCCCCATTTGCGGGTTATTATAGCACTTTATAAAGAAAAAAACAACAATGTTGTTATATTTTTCCTTTTACACCTTTAGACCCATTATATGTACTTAATATATTAGATTCAAATGATGATATTTTTTTACTTTCATTTTTATATTTTTTAATAGCCATTGTTATCATTTCATCAAGTAATGCTTTATATTCTTTTCCAGCTGGTTTAAATAGATAGAATGATAAACTACCTGGAATTGTATTTGGTTCATTAACATATACTTTATTTGTTTTATTATCTATTAAAAAATCTATACGTGCTACTCCACTTAAATCTAAAGCTTTAAATGTTTTTTTAGCAAGTTCTTTTACATCACTTTCTAATTCTTTACTTATTTTAGCAGGTATATCAAATTCACTTGTAGACATATTGTTGCCTTTTGCTCCTTTAATACCTTTTTTACCTTTACCACCACTTAAATATTTATCTTCATAAGTTAAGAATTCATTTTTAGTTTTCATTAAAGCTATTAAACTTGTTTCTTGATATTCACTATTTCCTACTACTGCACAGTTTACTTCTTTTAAATCTTTAATAACTGTTTCAACTAATATTTTACTATCATATTTAACAGCATCTTCTATAGCAACTACTAATTCATTTCTATCTTTTGCTATTTTAATACCTACACTACTACCAAGTCTAGCAGGTTTAATAATAACTGGATATTTTAATTTTTCAATATTTTTTATAATTGTTTCACTATCTTGTTGATATTCAAAATCAAAGAACCATGTATAAGCAGGATTTGGTATTTTATAACTATCTAAAATTTGTTTCATAACAATTTTATCTTGTCCTACTGCAGCTCCTAATATTGAAGGACCAACAGTTGGAATACCAATACTTTCTAAATATCCTTCAAGTGATCCATCTTCTACACCTTTACCATGTACAATTGGAAAAGCTATATCAATTTTATCAATTACTTTTCTAAAAATTCCTTTAGTTGCTTGCAAACAATATTCACCATCTATATTTGTTAAACAAACTGTTTTAGCATATTTTTTTAAAGAATCAAAATCTCTATATACTTCCATATCCATTAACATTTTACCTGTATACCATTGTCTATCTTTTGTTATATAGATTGGAACTACATCATATTTTTCTGTATCCATAAAGCTCATAGCTTGTACAGCTGTTATTATACTTACTTCATGTTCTACAGAACTTCCTCCATAAATTACTCCAACTTTTATTTTCATATTATCACTCTTTCTACTTCTAATTAAATATATCTGGAAGATCACTTTGAATTAATACATATGTATCACTTGATTCATATTTAATTAATTCTATTGCTTCATTTATATTATTTAAAACATGTATATTTTCTTTTTTAAATTTCTTTTCTATTAAACCATCATATATTGGTTTAGTTAAATCTTTACCTAATAAGATAGCCATATCTACTTTATCACTCATATAAGAACCTAATTCTTTATTAAGTTCATATGATTTTTCACCTAGTTCTATCATACCTGATGAAATAACTATTTTTTTACCAGGCATACTATTAAGTACATCTAATGCCATTTTTGTTCCATCTGGATTAGCATTATATGCATCATCTATTATATTAATTATACCCATTTTTTTAAGTTCTAATCTATGTTCTACTGGTTTTACCTTTTTAACTCCAACTATAAGTTGTTCTACATTTATACCTAAGTTATAACCTAGTGCAATACCAGCTAATATATTATAAACATTTGCTTTACCTAGTAATTTTGTTTCAAATTTATATTTTTTCTTATCACCTTTGATAACTAAATCAAAAGTTGTTCCACTACTTCCCAGTTTAATATTTGTAGCTCTAAAATCCACATCTTTATTATCAATACCAACTGTTACTATTTTACAATCATTTTTTATTTCATAACTTACTTGTAATGGATCATCAAAGTTTAAAACTCCAATACCATCACTAGGAAGTGATTCTATAAGTTCAAATTTACCTTTTTGTATGTTTTCTTGTGATCCAAAGCTTTCTAAATGAGCAACTCCTATTTTAGTTAATATTCCATATGTAGGTTTAACTAAATCACATAATTCTTTAATTTCACCTCTTTGAAATGCTCCCATTTCAGCAATAAATAAATCATTAAATTTATCTAAATGATTATTTATTGTAATGATAAGTCCAAGCGGTGTATTAAAGTTTTTAGGTGTTGGAAATGAATTAAATTTAACATTTAAAATATCATTTAAAATATTTTTACTACTTGTTTTTCCATAACTTCCAGTAACACCTATTACTTTCATACTACTCATACTATCTAATTTTCTTAAAGCTTTTTTCTTAAATCCATTATTTATCATTTTTTCAATAGGTTTATTTAAAATGTTAGCTACATAGATAACGAAATAATTTAAATATATTAATAATCCTATAATTAAATAATAAACATATAATAATTTTTCATTAAAGAATAAACACATGAATAATATAGCTATTATATATATTAAGAAATCTGTTACTACTAGTCTTTTTACTCTTTTAGTAAATACTAATGGTTTTACTATTTTTTCAGATTTTAATTTGATTAAATATATTATAGATACTAACATATAAAATACTATAAATGTAGTCATTATTATAATTGAATTAGTAAATAAACCAATTATAAATATAATAAATAATATATCTAAATTTTTAAATACTTTATTTTTATTATTACCTATCCATTTTAAATAACGATTTCCATCATTGTACCAGTTTTGTTGTAACATATGTAATGATTTTTTTGATTTTAAAAATATGTAAGGTAGAACTGGTATTAAAGATACTATAAATTTAATTAACATAATTACCTCCTAACCTAAAAAACTTTTTAAGACATTAATAGTTTGCCCAAGTCTTTCTAAATATGCATAATGTGTACATCCTTCATATACTACTACACCTGCATCACTAATTAAATTTTCAAGTTCATATGCTCTTTCAAGCGGAACTGCATCATCTAATGTTCCCCATAATATTAAAGTAGGACATTTTATTTTTTTTACTTCTTCTGTTATATCTAAATTAACATGCTCTACTAATATTTGTCTCATTAAAGGACTAGCATTTTTATAATCAGTTGATCCAATATGTTTTTTAGCAAATCCTTCTAATTTATTTATTCCTGGTATTTTTTTTGCTGTTTTTAACATTTTTGTTTTTAATGATAATTTTTGGATTTCACGTTTAAATGGACTACCAAATAAAATTAATTTTTTTACATCATACATTGATGCATATAATAAACTAATTTTTCCACCAAATGAATGACCTATTAATATTGGATTTTTTATTTTTAAACTATCTAATAATTGTTTTACACAATCTACAAAATCATATAATGAATATACGGTTTTAGGTTCTTCACTATTACCATGACCAGGTAAATCAATAATTACAATATCGTAATCAGATTCAAATGGATCAGCAACCATCTTCATCATTTCAATATTTTGCCCCCAACCATGCAATAATACAATTGTATCTTTTCCTTTACCATATCTTATATAATTTATTTTAATATCTTGATAATTAAACATATCATCACCATATTAATTATACCATTAAATCATAATTAATGAAAAGAAAATAAGGCATTTTACAAAAAAAAGTTACCAATTTGGTAACTTTTATAAATTATCTACTAAATTTTCTAGCTTTTCTAACTACTGCATAACTAGAAATTGCTACTAAAGATATTAAAACTGCATATATATAACTTACATTTGATCCTGTTTTTGGATTTTTAGGTGTTGTACATGCTTTTTCATATTCTTCTTTTGTTACTTCAAAACCATTATTATCATAATATTTTCCATCTACTATTTTACAAACATTTACTACTGGTTCTTCACAATCTGCTTTATACTCTGCTTCTGTTACTTCTTTTCCTTTACTGTTATACCATTTTCCATCTTTATACTCGCATACATAAGTTTCTGGTGTTTCACAATCTGCTTTATATTCAGCTTCTGTTACTTCTTTTCCTGATTTATTATACCATTTTCCATTTTTATATTCACATACATAAGTTTCTGGTTCTTCTTTATTACAATATAATTGATAATTATAATAATCTTTCCCGTTTAAAGTAACTTTAACCCATAATACAAAGTATTCTCTATTTCCTGGAGATTCTAATTTATATTTATTTGAAGTTGTTGTAGATTCACTTAAAGTTAATTGCTTCCAATTATTATTATCATAACTTGGTATTAATTTTTTATATGCTTCATAATTTGATGTTACTGTAGCAGCCACATTATCAACATATGCTCTATATTCTGCTGCAAGTGTTGTATAAGCCGCATTTGCTGTATTATAAGCGTCAATTTGTTCTTGTGTTGCTCCTGGTTTATCTGATATTGCTTTTAATTCTTCAACTTTTGTTTTTTCTTTTTGTAAAGCAAGATATTTTTCATCAATTATTTTATTTTGTGTTGTAACATATGTATTATTTTCATCACTCTTCTTATCAAGTTTTTCAAATAATTCTTGACTTATTGTAACATATTGATGATTTACAACTGCTGCATTATCTTTTAATTCGTTTGTTAACCCTATATAATTATCTGAGTTTAAATAAATATTATTTGGTACTGTAATATCATTACTAGTTAAAATATCTTGGTCGTAAGCTCCTACTCCACTTAAATTTGATAGTAATACTGTTAATGCTAAACCTAATGCAGATATTTTTTTCATTAATTTTTTCATAAAAATCCTCCTTATTATTACTACAATTATAACAAGACTAAAAAATACGTGTCAATGTAATTTATATCTTTATTTTTATTTTTTACATTTTTTGACACTTTATGCATTGTTTATTTTTTTTGTTTTATGTTATTATATTAATAGTAGGATGTGTTAATATGAAAATACTAATAAAATTTAATAATAATTTTATACAATTTTATGATTATAATGATTTTAAAATTGATGAATTGTCTAGAACAAATATATTAGATTTAAATGAAATTGTATTAAGCGATTCATTTATAGATGAAAATTATGATTTTATATTTAATTATATTAAAAATAAAATTATAAAAGATAACATAAATAAAGTATATCTAGATAAAGCTAATATTAATAAAACAGTTTTTAAACTTATATATAACATTACACATCTTAACTATATATATATAAATGAAAAGAAAAAAATCGATATTGAAATATTTAAATATATACTAGATAACAAAAACATAAAAGTAATTGATTGCTACGACATAAATGAAATAACTTTTGAAAGATTAAACCTATCTAGAAAAGTAAAAATATTAACAAGAAAAAAATATTGTTCTGACACATATATATATAGATTAAATAATATTAATACCTACTCTGATATATATTATAAAAAAGAAATAACAATTGATAAGTTGCTACAAAAAAAAGATTTAAATACTTTAGAAGAATTTATTAAAATTAATAAATATATAAAAACTATATATTTAAAATATTTTAACAAAGATAATATAAATTATATTTTAAATATAATAAAAAAATATAATAAAAAACATATTAGAATAGAAATAATTGAAAATGATTCTAATATTAAATCTATTTTAAATAATATGTCATTAATAAAGAAAAAAAATAAAAAGATAATAAAGAAAAATAATATTAATTTAAAAATAAAATATGAAGATAAATATATAAGAAACAATATTTTTAAAGAATTAAATTTAAATTTAATAAAAATAGTATTATTATCTATTGTACTAATAACTTTATTAATTTATACCCTACTTTACTTTATAAACAAAAATAAAACTGAAGAAACTAAAAAAACAACTGAAGAAATAAATAACATAATTGATTCAATTGAAGTTAGTGAGCCTATTACTCCTAATGAACCGGAAATAAAAGAAGAACCTGTTGAAGTAAATAGTGATATTAAAACTAAAAAACCTAAACAAAAAAGTGCTTATTTTAAAAATTATACTAAAGCTATAAAGGAATTAAAAAAGATAAATAAAGATACAGTTGGTTGGCTTACAATTAATAATTCAACTATTAATTATCCAATAGTTCAAGCAAAAAATAATGATAAATATTTAGAATATAGTTTTGATGGAACTAAAAATCCTAATGGATGGATATTTATGGATTATAGAAATAATCCTAAAGATTTAGATAAAAATACAGTTATATATGGTCATTCAGGTAACTACTACGTTATGTTTGGATCTTTATATAAAGTATTAAATAAAAATTGGTATACAAATAAAAATAATCAAATAATAACATTTAATACAGAAAATAAAAATATAAAATGGCAAATATTTTCAATTTATACAATTCCTGTTACTAATGATTATATGGTTACCAAATTTACAAGTGATGAATCTTATACTAATTTCTTAAATAAAATGAAAGGAAGAAGTAAATATAATTTTAATGTAAGTGTTACTAAAGATGATAAAATACTTACACTATCAACTTGTTATAAAAATTCTAAAAACAGATTAGTAATACATGCTAAAATGATAAAATAAAAACTAAGAAATTTCTTAGTTTTTTATTTTACAAATATTTTTTTATTTTTAATTACTCGATAAGATAGTAATGAAATTAATCCAAATATTAATACACCTAAACCTATATTTTTTAATCCTGTTTGTGGATTTTTTTCAGTTGTAGTATCTTCTTTTAATATTTCATTTTCTGTAGTTGCTTCTCCTTTAATTTGTTCACCATCTACTATTGTTCCAGTACCTACTGATGTTCCACCATTTATTGTTGAATCACCTTCAACTATTGTATCTTGACTTATTTGTTCTTTATTTGTTTCATCTTTTCCTGTTGTTTCTCCACTATTATTATCTTGTGTATTATCTGTTGTTTCTCCAGAATTATCTTTATCTTCCACTAATAAAGATTTTGAAACTGTTATTACTGGACGGACACCATAATAAGATGAATCACTAACATCACGATAAATCAATTTACCAGTAGAGTCAATAATCCAAGCTTCTTTAGAATTGCCAGTCACAGAAGTGGATGTCCAATACCCAGAAGTACTACTGTCTTCTATTTGACATCCATATTTTATACAATTAAATGTATTATCATACAACCATGCATATTTACTTTCACCTTGTGCACTTACCACTTGAAATGTCCAATTTGTATATTCTCCATATGCTCCATCTAAATAAAAATATGATATACTTGTTCCTACTACAGGACGAGTTTCATATATTTTATCTGAAGACCATTTCAACATTTCTTTTGCACCTGTTATCTCTGCTACTTCATCAGCTGTTATTAATCTTGCTGTTTGTTTCCATCTTGTTGTATCAATTTTTAAGGCATTTTTTACTTCACCCATTGATGTGTTAGTGCCTTCTGAATTCCACATTATTAATGGTGTTGTATTATGATCTAATATCATATTTATTGTTGATGAATTTTCACCAGCATCATTAAATGTATACCATTTCATACATCCTTCATTGTTTCCCGTTGTACTTACAGCTTCACTTGCATTACATTTTTTTCCTGCTACTGGATTATAATACACTGCTTCTCCGTTTTCATATTTTTTATATGTTTCTGCATTTACATCATTCATACTAATAAAACTAAATAAACCAACTAAAAATGGTAAAATAATTTTTCTTTTCATACTATCTCTCCTATTCTTAAAATAAGTATACCCCCCCCCCGAGCTTTCTTGTCAATCTCAATATTTTAAATTTTACACTTGTTTACAAAATCTATTTATAACAAAAAAAGACATAATTTGTCTTTTTTGTTCTATTTTACAAATATTTTTTTATTTTTAATTACTCGATAAGATAGTAATGAAATTAATCCAAATACTAATACACCTAAACCTACATTTTTTAATCCTGTTTGTGGATTTTTTTCAGTTGTAGTATCTTCTTTTAATATTTCATTTTCTGTAGTTGCATCTCCTTTAATTTGTTCACTTTCTATTATTGTTCCACCATTTATTGTTGAATCACCTTCAACTATTGTATCTTGACTTATTTGTTCTTTATTTGTTTCATTTTTTCCTGTTGTTTCTCCACTATTATTATCTTGTGTATTATCTGTTGTTTCTCCATTATTATTATCTTGTGTATTATCTGTTGTTTCTCCAGAATTATCTTTATCTTCCACTAATAAAGATTTTGAAACTGTTATTACTGGACGGACACCATACGCATCTGTACGTTTAATATATCCATAATGTAAGTGACCCTTATAACCCACAATCCATGCATTAATTTCATCATCAATCATAGGTGTTGATGTCCAATATCCCATTTGTCCTCCTGAATCTTCTACATTACAACCATAACTTGCACATCCATCTGTATTATTAAACAACCAAGCATAATTAGATTTTGTTGTTTCGTTTGCTACTTTTGTTTTCCATGTTGTATCTGTTCCATCTGCTCCATCAAAATAAAAATATGATATAGTTAATCCTATTGAAGGTGAAGTAACATCAGAATTTTTATCTGAAGTCCATTTTAATTTTTCTTTAGCTCCTGTTATTTCTGCTATTTCATCTGCTGTTATTAATCTCGCTGTTTGCTTCCATCCTGTTGTATCGCTTTCTAATGCTGTTTTTACTTCATTCATTCCATCTTTATTATCTCCACTTGAATTCCATGCTACTAATGGTGTTGTATTATGATCTAATATCATATTTACTGTTGATGAATTTTCACCAGCATCATTAAATGTATGCCATTTCATACATCCTGTTTTTGTTCCCGTTGTACTTACAGCTTCACTTGCATTACATTTTTCTCCTGTTACTGGATTATAATACACTGCTTCTCCGTTTTCATATTTTTTATATGTTTCTGCATTTACATCACTCATACTAATAAAACTAAATACCCCAACTAAAAATGGTAAAATAATTTTTCTTTTCATACTATCTCTCCTATTCTTAAAATAAGTATACCCCCCCCCCGAGCTTTCTTGTCAATCTCAATATTTTAAATTTTACACTTGTTTACAAAAAAATGACTAATCCATATATTTAGTCATTTGTTTCATCATTTGATTTACTTGTTTTTGGCTTGGAGTTCTCCCCATTCCACTCATCATTGCTTTAATCATTTGTTCATTTATTGGTGGATTTTGTTTAATATATTTTTTCATATATTTACGAGCTATTAAAAATCCTATAACAGCACCTATTATTAATCCAACTACTACTAATAAAATGTCTCCTAACACATTAATCATCCTTTCTAGTAAATTATACTAAATTATATTAAATAATACAACTAACTTTTCTCAACTTCATCTAAAAAGTCATCAATTGTAAGTATTCTTTTATCTACATCATCTAAAGATAAATTTTCTTTTTCTACCTTTTTCTTTTCAGATTGTGTAACTAATTCTTTTACTTCATAAGTTTCTAATATATCTAATTTAGAAATACTTGAACCTGTTTTATGTCTATCACTTATAGGTATTTCAGTTAATTTGATTTCATTTAATTCTGTACCTGTTTTTAAACCTATTTGTTTTTTATAATCAATAATAAATGTATTTAAAACATAATATGGATTTGTTTTAACTTCTTTTATTATTTGAACACCACGACGAGCTCTTGTTGATTTTTCAAATTCACTTAATCTAACTCTCTTAGCAGTATTCTTTCTTGTTACAACTGTTAAGTATTCATAATCATCATTATATAAATGACCTGATACTACAACATCATTTTTTAAAGATATAGATTTTACACCACTAGCTTTAAGTCCAGTAACCGGTACTTCATCAGCATTATAAGAAAGTCCATATCCATTATTTGTAGAAATAAATATATAAGGATCATTACTATCTGATACACTTACTAATTTATCTTCACCTTTTAATTTAATTGCAACAATTGGTTTAGTATATCTTAATGCTTTAAAATCAACTAAACTAGTTCTTTTTATCATTCCATCACGAGTAAACATTGTAATTATTTTATTTTCTTCAAAATCATATACTGGCATACTATAAATAATATTTTCTTCTGGTTTTATAGAAATAATATTACTTATATGTTTACCCATTTCTTTCCATTTTAAATCAGGTAATTCATGAACTGGAATATATAAATAATTACCTAAATCAGTAAATAATATTAAAGTATCTAAAGTAGACATTTTATATTTACCAATTATATAATCTCCTTCTTTTAATCCAGTTTCTACCGATTCATCATAACTTCTTAAAGATACACGTTTTACATAACCTTCTTTAGTTACAGTAATAATAGCATCTTCTTTTGGAATCATTTTAACTGTATCAATTTTTACTTCTGTTATTTCATCCCTTATTTCAGTTTTTCTAGGCGTTCCATAATCTTTCTTAACTCTTCTAAGTTCTTCTTTCATAACACCTTTTAATTTTTCTTCATCATTTAATATAGCTTCTAATCCTTTAATAATTAAAGCTAATGTTTTATTTCTTTCTTCAAGTTCTGTAACATCTGTATTAGTTAATTTATAAAGTTGTAACATTACAATAGCTTCTGCTTGAACTTCTGTAAATTTATATTCTTTTACTAAATTATCTTTAGCATCACTCTTATTTTTACTTCTTCTAATTGTAGCAATTACTTCATCTAAAATACTTAGTGCTTTTATTAAACCTTCTACTATATGCATTTCTCTTTTAGCTGTTTCTAAATCAAAATGTGTTCTTCTAAGTATTACTTCTTTTTGATGAGCTATATATGCATCTAACATAGGAAGAATTCCTATTGTCATTGGTTTTTTATTTACAATAGCAACCATATTAAAACTATAGTTAACTTGTAAATCAGTATTTTTAAGTAAATAATTTATTATTAAATCCTTATCTGCACCTTTTTTAAGATCAATTACAATTCTCATTGGTTCATCTTTATCAGATTCATCTCTAACATCTGTAATACCATCTATTTTTTTATCGAATTTGATTTCTGCTATTTTAGCTACTAAATTAGCTTTATTAACTTCAAATGGTATTTCATGAATAACAATTTGTTCTTTACCTTTTTCTTTAATAAATTCATATTTAGATCTTATATTAATTTTACCAATACCTGTTGTATAAGCATCTATTAATCCTTTTTTACCTTCTACAATAGCTCCGGTTGGAAAATCAGGTCCTTTTACTATTTCTAATATTGTATCTAATCTTGAGTTTGGTGAATCTATTCTTTTAATAGTTGCATCTATTACTTCTCCTAAATTATGAGTTGGTATATTAGTAGCATATCCTGCACTAATACCATTAGCTCCATTTACTAGTAAGTTAGGATACTTAGCAGGTAAAACAGTTGGTTCTTTTAATGTATCATCAAAGTTCCATGCCATTTCAACTGTATTTTTATCAATATCTTTTAAAAGTTCATTACTAATTTTAGAAAGTCTTGCTTCAGTATAACGCATTGCAGCTGCTGAATCTCCATCCATAGATCCATTATTACCGTGCATATCTATATATGGAGTGTTAGTTTTCCACCACTGACTCATTCTAACTAATGCTTCATAAATAGAAGAATCTCCATGTGGATGATAATGACCCATTACATTACCTACAGCTGTAGCTGCTTTTTTATGAGGTTTATCATATGTATTTCTATCTCTAAACATAGCATACAATATTCTTCTTTGTACTGGTTTTAATCCATCTCTTACATCTGGAAGTGCTCTATCTTGAATTATTTCTTTAGCATAATCGCCATATCTTTTTTCCATTATTTCTTCTAATGCATAATTATATATTTTATTTAATACATCGTTCATACAATCACCTAATAAATTATAACAAAAAAAAAGAAAAATAGCAAAAATTATGCACTTTTTCTTCTTTTAATATAAGGATTATCTACTTTTTTAAATAAAGATAAATAACTATATAATTGTGTTGTATATTCACTCTTCTTTATTTCACTCATACATTGTTTATTTAATATACTTGCTAAATAAAAAATTAACTCTGTCGCATCACAATATTTTTCTTCTCTTATCGGTCTATTATTTATTAATTTTATAATTTGTTTATATTCTCCTATTTTTTCTAATTCTTTATCACTTATTAATATATTGAATAATAAATAATTTATACTAGAAAAATGACCAATTAATACATCTTTATTTTTTTCTAAAAAATCAACTTTTTCTCTTTTAATATCTATTTCATTCATATTGTCCTCATTATATTTATTAAATTTAATTTCTTCTGTAATTACTTTTTCCATAATTCATCTCTTTTCTATATTCATTATATTATTTTATGATAATTATATTACTGCGTCACATAGTTCACAATAATACCATATTAAATTTTATTTGTCAAACTATTTATAAATTACCATAGCTGAAAAGCAATATACTTGTTCTTCCCCAAACACACCTATAGATACTTGATATTTAATATCAATAAGTTCTATATCATCTTCTAAAAAATCATTTATTGCTTTTTCTAAATCTTTTTCATGATTTTCATCAAATATTTTTACTTTCATATAATCACCAAGTATTAGTATATTATTTTTATTTGTCGAATTTTGTCGAAATATGTATTTATCATATTTTTATTTTTATTTAATATATTATAAGGAAAGGATGATTTTATGAATAATAATTATTTTGGTAAACCAATATTTCCAAATCAAAACTTAAATACAAATAATCAAAATTTTAATACTCCACCAAGTAATCAAAACTATACAATTAATAGTAATTATGAACCAATGGCATTACCATCTGAACAATCATATATTGAAAATATTTTAAGACTTAATAAAGGAAAACAAGTAAGAGTTCACATGACTTTCCCCGATTCAACAGAATATAGAGATAGAGAATTTAAAGGAATTATAGAACAATCAGGAAGAGATCATATTATACTTAGTGAACCATCTACTGGTACATGGGAACTTTTACTTATGATATATGTTAATTTTATATCATTTGATGAACCAATAAATTATAGTGAAGAATTTATACCAAACAACTAGAAATTTTAATATTTATTTGTTATAATGATTATAGGTGATAGTATGCATGTATTCTATATATTAATCATTATATTTATAATCTTATGTTTTTTACTTATATGGCTTGTATCAACATATAATAGATTTCAATCTTATATTATTAGAATCAATGAAGCTGAAAACTTTATTGATAATACTTTAAGAAAAAGATATGACCTTTTAAATAAATCAATTAACATTATTAAAAAGCATACAAAAGAAAAAGGTAATATTTTAGAAAGTATTGATAAAATGAAATCAAAAAATCTATCAAATTTCGAACTTGATAGACAATTATATGAAGCTATAAATGAGTTTAATAAATATAAAGAAAATGAAGAATTAAATAGTAAAGAAGAATTTTTAAAAATAGATTTAGGGTTATTTGAATCAGAATCTGAAATAGTAGCTGCCAGAAAATACTATAATGACATTATTACAGATTATAATAAATTAACTTCTTCTTTTCCAAATAATATAGTTGCGATCATATTTAAATATAAAAAGAAAACATATTATGATGGTAAAGATTTAGATAACAACGATTCATTAAAAATATAAAAAAGGTAATTACTTACCTTTTTTCTTTTTATGTTTAATACTTTTAATAATAATATACATTATTATTAAACCAATTATTCCTATACATCCACCTAATATATATTTATCATTCATAGTAAATTTTATTTCTTCTGTTTCTTCTTTTTCTTCTTCTTTATATTTTTGAATTATTATTTCATCTTCTTTTGAATAGCTATATGCTTCTCTAGCATACTTTGCTAAATATTCAGGATCTTTTAACTTTTCTATATCAGTTGATAGAGTTTTTTCATTTTTTTCTAATTCATTTAATTTTTCATTTAATTTTTTTTCTTCTATTTTTAAATTATAAATTTTATAAGTATAATAACCTGCACTAAATATAAAGTAAAATATAATTAAAAGAGAAACTGTTCCAAAAACCATTAATCTTCTTTTTGATGCTTTACTTACTTTTTTCTTAGCCATGATTATCACCTACTCTCAAAGTGATTATATCATTTTTTATATTTGTTTGCAATCAAATGTATCTTTTTAGAAAAAAAACAATTATAAAGTGTAAAACCAACTATTAAAGCTAATATACAATATATATGAACTATTCCATTATTAACTTTTAATAATATTAAAAAATATAATAATGAATTAAATATTACAAATAAAAATGTACCTATTATTTTAATAAAATTATTATTGTTATAAATAACTTTATAATTTATATTTAATAAAATTGAAAAGAAAATACCATATAAAAAAGAAACTATTAATGATATTATTTGAACCTTTAATGTCATTTAAATAATTTACTAAAAACTGAATCTTCTTTTTCTTTTTTATTAGCACTTTCCATATAAGTTAAACTATTAATTTTACCTTTAATAGATACATTACCTTGATATGTATCTAATTTAATAATTTCTAAATCACTACCTTTTATTACAATAAAACCCATACTTGTTTCAAGCAAAAATTCTTCATCATCAAAACTATCTATTTTCTTTACTCCAGTAACAACTATATTTTTTCTTTCATTTATTGATATACTATGTGTTCCTACATTTATTATATCCTTGTCCATATTATCACCTAATAGATTATATGAAATATATATTTTTTTAGAACAAAAAAACGCTATTAAGCGTTTAATTCTTTATTATATTCTTCTAATACAGCATCTTCAAACATTTTTCTGCATTCTGGTGTAATAGGATGAGCTATATCTCTATATTCACCACTTTGAGTTTTACGGCTTGGCATTGCTATAAAAAGTCCTTTATCTCCTTCAATGATTCTAATATCATGAATTGCAAAACAATCATCTAATAGAATTGAAGCTATTCCTTTCATTCTTGATTCTTCTTTTTCTGTTACGCGAACATTTACTGATGTTATCTTCATAATCATTCTCCTTCCAGCATTGTTTACAATTTAATTGTAACCCATATTTAGGAGAAAATCAATAATTAATAGTTAATTTTAATAGTTTTTGTAATAACATCTGAATAAGAAAAAGATTTTAATTCATCATTATTTAATTTTACTATAAATACGTGTTTATATAATTCTTTTATTACAACATCATATTCTTCAAATTTATTTCTACCTAAATTATATTTAATCTTAACTGAAGAACCTATATGATTATTTAAATCATTTTTAATTTTTTCAATTGTAATAAAAATTCCCCCTATCTTGGATATCCAATATGCATTGTTCCTTTTGTAATAATACCACCTATTCCATCTTTTCCATATTTAGTATTTTCAAGTATATCTTTTATATCTATATCATTTGCAATATCTGATAAACTCATTTTAGTAGCAACTATAGCAGGATCTAATGCATGTATATTTACTCTTTTAGGACTAGATGCAAAATTAGCTCCTGCTTTTATAAGTTCTTCATAATTAGATTGACAACCACCTGCTACTATAACTAATTTTTCATGACTTTTTTCAAATCTTCTTGCTTCTTCTATTGCTTTTTTAAAATGAATACTATTTTTATAATAATTGATATTTTGTTCATCTTGTCTTTTTCTAAAATAAGCATCATGTCCAGTAATAACAACTATATCTGGATTATATTCTTTAAGTAATTCACATATTTTATTAGGTATTTCAGATTCTTTTAATAAAATTCCTGCAGCCATTATATTAAAATCATCATAATATTTTAAACATCTATTCAAATATTCTTTATCACCATCAATATGTAATATTTTACCTGGAAGATAAAAATAATCATCTCTATTTAATTCTTTAGGTTTTATTCTTTCTAAAAATTCTTCATCTAATCTCATATCTTCACTTAATTTTAAATCTTCTTTTACACTATCAGCACATAATCTAACATTTATACCAGTTAAATAATATATGTCTTCATGTATTTTGGTTATTCTAAATAATGTATCATTATTATATGAATTACGCGTTACTATATCTCCTATTTTAAATTCCATAATATCACCATTTAATTTTATGAAATATAAAAAAAAATATGATTAAATCATATTTTTAAGCATTTTTTATATATTATACTTCTTATATAAAAATCAACTAAATTTACAAGTCCAAATACATATAATGCAATTGGAGTTTTTAAAATTAATATACATATTAATACTCTTATACAAGCTCCTATTGTAGAACCTAATAATAATATTTTAGGTTTACCCTGAACAACACATAATGTTTTATAAGTTTCATAAGGATATAATCCAAATACTCCAAATGAATAAAAGATAATAAATGGAAAACATTTATATAATGGTAAACTTCCATGTGATATTAATAAATAAACAATTGCGAATACAAAATTTAATATAATGATAAATTTAAAGCATTGTCTACTCATATCCATACAAATATTATATTGTTCTTCTTTGTTTTTTCCATCTGGTACTTTAATCATTAATGTTGCTTGATATGCATTAGTTATAATTTCTAAACTTAAACATACAGCATAACATATTGAATGAATTGAATAGTCATTAGTTCCAAGATGACTTGCTAATACACCATATATTAATATAAATATTCTTGATAGTGCTCTTTCTAATGATGTTGGTATACCATATTTATAAATATTTTTTAATGTTTCTTGATTAGGTAACATAAATTTTAATTTTAATTTATATAACATATAAATTGTTATAATTATCCATGATATCATAGTAGCGCAAAATAACAATACTAAATTTTTTGTAAAAATAAATACTATAAAATCTAGTCCAATTAATAATACATAAAAAATTATAAGACTATTTCTATATAATTTTAATTCTCCTTTTAATCTTGTCATTTCATATATAGCATTTGCAGTTCTACCAACTACTAAATATAAAATATACAACATTAAAACATTACTTAATAATTCCTTTTGGATAATTGTTAAATCAAATAAATTTATAAGTAAATCTCTTGAAAAGAAAACAATTATTCCTAAAAATAAACTCATTATAATATTTATCCATAAATATGACCATTCATTTTTTCTAACTGTTCTATAAGTATATGTTCCTATTTCACTAAATGATTTTAATATTAAATCAATTGAAAATAAACTACCACATACTACAATTGCATCTATACTAACAGCATTATTAAATGCAGAATCAATATTATCAGCAATTCCCATAAATAAAAAACTAAGTAAAATTGATATAAATTCTTTCATACTACATCCACCTTTATCATTTTACCATAAAAAAATATGAATAAATCATATTTTTAAATATTTTTTAACTGCTCTTAAACTTCCAAACATACCTACTACCATACCTATTACTACTAAAATAAGTGATACATAGTAAATAAATGGTGTTGGTTCTATTAATTTAATAAATTCTGCGAATAATTGTCCACCAAATTTATCATATAAAGCAGTATATCCATAACAAGTTGTAATAATTGGAATAATAGAACCTAATATTCCTAATATTAAACCTTCTATTATAAATGGTATTTTTATATTAATATTAGAAGCACCTACAAGTCTCATTATTTCAATTTCTCTTTTTCTAGAGAAGATTGTTATTTTGATTGTATTTACAATTAAGAAAGCTGTAACAACTATTAAAGCAATAACAGCTGCAACACTTACTTTTCTAATTATATCAAATGTTGATACTAATTGTTCAACCATTCCTTCTCCATATTTAACTAAATCTACTTTTTCTATTTTTTCAATCTTATTAGCTGTATTTTTTATTTCTTTTATATCTTTTACTTTTACTTGGAATGTATCTTGAATAGGACTTTCTCCTTCTGACCATTCAGACATAATATTTTTAAATTCTTCACTTGATTCCATCATTTCATTTGCTATTTCAGTTTTTGATATAAATTCAACTTTTTCTACATTAGTTAAATCTTTTATTTCTTCTAATATTGTTTGTTTATCATTATCATTTACATCTAAATCTAAGAAAGCCACAATTGTAACATCTTTTTCTACTAATTCAGTAAATCTATTAACATTAATAGATAATACTATTGAAATAGCAACTACAATTAAAGTTATAGTAATACAAGATATACTTGCTAGTGATAGTGAAAAGTTTCTAAAAACACTTTTAAATGAATCTCTTATATTTCTACTTAGTATTCTTATTGCTTTCATCTACATATGTTCCTTTCTCATAATCTTTTAATATTCTTCCACTATCTAATAAAATTGTTCTTTTCTTTAATTTATTTACTATAACTGTATCATGTGTAACCATAATTATTGTTGTACCTAATTTATTAATTTCTTCTAATACTTGCATAATTTCCATACTAGTATTAGCATCTAAGTTTCCTGTAGGTTCATCACAAATAAGAAGTTTTGGTCCATTTACAATAGCTCTAGCTATAGCAACCCTTTGTTGTTCTCCTCCACTTAATTGATGAGGATAATTTTTAGCTTTATGTTTAAGACCTACAAGTTCTAATGCTTTTAATACTTTATCATGAATTTCATCTTTAGGACTACCTAATACTTCTAAAGCAAAAGCTACATTTTCATATACAGTTGATTTATTTAGTAATTTAAAGTCTTGGAATACTACTCCAATTTTTCTTCTTAATTTATAAACTTTACTATTTCTTAATTTAGCAACATCAAGTCCACCTACAATTATTTTTCCACTTGTTGGTTTTTCCTCTCTATATAACATTTTTATAAGTGTTGATTTACCACATCCAGTTGATCCTATAACAAAGACAAAATCACCTTTACTTATATTTAAATTTAAATCATGGATTGCGACAACACCTGTTTTATATTGTTTTCTAACATTTCTTAAAACTATTAAATCCACACTATCACCTTCCTATTTATTTCCATGTACCTCGTATGCATCTGATACAACAAAGAATGCATTTGGATCTATTTCATGAATTCCTTCTTTAGCAACAAAATATTCTCTAGTTGGAATAACACACATTAATACTTTTTGTTTATTACCAGAAAATGCTCCATTTCCTTCTAATACTGTAACACCATGTCCAAGCTGACCTAAAATAAATTTTTTAATTTCTGATTCTTTTGATGTAATTATAAAGAATGATTTCGATTGTGATACACCTATCATTACTTTATCTGTCATCATACTTACAATATATAAATTTATAATTGAATACATTATTTTTGATACACCAAATGTACAAATACCACCTAGTATTATAAGTCCATCTGTAACTAACATAGCATTACCAAGTGATACTTTACCATATTTTGATACTATTTGATTTAAGATATCAGTTCCTCCTGTTGTATATCCAGATTTAAATATCATACCAAATCCAAATCCTGATATTACAGCTCCAAATAATGCCATTACAATTGGTTCTACATTTCCTACATCTATATAAGCTGTTAAATAAGTTGTTAATTCAACAAATATTGGATATAAAATAGATCCAATAATAGAGTTTTTGGTTTTTTCTTTCCCAAGTACTATAAAACTTAGAATAAGAAGGGCTATTTCTCCTATAAATATTGTTGTTGAAGGATTTATTCCATACATTTTATTTAATATAACCCCTACACCACTGACACCGTATACTATATCACTAGGTAATACAAATAAATTAAATGATAAAGCAACTATAAATACCCCTAATATAAATTTAGCATATCTTTCTAATTTATCTTTAGCATATACTTCTTTTATTATATCTCTTACTTCTTCTTTTTTCTTAAAAAACATTGGTTACCTCCTAGTTAAATTATCTTTTATAAATTTTTCTATATTACCATCTAATACACCTTTTACATCAGTAACTTCTGTATTTGTACGATTATCTTTTACTAATGAATAAGGATGCATTACATAACTTCTTATCTGTGAACCAAAATTTATATCAGATAATTCACCTTTTATATCTTTTAATTCTTTTTCTTGTTTTTCTAACTCTAAATTATATAATTTATTTTTTAATACTTCTAAAGCTATTTCTTTATTTTTTATTTGACTTCTTTCATTTTGACAAGTAACAACTGTTTTAGTTGGAATATGCGTTATTCTAACTGCACTATCAGTTGTATTAACTCCTTGTCCACCACATCCACTACTTCTATAAACATCTATTCTTAAATCTGATTCATTAATTTCTATATTTATAGAATTGTTTTCAAAAAGTGGTGAAATATCTACAGAAGCAAATGAAGTATGTCTTCTTTTATTTGAATCAAATGGAGATATTCTAACTAATCTATGAACTCCCTTTTCACACTTTAAATATCCATAAACATTTATACCATGTACTAATAAAGTTACACTTTTAATACCTGCTTCTTCTCCATCTTGATAATCAATTACTTCATATTTATAATCTTTTTTATCAAAATATCTTGTATACATTCTATAAAGCATTTGTGCCCAATCTTGTGATTCAGTTCCACCTGCTCCTGGATGTATTTCTAAGATAGCACCTAATTTATCATAAGGTCCATCAAGTAATATAATTATTTCTAATTCAGATAATTTATTTTCTATATCTTCCATTTCCATTTCAACTAATTCTTTTAAATCTATATCATTTTCTTCTTTTAAAGAATTAATTAATTCTAAATTATTTTTTACTTTTTCTTTTACTTCTTTAATATCAGTTAAAATCTTTTTAATAGAATTTATTTCACTTATTACATCATTACTTTTTCTTTTATCATTCCAAAAATTAGGATCATTTGTAATAATTTCTAATTCTTTTAATCTTTTTTCTTTACTATCAGGGTCAAAGAGACCTCCATAATTCTAAGGCTTTGTCTTGTAAAGAATTATATTTATTTATTAATTCATATATTTCCATAACTCACCTACCTTAGATAATTATAACATTTATTAGATATTTTTTCTATTAAAATACATTACTTTACATTAATTAACAAAAAAAAATCACAATGTGATTTTTTTTTACTTACATAGATGACATGTACAAAGTTGATCACTTGTTGTTCCTGGCAAACATCTTCCTCCTGATGAGCTACATAGAGATACACTATAATTTTCACTTATAGAACATGATTGAACACCAGTACCAGTTGTAGATATAATATTGTAAGTTTTATTTACTTTAGAACTATTTCCTAAATTATCTATACATTCACCATTATATGACAATGTACCAATTGAAATTAATGGTTGTAACACATAATCTTTACCTGTTGTAACAAGTCCAGCTTCATCAGTCCATTTCGATTCAGCTACACCGGAATGACCATCTGTACATATAAGTGCTGCATAGCTACCAGATTTATATCTGACTGAACTATTAGCTGGTAAAACTGATATTGTTGGAGCTGTCTTATCTACATAAATATTAAGTGCATTAGGTGGTGTACATATTGTTGTATTTCCTACTATATCAGATATTGTAATCGAAGATGTTGATGTTTTCGTAGTTGTCGAATATGTTTTTGTATAGCTTGATTGTTTACATCCACTTTCTGAATCCATACACTCTACTTTTATTGTTCTATTTTCATTAGTCCATATTGTACTTTCCCCACTCCAACTTCCACATAATGGTCCTGTTGTATCTATATTAAGTATTGTCATATCTACTTCATTACTTGCGTTTACTCCATCATATAATCTTGCATATATTGTTCCATTTTCTTTTAATGTAAATGTATGTCCATCTTTTATTTCTATCCAATTATCTTCTTCTTTAGCATTTATTTGATATTGTAGTTCTGCTCCTTCTGTACTTCCTATTATTGTTATTTCTTTACTTTGTGCCCAATCTGCTGTATCTACTTTTATTTCTACTCCTTCAAAATTTCTTGTTGTTTCACTATCTTCTTTTGTACTTGTTATTCCTCCGGCATTTGTTGCTTCTATTTTATAATTATATAAAGTATTATTTTTTAATCCTGTTATTACACATTTATTGTTTTCTATTTTTCCTTCTTTTTCATATTTTTTATCTATTCCATAATAACACTTTATTTCTTTTATTTCTGACTCATTATCTACTACTTCAAATGGTATTGTTAGACTATTTGTTGTTCCACTTACTTGTCCTAATATTATTTCTGGTCCTGTTTTATCATATGATCCTGTACATCTATCAAATGCTTTTGCTTTTTCATTTTCATATGTTACCATATATCCGTTTATACACATATTTGCATATATTATATTTTTATTCTTTATTTCTATTTCTCCATATGTTGGTTTTGTTCCTTTTACGTTTATATCTAAGTTTTCTACATCTTCTTTTCCGTCTTTAAATCTATTTTTATTTTTTAATTCATCTAATCCTATTTCATATTCTACTGCTTTTATATATCCATATGCACTATCTACTGCAGCACTCTTTCTTGCATCTTCTATCATATTTAATACAATTGGTACTGCGATTAGTGCTATGATTGCTAGTATTACTATGACTGCTAAAAGTTCTATTAGTGTAAACCCTTTTTTATTGGTATTCTTTAAATACCCCCCCCCCGAAGTTACTATTTGCTACCATATTTTTACACTCCTTTACTATATATCTATATACTATATTACAATAAAAATATTTCTATTCTTCTTCTTTTTCAATTTTTACTAATACTTCTCTAGG
>SVAG01000011.1 GCA_015059545.1 Lactobacillales bacterium
TACTAAATTTGGATGGAGAAAAAATAAATATAGAATTAAATAATACAAGTAATAAAGGAATAATAGATAGAAATGTAGTATATATAGGAAAAATACATGGAACACAATTAAAAAGAGGCTTTAAAACGTATAATGAAATAAAGAAAACAATACAAATAAATCTAGATAATGAAAATCATACAAAAGACTTAGTAGAAGAATATTATTTTAAAAATGAAAGAGGAGAAATACTAACAGAAAAATTAAGAATAGATATATTAAATCTTGAAAAAGGAAATAAAATGAGTTATACTAATAATGAAAGAGAAAATATACTGATAAGATGGTGTAAAGTATTTAAAAGTAGAACAAAAAAAGAATTAGAAAATGCTTTAAAAGAAATAGCTAGTATTAAATCAAAGACCAAATTATTAGAACATATAGATAAACTAAGTGGTGATGATGATATGATAAAAATATATACAGATTTAAGTAGAAGAGAATTAGAGTATAACACAAGAATGGAAGATGCAACAAATGAAGGATTAGAAAAAGGATTAAAACAAGGAATAGAACAAGGAATAGAACAAGGAATACAGCAAGGGATACAGCAAGGGATACAGCAAGGAATAACAGCTGGAAAAGAACAAGGTATTAATCAAAGAAATATAGAAATAGCTAAGAATCTTTTAGATAATAATATAGATATTGAAATAATATCATCATCAACAGGACTATTAAAAGAAGAAATAGAAAAATTAAAATAAAACTAAAGCACACTTTATGTGCTTTTTCTTTACATAAAAATAAACTTATGATAAAATTTTTAACAGGAGGGTTTTATGATAGTACATAAATTTGGAGTAGTAATAGATACAGAAAATATGGATAATAATCACTTATATACATACTGTATTAGTGGGGATATGATTCATAAAGTAGAAGTTAATTTTACATTAGAAGAAATAAATGAATTTTTAGAAATAGTTAAAAATAGCGGAACAACAAAAGAAGAACTTGTAGAAAATATTGAATATGAATTGTTAACAAAAAGACCAATTGAGAAAAGACCATATGATGAGATATTAGAATTTTTATGTGATCCAAAGGATTTTTTACAAAGTCCAACATTATTAGGACCTAATACAATAAAAAAAGCATATCTAAAATGGTTGGAATATCCTTCAATATATCATGAAATAAAAAGTTTAGTTGATTTTAAAACACAATCAAATATAGATAAAACAAAAGATATTGATTTAAATCATTATTTAGAAGAATTAGAAAAAATTAATCTAAGTAAAGAATTTATGGATATATTAAATTTAAAAATTATAAATACAATGGAAAAATGTAATTTAGAAAATTTAAATAAATATGTTGGTAATGGATTTATAAATATTGATAAACAAGTAGAAATAGCAAATAGATGTTTAGAATATGGAATAAAAAATAAAGATTTAGTAAAAAGATTTAAATAAACTTGTAAAAATAATAAAAATGTATTAAAATAAATGTATTAAAAGGCAATGAAGAAGAGTAGTAATAATAAAGAATTATTTAGAGAAAAAGTGGTTGGTGAAAACTTTTAATTTGATATTATGAACTTGCTTTGGAGTCTTATCGGATAATTCCGTTATAAATTAAAGAGCATAAGTCATTATGAAATAAGGTGGTACCACGGGATATACTCGTCCTTATATATAATGACTTTTTATATTAAGGAGGTAAATATGGAAGATTTAATATTTAGTTTAGTGATGTTTGTAATAATATATTTATTCTATGTAATATTTGTTATAAATAAAAAAAGTAAATTAGAAAAAATGAAAAATAATGCAGGTGTAGTATACTTAGTAAATAAATATAAACTAGATTTAAGGAAAATAAATATGAAAGTATTAGCACATATGATAGCGCTCACAAACTCATTTATTTTATCAGTAACCTTATTTATATTGAGTTTTGTAGATAATTATATGTTAAAAATATTATTATGTTTTGTAATAATAATACCATTTCAATATGTAATGTATATGATAATAGGAAAAATGTATAAAAAAGAAAAGAGGAGTAAAAAATGAAAGAATATAATTTTAAAGAAATAGAACAAAAATGGCAAAAAAGATGGGAAGAAGAAAAAACATTTAAAACAGATTTATGGGATTTTTCTAAGCCTAAATTTTATGCACTTGATATGTTTCCATATCCAAGTGGAGTAGGATTACATGCAGGACATCCAGAAGGATATACTGCAACTGATATTGTATCTAGAATGAAAAAAATGCAAGGATACAATGTTTTACATCCAATGGGATTTGATTCATTTGGACTTCCAGCAGAACAATTTGCTATTAACACAGGAAATCATCCAGATGGATTTACTAAAGATAATATAAATGTATTTACTAAACAACTTAAAATGTTAGGATTCTCATATGACTGGGATTTACAAGTATCAACATGTGATCCATCATACTATAAATGGACACAATGGATATTTAAAAGATTATATGAAGATGGACTTGCTAAATGTGTAGATATGCCAGTTAACTGGTGTGAAGAACTAGGTACAGTTTTAGCAAACGATGAAGTAATAGATGGAAAAAGTGAAAGAGGAGGATTCCCAGTTGTAAGAAAAAACATGAAACAATGGGTTATAGATATACCTGCTTATGCTGAAAAATTACTTGATGGTTTAAATGATATAGATTGGCCAGAATCTACAAAAGAAATGCAAAGAAATTGGATTGGTAAAAGTATAGGAGCTCATGTTAATTTTAAAGTAAAAGATACTGATAAATCATTTACAGTATTTACAACTAGATGTGATACTTTATTTGGAGCAACTTATTGTGTTTTATCACCAGAACATGAACTTGTAGACATAATTACAACATCAGATAAAAAAGAAGAAGTAGATAATTATAAAAAGGTATGTGCAACTAAATCGGATTTAGAAAGAACAGAACTTAATAAAGATAAAACAGGTGTATTTACAGGTGCTTATGCTATTAACCCTGTTAATAATAAAGAAATACCTATTTGGATATCAGATTATGTTTTAGCAACTTATGGAACAGGTGCTATCATGGCAGTACCAGCTCATGATGAAAGAGATTATGAATTTGCTAAAAAATTTGGTATAGATATTATTCAAGTATTAGATGGTGATGATATAAGTGAAAAAGCTTATATTGGAGATGGAGTACATATTAATTCTGATTTCTTAAATGGATTAAATAAAGAAGATGCAATTAATACTATGATTAATTGGTTAGAAGAAAATAAATTAGGTAATAAACAAATTAATTATCGTATTCGTGATTGGATATTTGCTCGTCAAAGATATTGGGGAGAACCAATTCCAGTAGTTAATTTTGAAGATGGAACAAGTGTAGCACTTGAAGACTCTGAACTACCACTTGTACTTCCAGAATTAAAAGATTACAAAGGTAGAAATGGACTTGCTCCACTTGAAAATGCAGAAGAATGGAAATATGTAGAAATAGATGGTAAAAAAGGAAAAAGAGAAACTAGCACAATGCCAGGTAGTGCCGGATCTAGTTGGTATTTCTTAAGATATATAGATCCACATAATGAAAATGAAATAGCTGCTCCAGAATTATTAAAACATTGGATGCCAGTAGATTTATATGTAGGTGGACCAGAACATGCTGTAGGACACTTATTATATTCTAGAATGTGGAATAATTATTTATATGATAAAGGAATTGTTCCAGTAAAAGAACCATTTAAAAAATTAGTACATCAAGGTATGATATTAGGAGCTAACGGAATTAAAATGGGTAAAAGATATCCAGAATTCTCTGTTAATCCAAATGATATAGTTGCTAATTATGGTGCTGATACATTAAGATTATATGAAATGTTCATGGGACCTTTAGAAGCAGATAAACCATGGAATGATCAAGCTGTAGAAGGATCAAAAAGATTCCTAGATCGTGTATGGAGATTATATTTTGAAGAAAATAAAATAAGTGAAGAAGAAAATAAAAACTTAGAAAAAATATATCATCAAACAGTTAAGAAAGTTACAAATGATTATGAAACACTTAACTTTAATACAGCAATCAGTGGGATGATGATATTTATAAATGCTGTTTATAAAGAAAATGTATTCCCTAAAGAATATGCAGAAGGATTTGTTAAATTATTAAATCCAATATGTCCACATATTACAGAAGAAATATATGAACAAATATTTAATAAAACAACTAGTATAGCTAATGAATCATGGCCTACATATGACGAATCTAAAACATTAGAAGAAACATTTACAATGATTGTACAAGTAAATGGAAAAGTAAGAGGAAAAATAGAAGTATCAAGTGATACATCTAAAGAAGAAATGGAAAGTCTTGCTAAAGAAATAGATAATGTTAAAACTCATATAGAAGGAAAAGAAATAGTTAAAATTATAACTGTTCCTAAAAAATTAGTTAATATAGTAATAAGATAAGATAAATTCTTATCTTTTTTTGTCATAATATAAAACTATCAATTTAATTTAAAATATGATATAATTAACTAAGGTGATTAAGATGAGACTTAAATGTGTAAAGGGAGCTAAAGAAAGAGTTGAAGCATCTCCTTATTTAATCTTAGATCCTTTAGAATATAAAGGAAAATATCAAGAACTATTTAATAATAATAATCCAATTTATATAGAAATAGGAATGGGTAAAGGTAATTTTATAATAGAAAATGCTAAGAAGTATCCTGATATTAATTTTATAGGAATAGAAAAATATGATAGTGTAATTGTAAGAGCAATTGAAAAATTAGAAAATTTAGAAATACCTAATTTAAAATTAATTAGAATGGATGCAAATAATATAATAGATGTATTTGATAAAGAAATAGATTTAGTATATTTAAACTTTTCAGATCCTTGGCCAAAAGCTAGACATGAAAAAAGAAGACTTAGTAGTCATGAATTTTTAAAAAAATATGATTTAATATTTAAAAATAAGAAAAATATTATAATGAAAACAGATAATAGAAAACTATTTGAATTTTCTATTATGTCATATACAAGTTATGGATATAAGATAAATGAAATATCACTTGATTTATATAAAGATGATATTACTAATAATATTCCAACTGAATATGAAATGAAATTTAATGATATGGGATTTCCTATATATAAAATAGACGTAGAAAAATAGTTTACATATATTTACATGCAAAAAATAAAAAACATAAAAAAAACTTTTTTGTATAAAAAATATTTGTTATAATCTTAGTAAGAGTGGTGATTTATGAAAAAAATAGCTATTCTACTTTTTACTCTATTACTATTTACTGGATGTACAGTAGTTAGAATAGATACAAAAAGTATTGACAATATTGTAAGTGTTATATTATCAAAAGATAATAAACTTTATAATCGTGTAGGAAAAGGTTATAAGTATTATGTTCCAAGAGGTGTATCTTATATAGATACAAATGATTTAAATGATAAATTATATTCAGATGGAAACTATTATTATCTTTATATTGATGCAGTAAGTTATTTTTATAAAACAGAAACAGAATATAATGAAAATAAAAATGCATATTATTCAAGAAAAATAGATGGTGTAAAAAAAGGATATTTAGAAATCAATCAAATTGATAATAAATATAAAATAGATTTCTTTTATAATTATTCAAAAATAGAGGCAATAGTTAATAAGGAAGATATAGAAAAAGCTGTTCTTGATGCATCATACATATTATCAACTGTTAAATTCAATGATAATATAATAGAATTAATGCTTAATGATGATTATTTTACAAATAAAGAAGAACAATATGATAAATTTGAATCAAAAACAAAAATAGACAAAAACACAATAGAAGTTGAAAACTAAAATGAGGTGAAAATATGGGATTTTTAGATAAGGTAAAAAATTTATTTACAGAAGAAGTAGAAGAACCAATAGTAAGAAAAGAAGAACCAAAAAAACATGAAGTAAAAAGAGAAATTCAAAAACAAGAAAGAAAAATAGAAATTGCTCCTGCAAGAAGAGAAACAACTGCACTATTAGAAGAAGAAGTAAGTGTAGAAGAAGTAATTGCTCCAAAAAGAGAAGAAAAACCACTTCCAATATATTTTTCTGATGAAGATTTTGAAGATTTAGAAAAACCAAAAATGGAAGAAGTAAAAAGAGAAACTAGAGAAAATAAAGAAATAAATGAGTTTAAAGGACTATATGGTGTAAAAAAAGAAGAAACTAAAAAAGAAGATAAAAAAGCGTTTAGACCATCTCCAATAATATCACCAGTATATGGTATTTTAGATAAAAACTATAAAAAAGATGATATTACTACTAAAGAAACATCAACATATGTATACAAAAGTGATAAAGTAACAGTAGATGATGTTAGAAATAAAGCATATGGTGTATTAGAAGATGATTTAGAATCAAATTTATTAAGTAGTCCTATTATAGTTGAAGATAAAGAAGATAATAATTTAGATATTTTTGAAGAATTAGAAACAAGAGAAGCAAGAGCAAATAAAAGGGATTTATTAAGAGAAGATTATGAAATAAAAGGAGATTTATCTTTAGAATTAGAAAAACAAAAACAACAAATAGAAGAAATAAATGAAATAATAAAAAATACTATAAGTCCTGATAAAGAAAAAGTTACATCAAGAAAAATAGATAATATTTTAGAAGAATTAGATGAAATAGAAGAATTAATTCCAGCTAAAGAAGAAACTATTACACAAGAAGAAATAGAAGAATCTGTTACAGATGAAAATCCTATAATTGAAGAAGAACAAACTGTAGAAGAAGATATAGTAGAAGAAACTACTATAGAAGAAGAAAAAAATGAAAAAGAAGTAGAAGATGTGAATACATTGGAAGAAAATGAAGATAATAAAGATGAATTAGAAGAAAGTGATTTATTTAATTTAATAGATTCAATGTATGAAAAGAGGGATGAATAATGGATGCAGCTAGTTTTTTTCAAATTGTATTGTATGCATTAGGAAGTTGTTTATTATTAGTTTTAATATTTCTATGTATTAGACTATTTTTCACTTTGGAAAAAGTTGATAAATTAATTGATGATATCAATAATAAAAGTAAAAAATTAGATGGACTTTTTAATTCAATTGATAAAATTACAGATGCAGTATCAAATGTAAATGATAAATTTATAGGAATTATTTTTAATGTTTTATCAAATGTTAAAAATAAAATAAAAAGAAAAAAAGGAAAGGATGAAGAAGATGAGTAAAAAGAAAAAAGGATTAGGAACTTTACTTGCAGGAATTGCAATAGGTACAGGAATTGGAGTTTTATTCGCACCTAAAAAAGGTAGTGAAACAAGAAGAGAATTAAAAGAAAAAATGGAAGAATTAATTAATAAAGCAAAAGATTTAGATGCAAAAGAAGTAAAAGAAAATATTGAAGCAAAAATAGAAGAAATAAAAACAGAATTACAAGAATTAGATAAAGAAAAAGTATTAAAAATAGCTAAGAAAAAAGCAAAAGAAATCAAAGCTAAAGCAGAAGAATTAGTAGAATATGCTGTTGAAAAAGGAACACCAGTGTTAGAAAAAGCTGCAGAATCAGTAAGAGAAAAAGCAATAGATGTAACTAAAGAAGTATTAAAAAAATTAGAAGGAGAAAATTAAACCTTCTTTTTTTCATAAATAAAATAAAAGTTCATATAATTAATTGAAAGAAAGAGAGGAATTAATTATATGGAAACACTTAAAGTAGGATCAAAATCAAATCCTAATTCAGTAGCAGGAGCATTAGCTAATCTATTTAAAGAAAAAGAAAATGTAGAAATACAAGCAATAGGAGCAGGAGCACTTAATCAAGCAATAAAAGCAATCGCAATCGCAAGAGGATTCGTCGCACCTTCAGGAAAAAATCTTGTTTGTATACCAGCTTTTACTGATATTGTAATTGATGGTGAAGAAAGAACTGCTATAAAGTTAATTGTAGAAGCTAAATAGCTTTTTTTTATTGACAATTATTTAAATTATTGTATAATTTAAATGACATAAGGAGGTATTTATGGAATTGTTACAAGTATTTGATGAAAATAAAAATATGCTTAATGAAAGTATTGAAAGAGAAAATAAAAAAAGTTTAACAAACGGTAAACATTTTATGATTGTATTATTATTTATTGAAAATGAAGAAAAGAAATTTTTAATTCAAAAAACGTCAGTAGAAAAACAAAGTCAATTTGCTACTACAGGAGGACATGCAACAATTGGTGATGATTCTTTAAAAACAGTTATAAAAGAAGCACAAGAAGAATTAGGAATTAAATTTAAAGAAGATGAATTAAAGTTTATTGATACTATAGATCATGGTATATGTTTCTGTGATATTTATTATACCAATAAAAAAATAAATATAGAAGATTTAAAATTACAAGATGAAGAAGTAGAATATATAGATTGGTATACTATAGATGAAATAGAAAAAATGAAATCAGAAGGTACTTTTAGAAAAGGAAATATTGTACCTTTAGAAAAAGTTTTAGAAAAAACGAGATAGGAAGATAATATGGATATTCAAGATGTTTATAATGATAAAAAAGAATTAATAGGTATAAAAAAGTATAGAGATGAATTTAATGAAGATGAATATAGTATGAGTTGTTTTATTTGGATTATAAATGAAGAAGGTAAAATGTTAATACAACAAAGAAGTTTAAAAGATGATAATAAACCAGGAAGTTATGGAATAACTGGTGGTGCAGTAGATGCTGGTGAAACGAGTTTAATTGCAGCATTAAGAGAGTTAAAAGAAGAATTAGGATTAGTTGTAGATAAAAAAGAATTAATATATATCGGAACTGAAAGAAGAAAAAGAAAGTTTTTTGAATATTATTTTTTAAATACAAATAAAACAATAGAAGAAATGAAATTAAATGAAGAAGTAGAAAAAGTAGAATGGATTACATTAGAAGATTATGAAAATAATATAAGTAATGCTATAAATTTTCAAATGTTTAAAAATTATTATCTAAATATTTATTTAGAAGAAAAAGTCTCAAAATATAGAAGCTAAATGCTTCTTTTTTTGTTGTAAAAATATTAAAAATTATATATAATTATTATAGTAGGTGATGATATGAGTAAGGTAATAGATAATAAGTGTTTAGCATGTAATGCACCTATTAAATTTAACCCAGAACTTGGAAAATTTAAATGTGAATATTGTAAAAGTGAATTTACAGCTGAACAACTTAAAGATATGGAAAATAAAAAAATAAGTACAGATGAAGAAGCAGTAGATGACAAATATGTGACATATAATTGTCCAGACTGTGGAGCTAATATTATAACAGATGAAGAAACAGCTGCTACTTTCTGTATATATTGTGGAAATTCATCGATAATCAAAAATAGATTAACAGGTAAATTTGCTCCTAGTAAAATAATACCATTTAAGAAAACAAAAGAAGATGCTATTAAAGCATTTAAAGGATTAAAAAAAGGTAGACCTTTAGTACCGAAAAGTTTTATAAGTGAAAAAAATATAGAAAAAATAACAGGTGTTTATATACCATTCTGGTTATTTGATATTATGGTAGATGGTACTATAGAAGCAAAAGGAACAAAAGTAAAACATTGGTCTAGTGGTAATACTAGATATACAAAAACAGATTATTATGAAATGACAAGAACAGGAAGTATGGAATTTGATAGAATTCCAGTAGATGGATCAACTAAATTTAATGATGAAATAATGAATACAATAGAACCATTTGATTATAAAGATTTAGTGGATTATAATCATGCATATTTATCTGGTTTTCTAGCAGAAAAATATAATGTTGATGAAAAAGAATCATTTGAATTTGCTAAAAATAGAGCTTTATCTTCAGGTAAAGATACAATGATGAATGATATGATTGGATATTCATCTAAAACAGAAAAATCAAATACATTGAAGACAACTGAACAAAAAACAGAATATGTATTACTTCCAGTTTGGATGGTAAATGTTAAGTACAATGATAAATTTTATTTATTCGCTATGAATGGACAAACAGGAGAATTTGTTGGAGATATACCACTTGATAAGAAAAAAGCTGTAATTGCTGGAATACTTTCTTTTGTAATTACATTTATAATTGCAATTATAGTTAGTTATATAATATATAAGGTAGGTAATAATTAATGAAAAAGTTTAAATTATTTTTAGTTTTATTTTTAGCTTTATTTATAAATATAAATAGTATAAAAGCTGATTTATTAACAAGTGATACAACAACTCCAATAATAGAGAATACAGTGGAAGAAACAACAAAAGAAAGAACAGAAGAAAATAATTATGGTGTAAATAAAGATATAAAAATTAATAGTAACAATTTATATAATATAAAAAATACTCCATATGTAGATGCAAGTAAAAAAGTATATGATTTTGCAAATATTTTATCAGAATCAGAAGAACAAACTATATATTCATATTCAAAAGAATTTATGGATGCAACAGGAATGGAAATGATTTTTGTAACTGTAGATATGCCTTATACTTATGATAGTAAACATGCTACATATGCATCTGATTTCTATGATTATAATGATTTTGGATTAGATTTAGAACATTATGATGGTATTTTATTACTTAGAAATAATTATTCATATGATAGATATTATGATATGTATACATTTGGAAAAGCTCAATTATATTTTAATCAATCAAGATATGATGACGTATTAGATTCAATATATTCTGAAATATCAAATGATCGTTATCTTGATGGATTTAAAGAATTTAAAGATAAATGTTTAAATTACTATAATCAAGGTATTTCTTCAAAATATAAAAATGCTTATATAGATGAAAATGGATTTATAAAATATAATTATAGTGTTCCATATGTTTTAGGTTTAGGTATAGCTGCAGTAAGTACATTAATAACTATGTTAATTTTAGTAAATAAAAATAAAATGATAAAAAGAGCTACAAAAGCTGCAGAATACATGGATAAAAAATCTGTAAACTATAGTGTTAAAAATGATAGATTTATTACATCAAGAACAACTTCTTACACAGTTTCATCTAGTAGTGGTGGAGGAAGTCGTGGAGGATCATCTGGTAGAGGTTTTTCAAGTGGTGGAGGACGTCACGGATAGATTGAATTAATAATTAAAATATGATAAAATTATAAAAGAAGGGCAGGGATAATATGAAAAGTGAACAATTACAATGTATCGATTATGCTATTGAAATGACAAGAAATAAAGGAGTACCTTTTAATACTAGAAATGCAATGTCTGCTGCTCTAAGTCAATATTATTTTAATTCAAATTCAGGAGGATTTACTAAAAATGGTAATGCAAGAGGATATTTAGAAACATTATCTAAAAATGATATAGAAAAAGAATTATTAATTGAAATAATAAAAAAGCAAGCATGTGCTACTAGAAAAGGATATCATCAAAAATTAAGTACAAGTAAAACATTTGATGATGAAGATTTAACAATAGAAGATACTGAATTATTACTTACTGGTATTATGAATCAAACTAGAATGGAAGCAGTAAAATATTTGTTAGAAAAATATCCAAAATTAATAAATCAATTAATAGATTCATTTGTAGATGCTAGATATTTTAATGAAAGCTATGGAATGCAAGAGTTAGATATAGAAAATCCTTATTATCAAAATATGATAGATAAAATTGAAAATTATTATTCTGAATTAAAAGTAAATGAACAATCAAAACAATATTAGGAAGAAGCTATAATATGGATCAACAATTTAGAAGAGAAATAATTCTTGAAAATTATGAAAATCCTATGAACAAAGGATTAGTAGAAGATGACACATATATAAGAGTAAATACTAATAATGAGTCATGTATAGATGAATTAGATTTAATGGTTAAAATAGAAAATGGAAAAGTAATCGATGCCAGATTTGATGGAGAAGCATGTGCTATATGTACATCTTCAGCATCTATAATGATTAAAACATTAATAGGAAAAACTCTTGAGGAATCAAAACAAATTTATAATAATTTTTTAAATATGATAGATGAAAAAGAATATAATGAAGAATTGTTAGAAGAAGCAGTTGTTTATAATGATATATATAAACAACCAAATAGAAAAAAATGTGCTTTACTTCCTTGGTGGGGATTTGAAAAAGTATTAAATGAAATAGAAAAATAGGTGGGTTTATGGAATATATAATAAAAAAAGTAGAAATTGGTTATTTAAAAAATGCTAATAAAACAGGAATAGTACAAAATTCAATGACAATTTATACTATAGAAAAACAAGTTATTGCAAATAAAATATGCCTTATAGTTGGTGATAATGCAGTAGATATTGATAATTTTGATAATGTTTATCCAATTGTAAAAAGAAATAAATTTAAGCAAATATCACCATATCAAAAAATAGATGAACAACAAATATATGCTTTAGATGTAAAAGAATTACAAAAAGAAGATTTATCATTATTTAAAAAATCAAAATATGAAAAAAGAGTAAAACAATACAAAAAAATAAACCGATAAGGTTTTTTTTTTATACTAAATTTAGTATAATACTAATATGGTGATTTGATGAAAACAATAGAAAAATTAAATAGAGACTCTATAAAAGATTTATCAAAATTAAAAAATGAGCCAAAATGGATGACAGATTTTAGATTAAAAGCATACGATGAATTTGAAAGTCAAAATAATCCTAACTTTGGACCACCATTAGATATTGATTTTGATATAATAACTTATTATAAAAAAATAAGTGAAGAAGTAGAAAATAATTGGGATAAAGTAGATAAAGATGTAAAAAATACATTTGATGATTTAGGACTTATAGAAGCAGAACATAAATATTTAGATGGTATAGGAGCCCAATTTGATAGTGAAGCAGTATATCATAATATGATAAAAGAATTAGAAGAAAAAAATGTAATTTTTTGTGACACTGATACAGCACTTAAAAAATATCCAGAAATTTTTAAAGAATATTTTAATAATTTAGTCAAATATGATGAAAATAAATATACAGCTTTAAATGGTGCTGTATGGAGTGGTGGATCATTTATTTATATTCCACCAAATACAAAAATAGAAAGACCACTTCAAAGTTACTTTAGAATAAATAGTAAAAATATGGGTCAATTTGAAAGAACAATTATTATAGTAGATGAAGGATCAGAATTACATTATATGGAAGGATGTACAGCACCAACATATACAAGTGATTCATTGCATGCTGCAGTAGTAGAAATATATGTTAAAAAGAATGCAAAATGTAGATATACAACAATTCAAAATTGGTCTACAGATGTATATAATTTAGTAACTAAAAGAGCTATAGTAGAAGAAAATGGATTAATGGAATGGATAGATGGAAATATTGGATCAAAAATAAATATGAAATATCCATGTTGTATATTAAATGGAGAATATGCTAAAGGTAATTGTATAAGTATTGCCGTTGCAACACAAGGTCAAATACAAGATGCAGGTGCAAAAATGATTCATTTAGCTTCACATACAACAAGCAACATAATATCAAAATCAATTGCTTTAAAAGGTGGAAATGCAACATATAGAGGAATTGTTAGAATAGGTAAAAAAGCTAATAACTCAAATAGCCTTGTAAAATGTGACACAATTATAATAGATGATGAATCTAAAAGTGATACAATACCTACTAATATAATAGAAAATAAAACTTCTAATATAGAACATGAAGCAACTGTATCTAAAATATCAAAAGAAAAACTATTTTATTTAATGAGTAGAGGAATTACAGAAGAAAAAGCAAAAGAACTTATTATAATGGGATTTATTGATAGATTTAGAGAAGAATTACCAATGGAATATGCAGTAGAATTAAATCATTTATTAAAAAATTATTTTTAAAAATTTAATTTTTAATAGTTTTGATAAAATTGTAAAAGATGGATTACAAAAATTGAATATATATATTAAGTTATATAAAATTTGTAAAAATAATGGTTTAAAAATAAGAAAACACTCGTTTGTTTTCTTATTTTTTATATGTTAAATTTAATTCGAAGGAGGTGAAAAAATGCTTAATCAATCTGTTATTGTTGGAAGATTAGTTAAAGATCCAGAACTGTATGAAACAGAAAATGGTAATAAAGTAACAAATATTACTTTAGCAGTTCCAAGAAGTTATAAAAATGTAGATGGAGAATATGATACAGACTTTATATCTTGTACGCTTTGGAAAGGAATTGCGGAAAATGCTGTAGAATATTGTCATAAAGGAGATCTCTTAGGAGTTAAAGGAAGACTGCAATCAAGAAACATAGAAGAAGATGAAATGAATAAAACAATAATGGAATTTGTAGCTGAAAAAGTTACATATTTATCAAGTAAAAAAAATTAAACCTCATAAATTCCCTAAATACTAATAAAAAAAGATAAACTATTTAAATTATAGTTTATCTTTTAATTTTGAAAGGAGCATTATGAATTATATAGATAAAAATTTAAAAAGAATAATAATATGTAAATCTAATAATGGATTTGTAATGGAATATTGTAGTGATAGTAGAATATTAAGTAGAGAATATAGTTTTGTATAAATATGTCAAAAATACTTTTCTATTTACTACTTTTATGATAAAATTAAAAAGTATTTAAAGTAGTAGGGTGTGTTAATATGGTTTTTGATAATACAGGAAAAATAATAATTGTAAGAAATATTGTATTTAAAGATTTTTATGAAGGTCAAATAAATTATAATTATGATAAGCATTTTGTTAGACCATGTTTAGTTATAAGTGAGCTTGAAGATAAAAGATATGTTCTTCCAATCACAAGTACTGGAAGAAATGAAAAATTTTTATATAAAAAATTTAAAATTTATAGAGATAATTTGATTAATCAATCACTTAGTACAAAAATTAATTACATAAAATTAGATCAAATCATTCCTATAGAACCATATTACAAAGAACCAGTAGATGAATTAGATACAAAAACTTATTATAATTGTTTATTAAAATTAAAAAATTATTATGAAAGAGCTAGTTTTATATCAGAAGAATATGAAGAGATTAAAGAAGATGTAAATAAACAATTAAAAAAAATGAGAAAACTATCAAATTAGTTTTTTTTTTGTTATAATTAAACTAGGTGATAATATGAATATAATAGATATAATTGTTAAGAAAAAAAACAAAAAGGTATTAACATATGAAGAAATAAAATTTGCTGTTGATAATTATGTTAATGGAAATATAAAAGATTATCAAATGAGTTCACTTTTAATGGCAATTGTATTAAATGGAATGACAGAACAAGAAACAATTGATTTAACTAAAGTTATGATTGATAGTGGAGATAAAATTGATTTAAGTAAAATAAATGGTACTATTGTAGATAAACATTCAACAGGCGGAGTAGGAGATAAAACAACATTGGTTTTAGCCCCTTTAGTATCTTCTGTTGGAGTTAAAGTTGCTAAGATGAGTGGAAGAGGGTTAGGACATACTGGTGGAACTATAGATAAATTAGAATCAATTGAAGGATTTAAAGTAACACTTACAAATGAAGAATTTATAAATCAAGTAAACGATATAGGGTGTGCTGTAATAAGTCAAACAGCTAATATAGTACCAGCCGATAAAAAGTTATATGCTCTTCGCGATGTAACAGGAACAACAGAATCAATTCCATTAATAGCTTCAAGTATTATGAGTAAAAAAATTGCTTCAGGAGCAGATGCAATTGTATTAGATGTAAAAGTAGGAAATGGAGCTTTAATGAAAGATATTGATAGTGCAACTAAACTAGCTAATTTAATGATAAAAATTGGTAAATCATATAATAAGAAAACAATTTGTGTATTATCTAATATGGAAGAACCACTTGGAAAAAGTATAGGTAATTCTTTAGAAGTTTTAGAATCAATAGAAACATTAAAAGGTAAAGGACCAAGTGATTTACATAAATTAGTTTTAACTTTAGGATCAATTATGACTTCAATTGCTTTAAACATAACAGAAGAAGAAGCTAAATTAAAATTACTTGAAAGTATTAAAACAGGAAAAGCTTTAGAAAAATTTAATGAATTTGTTAGAATGCAAAATGGTAATGTTAATAACATTCAAGTAGAAGAAAATTATGTATCTATTAAAAGTTCAAAAGATGGATTTATTAAAAGTATTGATGCATATAAATTAGGAGAAATAGCTCGTAAAATAGGAGCAGGTAGATTAAATAAAGAAGATGAAATCAATTACGGAGTAGGAATAGTTTTAAATAAAAAAGTTGGCGATTATCTATTTGAAAACGAAGAACTTTTAAAAATATATTCTAAACATGCAGATGTCAATATCAAAGAAATATCTGAATGTTTTGAAATAGTAGAAGAAAAAATAGATAAACCAAATCTAATTATAGATATAATTGAATAAAAAGTATTATTTTAATACTTTTTTTATTTCTTTATATTGATGATATGTAACTAAGAAAATACTTATACTAGTTGATATAACAAGACCCCACATACCAATTTTTAAACTAGATAATATAAATAATAATATAGTTCTAGAAATCATTCCGATTAAAGTACCATGCATAGCTTGTTTAGCTTTTCCCATAGCTTGTAAACTACTAGTTAGGGGCGATTGTATATATTGCATTAAACAAATAGGAGCTAAAAATCTAAGATAAGAAACACCTTCAGTTGTATTATATAAAAAATCTAAACAAAATTCTGGTAATAATAGAAAAAATATAGTAACTGGAATACCAATTAATAAACAAATAAAAATTGCTTGTTTAATTTTATTTTTAGTATACTTTAAATTATTATTAGAATAAGATTTACTTATAACAGGAATTAAAGCTTGTGAAATAGCGCCTGTAAAAAAAGAAGGAAGAAGTAGTGTAGGCAGTACAAAACCACTAACAATACCATATTCATAAACAATATATTTATTTGAATAGCCCATACTTAATAATACAGTAGTTAAAATAATAGGTTCCAAAAAATAACCAATATTACCAATTAATCTACCAATAGTAGTAGGAATACTTATATCAAAGACACTTTTAATATTTTTTTTCTTCGGAATAAAATCATTTAATTTAATATTTTTTTTAGGCAAACATAAAGTTAATATTATAATAGAAGATAATTCACTAAATATATTAGAAACTACAATAAAAGCAACCGCATATTCAATACCTTGAGTTAAAAAAATAGGAATTCCTATAATTAAAACAACAAGTCTTATAATATCTTCACATATATTAGAAATAACATGAGGTATCATTCTTTCTTTACCAAAGAAGTAACCTCTAATAATAGAAGAAATAGAAATGAAAGGTAATACAAATCCCATAACTATAATTGCATAATAAGTTCTAGGTTCATGAAGTAAAGTATTAGAAATAAAATTTCCAAATAAGAATAATAAAATCATAATAATTAAATTTATAATTAAAGATATTGGCATAATAGATAAAATAATATTTTTATTATTAAATTTATCTTCTGCGACTAACTTACTAATAGCAATAGGAAATCCAAAAGTACAAATAGATATTAGTAACATATAAGTAGGTGAAATCATCATATAAATACCAATACCTTCTGTACCTATAAGTCTAGTTATAATAATTTTTATTATCATACCTAAAACTTTAGTAATTAAACCACCAATAATAAGAATAATACTAGACTTAATAAATTTGCTTTTTTTCATAATATTTCCTCCAAAAACTTTAAAAAAATTTTTATTTGATATATAATAAATATATGAGTTTTAAGAATATTTATTTATAGGAGGTATCTTATGGATATAACATTTGGATCATTAGAAGAATTGTATAAAAGAATTAAACCAGCTTTAAAAACAAAAAAAGAAGAAATGAGAAGAGCTGGATATATTTATATCAAAGAAGAAGATATATGGAATTATTTAAAAGAAGTAAAATGGATTAATGCTAAAAACTTATCACTATATCAAATGGTTAGTGATGTTTTAAATAGTGATAATATGCTTATAGATAAATATTTAAAAGAAAAGTTAAATTTAAGAAATAGAGTAGTTTATTTTGAAAATTAGAGGGTGGTTACATGTTAAGATTAGACAAAAGTGATAAAAATTATACCTTAGTAGAATATACAGATATATTAACAGGAGTAAGTTTTGCAACTAAAACAAATAATGAAACAATAACAGATTTATTAAATAATTTATTTGTTGATTCAGAAGATTTTTCTGTTTATATAGGAAATAAACATTTTGTTAGATTAAAAACTGATAGTGAAGTAGTAAGATATTTAAAAGAAGAAGTAAAAGTATTAGATTATGATAATTTTGTTGATCACAATATATTAAGTGATGCTTTTACAAGATCTATTTATGAATTTAATCATGAAATGAGAAAGAAATTATCTACTTATTTAAGAATGTATATGGATAATGAAATAAAAGGTATTGATAATAAAGTAGTTAAAGATCAAATAATAAATGATAAAAAATTATTAGAATATATAAAAGAGTATGAAGGTTTAGATGAATATTTAGAAAGAAAAATAGAAATTAGTTTAGAAGTAGATGAAAATATAAGAGGAAAAGGTAAAAGAAAAAGTAAAGTAGGATAAAAAGGAGTGGTGCCTGTTGACAAAAGTAAATGCTGGACTTAAATATGAAGATTTAATTAAAAAAGTTAAATCTTATATAACTGATCAAGATGAAATAAATTTAATAGAAAAAGCATATAAATACGCTAAAGAAAAACATTTTGGAATAACTAGAATGACAGGTGAACCATATATAGATCATCCACTTAATGTTGCATATATCCTAACAGAAATAGATGCAGATGCAGCAACTATTTGTGCAGGACTTTTACATGATATATTAGAAGATTGTGATGTAACAAAAGAGGAAATGGCTGAAACATTTACAGAAGAAATTGCTAATTTAGTAGATGGTGTAACTAAGATTAATAAACTTAATTTTGATGGTGCACTAGGAAGCAGTGTAATGATTGCAACTCAAAGAAAAATATTAGTTGGACTTTGTGAAGATGTTAGAGTAATTATTATAAAACTTGCAGATAGACTTCATAATATGAGAACATTATGGGTACATACAGAAGCAAAACAAAAAGAAAAGGCAATTGAAACATTAGAAATATTAACTCCAATTGCACATAGACTTGGTATGAATAAAATGAAAAGTGAATTAGAAGATTTATCACTTAGATATTCAAAACCACAAGTGTATTATTCAATAGTTGAACAATTAAACCAATCAAAAGTTGAAAGAGATAAAGTAGTAGAAGAAATGATAAAAAGTGTTTCTAAATTACTTAATCAAAATGGAATAAAGCATGAAATAAAAGGTAGAGCTAAAAGTATATATAGTATTTATAAAAAACTTGATAAAGGTAAAAAATTTAATGATATATATGATTTACTTGCTCTTCGTGTTTTTGTAGATACAGAACAAGATTGTTATAAAACATTAGGTATTATTCATTCAAAATATAGACCAATACCAAAAAGATTTAAAGATTATGTAGCAATGCCAAAAACAAATATGTATCAATCACTTCATTCAACAGTGTTCGGAGATTTTGGATATTTATTTGAAATCCAAATAAGAACATATGAAATGGATGAAATAGCAGAAAGAGGTATTGCATCACATTGGGCATATAAAGAAAACCATGGTGATGGTAAAAGTTTAATGAAAAACAATATGGAACAAAAATTACAAATATTCCGTTCTATCATTGAACTTAATAGTGAAGAAGAAAAAGATGAAGATTTTATTAACTCAGTAAAAGAAGATATATTTAATAACACAATTTATGTATTTACACCAAATGGAGATGTTATAGAACTTCCAAATGGTTCAACTCCTATTGATTTTGCTTATAGAATTCATACTAAAGTAGGAGATAAAATGGTAGGAGCAATCGTAAATAATAATATTGTTCCACTTGATCATGTACTAAAAAATAATGATATTATAAAAATAAATACAAATCAAAATTCATTTGGACCTAGTCGTGAATGGCTAAATATTGCTCATACAAATCATGCTAGAAATAAAATAAAAGCATTCTTTAATAAAATAGATAAAGAAGAATACTTAAAACAAGGTGAAGAAATATTAGCTAAAGAATTAAGAAAAAGAAAAATAACAATATCAGATTTCTTATCAAATGAAAATGTAGAAAAAATATTAAAAGAATATAAGTATAAAGATTTAAATGAGTTATATACTAGTATTGGTAATAATAGTATTCAAGTTGGTGCTGTTATAAACTCAGTAAAAGAAGAAGAAAAAGATACAAAAGAAGAAATTATATTAAGAAAAACTAAAAATCAAGAAGTAGAAAAACCACAACTTAAAAATGATATTTTAGTAGAAGGAATAGATGATATAAAAGTTAATTTAGCTTCTTGCTGTAATCCAATACCAGAAGATAGAATAGTAGGATATATTACAAAAGGATATGGAATTACAGTACATAGATTAATGTGTCCAAACGTAAAAGAATTAGAAAAAAGATTAGTAGATGTAAAATGGAATTATGAATTAGAAACAAAGAAAAAATATCCAACTAATTTAATAATTCATTCATTAAAAAAAGAAGATGTATTATTAAATATTATTTCTAAAACAACTAAATCAGATGTAAGTATTAGAAGTATAAATACATATGTAAATAAAAGTGATAATGTATATGAAATGACAGTATTAGTAGAAAAAAAAGAAAATTTAGTTAAATTTATGACTGATTTAAGACAAATGAAAGATATTATAGAAGTAGAAAGATTAATTAAATAATGAAAGTATTAGTACAAAGAAGTTTAAATTCTAGTGTATCAGTAGATAATAAAATAGTAGGTAAAATAGATAATGGTTTAGTTTTACTTGTTGGTTTTACATATGCTGATACAATAGAAGATATAAAATATTTAGTAAAAAAAGTCATAAATTTAAGAATATTTGATGATGAAAATGGAATAATGAATAAGTCAATAATAGATGTTGGTGGAAGTATTCTTAGTATTTCACAATTTACATTATATGCTGATACAAAAAAAGGAAATAGACCAAGTTATATAAATGCCTTAAATGGAGAAGAAGCAACAAAATTATATGATTTATTTAATGAAGAATTAAGAAATAATGATATAAAGGTAGAAACTGGAATATTCGGAAGTGACATGAAAGTAAGTATTATTAATGATGGCCCAGTTACAATTATTTTAGAAAGTAGGAATAAAAATGAAAAATAATATAAACTACAAATTAGTAAATTTTGCATTAATTTCACTTATAATATTTTTACTTTATCAAACAGGAAACTTATGGACAGGAGTTATTAGCAACTTCTTTAAAATAATGATGCCTTTTATAGTTGCTTTTGTAATTGCATATGCATTATACCCATTCTTAAAATATTTAGAATCAAAAAAAATACCAAAAGGAATAGCAATATTCATACTAATTGCATTAATAGTAGGAATACTTGCTTTTACAATTGTTTTAATTGTTCCACTTTTATTTGATCAAACAGTTAGTTTATTTAATTCTGTTATAGATTTTGTAAAAGAAATATCTAAAGAATATAATTATGATTTAGGACCAATTCAAGATACATTAACAAATGGATTAAATGATATAGTTGTTAATGTTGGTAAATATATATCAAATGGTGCAATAAGTATAATAAATGTTTCAGTAGGTTTCTTAACAAATGTTTTCTTATGTTTTACAGCAGCTGTATATTTCTTAATAGATATGGATTCGATTAGAAAAGAAATAAAAAAATATTTAAGAAGAAAATCTTATAAAACATTTAAATATGTAAGAACACTTGATGATGAAATGAAAAATTATTTATCAGGTTTTGTTAAATTAATGATTATATCACTTTTTGAATATTCAATAATATATACAATTATAGGACATCCTAATGCCTTATTATTAGGTTTCTTAGCAATGATATCACAATTAATACCATATTTTGGTGGAATAATAACAAATATAATAGCTGCTATAACAGCAATTGTTGTATCTCCAATGATGCTTATTAAAACAGTTATTACATTTGGAATATTATCAATAGTAGATGGTAATATAATAGGACCACTTGTATATGGAAAAACAAATAATGTAAAACCAGTAGTAGTAATATTATCTATATCAGCTGGTGGAATATTATTTGGTATTACAGGAATTATTGCATCATTCCCAATTGCAATTTTATTAATCGCAACATATAAATTTTATAAAGAAGATATAAATGATAAAATAGAAGATATCAAAGATAATAAGAAAAAATGAAAAAACATTCTAGTTTATTTATACTAATGATAATGATATATACAACATGTCTATTAGTATCAAATGTAAATGCTTTTAAAATAGTAGAAATATTTGGTTTAACATTAACAGCAGCAACATTAGTATTTCCAATAACATATATTTTAGGAGATGTGTTCTCAGAAGTATATGGTTTCCATGAAACAAAAAAGATAATTCTTTATGGATTTATTTGTAATGCATTAATGGTTATAGTATTTTTTATAGCAATCATAATGCCATATCCTGACACTTTTAAACATCAACAAGAATTTGCTTTAGTACTTAGTAATACACCAAGAATTTTAGTTGCAAGTCTAACAGCTTATTTAATAGGTGGATTATCTAACTCTTATGTTTTAAATTTTATAAAAGATAAAACTAAAATAAAACCACTATGGATTAGATTATTTGCTTCAACTGTAGTAGGAGAATTATTAGATTCATTATTCTTTGTAACTATAGGATTTATAGGTAGTGTAAGTATAGAACAAATGATTATAATGATATTTAGTCAAGCAGGATTAAAAATATTAATAGAATTTATAATGATACCAATTGTATATAAAGTAATTGCTTATGTAAAAAGACATGAAAATATTTAAATTTGACAAACAAAAATAAAACACCAAAAAAGAAAATAAAAAGACTTAATGTCTTTTTATTTTTTCTTTATACTTAGAAATAACATCTTCATATTTTCCTTCAATAACATCTCCTAATTCTAAAGTACCATATTTATGTCCATTTTCTTCAAATACTTCAATATGCATTTCATGTGATAAACACCACAAAATATTATTAGGAAAAATATTTTTTAAATCATCTAATCTATTTTCTTGATTATTACTTATACCATTTGATGGAGTAACCATTATATTTATATGTTCTGAACTATTAACAAGTACAACATAATTCATAGTGGACATATAATAATATAATAACAAGTCATCTTTTATATTATTGGGATTAATTCCCATCTTTTTAAATTCATTACTTAAATTATCATTTATATGTTGTTTTAGATAAAATAAATGTTTATCATTATTATCATTTTTATTGTAAACTACATTTTTAATTTTATCATGATATTCGTTAATCATTTTTATATCATCAACATTATTAATTGTACATGTATTTTTATTACTTTCATCATTAGAACTGAAAATTACTTGTATATCGCCATTATCTTTAATTAATATTATTCTAATATCGTTTATTAAATTATCCATATAATCACCACTATAATTATAATATATTAATATAAAATAATACAATGTTTTATTAAATAATTAACAAAACTAGACACTTTTATTATTTTGATGCATATTCTAAAGTGAGGGGTGATGATATGGCTTATAAAGAAATAGTTACTAAAGCAGTAATTGGTAAAGGTAAAAAATATTTTAAAAACAATTATACAATAACAACAGAAACAACACCTACAACAGTACTTGGATGTTGGGTAATAAATCATAAATTTAAGGGATATAAATCGGGAGATAAAATAGGTGTAGATGGTTCATATGATGTTAATATATGGTATTCATATGAAGGAGATAGTAAAACAACAGTTGTAAATAAAAAAATAGAATATAATGATTTATTTAATTTAAAAGTAAAAGATAATTCTGATTTATCAGATGATACAGATATTATTGTTAGAACATTAAGTAATCCTAATTGTGTAAAAGTAAATATAGACGATAATAATAATATAAATTTTGATATAGAAAAAGAAATGGGTGTTGAAATAGTAGGAGAAAAGAAAATAAAAATAGCAATTGAAGAAGATGAAGAACCATGGGATTTAATAGAAGATGATATAGATGATGAAGTATTAAATGAAATAGAAAATGAAGTTAATGAAGACTATATAAAAGAAGACAAATAGTCTTTTTTTAGTGTTAATAAAAAATAGTTGACACTCATATATTGTTATGATATAATCTTTATGAAAGCGAGGGATATAGCATGGCTGTTAAATTAAGATTAAAAAGAATGGGAAAAAAACAAGCACCATTTTATCGTGTAGTTGTTGCTGATTCAAGAAGTCCAAGAGATGGAAAAGCTGTTGATGAAATAGGATATTATGATCCAACTAAAACTCCAGCTGAAATCAAAATAGATGAAGAAAAAGCAATTAAATGGTTAAAAAATGGAGCTCAACCAACTGATACAGTAAGAAGTATTTTAAGTAATCAAGGTGTTATGAAAAAATACCATGAAGAAAGAATGACTAAAAAAGAAGGTAAATAATTATGAATTTAGTACCAGTAACAGAATTTTTAGTTAAAAGTGTTGTTAAAGAACCAGATATGGTTTCTGTAAAACAATATGATAATGAAAATGAAATATCTTTAGAAGTATTAGCTTCAAAAGATGATATGCCTACATTAATAGGTAAACAAGGTATGGTGGCTCAAGCTATAAGAACAATTGTAATTGCGGCATCATGTACAGAAGAAAATAGAAAAAAAATCAATATTAATTTTGATTCATTTTAAGAAGTTTATACTTCTTTTTTTTTTGTAAATAAATGTAAAGATATATTTTTAAATAAAAAATATAATGTTATTATTATAATAGGTGATACTATGAACTGGGTAGATAAATATATAAAAAAACAGAAACAAAAAGAATTAGAATTTATAAAAAAAATAAAAGAACAAGAAAATAATAAATATTATAAAATACCAGATGAGTATTTGAATCATCCTCTTTTTGCAGATTATAATGAAGTTATAGAAGGTAAATTTTCTAAAGAAATAGGTGAAGAACTAGAAAAACTATTTGATGATGATGATTATGTTATATGTATACATAGAACGGGACTTGATTTAGAAGAAAATAAAGATCAAATAGATGATATATTTAATAATGGATTAATGAATGCAGGTGGACCATATCATGGATTTACATTAACACCACTTGAATATTTTCCACTTGTTATATCACAAGTTTTGACTTCTAGTCATTATAGACACGGAACATGTAGAGGAGGCGTAATAGCAAAAATTCCTAAAAAAGATTTAGGATTAAAAGAAGGTGAACCTAAACCAATATGGTTTCAAGTTAATGAATATAATTATAGATTATTGCCAGAATATATTTATGGATATATTCCATCATATGGAGATAAAGTAGAAACTATTTACAGAAATGAAAACTATACCAATGTTCATAATTATCAAAATGATGGATTATATTATGATAGAGAAGCAAAATTAGAAAAAAACAAAACTATGTAAATGGACAAAATAAAAAATTAATATTTAAACATATAATTTATTGGTGGTAGTATGTTTAAAAAAATATTTGATTTTTTATTTAAAGATTTTTATATCTTTACAGCAGCATATTCAAATAATGTATTCCCTGAACCTTTAACAAAGGAAGAAGAAGATGAATATGTAAAAAGGTCTAACTTAGGTGATAAAGAAGCAAGAAATAAACTTATTGAACATAATTTAAGATTAGTTGCTCATATTGTAAAAAAATATGATCATAGAAAAGAAGATGTAGATGATTTAATAAGTATAGGAACAATTGGACTTATAAAAGGAGTAGATAGTTATTCAAATAAACATGGTACAAGAATAACTACATATTGTGCAAGATGTATAGAAAATGAAATATTAATGTATTTTCGAGGAGATAAAAAGAATAATAAAAACATTAGTTTAAATGAATCAATTGGATTTGATAAAGATGGAAATGAAATAACATTTCTAGATATATTAAAAACTCCTAAACCAGATTATGCATTAGATATTCATAAACAAAATAATATAAAATTAATTGATAAATATTTTAATGTTTTAAATGAAAGAGAAAAAGAAATAATTATAAAAAGATATGGATTAAATGATCAAGATGAATTAACTCAAAAAGAAATAGCTGCTAAATTAGGTATTTCTAGAAGTTATGTATCTAGAATAGAAAAAAGAGCTTTGACTAAAATGTTAAGAGAATATATAAAAAATAAAGATAATTCAGAATACTGATTATCTTTTTTTGTCGATTGAAAAAAAATTCTAGTTTTGTCGTATTTGTATAATTTATAAAAAATAAATGCTAAATTAGTTAAGAGGTGATTTATGTTAGAAATTTTATATGAATTTAGAAGAGGAATTTTATTTATAAGATTAGAAGGTGATATTACAAAAGATACATATATAAAATATAAGAGTGAAGTTATATATATGATAATGGATAATGGAATTAGAAATGTTGTAATTAATTTAGGTAAAGTTAGAAATATTGATTTAAAAGGAATAAATACATTATTTTATACTTATGAACTTTTAAGAGATAATAGAGGAATTTTAATGCTAACAGATATAAATAGTAATATAGAAGAAAGAATATTAAAAAGTCATATAACAAATTATATAAAAACATTAGATAATGAAATAGATGCATTTGAAAAAATAATTGTATAGGAGGAAAAATGAAAGAAGAAGAAATAGATAAATATAGTAATTTAATACATTCGCTTACTCATTATTTTGAAGGATATAAAAATAAGGAAGATTTATATCAAGTAGGAATTATAGGATTAATAGAAGCTTATAATAAATTTGATGATTCTTATAATGTAAAATTTTCTACATATGCTTATAAGTATATATTAGGTGAAATGAAAAAATTAGTAAGAGAAGATAAAGGAATAAAAATAAGTAGAAATATTACTAAATTAAACTATCAAATAGAAAAAGCAAAAATAATTTTATCCCAAAAATTATGTAGAGAACCAAATACATATGAATTATCTGAATTTTTAGAAGTAGAAGAATATGAAATTATAGAAGCATTAAAAACTATAAATATAATGCAAAGTATAGATGAACCAATTAATAATGAAGGAAAAGAGGTAACTTTACATGATGTAGTAAGTGATAATAGTATGGATTTAAATACTTTAATTGCACTTAAAGAAGAATTAAATAATTTAACACCATTTGAAAGAGAATTAATAAACAAAAGATATATGGATGATTTAAGTCAAAGTGAAGTAGCAAATATACTTGGACTTACTCAAGTCAAAGTATCTAGAGAAGAAGCTAAAATAAAAAGAAAAATAAAAGAAAAATTAGCAGTCTAAAAATAGTTGAAAAAACTATTTTTTTATTGTATTATATATATAGATAAATAGTAAAGGAAGTGTAAAAATATGGTAGCAAATAGTAACTTCGGGGGGGGGTATTTAAAGAATACCAATAAAAAAGGATTTACACTAATAGAGCTATTAGCTGTCATAGTAATAATAGGACTAGTGGCAGTAATAGCTGTACCAATAACAATAAATATAGTAGAAAGTTCAAAAAGAGAATCAATAAAGACAAGTGTCGTAATAGCATCAGGTGAAATAGAATATTACATGATGGAAAATGATATAGACAAGATACCAGAAGATGGAATAGATATAACAAAATTAGAATTAAAAGATAATTTTGAAAGTGGAAGATTTATAGAAAAAGATGGAGAAATAGAAGCATACTTTATAAAAGATAAAGAATATTGCGTAAATGGACCAATAAAAAAATTAAAAATAGCAAAAAAAGAAGAATGTTATAAAGTAGATAATACAGCAGCAAAAGTAGATAAAAGTAAATATCATTTAACAAGTACATCAAAGAGTATAACAGTAACAATAGAAGAAGGATTAGGAATAGATCCAGAATCAGGAATAAAAGAATATAAAGTAAAAGTAGATGGAAAAGAAAAAATAATAGAAGGAAAGTCTGGACAAGTAATATTTGAAGGATTAAAAAATGAAACAGAATATAAAGTCGAAATAATAATAGTAAATAGAAATAATATAGAAACAAAAATAAATGATAAAATAAAAACAAAAACAATAAATACACCAATATATTTAATTGATAAAGAAGGATGGGCACAAAGTAAAGTAGTAACAATAGACTATCAAGATGAAAAAAATCAATATGCACATGAATATAGTTTAGATGGTGGAATAGAATTTAAAAAATATAATAAAGCAATAGAATTTAAAGAAAATGGAACAGTAATCGCAAGAGTAAATGATGGAACAAATTATGTAACAAGTTCAAGTCAAACAGTAGCAAATATAGATAGAACAGCTCCAACAAGTGCAACATTTACATATACAAAAACAAGTAAGAGTATAACAGTAATCGCAAGTGGAACAGATAGTGAATCAGGAATCTATGGATATCAATTTAGTAAAGATGATGGAGCAACATGGACAAGTATTCAAACAGGAAAAACATATACATTTGACAAACTAACAACAGGAACATATAAAATAAAAGTAAAAGTAATAAATAATACATACAATAATGAAGGAATAAATAGTTTAAATTCAAAAGAAAGTACAACAGAAAGTATAGAAACAACAAAAATAGATGTACCAACATATGCGATAAATAAAACAGGATGGGCACAAAGTAAAAAAGTAACAATCACATATCCAA
>SVAG01000005.1 GCA_015059545.1 Lactobacillales bacterium
GCAACACCAAAAACATCTTTAAAATTATCTGGACATATGCCCATTCATAATTACTCGATCCTTTATTATTTATTTTTTCTTTCATTTTTAATTACAACATAAGGTTCATAGATATCTTTATAATTTTCCAAAGATTCATCAACATTTATATTGTAATCTTGTATTGTGACTTGTTTTTCATGAAAAGATTTTTCTTCTTCTTTAACTAAAAATCCGCCTAAAGAAATAATTGTCTTTGAGCTACCTAAATTATCTTTTAAACAATCTATCATAATGATATCTAAACCATTTTTTTGACATTCTATCAAAGCAAGATATAATTGAATTTTATTATATCCTTTTTGTCTTTCACTAGGACGAATATTATATCCTATATGGCCACCAATATCTGCAAGCATTTTATTCAATGTCAATCTAATGTGTGTCATACCTATAATTTTATTATCTGATTCTCTAATAAAAAAATATGTTTTTGATGGAACAGATTCTTCAGATGGAACTATTTTTTCATCATTTTCAATTTTCGTAATCCATTCTTCATAATTATCAATATAATGCTTTAGTTTATTTGTACCATCTGTATCAGATTTATTGTTAGCTAATATTTCTTTTATATATTCTAGTGCATCTTTTTTTCTTTCAATTGAAGGTTTTTCTAAATAGAATTTTTCCATAAATAAATCACTCCTATAGTAATTATATCATACTTTTATGTAATTTAATCTAATTGTAAAACGCTTGTTTTACAAAAGGGGTTAGCTTGCAACATCAACATCTCAAATATATACAAAAAAAACACCTTTTTTGTGTTTTTTTTCATTTTTCTTTAAATTTTTAGTACTATTTATCAAAAATATGTAAAATCTAATTTCTAAATTTCCTTTATTTTATAAGGCTTTTCATAAGGGGTTAGATAAAACAAGCTCAAGCAGTTGATATTAGTTTTATTTTCATTCATTTAGATCAGCTCCTTTATATATACAAATTCGTCAACAAATTTATTGTTTCTACTATAAGCATTTTTAATAGTTTTATAATATTTAAAATTAAGTTTATCTAATAACTTTTTAGATTTTTCGTTACCAGTACAGTAACAAATTAATATATTGTCATAAAAATTAAATAAATAATCACAAGCTAACCCAATTGCATCTTTCATTATACCCTTACCCCAATAATCAGGATGAAGATTATAAGATAATTCAATTGAATTATTCATTTTTTTATTTTCCCTATCTGCTATTATTTGTCCAACAGGTACATTCTTATAATATATAATCCAATTATACGTATTATTTTGATTTTCCAGTTCACTATTTATACCATCAAAAAGTTCTTTTATTCTTTCAAGTGAGTTTTTAACATATTCTATATCTTGCCATATATTTGTTAATTTACTAAAATCATATTCATATACTTTTTTAAAATCTTCAAAAGTACATTCTTTTAATTCAATATCATTTTTTATTAAACTCATTCAATTTCACCTCATTTTATTAATATAAAAATGTGTCGGCATGTTACAAGCCAGTCCCCTAATTCCTCTCAAAAATGAGTATATTTTAACCTATTTTTTCCAATTTTTCTTCTTTTTTTATTAAAACTTGCATGATCTCAATTCACGCAAACCACCATTCTATAAGGGTTTAAGTGATAGTCGCCATAAATACAGGACAGGCAGTTAATGTTTGTTTTGTTTTCGTTCATAAAATCACTTCCTTTTAAAGTAAATCACTTAATCATTATACCATAAATTCAAATATTATTTAATTTAGATTGTTGTAAAAATTCATAAATATATTTAACTTCATTTACATATTTATTAGAACAATTATATTCATATAACACTTTCTCAATTTTTTTCTCTTTTTTGATATTTTTAGGTAATTTTTTGTAACTGTTTTCTATAATAGCAACCCCTTTTTTTATAGATTCTTCATCTGAAATATATTTTTTTGAATTTACTTGCATTATACCTAAAGTTGCGTTCTTAAAGAAAAATAATTTTAAATATTCTAACTTTCTTGCAAACCAAGGTCTATTGTAGTTTTCAAATATCATAATTGCATAAACTAGATATCTCATATTCACATTATCAGTAGTAATAATATGATCATATTTTTGTTTAAAATAATTATAATTATTCATTATATATTTTGTAATCCTATCATTATGTTCCTCAATATTAATTTTCGAACCATAATATATTTTTTTTAAAAATACACTAACACAAAATGTAATTATAGCTAACCATATTCCATTTTTTAAATCATCAAAATCAAAAAAAATATCAGTCGTTTTATTTATAAATATGTAATACATAAACAAACTTAATACAATTGATAAAAACGTAGTTTTAATTTCTGTTCTTTTATCAATTAATATAATTCTCTTTAAAACAACAGTTAATACTAACCAATTTATAATATGATATAAAATTGTAACATAATAAATATTACTATCTAATGAAATTAAATCTAATTTATATAATATTCCTGAAATAACTATTAAGTAAACTGTTGGAAAAAAAATTTTAATTAAAACATTCAAACCATTTTCTTCATCTTCGTTAGAAAAACGAAATGTTGAATATTTTAAATTTACATAATCATAATTCAAGAAATCAATACCTGATGTAATAAAATACAAAACTATATATTCTAATACTGCTAACATAAGATAAAACTTCATAAAAGCCTCCTATTTCATATCTTTTTATATTATCATTTTTTACGCTATATTAATCCATAAATTACTTGTATTATAACATAAAAGAGTAGATTTTTCATCTACCCCATAATTAATAATTATCATTTTCAATAAGCTTATAATTACTTAATTTTGAATTTTTAAAATCATATTTAAAAGATACATATCCTTTTAATTTTTTATTATCTTTATAATATGTTACATTTGTACCTAGATATAGTTCATTATTAACTATAAATACTGGTATAGGACTAACATTAAAATCAGGCATATACTCTATTGTTTCTAATAATTTATTTTCATATTTATAATATTGTTCAAAATCTTTAAAAATAAATTTTTCTACTTCTTCACCATATTTACCATTTTTATAATTAATATTTTCTACTCCAATATATGTATTTAAAATATATATGAAAGCTTTATCTTCATACCAATTTTTATTTTTTATATTAGCTTTATATAAATCTATTAATACATCAACTAGATTATTTGATACTTTATGTTCTAAATTTCTTGTAGGATAAGTATAAAATGATAAATCTTTATTAATTGATTTATATTCTTCTACTGTAAATCCACTATTAACAAATAATTTAAGTATTTCTAAATAACCATTTTCACTAAAGAAAATTTCATTAATTTTATCACTACCAAATATATATTCAAGTCCACTAATAAATGCGGTTAAATCATAATAAGAAGAAACTACATTAGTTAAATATTTTGCTGTTATAAGTTCTGCTCCACCTTCTACTATATAATCAGCATTATAATCATCAATTTCTAATTTTTCACATTTATTTTTTTCTTCTTGATTCAATTTATAATAATCATTATTAGTAATTATTTTATTATTACAATTCCAAACTTCTATATAACCAATATCATTAAATGAAAAATCTAGAAAATGGGATAATTCATGATATATAGTACTTTCTTCATTAGCATTATTAAGACTTACTAAATTTAAAGAATCATTATATTCTCCTGCCACATTTAAATTAGAATCTTGTCTTATTTTTAATAAACTTAATTTATTAAAAAAATAAGGTTTATTTAAATATTTTTCATTATCAACAAGTACATTAAATAAATCATATACATATTTTTTATAATTACCTAAATTATCATTATTTTCTAATATATAAGCAAATTGTTTAAAAAACACTTTATTTTCTTTTATTATTTTTTCATTTTTTAAATTATATTTTTTTATTATATTATCTATATCTATTGTGTCATATTTATGATTTATTTTAGATATTTTTTTATTTTGAATACCTTTTTCTACTCTAACAACTATCTTTTCAAATAAAGTATCTAAAATAATTAAATCATCATTAAATTCTATATTTGAATATTCAAATTCTGTTATTTTTTTATTTAAATAATATAAAGCTTTATATCCATTATTGTTTTCTACAGAACAAAAATTATTCTTATCACATGTTATTGATTTATATGACTCAGATATTTTCTTTAAGTTTTTATCTAAAAAATATACTTTATTATCATTATCAATTCCAATATAACCATTATTTATTTTAATTAATTCATAATTACCTTTTACTTTACCATTAAAATTATAATTTTTAATTCCTTCTTTATCACTATTTTCTATTATATAATCATTTACAATACTATAATAACCATCATCTATAGTTTTATCTTTATAATTAACATAAAATTTATTTTGATTTTCTTTTGTTCCTAATACTATATTTCCATAAACTTTAATATCATTTAAACATTCATCTATTAATATATTATCTTTACTATCTTTTAATTTTCCACCTATTTCACATATTGAAAAATCTACTATATGATTTTTATCAAGTTCTATAGTTGCTTTATCAACAATTTTATTATTTATTAAATATTTTTTTTCATCATTTTTAATTAAAGTTAATATAGGTTCATTTTTTTCTATACCATTACTATAAAAATATGAATCAAATATTTTATCATATGTAGATATAATTTCTTTTGTCTTTATATTATATAAATCATATTTATTATCTTTATTATATAAAATATAATCACCATGGAATGTTATATCTTTATAATCTTTATATATTTCTTTTTTTGTATTAATATCTATTGATATATTATTTTTTAAATCATATGTATATATTATATTTTTATAAGCATATATATATCCATTATTTAAATCTAAATTTTCAAATGTATATAATTCATTTAAATTATAATCATACAATTTATTATCAATATAAAAATACTTTATATTTCCATCTTCTATTAAAATTATTTTTCCTTCTTTGATAACATTACCTTTTAAATCTATTATTTTAGAAATATTATTTTCATCATGAATATAAATATACTTTTCATCATTTGTATATAATTCATATTCATCTTTATATTCAAATAATAATTTATTTTGTAAATTGTATACTTCTATATTATTATCATTTAAAACTATATAATAATCATTTAAAATACTATCAAAGTTTTTATCAATAACATATTCTTCTTTTATTCCATATTCTAAAACATTTACTTTTTTTTCTTCTTTTTTATCTTCTTTAAAAAATATTATTAGTCCGATAACTAATAATATACTTAACAATACAACATATAAAATTTTTATAAATTTTTTCATATATATCAATTCCTTTATTTAAAACTTACATATTTAAATCCAATAGAACTATATACATCATAAGCTCTAGGTAAAGAAAATATTCTAGCAATTAATAAATTATAAACTTCATCAAAAAGTATTATTGAACATAATGTAATACTTATTATTAAAAATATTTTTTTATTCATTTTTTTAGCTAAACTAAAAACTAAAGGTATAACCATATACATTAATAATAATGCGAATATTCCAAAAATTAATACACTTCTTAAACATACAAATCCATGTATATTACCAAAATTCAATATTTCAGAATTATAATCCCAACATCTCATTCCATCGCCTATAATATACATTCCAAGACCAGAAAAATATTCTAGTATTCCTGTTGAGATTGCGCTTATTAAAAATATTTTTAATGGCTTTTTTCTATACTTATAAGTTAATAAATATATCATAATTGATCCAATTGCATATATATTTATCCATGGTAAGAAATTTCCTCCTCTATAATAGAAATATTTCATACCACCATTAAAATAATAAAATATAAATTCATATAACCATCCAAACATTCCAGTAATTACAATTACTAAACAAAATATACCTAACATTGTCTTTTTATCAAATGAATGATCATTATTTAAATAATCTTTATATTTTTCTTTCATACAACCAACTTCCATTCTTTATAATGAATCTATTTTAATAATAAATTCATTTAATTTTTTATACCATTCATACATACCCTTTTTTCTAGTTTTATATGCATCTAATTCTTCCAAAGTATATTCTTTCATAATACTTTTCCATCTATTTATTACTCTATTATAACATTCATCAATACAAGTTCTAATAATTATAATTTTTCCTTTTAATAAATTAACATCTAAATTTCTAAATTGAGCTGAATCAATTATTAAATATTTATCAGTATCTTTATAATATTCTAATATATCATTATATATTGTATTAAAATCTTCACATATATTAGGAATATTATTACCATATTTTTCTATTAATAATTTTCTTATTTCTAAACAATATTTATTATTAGTGGGTCTATTTCCTATAATCTCATCTGTATCAATAACTATATAATTATCATCATTTAAATATTTTTTACTATATGTTGATTTACCACTACCACTTTCTCCAGTAATATTAATAATTTTATCATTAGTAATAATCTTTTCATATGGTTCTTTATTTATATCAATTGTAATTAACAAATCATTACACATTAATACCCCTCCATTACCATTCATATTAATTATATCATAATATTTTAATCTTCGAATAATGAATCATAATCATAATTATAATAAATATTTTCTATTTCATTATAATATTCAATATAATTATTTTTTGTTAAAAGATATTCTTTATCTTTCATCCAATGTAAAATATTAGAATTTATTGAACTTGAATAATGTATAATATCTTTATAATTATTTAAATTACTTATCATTTCTATGTTATTCCAAAAAGAAAATATATAAACATTATCAAATTCTAAAAGCGTTTCTGTAGTAATCTTTTCAGCTTCAATTTGTTTTAATAAATTACCTTCATTATTAATTTTATCCCAATAATAAATACTATAAGGTGTATAAAAATAATAAAACTGTATATCTTTATTTTCTTTAATAATTTGTAATAAATTTTGATTAACATTTTCAATTACTATTTGTTTTTCTCTTTTAGTTAAAGATTCATTATCTTTTTTATTTTTAGTTCTTTTATATTTTTTATCTAATGATTCTTTACCAAATATATAAAAATCATTCCAATTACTATATTGATCAAAAGTTGTAGTTTTCTTTCCAGACAATGTATACAATAAAACTTCTATTGTATTATTAAACAAAACATCTTTATTTAATAAATATTTAGTATCATCTATTAAATTAGAATTATATAAATATGTTGGATAAGATGATAAATCATATTCCATATCATCTTTATCATGCATAAGTTGTCCAAAATCTATACCTCTAATAATATATTTTATTTCATCATTATTATAAGTTGCTTTTTCTAAATTTTGATTTATTTCTTTGAAACTTGCTCCTGAAAAAGGAACTTTAATTGATTTTGTTTGAAATACCTCATCTACTTCACTAGTCATAAAATTTTCTGTCATAGAAGTTCCTGTAATAAGTGTATTGTAATTAAAATGCTTAATAATACCATCATTTTGATATCTTTGATTATTAATAGGATACTCTAAAGAAGACAATGGCTTATGATAATGAAAAAATGGATCAATTATACCAGTTGCCAAAATAATAAATAATAACAAAATTAAAAATTCAGAAAAAAATATAATACACCATTTTTTATTTTTATCCATTTGTTCCTCCTAAAAATTAAAATATAGAAAAGTTGATATTCCAGAAAATGATAATATACACCAAATTAATAATATAGATATACATGTTACATTACAAAAATTTGGTTGAAATTTTTTCATTTTTTCAAAAGCATTTTTTGAAAAAAGAATTAATATAATTGTAAAAATAAAATAACATATTAATAAAAAATTAGGATAAATTTTTAAAATTGAAATTCTTGAAGTAATAAATGTAAATTCAACAGAATTAAAACAATCAACTATATTTTTATTAATATTTTTAAAATTTAAATCAAATATTTTATTAATAAAATTAAATGCTTCTTTTATTGAATTAGCTCTAAAAATAATCCAAGTAAAATTTATAAAAATAAATGTTATTAACCAATTTAGAATAGGATGTATTCTATCAAAAAATTTCTTAAAACATCTTGTTATTACAGAAAAAATACCATGTAATAATCCCCATAAAACAAATGTCCAATTTGCTCCATGCCAAAATCCACTAATCAAAAATATAATCATAATATTCGTATATGTTTTAATTTTTCCTTTTTTACTACCACCTAATGGAATATAAATATATTTTGTAAAAAATCTCGTTAATGTTATATGCCATCTTTTCCAAAATTCTATAATATTAATTGATTTATATGGAGAATTAAAATTAATTGGCAAATCTATATTCATCATTTTACCTATTCCGATAGCCATATCACAATAACCACTAAAATCAAAATATATTTGAATTGTATAAGACAACATAACTATAATTGCACTTGTACTATCTAATAATTCAATATTAGAAAAGCCATAATTGACTGCATTACCAAATATATCAGCTATTAAAACTTTTTTAGCAAGTCCTAATACAAAAATATATATTCCTCTTGCCATATTATCCCAATTTATTTTTTTCTTTTCTTTATCCATAAATTGTGGAACTAATTCATCATGTGTAACAATTGGTCCAGCAATTAATTGTGGAAAAAAAGTTACAAATGTTGCATAATTAATTAATGAATACCCTGGAACTTCTTTTTTATAAGCATCTATAACAAACGAAAGTTGTTGAAATGTAAAAAAGCTAATTCCAAGTGGTAATACTATATTTTTTAAAGTAAAATTTAGGTTAAATAAGTTATTTATATTACTAATAAAAAAATCATAATATTTAAAATAAAATAACAATCCTAAATTCATTAATATAGAAAAAATTAATAGTATTTTTCTTTTATTATTCTTTTCTATCTTTTTAAACAAACAATATATTCCATAATTAAATAAAATACTAAAAATTATAATAATTAGATAATAATAATTGAAATATCCATAAAACCAAAATGACATTCCTAAAACAAAATATTGAGCTAGTTTATACTTTTTAAAATAATTCAAAATAAAATAGCCTATTAAACATAATGGTAAAAATAACAAAACAAATATATATGAATTAAATAACATACATTTTCCTCCTCTATTGTTTGTTTTTAAATTACCATATAATAATTAAGCTACTTTCTTTTTAACTTTTTTAGATTTTAATCCATTCATTTCTTCTAACATTGTTTCTATTTTCAAATTTTCTTCTAATAAATCTAATTTCATTTCATCTAAACTAATTAATAATTTATCTTTTTCTATATCATTAACTTCCATTAATTCTAATTTTAATTTTAAAGTATCAATTTGATTAACTGTATCTAATAAAACATAATTTGTATTTTCTAAACAAGATTGTCTATTATTTAATGATGATAAAATACTTTCATATTGTATAAAATTAACTTCTTCATTATTAACAATTGAATTCATACTTCTTATTCTATTATTTAAAATAATTCCACTTGTTAAAGTTGCAAGTAATTTATTTTTAAATATCCCAAATGGTATTAAACTAATTCCTACATTTATTGAATACTTAAAGAAATTAGATAATTTATTAATTAAATTAGGTTTCTTATATTTTTTAGGGATAGTATTCATATCTACTTTAATTTTTTTAATATCTTCAATGCTTAGTTTAATATCTTTTTTTATACTTTCTTTAGCAAGCATAATATCTGAATTATCAAAATCAGTTTGTTTCTTTTCTTCTTTTTTATCAACTTGCTTTAATTCTTTTTTTTGGTTTATTATTTCTTTTTCTATATAATCTATTAAACTATCTATTGCTTTATCATGATAGACTAAATGATTAGGATCTATATCATTTATATTTTTATAAGTCTTTAAATCTTTAAATTTTTCATTTTTAGTTAATTTAATATATTCTTCTTTTAAATCTTTTACCTTTTCTTTTAATTTTTTTAATTCTAATTCATCATTACCTATTTCACTATAAGTTTTATTTATTTTATTATTTAGTTCTCTTATTTTTTCTTTTAGTTTTTTATCTTCTAATTCTTTTACTAAAACATCTTCATTTATGTTTTCTATTTTTTTCTTTTTTTCTTCTTTTTCTTTTTTAGGAATAATATTTGCTACTGCACCTACTACTGCAGTACCAGCTATTAAAGCACCTTTTTTTATTTTATTTGAAACTTTTCTGGTATTACTAATAACTTTATTAGGAATACTTTTTATAGTTGCTACTACTTTATCTTTTTTACTTATATTAGTTGTTCTTATATTTTTATTTAAAACTTCTTCTTTATTTGTAATATCTTCTTTTTGCAATTCTTCTGTTATTTGTTGTCTTTTTTCTTCATAATTTATGTTTTTTAATTTTTTCTCACATTTATCTATTTTTTCTTTTATATTTAAAAGTACTTCTTCCTCTTCTTTTACTAATTTAGTTTCTTCTCTTGTTTTTACATTCTTAATATTTTTTAATTTATTTATTTTTTTATTAACTTCTTTTTTATACATTTTAAGTACTAATGGTGTTGTTTCATTTTCAATCGATTTTTCTATATTTAAAATATTTCTATTTATTTTTTTTAATTCTAAATTAATATCTACTTCTTTTTTTTCTTTAGGTTTACTTATTAAATATGAAAATACTGATCCTATATAAGCTCCTACTCCAATAAAAAATAATTTAATTTTACTTTGTTTTTTATTATTTTTTCTATTTTTAAAAAAATCACTTATATTATTTATAATATTTTTAATAAATTTAGATATTTTATTAAAAATAAATTTAATAAAAATTATTATTTTGTTTATTAATTGTTTTAAAAAATTTATTATAATAATTATATATTTTTTAATAAAATCAATTACTTTCTTCATAATACCACCATATATACATTTTACCATAAAAAAATTAGAAACTAAAGGTTTCTAATTAAATATATTATATATTTTAGCACCTATACTTTGAAATAATGGAGCTCTATATAAAAATTTATTGTCATTTTTTAATGCTTTTTTTATTTTTTTTATAATACTATTATAATTTTTTCTTTCTAATAATTTTAATATAATATTTTCACTCTTTCTAATAAGTTCTAATTCTTCTTTAAATAAATTATTAAATTTATCATCATCATACTTATTATCAAACATATATTTATTAAACCCTGTTTTATACATACCTGGTTCTATTAAAGATACATTTATATTACTATTTAATATTTTAAGTTCTTTATTTAGACATTCTGATAGTTTTATAATACTTGCTTTTGTAGATGAATAAGAACCTAAAAATGGTATTGGAATTATACCAGCAAGTGATGACATAATTATTATTTTACCTTCATCTTTTCTTAACATATTATTAAGTACTGTTTGGATTAAATTAAAATTCGAAAAAACATTTACTTCATAATTATCTCTTATCTTATTAATATCCATATTTATAATACTTCCAGAATATCCTATAGCAGCATTAGATATTAATATATCAATCTCTATATCTTTTATATTTTCTATATCATTATTATTTGTAATATCTAGTTTTAAACATTTAATATTTTTATCTTTTTCATATAATTTTTTAACATTTTTAAGTTCAGATTCTGTATGTACTGTTACATATATAAAATATTCATCTTTTATATCTTTTATCAATTCTTTCATAATTCCTGATGTAGCACCTGTTATTAATATTTTCTTCATAAAAAATCACCAGTATTATTATTTACTAGTGATTAATTTATATGCATATTTAAGTAATTAGCATCACGACTAAGTCCAGGCATAGTAAGAATATTCCCCATATATACTACTATAAATCCTGCTCCATTTAATACTTTTATATCTGTTACTTTCATTTTAAAGTCTTTAGGATATCCTAATATGTTTTTATCATCTGTTATTGAAAAAGGTGTTTTAGCAATACATATTGGATAATCTTTATTTATATTATTTATTTTTTCTAGTGCTTTTTCTTCATATATTATTTCACTGCATCCTAAATGCTTACAAACTTTTTCTATTTTTTCTTTTAATGATTCATTTAAATCATACATATAGTATTCTTTCTTATTTTCTAATTCTAATACTAAATTAGCTAAATCTATACAACCATCTTCTCCATCTTTATACATAGTTGATATAACAAATTTAGTATTTAAGTTTTCTACATAATCTTTTAAATATTCTATTTCAATATCTAAATCACTATCAAATTTATTAAGTGATACAATAACATTATCATTAAATCTTTTCATATTTTCTATATGAAATTTTAAGTTTTCAATTCCTTTTTCTAAATTATCATTACCATTATATTTTAAACTTTTAATAGTTGTATTTATAATAACAACATCTGGATATATATTATTTAATCTACATTTTATATCAAAGAATTTTAAAGCTCCCATATCACTTCCAAATCCTGCTTCTGTAATTACATAATCACTTAATTTTAAAGCTGTAAGAGTTCCTATAACACTATTACATCCATGAGCTATATTAGCAAAAGGTCCACCATGTATAATAGCAGGATTACCATATAATGTTCCTACTAAATTAGGTTTAATTGCATCTTTTAAAAGAATTGTTAATGCATCTACACATTTTAAATCTTTAGCATATACTTCATTTTTTTCTTTAGTATAACCTACTATTATATTACCTAATCTTTCTTTTAGATCATAGATGTTTCTACTTAAACAAATTATTGCCATTATCTCACTAGCCGGTGTTATATCAAAGTGTTCTATTCTATTATTTAGATTTATATTTCTTAAAGCTCTATCATTTATATCAATACATCTATTAAATACTACTTCATCTATATTTAAACTATTACCTTCATATATATGATTATCAATTATAGAACATAGTAAATTATTAGCACTTGTTATAGCATGAAAATCTCCATTAAAATGTAAGTTTATATCAAGTTCAGGTTCTACTTTAGCTAATCCTCCACCACAAGCTCCACCTTTACTTCCAAATACTGGTCCTAGTGATGGTTCTCTTAAAACTACTATACTTTTTTTACCTATTCTATTTAATGAATCTGATAAACCTATACTAAGAGTTGTTTTTCCTTCTCCATAAGGAGTTGGATTAGTTGATGTAACAAGTATTAATTTACCATTTCTTTTTTTATTTTCGGGGTTATAATTTATTTTAGCTTTATAGTTTCCATATAATTCTATCTCTTCATTTAAATCTAGTTTATTTGCAATTTCTAATATTTTTTTCATAGAATCAACTCCTATTACATTATATCAAAAAAATTAATTATTATAAACAAAAAGAACACAAAGTGTTCTTTATTTATTCGGCTTTTATATCATAAATTTTAGTATATATACTAGGGAATACAATATATTTTGCATTTTCTGGCACTTTAATAGATATATTTCTTGTAGTACTAACATAGTTAGTAGATGATATTTTTTCAGTATCACTATAAAAATCAACATTAAAAGCATATCCACAAACTACTTTAATAGCTATATTTTTTCCAACCATATCCTCTGATAAATAAATTTTACTATTACTTGATGTAAAATAACTAGAAGTATCATCATCATATGCATTATATCCTAATGCATCACTAGGAAGTGCTGATGTATAACTACTTACCGGAGTTTCAACACCATCTTTATCTTTACCTTTAGAATATAAAGTATCACCATATTCTAATTTTATCTTAGAATTATAATTTTTCCACTCTCCATCATTAATTTTATAAACTTTTTCTACTGAAGTATCAAAATAATTGATTTCTATATCACTATATCCTACTATTACTTTATCCGGTGTTATTTTCGTATAATTAGAAATAACTTTATATTGTGGTTCATTTAAATGTCTAATTTCATAGATTAATGAAGAACTAGATTTTGTATAAAATTTTATATATGTTGTTCCATTTGGTATCTCAAAATCTTCTCTAAAAGTCATTGTTCCTGATGATGTTCTCCCCTTTACTAATTGAGATAACATTTCATTATTTGAGTTATATGCTTCTATATATATATTATTAGTTCCACCACTTGATTTTACATATCCATATATATTAACTTTTTTGCCATTCATAGTAGAATCAACTTTTAATATTTTATTAGTTGTTGTATCAAATGATGTACTTTCATTACCATCATATGCATTAACACCTAATGCATCTGATGGTAAAACTGAAGTATATTCAGATATTGTACTTTCTACTCCATTTTTATCAAAACTTCTTGCATAAATAGTTTGATCTAAATTTAATTTAATTTTTTTATTTGGATATTCTATCCAATCCCCATCATCTATTTTATATTCTTTTTTTACACCTGTACTAAAATAATTTATATCAATCATATTATATCCTTTATTTATACCATAATTTGTAATAATAGGATATACAGATTCAACATTTATTACTGGATTATCTATTATCTTTAATTCATAAATTAAAGATGTTTTAGATTTTGTATAAAATTTTATATATGTTGTACCATTTGGTATATCAAAATTTTCTCTAAATGTCATTGTTCCTGATGATGTTCTCCCCTTTACTAATTGTGATAACATTTCATCATTTGAATTATATGCTTCTATATATATATTATTAGTTCCACCACTTGATTTTACATATCCATATATATTAATTTTTTTACCACTCATTGAAGAATCAACATTTAATATTTTATTAGTTGTTGTATCAAATGATGTACTCTCATCACCATCATACGCATTAATACCTAAAGCATCTGTAGCTGTAGAAATAGAATTTGTTACTACATTCCCTTCTCTCTTACTTTCATCTCTTATTAATTTAGCTTGAACACTTGTCCCTGAGACTTTAACTGATTTAGTATATTTAATCCAATTTTCACCATTATCAACACTATAATATGGACTTGTTCCTTCTTGCTTTTCATAATCTAATGTTAACATTGTTTCTAAAACAATTCCATAATGTGTTAATGTGGGATATGATGCTGTTGTTGATACTTTTACAGTTCCTATCTCTACATTATCTATTTTTGTTTCTTCATATGTTCTTGTTGATATTTTTTCTCCATTTTTTACCATCCATGCTGCTATTTTACTGTTTGCTAATAATTCTATATTTACTGTATTTGTTTCTACTTTTATTTCTTCTCCTATTATTAATTCTTCTTCTCCTATTTTTGCTTTTCCACTTTCTAATTTATAGTAATATTCATATTTTCCTTCTGGATATAATATTTCTAATATTTTTGATGCTTCCCAGTTTTCTGAACTTATATTATATGTTAATGTTATTCCTAAATTTTCACATCCACCTGGTAATACTTCTGCTTTCTTATTTTGATATGTTACTAAATAATTATCTAAGCATAAATCTGCTGTTCCTACTGTTCCATTTTTTGTTATTCCTACTTTTCCAAATGTTGGGGAACTTCCTTTTACTTTTACTAGATCTTTTAATCTTTTGTATTTAACATTATCTATTGTTGTATCTTCAGTAATATTATATACACCTTCTATTAAACCTTTATTTCCTTTTAACATTTCACTTGCTTGATAATTTTCTATTGCTTCAATATATCCATACACACTATCTACTGCCGCGCTTTTTTTAGCATTTTCTATCATACTAAGTATCTTTGGTACTGCGATTAATGCGATGATTGCTAGTATTACTATCACTGCTAATAATTCTACTAATGTATACCCTTTTTTATTCTTCATTTTATCTACTCTCCTATAACTTAAATTATACATTAAAAAAATCAGTTTTTCAACTGATTTCTTATATTATAACTAACTACAATTATATTTTATTTTATATCTATATGCAGGAAATCTTCCTGGTGTACTACTGCATGTTGCTCCTGCCCCTGTATCTGATGCTGAAACACCTTCATATAAATAGTTTCCATGTACACCACTAGTGTACAAATAACAACCTCGCTCTTGAGATCCTTTTATAATAGTACAATTTGGTTTTTCAGTTGGCGTATCTGCTTCTTGTGGTGTGTATGCTTTTACAAGTTGTATTCCATTCGAATCTTCTACATAATCAAAGAAATACCCTGTGCCATTTTTATCTCCATCATACAATGTTTCTAATTTTCCAGCATAATAGTCTAAATCTCCAATTAGTGATGAATCAAACCCAACCGATTCAATGCTTCCACCTGTTGTACATGAATTTGAATGATATGTATTATATGATGAACTTGTTTTATATAAAGTACCTACTGCTGTCATATTAAAAGATAAATTTTCTACTATTGAATTTGTTATTCTATTATATCCTCCACCTGATAGATATCCTACATAATTCCATCCACTTACTGATGCATTCTTTATTAATATATTGCTTATAGACATTGTATCATTATCTGTTACATAACCAATTGCTCCACCTATATGTTGTGGACGATCACCATTTCCTATTACATTTACATTATCTATTTCTATTTCTTTTATTGTTGTATATGAATTAGCATGTCCAACTAATGATCCTACAACATTATTTCCTGTGAATCCTCCTTTGAAATTATTTTCTCCTTCTTTTTTATTTATAATTCTGATTCCATAAATATTTGATCTTTTTTCATCACTGGTTCCTATTACTTGACCAATCAATCCTACATTTCCATATCCATTTACTTCTATATTCTTTACTGTTATTCCATGTATTGTTCCACTATTTACGAAACCTATCATTCCTAAAAAGTTAGTTTGATTTCCATTTATTGTTATATTTTTTACAGTTTTATCATTTCCATCTAACGTTCCACTAAATTTATTTTGATTACTTCCTAACATATAATATTTGTTTTTACTAAAATCTAAATCAGATTCTAGTTTATAATTTTCATTATTTTTTAAGGACGCTACTTTCCAATCTTTTTCATTTTTTACTAAATAATTTCCTTTACTATCTTTATTTAAGTTAAATGTTAATGGATACTTTTTTGTACTTTTTAATACTATTTTATTATTATCATCATAATCAAAATAGTATCCTGATTCATCATCATCTCCACCTATCCAAGTATCTAACCCTGCTGCTTCATAAAAGTTTACATCATCTATTCCTTTTGAATCATATCCATTTGATTCAATACTATTATTTGTTGTACATGAATTTGAATGATATGTATTGTATGATGAACTTGTTTTAGATGAAGTTCCTACTGCTGTCATATTAAATGCTAATTTTTCTACTATCGAATTTGTTATTCTATTATATCCTCCACCTGATAGATATCCTACAACATTCCATCCACTTACTAATGCATTCTTTATTAATATATTGCTTATAGACATTGTATCATTATCTGTTACATAACCTATTGCTCCACCTATATTTTGTGGTCGATCACCATTTCCTATTACATTTATATTATCTAATTCTATTTCTTTTATTGTTGTATATGAATTAGCATGTCCAACTAATGATCCTACAACATTATTTCCTGTGAATCCTCCTTTGAAATTACTTTCTCCTTCTTTTTTATTTATAATTCTGATTCCATAAATATTTGATCTTTTTTCATCACTGGTTCCTATTACTTGACCAATCAATCCTACATTTCCATATCCATTTACTTCTATATTCTTTACTGTTATTCCATGTATTGTTCCACTATTTACGAAACCTATCATTCCTAAAAAGTTAGTTTGATTTCCATTTATTGTTATATTTTTTACAGTTTTATCATTTCCATCTAACGTTCCACTAAATTTATTTTGATTACTTCCTAACATATAATATTTGTTTTTACTAAAATCTAAATCAGATTCTAGTTTATAATTTCCATTATTTTTTAAGGACGCTACTTTCCAATCTTTTTCATTTTTTATTAAATAATTTCCTTTACTATCTTTACTTAAATTAAATTTTATTGGATATCTTTTTATGCTTTTTAATACTATTTTATTATTATCATCATAATCAAAATAGTATCCTGATTCATCATCATCTCCACCTATCCAAGTATCTAACCCTGCTGCTTCATAGAAGTTTATATCATCTATTCCTTTTGAATCATATCCATTTGATTCAATACTTCCACCTGTTGTACATGAATTTGAATGATATGTATTGTATGATGAACTTGTTTTAGATGAAGTTCCTACTGCTGTCATGTTAAATGCTAATTTTTCTACTACTGAATTTTTTACTCGATGATAATTAATACCAGCTAAATACCCTACATAATTCCATCCACTTACTTTTCCATTTTTTATCATTATATTATTTATAATTATTGTATTATCATCTTTTGTTCCACCTATTGCACCACCCACATTTTGTGGACGATCACCAGTTCCTATTACATTTACATTATCTAATTCAATTTCTTTTATTGTTGTATATGAATTAGCATATCCAACTATTCCACCTACACTATTAACTCCCGTAAATCCTCCTTTAAAATTATTTTCACCTTCTTGTTCATTTAAAATTCTTATTCCATATATATTAGCTTTTTTTTCATTATTTGTCCCTATTACGTGTCCAAACAATCCTACATCACTTGATCCATTTACTTCTATATTTTTTAAAATAAGTCCATGTATTGTTCCACTATTTATATATCCAAATAATCCTACATAACTTTGCTTTGGTCTATTTATTGTAAGATTATTTATAACTTTTACTCCACCATCAAATGTTCCCATAAATGGATGTGCTTCTGTACCAATAGGAATAAATCCACTATCATTATTAATTTCACATACACTTGTTTTTTCTTCTGGTTTATATGTACTAAAATCTAAATTATTTCTTAATTTAACAATCTTACCTTCATATGTATTTCCGTTATTTACACTTTTTGAAAACCCATACATATCTTCTACTGAATCTATATATAGATATTCTTTGTTGTCTATTATTTCTGCTTCTAATTGACATGGTACTTTATCTTCTATTATAACTTCTACTACTTCATCTGATTCTTTACCACATTTTGTACTATCAGTTGCTTTTGCTTTTTCTCCATCGTATATAATATTAAAACCATTTATACATAAATCTGCTTCTTTTACTCTACCTTTTTCTATAATTAATGTTCCACTGTCTGGTCTTGTTCCTTTTACTTTTACTAATGAATCTATTGTTGTAACATCTATATTTTTTCCATCTTCTATTTTTTGATGTTTTTTATCCAACATATTCATTGAGTTTTGATATTCTATAGCTTCTATATATCCGTATGCACTATCTACTGCAGCTGACTTTCTCGCATCATTTATCATATTAAGTATTATTGGTACTGCTATTAATGCTATGATTGCTAATATCACTATTACTGCTAATAATTCTATTAGCGTAAAACCTTTTTTACTCCTCATTTTACCTACTCTCCTACTATAGATAATTATACATAAAAAAAATCAGTTTTTCAACTGATTTTATCCATTTAATAATCCCCATCCTGTAATAACATATCTACCATTAGTAGAAGCTGCTCCTCCTGAAGGTTTATTTATAAGTTTATTATTTACTACTAATGTAGCGCTTGTTCCACCATCTAAGTTAGCGGCATTATAAGCACCATATTTTTGTAGTGTTTCAATCATATCTTTTAAGGATGCTCCAAATACATAATTTTGACCATCTACAACTAAGAATAATACTACACCATCTTTTCTTTGAGCTATAGCAACTCTAGGTGCTTTACCCCATGGATCTCCAACTATTTCAAGTGGTTTTCCATTTACTATTAAGAATGGTCCAAATTCTAATGCATCTCTTAAATTTTTATTTTTAATAGCATTTTCTGCTGAATCTGTTGTAAGTAATAATTTATTATCATTAGTAAATCCTATAAGTTCAGCTTTTGGATTATATCCATCTGACCATATAATTTTACCATCTTTTACTACATAACCATTTGGTATACCACTACCATATCCTTTATCAACAAATCCTCCACCATTGATACATACAGTTCCTTTATATCTTTCACACATTGTGATAATTCTTTCACCATATTTTGTACCAAGTTGTTCTTTAGCAATTAATCTAACTTTTGAAGGATCATATATAGCTACTAAATATCCATCGGCTGTTCCTACTTTAATATTTAATACTTTATATTCTTCATTTCCTTTTTCTCTTGTTAATATTGCTTTATCATATTCATTATCATATGTATCTTTTTCTTTAGTATCAATTACAATATCATCAGTATTAGTAGTATCACTTATTCTTACAAAGTAATTACTATTTTTAATTTCTGTTACTGTATCTTCACTATAAAGTACATATGCAAAATATTTATGAGTCATTGTTTTTAATGCAGTATTTACAAATAAATTTCTAAAGTATCCAATTGGACCATAAGCAAGAAAGAAACAAATTACAACAAGAATATCTATTACAATAAGTAAATATGTTGATTTTTTTAATCCTTTTTTCTTAGAATATTTTTTTTCTCTTGTTTCTTCCATACTACACCTCCAACATAAATGGATTATTTATAGTTCCATTTCCTTTTAATTTTGTATCTTTACTTATACAAATTGCTGGTCTTACTGTATTAATTGAATAACTTGCTTCAGCACTATCATTAACTGAATATATTTTATTATCTATTTTATTTAATAAGAAATAATTATTTAATTCATTATTTAAATTAATATCAGACATTGATAATAATCCTACTTTAGCACTTACTTTAGATTTATATATATTTTTATAATCATAATTCTTTTCTATATTATAATCTCCAGTATAAAAATCACAATCTACTAAATTATTTTTATAAGATAAACCATTATAATATTTATTATTTAAATAATAAGCTATTGAATAACTATCTTTAGTATTAAATGTTCTATTATAATAATTTGTACTTCTAGATGTACTATCTTTAACAAGTTTAGTAGAAACTAATCTTATTATCTTTTGATCCATATCATATACTGAATATAAATCATTTCCTAATTTTATATAAGAATTAAAACTTAAAGTATTTGCTTCTTTTTCTATTAAATAAGGATCTTCTTTAGTACCTTTTCCTCCAATAGAACCAATTGTATTTTTTAATGTTATAACAGCTTTTACACCATGTATACTACTAGATGAATCATTTGATAAATTACCATTAGTTATATACCATACTTTTTTATCAGATTTTACATTATATAACCAAAAATCATCAGTATTATTTAAATAACTATCTTCACCTTTACTATTTAAATAATCACCTAATCCTAATGTAGTAACATATTTAGAATTATCTTTTTTATGACAAGTTATATTATTTAAATTATCTACACTATCTAAACATATAGTATTTTTAGTTAAGAATTTTTCTTTATTACTTAATTTTGATTCTAATATTCCTGTATTTTCACCATTTTCATTTAACCAATCTAATACATATGATTTCATGTAATTACTATTTTCATCAGAAAAAGCTAAATCAGATATTTTAGAATCAGTAACAAGTACTACTGAATTATCAGTGTTAACTTTAACTATACGCCACATAATATTTGAATATAATAAATAGTTATCAACATCAGTACCTTTAAATACTAATTCTCCACTATTATTATAAAGTCCATCACCTTTACTTACAATTCCTTGTTTTTGAATTGTATTAGCAAGTACTTCTGCTGAAGCACTATTACTTGATTTCTTATTAAATTTCATATAATAATAACCAAATCTTCCCCCATAATATATAAAGCATCCCACTATAAAGAAAATACTTATTAATCTAAACTTCTTTTCCATTTTTACTCTCCTAACATATATAATTATATATTACATATGATTTTTTATCAATCTTTTTTTGACATTTTTCTACATCCTAATAGGATTCAAATCACACTCTACTTTTATTTTATTGTTTTTATATAAATCATTTACATATAATAATTCTTTTTTCAAAATATCTGTATTTTTATATTTTATCACTATTTGTGCATTATAGATATTGTTAATTTTTGGAATGTTAGATGTACTAGGACCTAATACTTTAGTATCACCTAAATTTTTACTTTTTAAATAAGATACAATCTTTTCTCCTTCTTTAAATATATCATTTAAATTTTTACCTGATAATTTTATTAAACATAAATTATAATATGGACTATAACCTAGTTTTTTTCTTATATCAAGTTCTAATTTATAAAATAAATCATAATTATGATTACTAGCACAAACAATACTATAATGATCTATATTAAATCCTTGTATTACTACTTCACCTTTTATTTTAGATCTTCCTGCACGACCTGCGACTTGATTTAGTAACTGGAATGTTCTTTCACTACTTCTAAAATCTGGTATATTAAGTGTTTGATCAGCATTGATTACACCCACTACTGATACATCCTTAAAATCTAATCCCTTAGCAATCATTTGTGTTCCAATTAACACATTAAACTCTTTATTTTCAAATTGTTTTATAATTTTTGCATGTGCTCCTTTAGTACTTGTTGTATCAACATCCATCCTTATTACTTTAGCATTTTCTATATTATCAGTTATATATTGTTCTAGCTTTTCTGTACCCATTCCATAATCATTTATATCTAAACCTCCACATTCTAAACATTTATCAATTTTTTTAATAGCGTATCCACAGTAATGACATCTAGAATGATTAGAACTTTTATGATAAATAAGAGGTATATCACAATTAGGACATTTTAAAGTAAAACCACATTTTTTACAAGTTGTTGTTGTAGAATAACCTCTTCTATTTAATAAAAGCATTACTTGTTCATCATTATTAATAGCTTTTATCATTTTATCTTTTAATTCTTCTGATATTATTCTATTACCTTTTTTATATTCACATCTCATATCAACAAGTGATACTTTAGGTAAATTATTATTAACTCTGTTTTTCATTTCCATTAGTTCATATACACCAATTTTTGCTTTTGTATATGATTCTATAGATGGAGTTGCACTTCCTAGTATTAATTTAGCATTATGATATTTTGATCTAAAGTGCGCTATATCTAAAGCATTATATCTAGGATTATTTTCTTGTTTATAATTTTCTGAATGTTCTTCATCTATTATAATTACACCTATATTATCAAGTGGAGCAAATATAGCACTTCTAGCTCCTATTACAATAGATACTTGTTTTTCTTCTATACGTCTCCATTCATCATATTTTTCTCCATTAGATAATCCACTATGTAATATAGCAACATTATCTTTAAATCTACTTTTAAATATAGATACTAATTGTGGTGTTAAACTTATTTCTGGAACAAGTACAATAGCTGTTTTATTTTTTAATAAATTAGTTTCTATAATTCTCATATATACTTCTGTTTTACCACTACCTGTTACTCCATGTAGTAATACAGGTTTTGTATAATCATCATTTATTTTATTTACAATAATTTCTTGTTCTTGTGTTAAAGATGGTTTTAATATATCTTTATCTATATCTTGTTTTAATCTATATTCTTCTTTTTCTATTTCTTTTATAATTCCTTTTTTTATTAATGTATTAATACTTGATATAGATATATTTTTAAGTTCACTTTTAGGTAATTCTTTATCTTTTAATTTATTTATTATTTCTTTTTGATTATCATTTTTTACTAAATTAATTGCTTCATTATAAGTAGTATTTAAACTTAAATAACTTATATATTTTTTATTTATTTTAATTTTATGTTTTGCTTTTAAAGCTGTTGGTAACATTGTTTGATAAGCTGTTATTAAATTACATAGTGTTTTTTCTTTTATGTATTTTCCTAATTTCAATAATTCTTTATTTAGTACCGGTCTTTCATCTATTACTTCTATTATATCTTTTGTTTCATAATCAAAGTTTTTATTTTCTAATATATTTAAAATAAATCCTTCTATTTGTTGTTTACCAAATGGTACTAATACTCTTTTACCTATTTCTATTTTTTCTTTTAAATTAGTTGGAACACTATAAGTAAATGTTTTATCTATTAATTTAGCTTTTATCTCTACAAGTACTTCTACAAACATAAAATCACCTAATATAATTATAACATAAAAATGAGATCATCTAATCTCATTTTAACCTATTTCTTCTTCAATTCTAATTAATTGATTATATTTACATATTCTATCTGTTCTAGACATAGAACCTGTTTTAATTTGACCTAAATTTAAAGCTACAGCTAAATCTGCGATTGTAGTATCTTCTGTTTCTCCACTTCTATGTGAAATAACTGTTTTATAATTATTATTTCTAGCAAGTTCTATTGTTTCTAATGTTTCTGTAATTGTACCTATTTGATTTACCTTTAAAAGTATAGCATTACCAGCTTTATTATCTATTCCCATTTGTAAACATTTTTTATTAGTAACAAATAAGTCATCACCAACTAATTGAACTCTATTTCCTATTTTTTCAGTGATTAATCTAAATCCTTCCCAGTCATTTTCATCTACTGGATCTTCTATAGAAATAATTGGATATTTTTCTACTAATTCTTCATAATAACCAATTAATTCTTCTGTAGATAATACTCTATTTTCTCCTACTAAATGATACTTACCATCTTTATAGAATTCTGAAGCAGCAACATCAATAGCTAAAAATACATCTTGTCCTGGAATATATCCAGCTTTTTTAATTGCTTCTACTATAAGTTCAAATCCTTCACTATTACTATTTAAATCAGGAGCAAATCCACCTTCATCTCCTACTGAAGTAACAAGTCCTTTAGATTTTAATACTTCTTTTAATGAATGGAATACTTCTGCACCTACTCTTAATCTTTCTTTAATTGTATCTCTTTTTGGTATAATCATATATTCTTGAAAATCAAGTTTATTATCAGCATGAGCTCCACCATTTAAAATATTCATCATAGGAATTGGTAAAGTTCTACCTTCTCCTACATATTTATAAAGTGGTAATTTTTTAGATAAGGCTGCTGCTTTTAATGTAGCCATTGATACACCAAGTATTGCATTCGCACCTAATACTTCTTTATTTTCTGTACCATCTAATCTAATCATCGCATAATCTAATTCTTTTTGATTATACGCATCCATTCCAATTACTAAATCTCTAATTGGTCCATTAACATTTTCTACAGCTTTTAATACGCCTTTTCCATTATATCTAGTTTTATCTAAGTCACGAAGTTCTAATGCTTCTCTAACTCCTGTTGAAGCTCCTGATGGAACTGCTGCACGTCCTAATGTTCCATCTTCTAATATAACATCAACTTCTACAGTTGGATTACCTCTTGAATCTAATATTTCTCTAGCTTTTACATCTTTTATTTTCATATTATTCTCCTATTCTAAATTATTAACTATTTCTTTATATAAATTTCCTCTATCTTCAAATGATTTAAATTGATCCCATGAAGCACATGCTGGTGATAAAAGAATTGTATCTCCTTCACTACTTATTTCATATGCTTTTATAGTTGCTTCTTTTAATTCATCTACCATATAACAATCTATATTATTATTTTTAGAAAATTCATTTATTTTTTCTTTTGTTTCACCATAACAAACAATAGTTTTTACATTATTTAAATAATCTTTTAATTCATCAAATGGTATATTTCTATCTAACCCACCCATAATTAAAATAGTAGGTGTTTTAAATGTTTTAAGTGCTGTTATAGTAGCTTCATTATTAGTTGATTTTGAATCGTTATAGAAATCCCTATTATTTAATGTTCTAACATATTCAATTCTATGTTCTACTCCATTAAATTTAGATAAATATTTTTCTATAATTTCATTTTCTACATCAAATTCTTTTAATACTAATATAGATGCCATTATATTTTCATAATTATGAATTCCTTTTAGTCTGATATTATCTAAATTAATTACTTCTTCATTTTTATAATAAATTGTATTTTCTTTTATATAAATATCTTTTTCTGTATCATTTGAAAAATACATTTTTTTAGATTTAATATCTTTTGTTAATTCTAATACATCTTCATTATTATAATTTAATATAGCAATATCATTTTCAGTATGATGATTAAATATTCTACTCTTCATTTCTTTATATTTCTCATAAGTTCCATGAAAATCTATATGAGCATGTACTAAATTTAAAAGTAAACTTATATCTGTTTTAAATTCATACATATCACATAATTGATGATCTGATATTTCCATTACTAATATTGAATCATCTTTTATATCTTTTACTATTTGTGATAATGGATAACCTATATTACCACCTAAATATACATTTTCATATTTCATATGAAGCATTTCATAAATCATAGTTGTTGTTGTTGTTTTTCCATTTGATCCTGTAATACCTATTATTTTTACATTATCAGGTAAAAAATGATAAGCCATTTCTACTTCGTTAATTACTTTTATACCTAATTCTTTTGCTTTTAAAACTACAGGATTAGTTGAGATAATCCCTGGATTTTTAATCATATAATCAAATGATTCATCTATTAAATCAATTTGATTTTCAGTAATAATTACTTTTACTCCTAAGCTTTCTAATTCTTTTACATGATCTATATTTTGTTCTTTACCATCAGTAATAACTATTTCGTTATTATAATTAGCTAATAATTTAGCTGCTTCATAACCACTTCTAGCCATCCCAAAAATAAAGATTTTTTTATTTTCAAACATATTATCATTCTCCCTATTTAATTATATCAAAAAAATGAAATATTGTTAATAATATATATTTTAAATGTAAAATATGTTATAATACATTAAATGAAAGGAGAACTAAAATGATATTAAGAGAATTAACAGATTTAGAGTTTAATAAATTTAAAAATAGTTTTAATTCAAGTTCGTTATACCAAAGTGTTTCTTATAAAGATGTTATGAAACAAGAAAAATTTGAAACATTATTATTAGGTTTAGTTGATAATGATAATATCTTAGCTGCTTCTTTAATAATAATTGAAAAAAAAGGGAAAATTAAATATGGATATGCTCCTAGAGGATTTTTAATAGATTATAATAATATGAATTTACTTAAAATATTTACAACCGAATTAAAAAAATATTTAGGTAAAAAAAATGTATTGTCTATTAAGTTATGTCCAATGATTTTAAAAACAATAACTGATATGAAATATAATGTTGTTAGTCACAATAATTATTATGATAATATTATTTATAACTTAAATGAGTTAGGATATAAACATTTAGGATATAATAACTATTTTGAAGCTTTAAAACCTAGATTTGAAGCGGTTCTTGATTTAAATATACCCTATTATATAATTTTTAAAAATATCAAAAAAGAATATAGAACTAAAATTAGAAGTGCTGAAGCAAATGGTATAAAAATATATAAAGGTACATTAGATGAAATTGAATATTTATATTCACAAGTAAAAACTAAATATCCTAGAAATTTAGATTATTTAAAAAATCTTTATAATAGCTTTAATGGAAATGCAGAATTCTATTATTCTAAACTAGATACAAATGCATATTTAAATAAAATTCAAAAAGAATATATTAAACAAGAAGGTATATGTCATCATTATAATTCACAAATATCTAGTAATATTGAAAATAATGAAAGAAATCTTCTTAAAAAAATGGAAGAAGATAAAAAATTAAGTTATTATAAAAAAATGTTAGTTAGAGCTACTAAATACTTAAAAGAAAATCCAAATGGTATTATTACTTCTACTGCTTTAGTTATTAAAGATAAAGATGAAGCATATATAATTATGGATGGTTATGATAAAAAATATAAAGATTTAAATTCTAAACATTTACTTATATGGAAATTATGTGAAAACTATTCTAAAAAAGGAATAAAAAAATTAAATCTTGGTGGTGTTACTAATCCTAATATAGAAAATAATATTTATAAAGGATTAAACGATTTTAAATTTAATTTTAATGCTTTATGTTATGAATATTTAGGAGATATTGAACTTATTTGTAATGAAACACTATATTATTTATATAAAGCAGTTCCTTTAAAAAATATATTAAAAATATAAATAGACTTTAAAGTCTTTTTTTTATACAAAAAAAAGCAAACATTAAGTTTGCTTTAATTTATATTATTCAATAATGTCAGAAATGTTTCCTGAACCAACAGTTCTACCACCTTCACGGATTGAGAATTTAGTTCCGTTTTCAATAGCGATTGGAGCTATTAATTCAACTGTCATTTCAACGTTATCTCCTGGCATAACCATTTCAACACCTGCTGGTAATTCAATAACACCAGTTACGTCTGTAGTTCTGAAATAGAATTGTGGACGATAGTTGCTGAAGAATGGAGTATGTCTTCCACCTTCTTCTTTGCTTAGTACATAAACTTGAGCTTTGAATTTAGTGTGTGGAGTAACTGAACCTGGTTTAGCTAATACTTGACCACGTTCTACATCTTCTCTTGAGATACCACGTAATAAGATACCAGCGTTATCTCCTGCTTGAGCGAAGTCTAATTGTTTACGGAACATTTCGATTCCTGTAACAACTGATTTTTGAGTATCTTTGATACCAACGATTTCAACTTCATCATTAAGTTTTAATTGTCCTCTTTCAACACGACCTGTAACAACAGTTCCACGTCCTGTGATTGTGAATACATCTTCGATTGGCATTAAGAATGGTTTATCGAAGTCATGTTCTGGAGTTTCTATCCATGAATCAACTGCATCCATAAGTTCTTCAATTTTAGCTGTCCAAGCAGCATCTCCTTCTAGAGCTTTTAAAGCTGATCCTCTGATAACTGGAGTATTGTCTCCATCGAATCCATATTCGCTTAATAATTCACGAATTTCCATTTCAACAAGGTCTAATAATTCTTCATCATCAACCATGTCACATTTGTTCATGAATACAACCATACGAGGTACACCAACTTGACGTGATAATAAGATATGTTCACGAGTTTGTGCCATAGGTCCGTCAGTTGCAGCTATAACTAAGATAGCTCCATCCATTTGTGCAGCACCTGTAATCATGTTTTTAACATAGTCAGCATGCCCTGGACAGTCTACGTGTGCGTAGTGTCTATTGTCTGTACTATATTCAACGTGTGCAGTGTTGATTGTGATTCCACGTTCTCTTTCTTCTGGTGCTTTATCGATATTTGCGAAGTCTACTGCTTCATTTCCATTTTTACCAGCTAATACTGCAGTAATAGCAGCAGTAGTAGTAGTTTTACCATGATCTACGTGTCCAATTGTCCCAATATTAACATGTTCTTTTGAACGATCATATTTTGCTTTTGCCATATTTTTCTCCTCCTCTTATATTACATACAAATATATTTTATATTATTGGCATAAAAATTTCAAGTGTTTTTAATTATTTTAATTAATTTGATCCATTTTTCTTAATAATATCTTCTTGGATATTTTTAGGAACTTCTTCATAATGATCAAATACCATTGTAAAGTTTCCTCTACCTTGTGTATTACTTCTTAATGAAGTAACATAACCGAACATTTCAGCAAGTGGTACCATTGCATCAATTGCAAGTGCATTTCCTCTTGATTCTTGACCCATTGGTTTACCTCTTCTTGAAGTTATATCACCCATTACATTTCCTAGATATTCATCTGGTACAATTACTTGTACTTTCATGATTGGTTCTAAGATAACAGGTTTACATTTATTTTTAGCTTCTTTTAAAGCCATAGATGCAGCAATTTTGAATGCCATTTCAGATGAGTCAACATCGTGGTAAGAACCATCAAATAATGTTGCTTTAACATCTATCATTGGGAATCCTGCTAAAATACCAGTTTGCATTGCATCTTGAAGTCCTTTATCAGTTACTGGGATGTATTCTCTTGGAACTACCCCACCAACAACTGCATCAACGAATTCATATCCTTTATCAGTATTTGGTTCAAATTTAACCCATACATGTCCGTATTGTCCACGTCCACCAGATTGTTTGATATATTTACCTTCACATTCTCCAGCTTGTGTAATTGTTTCACGATATGAAACTTGTGGTTGACCAACGTTTGCATCTACGTTAAATTCTCTTCTCATTCTATCTACGATGATATCCAAGTGTAATTCACCCATACCAGCGATAATAGTTTGACCAGTTTCATGATTAGTTGAAGCTCTGAATGTTGGATCTTCTTCAGCTAATTTTTGAAGTGCTATTCCCATTTTGTCTTGATCTGCTTTTGATTTTGGTTCAACAGTAAGTTCAATAACTGGTTCTGGGAATTCCATTGATTCTAGAATACATGCATGTTTTTCATCACATAATGTATCTCCTGTTGTAGTATCTTTAAATCCTACAGCAGCAGCTATATCTCCAGTAAATACTTCACTAATTTCATTTCTATTATTAGCATGCATTTGAAGTATTCTCCCTAATCTTTCTTTTTTATCTTTAGTAGCATTTAATACATATGATCCACTTGATAAATGTCCTGAATAAACTCTAAAGAATGTTAATCTTCCAACGAATGGATCTGTCATAACTTTAAATGCTAATGCACTAAATGGTTCTGAATCAGATGGATGTCTTTCAATTTCATTTCCATTCATATCAGTTCCTTTAATAGCTTCGATATCAGTTGGTGCAGGTAAATAATCTAACACTGCATCAAGTAATAATTTAACACCTTTATTTCCATATGCTGTTCCACACATTACTGGGAAGAATTCAGCAGCAAGTGTTCCTTTACGGATACAAGCTTTAATTTCTTCAATTGTTAATTCTTCTCCTTCAAGGTATTTTTCCATTGTTGCTTCATCAAATTCAACAACAGCTTCTATTAAATCATTACGTTTTTCTTCAACTATTGCTTTTAAATCTTCTGGTATTTCAATTTCAGCTGGTTCTTCTTCAGCTTTTCCATCATATTTATAAGCTTTCATTGTAAGAAGATCAATTATACCTTCAAATTCATCTGCTGTTCCAATTGGCCATTCAATTGGTTTTGCATTTACACCTAATCTATCTTTAATAGTCTTTAAAGTATAAACAAAATCTGCACCTAATTTATCCATTTTATTAGCAAAGATAATACGAGGTACTTTAAATTCTGATGCTTGTCTCCAAACAGTTTCAGTTTGAGGTTCAACACCAGCTTGTGCATCTAATAGTGCTACTGCACCATCAAGTACACGAAGTGATCTAGATACTTCTACTGTAAAGTCTACGTGACCTGGAGTATCGATTATATTTAATCTATGACCTTTCCAGTATGCAGTAGTTGCAGCTGAAGTAATAGTTATACCACGTTCTTGTTCTTGTGCCATCCAGTCCATTTGAGAAGCACCATCATGAGTTTCTCCTATTTTATGGATTTTTCCTGTATGGAATAAGATTCTTTCAGTAGTTGTTGTTTTTCCAGCATCTATATGTGCCATGATACCGAAATTACGTGTTTTTTCTAAACTATATTCACGAGCCATACTCTAATTTCCTTTCTTATCTTACCATCTATAATGAGCAAATGCTTTATTAGCTTCTGCCATTCTATGTGTATCTTCACGTTTTTTAACTGCAGCACCAGTTCCTTCTGCTGCATCCATAATTTCATTAGCTAAGTTTTCAGCCATTGTATGTCCACCACGTAAGCGAGCATATTGAACTAACCAACGAAGAGCTAATGCTTGACTTCTATCTCCTCTAACTTCGATAGGTACTTGATAGTTTGCCCCACCTACACGACGAGATTTAACTTCTAAAGCTGGTTTAATGTTTTCCATAGCAGCTTCAAAAACTTCCATAGGTTCTTTACCAGTCTTTTCTTTAATCATATCAAATGCTTGATATAATATTTTTTGAGCTGTACCTTTTTTTCCATCTAACATAATTTGGTTAATTAATTTTGTAATTAATTTTGAATTATATATTGGATCAGCTAATACATCTCTTTTAACTGCACGTCTTTTACGCATAAGTTATCTCCTTTCTATAATTATTTAGTTTTTGGTTTTTTAGTTCCATATTTAGAACGTCCTTGACGTCTTTTTTCAATACCAGCAGTATCTAATGTACCACGAACGATGTGATAACGAACACCGATTAAGTCTTTAACACGTCCTCCACGTATTAAAACAACACTATGTTCTTGTAAGTTATGTCCTTCTCCACCGATATAAGCAGTTACTTCCATACCATTACTTAAACGAACACGAGCATATTTTCTTAACGCTGAGTTTGGTTTCTTTGGTGTCATAGTACCAACACGAGTACATACTCCACGTTTTTGTGGTGAATTTTGGCTAGTAGTTCTTTTCTTTCTACTGTTGTATCCAATTCCTAAAACTGGAGCTTTACTTTTTCTAACTTTGTCAGTTCTACGTTTTCTTACTAATTGGTTAATAGTTGTCATATTATCCTCCTTTCATTCCACACTTCCAGGTGTTTCATTTTATGCCATAATTAATGATTTACCTAAGTAAACCTTTTAATCCATGCAAAAATAATATACCATTTTATTATATTAAAGTCAATGTATTTTATACTAAAATATACACATTTTTACATAAAAAAAGTAGATTACTCTACTTTTTAATATTCATTTACTAAACTACTTGTTGCATTTGTTGAAGTTGTTGAACTTGCATATTGACTAATTTTTGTTATAAATGATACAAGTGTTTCATTTTTCATTAAATTTGTTTTAATTGTATTCAAATCTGTTTCAGTTAATGAATCAGCTTTAACACTATTTGTTACATTTGGTAAACTTAATTTATCTTTAAATTCAGCTTTTGAATTTCCACTTACTGTTACTTCAATCATTCCCATTAAACTTACTGATGCTGATATTTTAGCTTCATATGAACCATCTTTGTTTTCTTTTATCATTTCAACTACTACATCTCCACTTATTGAAGCACCACCAGCAGTTAAAGTATAATTATAAGTTGTTTTTTTACCTTTTTCTTTTTTAAGAACTTCTAATTTAACAGTATCTTCATCACTAGTTGCTTCTAATACAAATTTAGTATCTGATATTGTTGCACTCATTAATTCTTCATCATCTGCAACTACTTTAAATTCATCTTTTGATTTACCTTTGTAATATGAAATAATTCCAGTTTCTTCATCTTCATCTTCGATAACTAATTCATATCCTACAGCATCTGCTTTAAATCCTTTTGTATAAACTACAAATGATAAAACATCTTCTGTTTCTAAATCACCAGATTCAATTTCTTCAGTTAATTCATCTATTGTTTCTTCCATTGATTCTTTGATTTCATCTTTATCTGTTCCTGATAAAGTAGCTAATGCTTCAATATATTTTGAATCTTTAACTAATTGACTAAATGCTTTTTTAGCTAATTTTTTTGCTTTTGTTTCTGATAAAGCATATGTAACTTTTGTTGTTTTTACATTTTTACCATCTACTTTAATAGTAGCTTTTGATTTTTTAAAATTATCTTCATCTAAATTATTTATAAATGCATCTTTTGTTTTAGATAAAACATATTTAACATCATCTACATCAACTGTAGTTTGTTCAAAATATGAATTATAATCTTCCATTGGAACTTCAATATATTTATCGAATAAATCTTTTAATTCAAAATACATTTTTTCATTTTTAGCATATGCACCTGCATTAACTAATGATTTATTATCATATAATGCTCCAACAACCATTAACATTTGTTTATTTTTTTGATCATACCCTATTTCAGTTTCTAATTTAATTTTATTAATTTCTTCAATAAGACCTTTTGTATTAGAATCTAATAAACTATCATCAACTTTAATATTTAGTTTTAAGTCATTAGATAATACCATTGGTTTATTTACTTCTGTTTTAAATCTATCATCAATATATTTTTCTACTTCTTTATAGCTTTTATTTATTGAATTAACAAACATTTTCTTAGGATTAGATAAGTTTGTATAAGCAAAATATAAGATTGCAGCTAATGCAACTATAATTATTGCAATTACTATAAATGGTCCTTTATTTCCTTTCTTTTTAGTTGGGATAAACTCATATCCGTCTGTTTCATTTGAAACAGGTTGTGTTGTTACTTCTTCAGTAACAACTTCTTCTACAGGTGTTTCAGTAACATCTGCAGTTTCTACTTCTTGTACTACTTCTTCTACAACTTCTTCAGTTGCTTGTGATGCAGTAACTTCTTCTGTTACAGTTTCTTCAACTGCTTCTGAATTGTTTAATTCATCTTTATTCATTTTCACCACTCCTAACAATAATTATATCATTATATATTTATTAGTCAATAAAATTATAAATTGATTTACATTTATTTAACCTTATAAAATAAATTTATAAACTTTGAAAATTTATATAAAATTATATTTGCCTTATTAATAGCAAAACTTTTACATATTGCTTTTGCTCCTATAGTAATTGAAGCTATTGTAGCTGTTACAAATAAAGAAATATATAAATTATCAACATTAATTACATTAGATAAAGAATCAGCTATAATGACACCTATTGATCCTGATATAACTCCACATATATCACCAAATACGTCATTACAAAAAGATGACACTTTATCAGCATTTTTCTTTAATTTTACTGCTACTTTAGCACATTCAACTTTTCTTGAGGCCATCGAATGAAATGGTACTTCATCAGAAGCAGTTACAGCAACTCCAACCATATCAAATATAACACCTAATGTAATGACTGCTATAAGAATAATTACTCCAAAAACTAAATTTACATTTGGAATTAGTGTTTCAGATATAATTGCAAATGTTAAAGCTACTATAAATGCTATTAATACAATTTTGATTATCCAAAACTTATCTATTTTTTCTTTATGTTTTAATTCTTTTCTTCTTGTTTGAATTTTTAAATTTAATAATTCTAATTTTCCTTTTCTCAATTTAATCACCTAAAAAAAAATATGATGGCATTCAGATTGGTAAACTTTGCGCCTTAGGTCAAGTAGAATTTCTCTAGTTTCTACAGCCCGTTACCAGACTTGCGGTTCCCCTTTAAAGAAACTAATATACCGTTTCCAAATATATGACTTGATTGCCACTTAGTACGCACCGCAATCCCAATCTAAAATACACTCTAGAAGATTTCCTCACCATCTATTTACTATTAATTCTCTTTTGCAAGCATAGTTTCAAAGTGCAATAATTATGTATCTTTTGGCCAAAGATAAAAATCTGATCACTAATCCCCCATACTCACTCAAGACAAGCTACGCTACTCGTAAGTTTCCCCACATAGTAGGTTTAATCCTAAGTCGTCACAAGTCCGTCAACGGTTGCATTTGTGTATAGGCTCATAACAAGTTTAGGTCTCCACGGATACTGGGTCAATGACGTATGCCATTACGGTTGCCCAATACCCTACCTTCCAGCACTCACCCCAAACTGGGCGTAAGAAGCAAGCACCAAAAGTTTCATCGATGTGCTCTTTAGTGGATTTTTAGCCCCACCTTCATAGTAAATTTAATGACTAGAATAATGTGCCATCTTCATAATTATATCAAATTGTTTTTTAGATTTCAATTTATTATATGAAAAAAAGGACTAATTTAGTCCTTAATCCATTAATTCACTTTCTAATACAGCAAGTGGTTCTTCATCTTGAACATTTTCTAATTTATAATTGTTTGTTTGATATCTTTTAGCTCCAGTACCTGCTGGAATTAATTTACCAATTATAACATTTTCTTTTAATCCATTTAAGTAATCTACTCTTCCATGAATAGCAGCATCTGTAAGAATTCTTGTAGTTTCTTGGAATGATGCAGCTGATAAGAATGAATCTGTTTCAAGTGAAGCTTTTGTAATACCTAGAAGTACTGGTCTACCAGTTGCTGGTGTTTTTCCTTCTAAGATTAATTCTGTATTTTTATTTGTAAATTCATTTATATTAACCATAGTTCCTGGTAAGAAGTATGAATCTCCTGAATTTACTATTTTAATTTTAGAAATCATACGTTTAGCCATTACTTCAATGTGTTTATCAGAAATATCAACACCTTGAGAACGATAAACTTTTTGAATTTCTTTTACGATATATTGTTGAACTGTAATTGGATCTGTAACAACTAATAATTCTTTTGGACTAATTGCCCCATGAGTTAAACGTTGTCCAGCTTTTACTTCTTCACCTTTACTTACAGCAAGTTTAGCACCATAATTTGAAGTGTGTTCTTTAACTTCAACATCATTTTTAACTGAAATAATAAATTTACCATTTGATTCTTCAATTTCAGTAACAACACCATTAATTTCAGATATTGTTGCTTTACCTTTTGGATTACGTGCTTCGAATAACTCTTGAACACGTGGAAGCCCTTGAGTAATATCGTCTCCGGCAACCCCACCTGAGTTTATTGTACGCATTGTAAGTTGGGTACCTGGTTCACCGATTGATTGAGCAGCCATAATACCAACAGCTTCCCCTATTTCAACGATATGACCAGTTGCTAGGTTACGTCCATAACAATGTTTACAAACACCATGTTCACCTTTACAAGTTAAAATTGTTCTAATTGATACTTTAGTAATACCTGCTTTTATAATCTTATCTGCTAATTGTTCAGTAATATATACGTTTTTATCTACTATAACTTCTTTAGTTTCAGGATTAATTACTTTTTTATTAGTATATCTTCCTAAAATACGTTCACGAAGTGGTTCAATCATAGTACCATCAGTATTTATTAATGATTCTACTACAACACCATTTTCAGTACCACAATCTTCTTCTTTAACAATAATGTCTTGTGCTACATCAACAAGTCTTCTTGTTAAGTAACCAGCATCTGCTGTTTTAAGAGCTGTATCAACGAAACCTTTTCTGATACCATGTGTACCTGTAAAGAACTCTGACACACTTGCTCCATCAATGAATGAAGATTTGATTGGAATTTCATCTGGTTCACCTGTTGGTTTTGCCATAAGTCCACGCATACCAGCCATTTGGTTGTAGTTACTCATATTCCCACGAGCACCAGAATCAATCATGATTGAAATTGGATTTTCTTTGTGTTCTTTAATAATATCAGCTAGTTCATCAGCAACTTTACTTGTTGCTTCAGTCCATGTAGTAACAACATTTTCATATCTTTCACGATCAGTAATTAAACCACGTTTGAATTGTTTATTAATTTGAGCAACTTTATCTGATGCATCTTTTAATATTTCTGGTTTCTTACTTGATGGAATAATATCTCCTATACCTATTGAAATACCTGATAAAGTAGATTCTTTAAATCCTAAATCTTTCATTTTATCAAGCATAATAGATGTTTCTGTTGTTTGATATCTTTTATATATTTGAGCTATTAATTTAGTTAAAACTTTTTTACCAAATGGTTTAACTAAATCCATTTTTTCTATTTCTTCTTTAATATTTTTTCCTTTTTCGATGAAATATTTATTTGGAGTAATTCCTTCAATATTTTCATCTGTTCCTTCATTTATATATTGGAAGGTATCTGGGAAAATTTCATTAAATTTAAGTTTACCTACTGTTGTAACTAAATATTTATCTCTTTGATCATCAGTAAATAATTTGTATTTAAATCCACTAGCTGGAATAGCAATTCTTGTATGTTGAGAAATTTCTCTTCTTTCATAAGCCATTAAAGCTTCATCTGGATTTCTAAATACTCTACCTTCACCTTCTACTCCAGCTTTTTCAATAGTAATGTAATAGTTACCTAAAATCATATCTTGTCCAGGAGTAACTATTGGATTACCATCTGAAGGTTTAAGGATATTGTTAGCACCTAACATTAATACTCTAGCTTCTGCTTGTGCTTCTTCACTAATTGGAACGTGAACAGCCATTTGGTCTCCATCGAAGTCAGCATTGAATGCTGCACAAACAAGTGGATGAAGTCTAATTGAACGTCCTTCAATTAATTTTGGTTCGAAAGCTTGAATACCAAGTCTATGTAATGTTGGAGCACGGTTTAACATAACTGGATGTTCTTTAATTTTTTCTTCTACTATATCCCATACTCTAGCATCTTGATTTTCAATCATTCTTTTAGCTGCTTTAATATTTGATGCTATACCTTTTGTTACTAACCCATTAATAACATGTGGTTTAAATAATTCAAGTGCCATTTCTTTTGGAATACCACATTCATACATTTTTAAGTTTGGTCCTACTACGATAACTGAACGTCCTGAGTAGTCAACACGTTTACCAAGCAGGTTTTGACGGAAACGACCCTGTTTACCTTTTAACATACTTGATAATGATTTAAGTGGTCTATTTCCAGCACCAGTAACGTTTCTTCCACGTCTACCATTATCGAATAAAGCATCTACTGCTTCTTGTAACATACGTTTTTCATTTTGAATAATGATACTTGGAGCTCCAAGTTCCATTAATTTCTTTAAACGATTATTTCTATTAATAACACGTCTATATAAATCATTTAAATCAGATGTAGCAAATCTACCACCATCTAATTGAATCATTGGTCTAAGTTCAGGTGGAATAACTGGAAGTACATCCATAATCATCCATTCTGGTTTATTTCCTGATTCTAAGAATGCATCAAGTACATCTAAACGTTTAATTAAACGTACTCTTTTTTGACTTGATGAATCTTTAATTTCATCGATTTCTTTTTTGATTGCTTCTACTTCAGCTTCAATATCTACTTCACTTAAAAGTTCTTTGATAGCTTCAGCACCCATACCTACTCTAAAAGTATTTCCATATTTTTCATAATAAGCTCTATATTCTTTATCGCTTATTGTTTGTTTTTTTTCTAAAGGTGCAGCACCTGGATCTAAAACAACATATGAAACGAAATATAATACTTCTTCTAATTCTCTAGGAGACATATCAAGTACTAATCCCATACGTGATGGAATACCTTTAAAGAACCAGATATGAGAGACTGGTGTTGCAAGTTCAATGTGTCCCATACGTTCACGACGTACTTTAGCTCTTGTTACTTCAACACCACATCTATCACATACTACGTTTTTATATCTTAATCTTTTATATTTACCACAAGCACATTCATAGTCCTTAGTTGGCCCGAATATTTTTTCACAATATAATCCGTCTCTTTCTGGTTTTAAAGTACGATAGTTTATAGTTTCAGCTTTTTTTACTTCACCATATGACCAGTCTCTTATTTTTTCAGGAGAGGCAATAGCAATTTTTAACCCTTCAAAGTTATTAACATCCATTAATCCTCAACCCCTTTCATTACTGATTCTAAATCTTCTAATGTTGGTTCAATATCATCAAAATCTTCTTCTGTTTCTTCTTCTTCAACATATTCTTCTGGTTGTTCTTCTACTTCTTCTACTTCTGGAGTTTGATAATCAACATTAGCTAAGAAATTACTTTCTTCTTCATATTCTAAATCTTTTAAATCTATAAAGTTTCCTTCATTATTTAATACTGTTATATCAAGTCCTAATGCTTGGAATTCTTTAATTAAAACTCTAAAACTTTCTGGCACTCCTGATGGTGGAAGTGGTGTTCCTTTTACTAATGATTCATAAACTTTAACACGTCCTACAACGTCATCTGATTTAATTGTCATCATTTCTTGAAGTACATGAGATGCACCATATGCATAAAGTGCCCAAACTTCCATTTCCCCAAATCTTTGTCCACCAAATTGAGCTTTTCCTCCAAGTGGTTGTTGTGTAACTAAAGAATAAGGTCCTGTTGATCTAGCATGTAATTTGTCATCAACCATGTGGTTAAGTTTAATCATATACATGATACCAACACTTACTGGATTATCAAATTTTTCTCCAGTACGTCCATCATATAATTCAAATTTACCATCTTCTCTTAATCCTGCTTCTTTTAAAGCATCAATTACTTCTTCACGAGTTGCTCCATCGAATACTGGTGTAGCCATATAAACTCCAAGTTCATTTGCTGCCATACCTAAATGCATTTCAAGTATTTGTCCAATGTTCATACGTGATGGAACTCCAAGTGGGTTAAGTAATATATCTACAGGTGTACCATCTGGTAAATATGGCATATCTTCTTCTGGTAATACAAGTGATACAACACCTTTGTTGCCATGACGTCCTGCCATTTTATCCCCAACAGATATTTTTCTTTTTTGAGCTATATAAACTCTTATTATTTTTGAAACTCCTGCTGGTAATTCATCTGAATCTTCTTTTGTAAATATTTTAACATCATGAACGATACCATCTCCACCATGTGGAACACGAAGTGATGTATCTCTAACTTCACGAGTTTTTTCACCAAAGATTGCATGTAATAATTTTTCTTCACTTGTAAGTTCAGCCATACCTTTTGGTGTAACTTTACCTACTAATATATCATCATCTTTAACTTCTGTACCAATTCTGATGATACCATTTTCATCTAAGTTTTTACGAGCTTCTTCACTTACGTTTGGAATATCTCTTGTAAATTCTTCTGGTCCAAGTTTTGTATCACGACATTCTATTTCATAATCTTCTATATGAATTGATGTAAATACATCATCTTTTACTAATCTTTCATTTAATACAATCGCATCTTCATAGTTATATCCATTAAAGTTCATGAAAGCAACAGTAACGTTTCTACCTAAAGCCATTTCTCCTTTATCAGTAGATGGTCCATCTCCTATTACTTCATCTTTTTTAACTTTATCACCTAATTTTACTATAGGTACTTGATGATAACATGTTCCTGCATTACTTCTTTCATATCCATTTAAATAATATGTATCCATACCTTTAACTGTTTTAACAATTATTTTATTAGCATCTACATAATCAACTACACCATCTGCTTTACAAATTACAACAGCTCCAGAATCTCTAGCAGCAATTGCTTCTACACCTGTTCCTACAAGTGGTGCTTCTGTTTTTATAAGTGGAATTGCTTGACGTTGCATGTTGGCACCCATCAGTGCACGTTTACCATCATCGTGATCTAGGAATGGAATTCCTTGAGTTGCAATTGATACTACTTGTTGTGGTGAAACATCTGCATAATCTACTTTTTCAGATTCAATCATGATATTTTCTCCACGATATCTAGCTGGAACTCTTTCAGCTGTTATTTTATTATTTTTATCAAGTTCAATTGAAGCTTGAGAAATATAATAATCTAATTCTTCATCAGCAGTCATATAAACTACTTCATCTGTTAATACACCATCATTAACTTTACGATATGGTGTCATTATAAATCCATAATCATCTACTCTTGCATATGAAGCAAGTGAAGTGATAAGACCGATGTTTGGTCCTTCTGGTGATTCAACTGGACAAAGTCTTCCATAGTGACTTGGATTAACGTCACGTACATCCATACCTGCTCTATCTCTAGATAATCCACCAGGTCCTAAAGAAGATAATCTTCTCTTATTTGTAAGTTCTGCTACTGGATTGATTTGATCCATGAATTGTGATAATTGACTACTACCAAAGAATTCTTTTATAGCAGCAGTAAGTGGTCTAATATTGATTAAAGATTTTGGAGTTACTTCAGTTATTTCTTGAGTACTCATTCTATCTCTAATTACTCTTTCAATACGGCTTAAACCAACTTTAAATTGATTTTGTAATAATTCTCCTACTTGACGAACACGTCTATTTGATAAATGATCTATTTCGTCATAATTTCCTATTCCTTCAAGTAAGTTTAAATAATAAGATGTTGCAGCATAAATATCTGATACTGTAAGTCTTTTTATTTCAGTTGTATAATCGTTACCAATTACATTAACAATTTTATCTGGGTTCATTTTAGAATATACTTTAACCATTTGAACTTTATTATAAGTATCAAGTTCAGAATTGATTAATACTTCTTTTACACCAAATCCATTTGCAAAAGCTGGTTTAATAGTTTCTAATACTTCTTTAGTAACTACTGTTCCTTTTTCTGCAACTACTTTTTTTCCATCTTTAACATCTTCAGCTAATGTACATCCAAGTAATCTATCAATAACATTTAATTTTTTATTAAATTTATAACGACCAACTTTAGCTAAATCATATCTAAATGAATCAAAGAATCTTGTGATTAATTGATTTTTAGCACTATCTAATGTAGATGGTTCACCTGGTCTTAATTTAGAATGAATATCTATTAATGATTCATCTGTATTTTTATTTGAATCTTTAGCCATTGTTAATTCTAAATAATCACTTTGTCCAAATAAATCAACGATATCATCATCACTAGATAGACCAACTGCACGTAATAATGTAGTTAATGGAACTTTTCTAGTTCTATCAATTCTTACATAAATTACATTTCTAGCATCTATTTCATATTCTAGCCATGTTCCTCTATTAGGAATTATTTGTGATGTAATTACAAGTCTACCATTTTTATCTATTTCTTTACCAAAATAAACTGATGGACTTCTAACTAATTGTGAAACGATAACTCTTTCTGCCCCATTGACAATAAATGTTCCACCTTCAGTCATAACAGGCATATCTCCAAGATAAATTTCTTGTTCTTTTACTTCTCCTGTTTCATGATTAAAAAGTCTAGCTTCTACTTTTAAAGGTGCAGCATAAGTTGAATATCTTTCTTTGCATCCTTTAATTGAGTATCTAGGTTGTTCAAAAGAATAATCTCCAAATTCTAAAGATAATTTTCCTTGAAAATCTTCAATAGGAAAAATTTCTTCAATAACTTCTTTTATTCCTTCTTGAATAAACCAATCATATGATTTTTTTTGAATTTCTAATAAATTAGAAAGTTCTATAGCGTTCTTTGTTTTTCCATAATTTCTTCTCTCGCGATGATCTCCAAATTTTTTTACTGTATAAGCCACTTTCTCACCCCATATACTATTTTAACAAAGAATGTACTCATAAAAATAAGTACATACAACCAATTTATAATTTTACCAAAACTTTTTCAATTTGTCAATTGATTCTGAGCCTTAATTATGTAAAAACCTTTATTTTTTTTAACAAGTTCTACTTTATATTTTGACTCTAAATCTTTTAAGACTGTTTTTGCTCCTTGATCTTTATTTATAACTATCCATAATTCTCCATTTTCTTTTAAGTATTTACTAGCATCAAATAATATTTCATAAAGAATTTTCTTCCCTACTCTAATAGGTGGATTAGAAATAATAAAATCATATTTTTTATTTATATTTTCGTAAATATTACTTTCAAATACATTAACATTAACTTTATTAAGTAAAGCATTTTTTTTAGCTAATTCTATACTTCTTAAATTAATATCAATCATATCTACTTTTATATTTTTGATTTTTGATATATATATTCCAATTGGACCATATCCACATCCAAAATCTAATATATCACCTTTTAAATTATCAATATCTAAATTTTCTAACAATGATCTAGTTCCAAAATCTAATCCTTTTTTTGAAAACACACCATTATCTGTAAAAAACGAAAAAGGAGTATCATTAATCTGACACACTATTTTTTGTTCTTCACTTTTAATATCATCGTTTGTAAAATAATGTGACATAATACCTCCTTTAATAGATGGTTAAAGCCCATACTAATATTTTAGTACAGGCTACAACCTAATATTTTAATTATTGTAATTCGATAGTAGCTCCAGCTTCTTCGAATTGAGCTTTAATTTGGTTAGCTTCGTCAGCAGCAACTTTTTCTTTAACAACTCCACCGTTGTCAGCTATATCTTTAGCTTCTTTTAATCCTAAACCAGTTACTTCTCTAACTAATTTGATAACAGCGATTTTGTTAGCACCAGCACTTGCTAATACAACATTAACACTGCTTGGTCCTTCTTCTACAGCTGCTCCTGCAGGTGCTGCAGCAACTGCTACTGCACTTGGATCTACTCCAAATTCTTCTTTCATTAAGTCTACTACTTCTTTAATTTCTAATAGAGTCATTTCTTTTAATGAATCTATAATTTCTTTTGCGCTTATTTTTGCCATTTCAATTCCTCCTTCTTTCTATTAACCTTCTAAATTTTTACTATGTAAATCTAAGCAAATTGCAAAATCTTTTGGTATTGCAAGAAGTCCACTTGCAAACATTGTAAGTAATCCTTCTCTTGATGGGATTGAAGCAAGTTCTTTTAACATATTAATATCTGCTACTTCACCATCTACGATTCCTACTTTTAATTCTAATGCTTTATGTTCTTTAGCAAAATCACTAAGAACTTTGATTGGTGCTACTGCATCTTTACCAAATGCGATAGCTTTTGGACCATTTAAATTATCTCCTAAATCGATTTTTAAATTGTCTAGTGCTCTTTTAGCTAAAGTATTTTTGTATACTTTATAGTCAGAGTCTGTTTCTTTTAATTTTCTTCTTAATTCATTTGTTTCAGTAACTGTAAGTCCTCTGTATTCAAACCAAACTATTGAAGATGAATCTTTAATTTTAGATTCGATTTCAGAAACAACATTAGCTTTTGCTTCTATTATTTTTTGATTAGCCACATCTGCACCTCCATTCATATAAAGTACCATATAAAAGCCTTACGTAGAGTAAGGCCAAGAATCTATAAAAGTTCCTCGGTAGGATAATTAAGATTTCTCCCCTACTGTCTACGGTACAAATATCCAATTTTTCATGTGAACGAATTAATTATATCACAAATATAATTAAAAGTCAAAGCTATTTGTATCAATTTTTACACCAGGTCCCATAGTAGATGAAACTGATATATTTAAAATATATTTTCCTTTAACTACTGCTGGTTTTGATTTGTGTATTAATGATACGAAAGCATCTAAATTTTCAATTAATTTTGAATCATCAAATGAAACTTTTCCAATTATAACATGTACGTTACCATAACTATCTGTACGATATTCTACACGTCCTTTTTTAACATCTTCAACTGCTTTTTTAGTATCCATTGTAACTGTTCCAGTTTTTGGATTTGGCATTAAACCTTTAGGTCCTAAAAGTTTACCAATTTTACCTAATGCAGGCATCATATCTGGAGTAGCTATCATAGTATCGAATTCGAACCATCCTTCTTTTTCGATTTTTTCTATGTAATCCATATCTCCTACATAATCAGCTCCTGCAGCTTCTGCAGCTTTAGCAGCTTCACCTTTAGCTAAAACTAAAACTCTTTTAGTTTTACCTGTACCATTTGGTAAAACGATTGCTCCTCTTAATTGTTGATCTGCTTTTTTAGTATCAAGATTAAGTCTCATAGCAAGTTCTACTGAAGAGTCAAAATTTGTTACTGATGTTTCTTTAACTAATTTAATTGCTTCTTCTTTAGTATATAATTTACTTTTTTCTACTTTTTTAGAAGCTTCTAAATATTTTTTGCTTTTTTTCATTTTTTTAACCTCCTTATGTGGTATAGCGGATTTATCCTTCCACATAGGTATAACCTATATGTATTTTTTAGTCTTCTACTTCAATACCCATATTTTTAGCAGTACCAGCTACAATTTTCATTGCATCTTCTACTGTATATGCGTTTAAATCAGGCAATTTAATTTCTGCTATTTGTTTTAATTGTTCTTGAGTTAATTTACCAACTGTTTCATTAGCTCCTTTAGTTGATCCTTTTTTAATTCCTGTTATTTTCTTAATTAAGAAAGCTGTTGGTGGAGTTTTGATTACGAAATCAAATGATCTATCTTCATAAACTGTGATTTCTACTGGTAATACATCTCCCATTTTATCTCTTGTTGCATCATTATATTTTGTACAAAATTCTTGTAAGTTAACACCTGCAGGTCCTAAAACTGTTCCAACTGGTGGTGCTGGTGTTGCTTTTCCAGCTTCTATTTGAATTTTGATTACTTTTGTAATTTCTTTTGCCACGAAAAACACCTCCTATTATTTTTTTCGCGAGTGGTTCTAATGCCTTAAGATCACTCTTAAGTGGTTTATTATCCGCGCTCCCACTTATAAAATCTATATAAAAATATATAGCCACAAATAATTCTAACACAATTTATTTAATTTGTAAACATTTTTTTCTTTTTTTAATTACATTTTATTTGGTGATTTTGTTTCTTCATTTTCAATGTCATTATTTGTACTACAAAATTTATCTCTACTTTCATACATTTTTTCTGTAACTTCGTTTAGATTTTTTTTATTTTCATAATTAATCATATTAATTAGTTTTTGTAAAACCATTTTAGTTGAATTAGTTTCACTTAATATAATCATATCAATCTTTTTAGACTTAATATCATCTTCTGGAATATCATAAGCAATTCTAATTTCATGTAATACATCTTGATAAACTTTATTAACTAAATCAAATTCACATTCATATTCATCAATATTTTTATATCTTTTTTCTTCATACAATTCATTTTCTATTTTATTATTATTTATTGCGCTTATATTAATTTTTAATTTACTAACTTCATCTTCTAAAAGTTTACTTAAACGTTCATTTACATTTGTATCTACAATTACTTCTAATAATTCACGTTGATCTTGAAATTCCTCTGGTAATGTTTTAAAAATTAAATCCACTACTGAAGAAGAACATACTTTTAAGTCTTCAAGTGCAATCTTTTTATTCTTTAATATTGAATCATTTAATAATTTTTCCATTACTAATATAGCTTGTGTAGTTAATTTTCTTTCAAATTTTGATATTGCTGTTGTTTTACCTCTTACTTCTTGTTTATCCATTTCATTTTCTATTTCATTTATAGTTCCTTTTTGATTAGCTATAAACATCTTTTCTAATGAAGAATACATATCTTGTTTTAATATACCATAATATCTAACAGACAATTCATGTAGTTCTCCTTTTTCATCAACTGATAACCTAGAAAACAACATCACTTTTTCAATAAATTGTTTAAAAATTCTATCTATTCCTATATCATCATTATTATCTTTCATTATAAAATTAAATACATTTTCTACACTATTTTCCTTTAATGTTATTTTTTTTATGATGTTATCTAAATAAATTGTTTTATTACGTTTATCTATAGTACCTTTAAATATTAAATCAACTGTTTTTAAATTTTTACTATAAAAATTTAATTCTTCTGTTTTAATTCCAGAAAAAATTCCATCTATTTTAACTTTTACAGGTTCTGAAAAATATTGTAAAACTAAAGCATTTAATCTTTCTACATCTGTATTTTTAAATTGACTTACTATATTTCTAACAAGTAACTTTTCAAATAAATTTATTTGCTTTTCTATTACTAATTTAGTTGATACTACATTATCCTCTATTTTTCTACTACAAATTTGCGATATATTTGTTTGATCCATATTATCACCATTTTCTATTCTATTTAATTATAACACATTTTATTCATTACAATACACAAAATTAAAAAAATCTAGCATTATTTTATCTAGATTTTCCTATTGTTTCTTCCATTTCATAAACTTCTTCTTGTTTATATATCAATTTCATTTTTATTTCATGTTCTAATATATCTATTTTCTTTAAAAGTAGATTAATATATTTTTGATCTAAATACTTTCTATACTTATATTCTACAATTGATTTATAACGTGCTAAATCATCAAGTGCTAATTTTAAATTACCCACATTACCATCTTCTTCATTGTTATCCATCAATGATATTATGTATTGAAGATAAAAATCTAATTTTCTTTTAACTTTCTTTTTAAGAAGTTTTTCTATAAAAGATGGTTTTAATATAACCAAAGAATTTACTTTTACACCTTCATATTTAACATTATTTCTTGGTCTTACTTTATATCCATTAAATTTTGTATAATCAATATAAATTTTTTCTCCATTATTTTGTTCTCTTACAATTGTATAAGTTTTTTCCATATTAATCATCCTTCTTTAATAAATCTGGTCTTCTTAAACTAGTTCTCTTTATACTTTCTTCCATTCTCCATTTATTTATATTTTCATGATGTCCTGAAAGTAATACTTCTGGAACTTTTAATCCCTTATATTCTTGAGGTTTAGTATAGGTTGGATAATCTAATAAATTATTATTAAATGATTCATTTTCATATGATTCTTTTTCAATAACTCCATCTATAAGTCTTGTTATACTATCAGTTATTGCCATAGCAGGTATTTCTCCACCTGTTAAAATAAAATCGCCTATACTTATTTCTAAATCAACAAATTCTCTTATTCTTTCATCATAACCTTCATAATGACCACATACTAGAATTATATGTTTTAATTCTTTTAAATTATATGCTACTTTTTGATCATATTTTATTCCTTGTGGACACATAAGAATTACTTTTGAATCTTCTGTTCTAAAGTTTTCTATTGCATCTACTACCGGTTGGCACATAAGAACCATACCTCTTCCTCCACCATATGGATAATCATCAACTTTTTTATGTGGATCTAATGTATAATTTCTTATATTATGAATATTTATTTCTACTAACCCTTTTTCCCTAGCTCTTTTAATAATTGATTCATTTAAAAATCCATCAAACATATTAGGAAAAAGAGTTAAAATATCAATCTTCATTTATTAATCCCTCTATTTCTTTTATATATATTTTTTTATTTTCTAAATCAATTTCTTCTACAAATTCATTTATATATGGAATTAAAGATCTTATATTATTTTTTTCTACTACTAATATATCATGTGCTTTACTTTTTAATATTTCAGTTACAACTCCTATTTCTTTATCAATAGAATATGCATTTAAACCAATTATATCTTCATCTAATATTCCATCTATTTTTAAATCTTCTCTATTTATATAAACATTTAATCCTTTGTATTCTATTACATCATTAATATCATTTATATCTTCAAAAGTTACCATATCATACATTTTATGAACTCGGTATGTATTTATAGTCATTTCTTTTTCTTTATCTATATAAATTTTAAATCCTTTTTTAAATACTTCTTTTTTATATTTAAATTCAGAGATGATTCTTACTTCACCTTTTATACCATGTGTATTTACAATTTCACCAACATATATAAAATCCATAAATCACCTACTTATCTAATTCATATAGTATTATACTAGTTGCAACCCCTACATTTAAACTTTCACAATTAGGATTCATATCAATATAAACAAATTCATCACACAACTCTTCTGTTTCTTCTTTGATACCGCTTCCTTCATTGCCCATTATTATAGCAAATTTTTCATTTTTTGCAAGTGTTTTTAAACTATTTCCATGAGTTACTTTTGTACCTATTATTTTATAACCATTTTCTTTTAAAGAAGGTAAAATTTCTAACAAATCTTTTTTTATAATATTTAAATGAAACATCAATCCTTGACTAGCTCTTACAACTTTACTATTGTATAAATCTACTGTATCATTACTCAAAATAATTGTGTCTATATTAAATGCCACAGCACTTCTAATAATTGTTCCTAAATTACCTGGATCTTGTATTCCATCTAGTATAAGTATTCTATCATTTAAATTTTCTTTTTCTTGTATTTTATTACAAACAGCCATTATATTTTGTGGTGTTTCTAATTCACTTATATAATTTAATACATCATTAGTTACATATATGGTAGGAACATCTAAAGGAAATATTGTATTTTGTTCTAAAATAAGTTCTTTTATTACACCTTTTTTATACGCTTCTAATACTAAATGTTCTCCTTCTATTAAAAATAAATTTTCTCTATCACGATATTTTTTCTGATTTAATTTTTTTATATCTTTTATTTTATTATTTTTTATATTTGTATATAACATAATATCACCATATTCATTTTATCATTTTTGCTTATTTTAGTCTATAAAAAAAAATACTGATTATTCAGTATTTATTTTAATTTAACATATGTTTTACTAATTTTTATTACAGGTCTTATTTGATGACTATTTGTTATTTGATCTTCAATTAATTCTGATGTTGCATTAACATAATATGCAGATGTTGTACCATTTGTTGTACTTGTCCAATAATTTCCACTTACCCATGTTTTATCTGCATCTGAATTATTTTGTAATGTATTTATAATATTAGTAAATTCATCATTTGTTATCAATCTTTTTTCTGTTACATTATTCCATCCTAATAAGCTTAAATTTTCATTTATAGTTGTTGGTCCATTTATATTTGTTGTACATTCACTACACCAAGCTACATTATCAGTAGATAATGGTTCAACTGATATAGCTTTTACATATTTTGTATTATCTTTACTATCTTCAATAACATAAAAATTCATAGAATCAGAATCATTAAGTTGTACTGTAATTTCATCACCTATTTCATATACATAATAAGTTTGATCTATAACTTCATATTCTAATTTTTTTCCATTCTTTGTTATGACAATTTCTAAATTATCAAAAGCTTTTTTTGTTTTAACACTTTTTAAATCCTTATCAATATATCCACCATCTTGTAATACACTCAAATTTAATATAAGTTTATTATAACTTGTAGGACAATTATTAATATTTTCATATTCACAAGTACTACCAGTTGTAGAACTATCATTTGGTAGTAATAACATATGATCTGAACCCCATACATGAGCTGCAGATTCTATATTATTTATTTGATTTTGATATAAACTATTTTTATAAGATTTAATAGCCCCTGACACTGTTGTAATTGCTACTAAAGCAACCAATCCTAAAATTACTATTACAGCTAAAAGTTCAATTAAAGTAAATCCTTTTTTATTCATACTATCACCTATTACTATAATAACAAAATATATTTTTTTTATCAATTTTTTTTAATAAAAATATTAAAAAAGTGTCAACTGACACTATTTCTTATTAACATATAATATTGTTTTATTATCAAAATTTAAATTATTTAAAAAATTAATAAATTTATCATAACTTAAATTTTTATAATGTTGATAAATTTCATAATTGATTTTTTTATCTACAATAAGTGAATTCATTATAAAGGAATTTAAACTATATATACTATCTGTCATATATATACAAGAACTAATAGCCGTTTTTTTCTTTCTATTAAATTCTTTTTCACTTATATTTATTTTTTTAAATTCTTCATCTATAAATTTTAATAATTTTTCTTGTTCTTCTGTTTCTCCTATTAATATCAATAATAAATGTTTATCTGTTTTTATTGTACAAAATTCTATATCTTTTGTTATTATTCCTTCTTGTTTCATTCGTTCAGTAAATTCGGATGTAGATCCAAATTTTAAATCTGAAAATATTGCTACAAAATTATTTAATGTTCTTTCATCAATATCAATATTTTCAATATTAAATTTATATCCTATCAAAAGTTTAGGAATAGTAACATTATGATATAAAATTTCTTCTTTTAATGATACATCATCAGGTTCATCATATTCTTTTAATTTAATCTTTGTAATTTCTTTAAATGTCTTTTTCTTTTGATTTTCTTTTATTATATTTATAACTTCTTCTGGTTTTACATTACCAGTTACTACAACAAACATATTTTTAGGGTTATAAAATGTATTATAACAATTATATAAATCATCTTTTGTTATACTATTTATACTATCAATTGTACCAATTATAGGTATTTTTATAGGATGATTAACAAATGCATTATAAGTTATTTTTTCTACTGAACTTATTTCTTGATCATCTTGATACATTTTTATTTCTTGTTCAATTATACCTTTTTCTTTTTCAACATTTTCATCTGTAAAATATGGTTCTCCAACAAAATCTAATAAATAATTTAAATTTTCTTCTAATTTTTCTTGTCCTACAAACAAATAGGTTGTTTTATAATTAGATGTATTAGCATTACAATCACTTCCAGTTTTACTATAAAAAGTAAATGGATCTATTCCGTCTTTTTGCTCAAATACTTTATGTTCTAAAAAATGTGCAACTCCATCAGGTACTTTAATCATTTCACCATTAACTTCAAATTCATTTTGTATAGAACCATAATCTGTAGAAAAAGTAGCATATATATTATTAACATCACATTTAGGAACTACAAATACTCTTAATCCATTTTCTAATACTTCACTATAAATATCTATATCTAAATTATTCAGAGTCTGTTTCTTCATTTTCATTTGTCCCTTCTAATAAAAATATTGTATCCATTTCTACTTTTTGGCTTAAATTAATAATATCTTCTAAGGTTACCTTTTCTATATTCTTTATTCTATCATCAATTAAATCTAAGTTGGCATATTCATGTGATAAATAATTATTAATTATTGAAACCGGCGAATCTTCAATTTCTTTGCATCCACTTATATATATTTTTTTAGCTTCTTTTATTTCTTCTTTTGTTATATTTCCATTTTTAATACATTCTAATTGTTGTTTTATAAGACTAATTGTTTTATCATAATCACTACTATTTATACCTGCTGTAATTGTTATTATTTTTGATAAAACTGATACTGTAGAATTTATATAATAGCATAGAGAATTTTCTTCTCTAACAACTTTAAATAATTTAGAATTAGAACTTCCTCCTAAAATAAGTGAATATAAACTTACTACATATTTTAATTCAAAATCTGTCATATTTTTTATTTTAAGGCCTATAGATAATTTACTTTGATTTGTATCAATCAATTCTCGCTTTTCTTGTTCTTCTTTTATTTCTAAATCTAAATAATGTGATATATTATCCTCAATTCTTATAGTATCTGGTATATATTTATCAAATATTTCTTCATATGTATGATTTAAATTTCCAATTATAAATATATCAATCTTATCATTTTCTACAACAGATTTATAATAATCATATAAATTTTCTTCTGTTATTTTATCTAAATCTTCCAGATATCCACAACTTCTATATGAAAGTGGTCCTTTATCCATTTCTTCATATAATCGAGTTACACTATATTTTTTAGTATTATCTTTTAAACTTTTAATATCATTTTCAACTGTTCTTTTTATTATATCAAAATATTCTTTATCAAATTTATTATTTATTATATTTGGATTAAATATAAGCTCAAGTAAAAATTCAATCGATTTCTTATTCATTTCTTCTTCAGTATATTTTTCATTTAAAAAAGTTTCCTTAAATGAAATAATATGATAATTACCTGATTTATGAGGATTAGAACTTACTCCTAAATCATATAATTCTTCTGTTTCAATTACTATATCTCTAGAAGTTTTATACTTTTTACTAGTATTAATCAGTAAATCATTTAATAAAGTTCTTATAGTTATTTCATCTTTTTTTATTTTTCTTTTAAAATTTATTTTTACATTAATAGTTTTAAATTTATCAGTATTAATGATATGTAAATTATAATTTTTATTTTGCATTTTTTTATAATCCATTTTATCACCTTTTTTTATTATATCCACTTAATTCATTTTTATTGCAGAATCTAGTGCTAAAGTGATCATTTCATTAAAACTAGTTTGTCTTTGTTCACTTGTTGTTTCTTCATGTGTTATAAAACTATCTGAAATAGTAAGTAAACATGTTGCTTTTTTATTTAATACTTTAGCATTGTGAAATAAAGCAAATGATTCCATTTCTACTGCTTTTACTCCATATTTTTCGACTAATTCTGGATATTTATTATTTTCTTTATAAAAAACATCACTACTATGTATTCTTTCAACAAATAATTTTTTATTTGTTTCTTTAGCTGTTTCTACTATTATATTATTTAATTCATCATTTGAAGATAAAATATTATCTTCACAATCATTTTGTGTTTTTGCAAAACTTGATTCTGAATAACAACTATCTACAAGTACTACATCATATATGTTTAAATCACTAACATATGACCCTGCAGATCCTACTCTAATAATATTTTCTACATCATAAAATTTAAATAATTCATACGAATAAATACCAATACTTGGCATTCCCATTCCACTTGCCATTACTGTTACTTCTTCTCCTTTATATGTTCCAGTATATGCAAACATTCCTCTAACATTATTAACTAATTTATAATTTTCTAAATAAGTTTCAGCTATATATTTTGCTCTTAATGGATCTCCTGGCATTAAAACTGTTTTTGCTATTTCTCCTTTTTTTGCTTCAATATGTGGTGTCATAAATTACCTCCTATAAACTTTTTAATTTCTTCCACTGTTTTATTAAAATCTTCATAATTTGTATTAAACCAATTTATTTTCATTTGATTATTAAACCATGTATATTGTTTTTTAGCATATCTTCTACTTCGTTGTTTTATTAATTCTAAACATTCTTCTAAATTGCTTTCTTTTTCAAAATATGGAAATAATTCTTTATAACCAATTGGTGTTAATACTGCTTTTGTTTTTATATTTGTATCATATATTTTTTTGGCTTCAATAAGTAAACCATTATTTACCATAATATCTACTCTTTTATTAATTCTATCATATAAATTTTCTCTATCTGTAGTAAGACCAATAAATACTACATCATAAAGTAATTTATCTGTTTTTTCTTTAGAACTAATTGCTTCATTATTTGAATAATAGTAATCTAAAGCTCTTTCTACTCTTTTTCTATTATTAACATGGATTTCTGTATTAGGATCAATACTTAATAATTTTTTATATAATTCTTCATTTGTATAGTTACTATAGTCTTGTTTTATAGTTTCTTCTTCAAATTTATAATCATATAAACAAGCTTTTATATAAAGACCTGTTCCTCCAACTAATATAGGTGTTTTATCATTTTTTATTAATTCTTCTATTTTACTTCTTGCATCACGCTGATAATCATAAACAGTATAGTCTTCTGTTATTTCTTTTATATCAAATAAGTGATGTTTAATATTTTCTTTTTCTTCTTCTGTTACTTTTGCAGTTGCAATATCTAATCCTTTATATACTTGTGTTGAATCTGCATTTATAATTTCACCATTATAAACTTTTGCAAGTTCAATACTTAATTTTGTTTTTCCTACTCCTGTAGGTCCAACAATACAAATTACTTTCATAAATCACCTACTTTTTATATATTTTTTATAACATCGTTCTAATTTTTCATATGTATCATCATGAAAATCCCAACCATTACATTTTATTTCTAAATAATCCAAAACTTGCCCAAACTTATAATTTTTTAATTCTTGATTAAGTTCAAACAATTCATTAATATTATTTTTATTATTTTTTATTCTATCATACATATAAGTTGCTAATAAAGTACCTAATATATAAGTTTGTTCAACATCTATAGTTAAATCTTCTAATTCAACAATTTTTTGAATTGAAAACGATAAATCACTACCATAATTACCAGGATATGTTTCAATCAAATCCATAATATCAGCTACATCTATATAATTATTCTCTAAATATTTTAATACTAATTTTATATTAAAATCTAATTCTATTGCTTTTGATTTAACACAATACAATGAGTGATTCATGGATGTTCTAGCATCTTTTACTTTATTAGCTACTAAATAATCTTCTAATAACATTTCTCCTAATAAAGATATTCCTTCTGTACAAAACATTCTAGCAATACTTTTATGTTTTTCATCCGCATTTATATCATGAAAAAGTTCATGAATAATTGCAAATGCATCTTCCAATGTACCTCTCAAAGGAATATATATTATTCTGTTATTATAAATTTCATCATATTCACTAAACGCACCATCATTATATTTTTCTTTATTATTATCAAATATTATAGAACCATCTTCTTTTCTAATTTCATAATATTCTCTATAAGATGGATTCAATTCTTCTAAAAAATTTGTTACCAATTTATCTATTTCTTTAAATGAATATTTTTTTATAAATTTAAAATTATCTTTTCTATCTTTTACATTAATTATAATATTTGATAAAGTTGAAATTAATTTAAATTCTTCATAACCTTTAGCCCCTGAACATATAACATAATTTTTTGTTGCTTCACTTATTATTTCAAATTCTTTTGTCATTTTATAAACATAGAATCTCCAAACGAGAAGAATCTATACTCTTCCTTTATAGCTTCATTATAAGCATTCATTATATTATCTTTTCCGGCTAAGGCACTAACTAACATAACAAGTGTTGATTTAGGAAGATGAAAATTAGTTATAAGTGAATTAACTGCTTTAAATTCATATCCTGGATATATAAATATTTCTGTCCATCCTGAACATTCTCTAAATTCACCATATAAATTCATTATAGTTTCTAATGTTCTAGTCGATGTTGTTCCAACACTAATAATTCTTCTATTTTCTTGTTTTGCTTTATTTAAAATATCTGCTGTTTCTTTACTCATTACATAAAATTCACTATGCATTTTATGTTTTGTTACATCTTCTACATTAACTGGTCTAAATGTTCCAAGTCCTACATGTAAAGTTACGTAAGCTACATTTATACCTTTTTCTTCTATTTTACTTATTAATTCTTTTGTAAAATGAAGACCTGCTGTTGGAGCAGCTGCACTACCTATATTTTTAGCATATACTGTTTGATATCTATCTTTATCTTCTAATTTTTCATGTATATATGGTGGAAGTGGCATTTCTCCAAGTGAATCTAATATTTCATATAAAATACCTTCATACTTAAGTTCAAATACTCTTATACCTTCTTCTTTTATTTCTGTACATATTGCTTTAAGTCTTCCATCACCAAAAGATACTACTGTACCTAATTTAATTCTTTTAGCTGGTTTTGTTAAACATTCCCAACTATTTTCTCCTAATTCTTTCAACATTAATATTTCTATTACAGCATTTGTATCTTCTTTTACACCATAAAGTCTAGCAGGTATTACCTTAGTATCATTAAGAACTAAAGTATCTCCTTCATTTAAATAATTTATTATTTCATTAAAATGTTTATGTTCTATATTACCAGTTTCTTTATCTAAAACTAACATACGTGATTCATCTCTATTTTTAATAGGTGTTTGCGCAATTAATCTTTCTGGTAATTCAAAATCAAAATCATCTGTTTTCATTTAATCACTTACTTTCTTTTGGAATTCCTAGATGTTCATATGCTTTTTCTGTTACAACTCTACCTCTACTTGTTCTTTTAAGTAATCCTGTTTGTAATAAATATGGTTCATATACATCTTCTATTGTTGTTTGTTCTTCTCCAATTGATGAAGCAATTGCTTCTATACCAACTGGTCCTCCATTAAATCTTTCAATTATTGCTTTAAGTAAATTATGATCTGTATCATCAAGTCCTAATTTATCAACTTTAAGTCTATCTAATGCTTGTTTAGTAACTTCTAAATTAATTACTCCATCATTCATTACATAAGCAAAATCTCTAACTCTTTTAAATAAACGATTGGCAATTCTAGGTGTACCTCTACTTCTTCTAGCAAGTTCTATAGCTGCATCATCTTCAATTGGTGTATCAAGTACTCTAGAAGTTCTTTTAACTATTTCTTTTAATTCATCTACTGTATAAAATTGTAATTTAGATATAATTCCAAATCTATCTCTAAGAGGACTTGTTAAATCTCCTGCACGAGTAGTTGCTCCTACTAGTGTAAATGGTGGTAAGTCAATTCTTATATTTCTACTTGTTGAATCACTACCAACTATTATATCTAATTTAAAATCCTCCATTGCTGGATATAATATTTCTTCTATATATCTTGGTATTCTATGAATTTCATCGATAAATAAAACATCACCTTCTTCTAATGTCGAAAGGATAGCTGCTAAATCTCCTGCTTTTTCTATAGAAGGTCCACTTGCGGTTTTAATATTTGTACCAAGTTCATTTGCTATTATATATGAAAGTGTTGTTTTACCAAGTCCTGGTGGACCATAAAGTAATACATGATCTAAAGATTCATCTCTCATTTTAGCTGCTTTTATAAATATATTTAAATTTTCTTTTACTTCTGTTTGACCAATATATTCATCTATACTATCTGGTCTTATAGAACTTTCAAATGTATCTTCTTCAAGTTCATGATTTGTTATAATTCTTTCATCCATTTAATCACCTACTTAAGTAATAATTTCAATGCTTCTTTTATTTGATTTTCTATTTTATCTTCTTTTATATTTGGAAGAATTTTCTTAACATCTTGTTTTTTATAACCTAATGCTTCTAATGCTTCTACTAATTCTTCATTATTATCTACTTTTTCATTTTCACTTGTAATTAATTTACCTTTTAAATCTAATATTATTTGACGGGCTACTTTATCTCCAATTTTTGGGAATTTCTTTAAGTAATTAACATCACTTTTTTCAATAGCTTCAATAACATCATTTATATTGTTAGTTGCAATTATTGGTAATGCCATTTTAGGCCCTAACCCTTTTACATCAATCAATTTTAAAAATAATTCTTTTTCTTCTTTTGATTTAAAACCATATAAAGAAATTTCATCTTCTTTTACATTTTGATAAATATATATTTTATAATCTTCATTTATATTAAATGAATAAGGACTTGCTGTAAAAACTAAATAACCTATATTATTATTTTCTAAAATTATATAATTACTTTCTATTTCTGTTACTTTACCTTTTATATAACCATACATAAAATCACCTATCTCAATTATACCATAAATCACTTTAATTCTTTAATGAAACAAATGATTTACTATAAAAATTATATCCAACGAACAATTGTTTGTCAACAATAAAATAACAAATACTTTTTGTATTTGCTATTTTAATTCATATATAGTTCCTTCTCTTGTATCTTTTATTAAGATTCCTTTTTCTTCTAACTCATTTCTTATTTGATCTGCTAAAGCATAATCTTTATTTTGTTTTGCTTCATTTCTTTTATTTATCATTGAATTAATGTATTCTAATAATTCACTATCTACTTCTACTTTTTCTTCTTTTAATAAATCAAGTGATAACACTTTATCAAAATCTTCTATTAAATAAAGTTTAGTAGTATCATTAACATCATCTTTTAATAAATCATATATTACTGTTAAAGCAAGCGATGTATTTAAATCATTTTCTAATGCTTCTTTAAATTTATTTTTATATTCTTCTGTTTTTACATTATCTAATTCTTTATTTAAATTTTTATTTAAACTTTTAATTTTATTTTTAAGTTTTTGATAAGAATTACGTGCTTGATCTAATGCATCATAACTAAATACTAACACTTTTCTATATGATGAATTTAAACACATAAATCTATAATGAATTGGTGAATATCCTTTTTCTTCTAATAATGATACTGTTAAAAATTCTCCTTTTGATTTACTCATTTTACCTGTTTCATCATTTAAGTATTCACCATGTACCCAATAACTACACCATTTATGACCTAAATAGGATTCTGATTGAGCTATTTCATTTGTATGATGTGGAAATATATTATCTATTCCACCACAATGTATATCTAAATATTCTCCTAGGTTTTTAATACTTATTCCAGAACATTCTATATGCCAACCAGGATATCCTACTCCCCATGGACTATCCCATTTAAGTTCTTGATCATCAAATTTTGATTTAGTAAACCAAAGTACAAAGTCAGCTTGATTCTTTTTACTTAAATCTTCTTCTACACCTTCTCTTACACCTACAACCATTTCATCTACATTATGATTTGTAAGTTTATAATAATCTTCTAATTTAGATGTATCAAAATAAACATTACCACCACTTATATATGCATATTCATCTTTTAATAGTTTTTCTACTATATTAATATACATATCAATATTATCAGTTGCTTTTGATACGATTTCTGGCCATTTAATATTTAATTTTTCTGTATCTTTTTTAAACTCATTTGTATAATAATCTGCTATTTCTAAAACAGTTTTGTGTTCTCTTTTAGCTCCTTTTAACATTTTATCTTCGCCACTATCTGAATCACTTGTAAGATGTCCAACATCTGTTATATTCATACATCTTTTTACATTATATCCAATATAATTCAATGTTTTTTCTAAAACATCTTCAAAGATATATGTTCTAAGATTACCTATATGTGCATAATGATATACTGTAGGACCACATGTATACATAGTAACACAATCTTTATTATTAGGAATAAACTCTTCAACTGTTCTTGTTAATGTATTATATAATTTCATAAAATCACATCCTAGTTAATTATAACATAATAAAAACTATATATTCAAATAAATTTGAATTTTTTTAAATTTTGTATTGCATAATTTTTTTTAATATGTTATTATTAATAAGTAATGTGTATGGACCTTTAGCTCAGTTGGTTAGAGCATCCGGCTCATAACCGGACGGTCGTAGGTTCGAGTCCTACAAGGTCCACCATTTTTTTAATTGCAGGTGTGGCGAAATTGGCAGACGCGCTAGACTTAGGATCTAGTGTCTTACGACATGGGGGTTCAAGTCCCTTCACCTGCACCAAAAAAATAAGAAAAAGGCTTTAAGCCTTTTTTATTTTTTATTCGAACCCTTCCCGTCCGGTTATGAACAAAGTTATTTCATATTATGAAGTAAAAAAAATACCATACACATTAATTAAGTCTTTTCTAAAAAAATTATGATACAAAATAAAAAAAGATAAGATTGAAAAACTCTTTAATAAAACCTACTCTTTTACTTATGATAATTGTTATATATAAAAAAGACCAATGGTCTTTTTTTATATATATAATTTAGGTTTATGAGCATCCATTTTTCTTAAAGTTTTAACACGTTCAATTTGAATATCCATTTCTATATCAAAATCATGTTCTGGATTAAAATTACTTCCTTTAAAATTATAAGTTTCTATAGTTTCATATAAACAATCTATAATTAAAGATATATTTCCATTTGCTTTTTTTAATAAATTTTCATAAATAGATTTTTCCATCATAGATAGTGGAAAATACTTTTCACCATGGTCACGATTAATATTTTCATTATAAAATTCAATTCTTTTTAATACTATTTCTTTAACAAATGATATCTTCTTACCATAATCAATATTAACAAATGAATATCCTTTTTCTTTAAGTTTTCGTTTTGAATTTTTATCAAGTGATTCATCGTCACTTGTAACTACTACTTTATCAAATAATTCAAAATATTTACTTAATATAATTTGTGATAATTCATCTGCTCCATTTGTCCAATCAAATCTATCGATTGCTAAATCAAAAGAATTTATACCTACATATTTTTTTAATTTTTGTAATATTTCACCTGATATTTCAGTTGAAGATAAATATTTATCTATTGAAACAGTCTCATAACGAGAATTATTAATATATTTAGTTGTATAATTTACAATATCACTATATAAATCTTCAAATTCTTTAAAATATTGATCATAAAGTATTTTATAATTTTGTTTTATATATAATAAAATTTTTTTCATAAAAATCATTTCATAATAATGATTAAAAAATTTTTCATCAAACACATCATCAAGTTTAAACATTTGAATGGGATCAAATTTCATATAAATAAAATCATTTTGATTTTCTAAATTACAAAGTACTACGCTTTTTCCAGTTCCTCTTCCTCCACTTAATATAATCTTTTTTGAATCACTTTCTTTTATTAATTTGCATATATTATCAACAGGCTTTTTAACATACTCTTTACTTAATAATAAATCTTTTGCTCCTACATCCTTAATCATAACCAATCCTCCCTATAATCATTTTACCACAAATAATATAAAATTCATATTTTTTTATTTACTAAATATTTTAAATATATGTTATAATTAATTTTGAAAGGAGTTACTATGAATAATAATTATTTAAACGAACAAAAATATCAAAAAACAAAAAGCAAAATATCTTTAATTGCCTTAATCGTTTTATTAATAGGTTTAGGATTTGGAATATTTTTAATATCAATAGGTCTTGAAAACAAGAAAAAGATTGATACAAAATATTCAGAAGAAACACTTCAAAACCAAATAGATAAGACAAATAAAAAACTTACAAATATAGAAACTACATTAAAAGAAAAAAAATCCGAATTAGAAAAGAAAGGAATCACATACTCTAATTTTACTACATATTCAGATGGTGAAAGTTATGATTTAAAAATTATAACAAATTCTATGGATCCAAGTTTTAGTTATTGCTCTTTTGATGAATATAAAAATAATACTCTTACAAAAGAATATTGTTCATTAAAAACTGAAGTAAAAAAACTTGAAACAACAGATGTTGATTTTGATAAAAAATTTAATTCATCTGAATATATTCCATATTTTATATTTGGAGGATTTGTAATAATTGCAACACTTATGATTTCAGGTAGTATCTATATGTTTACAAAACGTAGAGAAATAATGGCTTTTTCTGCTCAACAAGTTATGCCTATCGCACAAGAAGGAATTGAAAAAATGACACCTACTATGTCTAAGGTTGTAGAAGATATGTCCCCTACTATGAAAAAGGTAGCTAAAGATATGGCTCCAGTTTATGGAGAAATTGCTAAAGAAATTACTAAAGGAATTAAAGAAGGTAAAGAAGATAAATAAAGGCTTTGCCTTTTTTGTTTACATAAATTATATAAAATGTTAAAATACATTTAGGAGGTCTTTTTATGGAAAAACGTAATGATTATATTAATTGGGATGAATACTTTATGATGATTGCTAAAGTATCAGCTTTAAGAAGTAAAGATCCTAATACACAAGTTGGAGCTTGTATCGTAAATGATGATAAAAAAATAGTAAGTTGCGGTTATAATGGTGCTCCAAATGGATTTCATGATGATGTAATGCCATGGGATCGTGAAGGAGATTTTATTAATACTAAATATGCATATGTATGTCATGCAGAATTAAATGCTATTTTAAACTCTAATACTGATCTTAGAGGAACAACTATATATGTCGATTTATTTCCATGTAATGAATGTGCTAAAGCTATTATTCAAGCAGGTATAAAAAAAGTAATTTATCTTTCAGATAAGTATAATGGAACAGATGGAAATATCGTTTCTAAAAAATTATTTGATGAATGTGGTGTTGAATATAAACAATTTAAATCACAAAGCAAAACTTTTACTATTGAGTTATAATTCATTTATAACTTTTTTATTTTTTTGATATAATTAATTAGAGGTGTTTATGAAGAAGTTAAGAATAGCATTTTTATTTATTTTACTAATTATTATATTTGCTACTACATTCTACTTTTATAAAGAAAAAGAAATGAAAAACTTTTTAACTAGTATAGAAGAAGAAAAAATTAATGTAGATAAATATTATATATATGGTAATCATTTAAATATTGAAGGTTCAATAAATAAAAAATTTAGCAATATTAAAAATGTTAAATTAATATTAAAATCTAACCTAGAAGAAATAGAATATGATATAAAATATGATTTAAAAAATAATTTTAATTTTTATATAAGCAAATATATAAATAAAGGAATTAATTTAGAACAATTAAATAATAATAAATTCTATATTCTACTTAAATTCATATATAAAAATAATGATATAGAATATTATGGACTAAAAAATAATACTAATTATAAAAAGACCACTTATTATACAATTAGTAATTATAAGAAAACTATTAATTTTAATAACATAATGAATATAGATTCTAAAATGAATAATGAAAAAGAAATATATGATATAGTTATTGATGCAGGACATGGAGGTAATGATCCTGGTGCAATAAATGGGAAATATTATGAATCTCATTTAACACTTGAATATACTCTATCATTAAAAGAAAAATTAGAAAATTTAGGATACAAAATAAAACTAACAAGAGATCAAGATAAAACCATAGATACTTATGGAATTAATAGTAGAACTTCTATTCCATACGAATCAAAAGCTAAATATTTATTTTCAATACATTTTAATAGTAGTGAAAAAAATATAAGTTATAGTGGTATTGAAATATATACTCCTAATAATATGGATTTAGAATTTGCTACTACTCTATCTAAAAAAATTGTAAATAACACAAATTTAGATTATTCTACAAATACAGGTTTTAAAGTAAAAGATGGTGTATATGTAAGAACAATGAATGATAAAGATATAGAAAATTTAAAAAATGAAGCACAAAAAAATCATTTTATTCCTTATAATGTTACTACTTCTACTCCATATTTATATATGTTAAGAGAAACTGGTGGTATTATTACTAATGCATTTGTTGATGGTAGAAAAGATAATATTAAAAATGAATATTATAATTCTAATATTGCACCTGAATCATATTTATTAGAATTAGGATATATTAATAACAAAAATGATTTAAATATAATTTTAAAAGAAAAAGATAAATATACTAGTACAATTGCAAATACAATTGATGAACATATAAAAAACAATTCATAAGAATTGTTTTTTTAAATCCATACTGCAAACATTATACCTGCCATAGCAAGCAATAAACCTACTACCCAAAATGTTTTAACTATATCTCTTTCTTCCCATCCTAATTTTTCATAATGATGATGAAGAGGTGTCATTAAAAATACTTTTTTATTTCTAATCATTATTGAAGCCATTTGAATAATACATACTAAAGTTTCAATAATAAATACTCCTGCTAATATTATAAATGTTACTTCATGACTTGTTAATACTGATATTACTGCCATTGTAGCTCCAAGTGATAATGATCCAACATCTCCCATAAATATTTTTGCGGGATTTGTATTAAAGAATAAAAATCCTAACAATGATCCAACTAATATAAAACAGAATACTGCAATTGATTCATTTCCTGTAAGCCATCCTGTATTCCATGTGATAAGTCCTAATGCTAAGAAAACTATTAACGATAACCCTCCAGCTAATCCATCTAATCCATCTGTAATATTAACAGCATTACTACTTGCTACTAATATAAATAATAAGAATATTCCATAGAACCAAGCCATATCTATTTTAATTCCTAATGAATGAATATTTAATACAGGATCATGTCCACTTTTCATCAATAAATAAAATGTTACCAATGCTATTGCTAATTGACCAACAATTTTTTGAAATTCAGTAAGACCTTCATTATGCCCTCTTTTAATTATAAGCATATCATCTATAAATCCGATTAATCCGTAAGATAAGAATACAAACATTATTATAAATAAATTATTTGACCATTCTATCTTATCCGTTAAAAGCAAAATTATAACAGTGATTATAGTAGGAATTATAAAAATAAATCCTCCCATTGTTGGTGTACCTTGTTTTTTATCATGTTGTCCTCTTAAAAATACACTAACAGTTTGTTTTACTTTCTTCTTTTTCATTATTGGAATAAATACTAATCCAAATATTATTGATAGTACAAAACCTATCATTAATGCTAACATTGCTTTCGTTAATACTAACACAAAATCATCTCCTAAATGTAAATTAAGTATACCATTTTTTATATTAGTTTGTACAGAATTTAATGTAATTTTACAGTCATTTAACAAAAAAAGAGTTTTTATAACTCTTCTAAATATTTTAAAACTTCTTCTTTATCATTATGTTTTATTTTTGTTTTTCCTACAATAAATTCTTCATGCCCTTTTCCTAAAATAAATAATATATCATTTTCTTTTAACAAATTAATTCCTTTTCTTATTGCTTCTTTTCTATCTAAACAAACTTCATAATTTTTAAAATCATTATTTTTCAAAATATCTTCTACAATTTGTTGTTCATCTTCATTATGTGGATCATCATTTGTAATTATAAAATAATCTGATAATTCTGAGACTAATTTTCCCATAATTGGTCGTTTTAATCTATCTCTTTCACCTGTACATCCAAATATTACATATTTCTTGCCATTGTTTTCTACAGCATTTATTATATTATCAATAGCATCTGGTGTATGAGCATAATCTATAATTATTTTATTATTTTTGTAATCAACTGTATCCATTCTACCATTAGGTGCATCTAAGTCAGGTATTATAGCAATTATATCTTCTATATCTATATTCATGTCATTTAATATAGAAATCATAACTAATAAATTATAAACATTATATGTCCCAATTAATTTTGTACTAACATTATAATTCTTATCTTCTATAACTAAATCAAAATTGGTACCTTTAATAGATGGTTTATAATTTTTAAAACTACACATTCCTTTTTTTCCATAAGTAATATTAATGTTTTTATCTAATAAAAAATACTTACTATATGAATCATCTATATTTATAATACCTTTACCATTATCTTTTAACATTTTAAATAATTTTTGTTTTGCTAAAGCATAGTTTTCCATTGTTTTATGAAAATCTAAATGATCTTGTGTTAAATTAGTAAAAACACCATAATCAAATCTTAAAGTACAAAGTCTATTATTAGCTAAAGCATGACTACTTACTTCTAGTACAACAGTTTTATAACCATTATTATATGCTTCCATTAACAAATTATATGTATCACAAATATCAACACTAGTATTAGGTAAATCTAATACTTTTTTATCTAAATAAAAACCAATTGTTCCTATATAAGCTGTTTTAATATCTAATTTATTTAAAGCTTGATATATTAAGTATGCACTTGTTGTTTTTCCATTTGTACCAGTTATTCCAATGATAGTCATTTCTTCTAAATATTTATTATAATTTTCTTCTAAATATTTATTTATATAATCTCTAGTATCTTCTACTATTTCAGTTTCAACACTATAATTTCCATATTCTGCAATTATTTTTGATGCTCCATTTTCTATTGCTTTGTCAATATATTTATGACCATCATTTACTTCACATTGTAAAGCCACAAATATATCACCCTTTTTTATTTTTCTTGAATCACTTTGTATATTTATCATAAAATCTCCTTCTAGAAAAAAAAGACTAACGTCTTATATTGTTTTATTAATAGTACTTTCTAATACTTGAGTTTTATATGCACTAATCATAGGTTCTATCTTAGCAGCTTCTTTGCTTACACTTCCCCATGCTTCAAAATCTCCTATAGAAATTTGTTCTCTATCTCTTTCAACAAATTTTTCAGTTATTTTAGTATCTATTTCTACTTCTACTTCAGGATTATCAAATCTATAATTCATCATTTCTGTAATACTCATATTCATTATACTTCAACTCCTTCATTAATTAATGCACTAACTAATTTATTTGTATCATTGTTAAAATAAGACTCAAATAATACATCATTTCCTATCATAGTTGCAATTAAATTTGTTGATACAACTTCATCATCTAAATAAGATAATTCTCCATCATTACCAACCAAATTATTAGTAAGTATTTCTGTATAACCTGCATTTAACGCTTTAAATTTATCATTATAATTAAATCCTGTTTGTACATCATTTGAACTAATTACATTTAAAAGTCCATGCATAAGAATATGTTTCATATCATATCCTTTATTTATTTCATCTACATTAAATTCAAGTATGTTTGTTTTAAAATTATATTTAACTACCCTTTTATTTATAAATTTATTTGATTTTTCAATTTTTAAATCCATTATTCTTTTAGTGAAATTAGATAAATCTACATTAGGAAATGTACTATTAAATATGTTAATTAATTCCTTTATATTTTCTTTAACTTCACTATCAATGTTGTTATTACTATCAATAGCTCTAAATACATCTTCTAACTTTATCATTCTATCACCATATACATGATATCATATTTTTTAAATTTAATCAATTATTAAACAAAAAAAATTGCTTTTGCAATTCTATTTTTTTTCTTTTAATTTTTTTAATTGTTTATCACTACAATTATTTAAATAACACATAACATCTGGACTATCCGATACTATCTTAACATAATCTATAGTTTCATCTAATTCTTCTCTAACTTCTTCATATTGCTCATAAGTATTAATTGTCCATACATATACTTCTTTATTATCTTTAATACATTGTTCTACTATTTCATCAGTAATTAAACTATACTTAATTACAATTGCATCATAATTAGAATTAATATATGACAAATGTTTCTTTTTAGAAATAACAATCTGATAACCATAATTTGGATGCAATAATTTCATTTTTTGTAAAAATTCTTCATTTGTACTTTGTATTCTAATATTTAAATTACCATCATATGAAGATAAAATATCACTTAATTCTAGTACCATATCATCTATATTATTATTAATTTTTACATCTATAATTAATGTTTTATCATATAAAGCATTATTTAAAAGTTCTTCTAATGTAATTATTTGTGAAACATTTCTTAAATTTTGCTCATTTCTATTTTCAATTAATGTTTTATCTGGATAATCTTCATTTGGCATTATAAAATCTGAATTTCGATATCTATATTCTTTTAATTCTTCTAATGTTTTATTTTCAACAAATCCACTACCATTACAGTTTAAATTTATTAATTTATTATGCATTAATACAATCTCTTTATCTTTTGTAAGTCTTATATCAATTTCAACTTCATCTACACAACAAGAATCAAAAGCATTAGTAACAGCTTCCATAGAATTTTCTACATATAATGATGAAAATCCTCTATGAGCAACTATTTCACTATCATGAAAGTTGGAAGTTTCATGCCTTTCAATTTCTTTAATAAAATGATTATAATGTTTATTTTCATTATAAATTTTTAACCCAGCTGCTAATGTTGTTATAAGTCCACCATATACAACAATTTTCTTGATTAACATAACCTTCACCACCCAACATAATGCACAATAATTATAACATTTATTACTAAGCATGTAAATAAATCAGATTTTAAGAAATAAAAAAATAAGAATATATCTTATTTTTTACCATCCCATATCTTTAAATGTTAATTGTCCTGGAATATGAATAATTTTCTTTTTAATTTTATTCTCATTATCAGAATCTTCTTCTTTTATTGTTCCATGTAATGAATCATAATCAGGTATATTTTTATAATCTTCTGATGTTAAAAATTCTTCTTTTTCATTTCTATGTTGTTCAATAAAATCTGTTTCTTCTATTAAAACATTTTTTTCTTCTGATTTTTTTTGTTCAATATCTAATTCTTTTTTTTGTTTTTTAGACTGATATGATAAAAACATAGCTAAATCTCTAAGTCCTCTATATTTTTCTTTCTTCTCTTTTGTATAACGATTGTATTGATAAAGTTCTCTAAACACAAAACTTTCTATTGCTTTTTCATATTCTCTTGTAATTTGATTTGAATCACTAAATGAAAATTCTTCTTCATCACGCATTGTAAAATATCTAATATATGAACTTATAATATCTAAATTTAATTGTTGATTATAAGAATTTCTATAATGATTACATAATCTTTCTAATAATTCATAATTATCTCTATTTTGATATAAAAAACGTTTTATTTCTACTTCACTAAATAATTTTATATCATCTTCATATGTAACTCCATATCTTAATGTTTTTTCTTTTCCTTTACTTTGATATACAATTTTTAATTTTTTATTAAAATCATCATTTTTTATCAAACTATAATATAATAATACTTCTTTTAAATCGTCTTCACATTTAAATTTACTAGTTATACTAATAATATCTTTTAAATCAGTAGAATCATAAGCTCCATCTTCTATTCGTTTTATATCAATATAATCATCTTTTGTTTTTCCGTTTTGTATTAAATAATATTTTGACATATTATTCCCCCTTTTTTTTGAATTTATTATACATTTATTTTTTTATTTGTCAAATTAAGCCCATTCACTTATATCAAAAAAACATAACTTATAATAGAGGTTGATTTTATGATTGAATTTTTTAGTAACTTAGATCATACTACACAAGCTTTGATTGCTACTATATTTACTTGGAGTGTAACTGCACTTGGAGCTAGTTTTGTTTTCTTTTTTAAAAAGGTAAATAAAAGTGTTATGGATGCAATGTTAGGTTTTGCTGCAGGAGTTATGATTGCTGCATCATTCTGGTCACTTTTAGCGCCTTCTATTGAGATGGCAGAAAATTTAAATATGACCGCTTGGCTAATAGCCTTCTTAGGATTCTTTAATGGTGGATTACTTCTTTTTATAGGTGATAAAATTTTTCAAAAACTTGATAAATCGCAAAATGAACAATCTAGTTTTAAAAGATCTATGATGCTTATCTCTTCTATTACTCTTCATAATATTCCAGAAGGTTTAGCTGTAGGTGTTGCATTTGGTTCATTAAAATATGGACTTGATGGTGTAACACTTGCCTCTGCTTGTCTTTTAGCTTTTGGTATAGGACTTCAAAATTTTCCAGAAGGTACAGCTGTTAGTGTTCCCTTAAGACGTGAAGGTTTTTCTAGAAAAAAAGCATTCTTTATTGGACAATTAAGTGGTATAGTTGAACCAATTTCTGGAGTTATTGGAGCTTTACTTGTTCTTAAAATTAGAATGTTATTACCATTTTTACTTGCTTTTGCTGCAGGTGCTATGATATATGTAGTTGTACAAGAACTTATACCAGAAAGTCAAACAAACAAAAGAAAAGACCTTATGGCCTTATTCACTTTAATTGGATTTTCTATTATGATGATTTTAGATGTTGCATTAGGATAATTATTTATCCTTTTTTTATGACATAATTTTTGCATTATCAATAATTGTTTGTGGAATATTTACATCCCCTGCTTTATTATAATTTGAGAATGCTATTGTTGTTTTAAATTTATCAACACCAGAAACAATATCTTTAAAATCATATTCTAATTTAACAATATATCCATCTTTAGTATATACATCAACATTAATATTACCTTTAATATTTGATACATTAGTATTTGCTGATGCTACTAATCCTTTAACATCATCACCTGACATTTTTATTTTATAATGATTATCATCTATCTTAGTTACATCTTTCATATTTTGTAATTTTTCTAATATTTTCTTTAAATCAACCATTTGTGATGTTGTACTATCTTTCCACCAAACATCTCCACCATATGGTTGAGTCATATAAGTTACTCCCTTATTAAAATCATAATATATTTGATTAGATATAGTCATTAATCCCATTGTTGTTGTACTTACTTTTAAATATTCTTTTTGATGAAGTTCATCAACAACACCAGTAGATACCATATTTACAGAAGTACCACTCATTTCCATATCCATTTTAATTTCAATATTATAATTATTAAAAGATGTATTAAATGTAGTATTTTCTTCATACTTTGTATCTTTTATATCAATTGTGTATTTATATGAATTAGTTAAATCACCGTTAGTAACAACCAAATATAATTTATCATAGTTAGAATAATAAGCTGTATCTAAATCTATTTTATCTTTTGATGAAACCAATTCTTTATATTGATTATTTTTAGAACCATATACTTTTAAAGTAACATATTCTGAATTAACATTTTTAACATTAAGTACTGTTTTATTATTTAATTCAAAATAATCAATTGATCCTGCATTTACTGATAAATCATATACTTTCTTTTCATTCAAATCTTGTTTATATTTTATATCAAAAATTGCTAAAAAATTATTGTTTGAATATTTTTGAGATAATGTATTATATGCAAGTTCATTAATAACATTTATTAAATCTTCTTTAGATGTATTTTTTTGTATATAAGCAAAAGCATCTTTTTCTAAATGAGCTTTCATAACTACATCTTTCCAATTACTTACTTTGTTAGAATAAGCATCAAAATATGTAAATAATGCATATCCTGTATCACCTGCATGATTCACAATATCAATTAACTTAGTACTTGTATTTTCTCTATAAATACCTGCCCATTCATTTAAAAAATTATTTTTACCTGTTGTTTTACTACTTTTAGCACTAGCATAATTTGCTATTGCATCATATAATTCATCACCTGCTTTACATCTAGCTTTTGAATTTTCCATACAATATAAATATTGCATATGATGGAATAATTCATGATTATATAACTGAATTAAACTTTCTTTTGAATTAACAAATGCTCTTTTATTAATAATAATATATGGGTAATTTATTACTCCATCTTTATCTAAAATATCTAGATAAAGACTACGATTTATTATTTTAGCACCATCTTGTTCATCATTATAAGATGCAGCTGTACCTTCACTACCAGTATTATATACATATATACTCATAGCACTTTTTAAATTAGACTCTGAAATTCCATATTCTTTAAGTGCTTTTTTTGCTTTTTTATAATCACTATTAAACAATTTATTATCAACATATGGATCATAAGAATATTTGATTCCAAAATATTGTTCATAATAAGCTACTGTTGATTCTAAACCTTTTCCTATTTCTTTAGCATCTTCATCAGTAATTGCATCATCACCAGTTGTTGTATACCAAATTAAAAATTTATTATTAGGTGATAAAATAACTTTATCTAAAACATGTTCAGATGGAAGTGTTTCTTCATCACTTAATCTTTTTACTACATAATCAGTATCACTATTAGTTTGTTTTACACTATCTGAATCTTTTTTTCCTAAATAAACATTAGATAATGACTTATTTTTTAAATAAAACTTTAAAATATCTTTATCTAATTTATCATAGTTTTCTTCCATTATTTCAACTAAATTTAATTGAGATTCAGTTATATAATATTTACTATTTGACTTATATTTACTATCTAATTTATCTGAATCATATGCTAAATAAACTAATTGTGTAAAATATTTATTAACATCTATTTTTTTATCTTTATAATCCATAACTATCTTTTCATATGAATTATATTCTTCATTTTCATTATTTACTTCTTCTTTATCTTCTTTTTTATTATTATCTATATTATCAGAAATAACATTATCTTTCTTATTATCTTTTTCTTTATTAGAATCTTTAGAATCATTATTATTCATCACTATTAATACTACTACAATAATAATAGCAATTAATGCAATAACAGAAAAAATAATTAATTTATTTTTTTTATCATTTTTATTACCATTGTTATTTTCATTTATTATCTCTGATTCATTATTTAATTCCATTATATTTGTTCCACAATTTGAACAAAATTTTATACCTCCACTACAATCAGTTCCACAATTTGGACAATACATATTACATCTCCCTTTCTATTTTATAACTAGTATCTATTTAATTATACCATATTAAAATAAAAAGGTATATTCTTATTTTATTTTTATACTATATTTACTAGGACCTTTTATTGGATTACCTTGTAGATCAAATCTAGATGCATGACAAGGACAATCAAAAGTTTTTTCTATTTCATTAAAAAGTAAATTACATTTAGCATGAGGACATTTTCTTTTTACGATATATTCCTTATCATCTTCTTTATAGATAATTACATCTACTCCATCTATTTTAGAATATTTAATTTTACTATTTTTATTTGTAAAACCCTCATAATATCCTTTTAATGTACTAAAACTATCACTTATCATTCTAATTTTTTTCTTACTTCTTTTAGGATCAAACAATTTTATATATTTATTTTTTTTATTTAAAATTAAATCACTTACTACTTTACCACTTATAACACTATTAGTCATTCCCCATGTATTATAACCAGTTGCAATTATAAAATTATCTTTTATATATCCAATATAAGGTATATAATCATTTGTCATGATATCTATATTACTCCATATATATCCTGGTTCTTTTTTGATTTTATTTAATAAATTATTAAAATGTTCTTTATCATCTACTTTATTACATAAACCATGTGTTTCACCTAAATATATAATATTATCTTTATAATTTCTTATTGATGTAACAGGATCACTATAACTAATTAAAGATATGTTATCTATTTTATCTTTATATGAAACTATATATGATTTTTCAAGATAACACTTCAATGGAAAAAAATAAGGATATATAAAATATGGATAATTAGTTGCAAGAACTATTTTATTACAAATTATTTTATTATCTTTAGTACTACATACATATTTATCATCTTTATATTCTATATTCAATATATTAGTATTTTCATATATTTTGTTTTCATCTATTAAATTGAGTAATCCATCTATATACTTAATTGGATTAAATAAATAAGTATCATCTACACTTATTGAATATAAATATTTAAGTATAGGCATATCATTTTCATATACTTTTATTTTATTAATTTCTAAAAATTGTTTTAATTTTTTTATATTTTCTATATCACTTTTATTATCTGTAAAAACATATGATTTTGTTTTAGTAAAATCACATTCAATATTATTATAATTTATTATATCTTTTATAATATTAAGTGCTTCTAATTGTGATTCTAAATATAATGAAGCTTTATTTATATCATAATTATTTATTATATTATTATAAATATTATCTTGTAGATATGTTAATTTACCTGTTGTATTTAGTGTTACTCCACTAGCTATTTTATTTCTTTCTACAAGTATTACATCTTTATCTTTTAAATTATATAAAATATTTATTCCTGTTATTCCACCACCTATTATTAATATATCAGTAGTTATATCATTAGAAATACTAGGATAAATTTTACTTATTTTAGCATCACTCCATATACTTCTATTTTTCATATTATCACCTATTTTATTATGATAATAATTTATAGTTTAATACAAAAAAATATACAATTGTATATTTTTTTAATCATAATTTTACAAATTATTTTTGTAAAATTTGATAATATTCATTATTTTTCATTAATTCTTTATGAGTACCTTTGCCAACTAGTTTTCCATGATCAATTACAATTATTTCATCAGCTAATTTCATTAAAGCAGGTTTATGAGTAATTATAATAATTGTATGATCTTTCTTTAAATCATTTAAAATTTTCATTACTTGTTTTGATGTATTAAGATCTAAAGATGAAGTAACTTCATCAAATAATAAAACTTCTGATTTTGATAGTAAAGTTCTTGCTAAAGCTATTAATTGTTTTTGTCCTGTTGAAATATTTTCTGCATCACTTATTAATTTAGTATTATAACCATCTTTTAAACTCATAATATAATCATGAATTCCAACCCTTTTGCAAGCTTCTATTTGTCTTTCATGATTTGAATCTACTAAACTTAAATTTTCTCTAATACTCATATCAAATATAAATGGTTTTTGAGTAACAATTGAAACATTACTTGAATATATTTCTTTAGTATAATCGTATATACTTACATTATCTAGTAATATTTCTCCTTTATTTGCTTTATATAGTCTTAATAATAATCTAAAAATTGTTGATTTACCACTTCCACTTTTACCAACGATTGCTGTAAATGATTGTGGTTTAATTTCAAAACTAACATTTTTCATTACTTGTTGTTTTTCATAAGTAAAAGATACATCTTTAAATTCTATTTTTCCTTTAATAAAATCATTGTCATTTAATCCAAAATCTAGCATATTTTTTGTTTTATAATTTAAAATTTTATAAACTCTATCTACTCTAGTCGAATTTCCTGAAATACTATCTAAACAAGAGAAAAATTGACTAAATTGTGTCTCTATATTTTCATAATAACCTATTACTAAAACTAAAGTAGCTACTTCAAAATGTCCTTTTAAAATTAAATGAATTAAAATAAAATATACTAATATTTTTCCAAATCCTAAAATAGTAGGAACTAAAACATAAACATTATCATTATATGTTCTTTTATTGAAATAATCTTTTCTCCATTGTTTCTTATAATTTTCTAGATATATATTTAAATCTTCTTTCATATTAAATGATTTTATTTCTTTATTACCATCTAATACTTGTCCCATTAATCCTGATATACTATCTTGATGTTTTCTTTGTCCTGCTAAATAATAATCTCTCTTTTTCATATTTTTACTTAATGCATAAATCGAAATTAAATTTAATACTAATGTAACTAAACCAATATAAATATTAATAGTTGATAATATTATTAAAGCAATAATTATACTAATAAATTTTGTAACTGCATCAAATGCTTGATCAGGAATCTGCATTACATTACCGACATCATTAAATGCCGTATTAATTATATATGGTGTTGAAATATTTTTAGAAAAATTCTCATCATATGATGTAACTTTATTTAATATTAGGTGTTGCAATTTATTATGTACAAAAATTGAATTATTAGCATAAGATACATAATTATAATGATGACATAATACATAAAATAAACTACTTAATAAAAAGATACCTACATATATAATTGTTATTTTATAATCTCCATTAGTAGCAAATTCTACTATTTTAGAAGCTGTAAATGGAATAATTAATAATGATATACTTCTTAAAGTTGCTGAAAATAATAAATGAAATAATAATTTTTTATTATTAGCTCCTAAACTAAAATATTTTTTTACAATTGAATAATATCTATTAATCATTATCAAACACCCCTATTCTACTTGGTGATTTTCTTGATTGTAACATTTGATAAATTTCATTTCTTTCAATAAGTTCTTTATGATTACCTATATCATTAATTCTTCCATTATCAAGAACTACTATTCTATCAGCTACTTTCATTAAATCTGGTTTCTTAGTAATCATAATAATCGTATGATCTTTCTTTAATCTATTTATTAATTTTGGAACTAATTTAGCCGTATCAGGATCTAAAGAAGTTGTAATATCATCAAGAAGTATTACTTCTGCTTCTGATAATATTGTTCTTGCTATAGAAATCATTTGTTTTTGTCCACCTGAAATATTACTACCATTTTCTCTTAATATTGTATTATATCCATTTGGTAATGTTTGTATAAAATCATGAATTCCAGCTTTTTTACAAGCTTCTATTTGATGTTCTATATTTGAATCAACAAAATTCAAATTCTTTCTTATACTCATATTAAATATAAAAGGTTTTTGATTTACAACTGAAACTATATTAGAATATACATCATTTGAAAAATCATAAATATCAATATTATCTAGTGTTATTTTTCCATTTGTTGGTTCAAATAATCTTAATAATAAATTAAATAACATTGTTTTTCCACTACCAGCTTCTCCTACTATTGATATAACTTCATTATGATCAATTTTTAAATTTATATTATGAAGAATTTCTTTATTTTTTATTTTTAGTGATACATTTTTAAATTCAACCATACTATATATATCTTTAACATCTAATGTACCAACTTTTACCTCGTTTGAATTATAATTTAAAATATCATTTACTCTATTAACTGCTGTATTTACTTCTCTTATTGTAGATGTTGAACTAATTAAATCATTGATATAAGTAACTAAATATTCATGATATGAAACAATTAATACTAAGACACTTACATCAATTTTTCCACCTATCATAAGTACAATTAAATAAATATATAATAAAAATCTAAATATATATGTTATTACTTTAACATCATTATCTCTGATAGTCCAATAATATCTTTTTGTTCTATAAAATTTAGTAAATTTATTTTGAATAACATTTAATTTACCAACTAATTTTTCAAGCATATTAAAAGTTTTGATTTCTTGAAGACCAGAAATAATTTGTGTTAAAAGTGTACTATATTTATCATCTTGTATTTGTACTTTATTATGATAATAATTTATTTTTCTATCAGAAATATTTCTAACTGATATATATATAAATGTAAATATAATTAAAATTAAAGCTAAATAAATATTATAAAAAGCTACTATTACTAAAACAACAATAATTTGAAGTATTCCCATTAAAACTTCTGATATTCTATCATTCATATCCCCTATTTTAATTATATCTGAATTAATAGAATTCATTATTCTACCTTTACTTATAAATCTAGTAAAATTATTATCCACTCCAATTAATTTATTTAATACTTTTTTTGTAAGTTTATCATAACAATAATTCATATTAAATCCATAAATTTTATAATTAATATATAATGATATATTATAAAGTATATAAACTAATAAAAATAAACCTAAACTAATATAACTCATACTTGCATCGCCTTGTGTAAGATACTTTATTATAAGAGATGCAACTAATGGTAATAAAATTGAAAATCCTTTATAAAAAAAGGCTGATAATATATTTATAACCACATATTTCGTTTTTAATTCTGCTAATTTTAAATAATCTTTTATAAAATTACGATACTCCTTTATCATGATATCACCTACTATTAAAGTATAGCATAAAATGTCGAATAAAAAAACTAGATAATTCTAGTTTTTTCATGCATTTTCTAACTTTTGTTTTTAAATATTTTGATTATATTTTCAGTCGTCGACAAATTGTCGACAATTGAAATACTTATTTTTTATAATCTAATTAGGAGGGGTACAAATTGTACCCCCTAGTTATTTTTCTAATTTATCCTTTATATTGACCACCATTTATATGCATCACTTGGCCAGTTACATATGATGAATCATCACTTGCAAGATATACAAATAGTGGTGCTATCTCATATGTTTCCCCTCCTCTTTTCATAGGAGCATCAGATCCTAGTGTAGGAATTTTATTTTTATTCCAACAAGCAGGTTGAAGTGCTGTCCAAAAGAATCCTGGAGCTACAGCATTAACTCTTATATTATTAGCTGCTAAATTAGTTGCAAGTGATCTAGTAAAACCTACAATTGCTCCTTTACTTGTTACATAATCTATTAATTCTGGTTCTCCATAAAATGTAGTTATTGAACTTACATTTATAATAGAAGAACAAGGTTTCATATATTTTAATACACTTCTTGTTAAGTAAAACATCGAATATATATTTGTTTTCATTGTATAATCAAATTGTTCATCACTTATATTAAGTAAACTTTTTTGTTGATATTGTACTCCTGCATTATTAACAAGTATATCTATTTTACCAAAATAGTTTATAGTTTCATTAACTACATAATCACAAAAATTTCGATTTTTTAAATCCCCTCTTATTAGTAAACATCTTCTACCTAAAGATTCAATATATCCTTTTGTTTCATATGCATCTTTATCTTCATTAAAATAAACTATTACTATATCTGCTCCTTCTTTAGCATAACAAATAGATACAGCTCTTCCTATACCAGAATCACCACCCGTTACAATAGCAACTTTATCTTTTAATTTACCTGCTACTTTATAATAAGGATTATCAAATATTGGTCTAGGATACATTAAATATTCCATACCAGGTTGAACATTTTGTTCTTGTTTTGGATACTGTATTTTATGTTCTTTACATATCATTCCATATCCACATTCATCAATACACTTTAATCCATAATCTTCATCACAATTAAAACATTCAAACTTCATACAATCACTCCCTATTAATTATATGAAATTAAAAAAAATAGAGACTACTCTATTTATTATTTTTTATTTTAACATATTTATTATTATATTCTTCTTCCGCTTGATCTGCATCACATCTTAAAAAACATGCTTCCTGCCTATAACAATCAAAACATTTACCAGTTTCTTTTTCTAATTCATTAGCTTTTTGTTCAAGACTTTCACCTTTTTCAAATAAGTATAAAGCTCTTAAAGAATTAAATCCTCTCATATTTGTATTTTTTTTCATAATTTCTTCTAAATATTCTTTAATATATTCTGGTCTTTCAATATTTTCAATATGATAACCTTCTACTTTAATTTCTGGTACTTCTATATCTAATAAAATTTCAAGCCATGCTGCTACAATATGTCTATGACAAAATTCTTTGTTATCTTCATAACAAAGCAATATTGAATTATAAAGTTCTCTATAAATTTCTTCTGGATCTAATTTAGATAATACTTGATTATAATACTCTTCTATATAGTATTTATTATTTTCTTCTTCAGAAACAACTCCAATATTATCATGCCAAATTTTCCAAAAAGATAATTTAGGCGCTAATTTTGGAAAACATTTACCATTGTAACCAACATCTTTTCCACGATTGCCTGAAATAGCAAATGTACTATATAAATCTGATTTATAATTTTTGTGACTACAAGTAGATATCATAATAACCTCCTATTATTTTTTCTTTTGTTTATTTTTAGAAAATTGTTTTACAATTGAAATTAATATTTCAGTTATTTTTTCCATATCTTCTAAACATACATATTCATATACACTGTGAAAATTATGACCACCTGCTCCTAATATTGGACAAGGTATTCCATCATAACTTATTCTTGTACCATCAGATCCACCTCTTACTGGTTCTATATTAGTTGTAACACCTGTATTAGAGATTGCTGTTAAAGTACCATTTATTAAATCTTCTTCTTTATTAATAACATCAAACATATTATAATAAGTATCTTTAATATTTAATTTAATAGAATTATTATATTTTTTATTTAATACTTCTACTATTTTTGTTAATAATTGTTTTCTGTTTTCAAAATTTTCTTTATCAAAATCTCTTATTATATATTCCATCGTTGTTTTAGAAATATCACCTTTTATATCTTCTAAACAAAAATATCCTTCATACCCTTCTGTATTTTCTGGTACTTCATCAGGTAACATTGCATTTATAAGAGTTGCTATATGAACAGAATTAATAAGTACATCTTTAGCATATCCTAAATGAGTTGGAATCCCTGTTATTTCTATACTAGCACTTGCTGCATTAAAATTTTCATAAGAAAAATCTCCAAGACTAATTCCATCTACTACATATGCAAAATCTGGATCAAAATATTTTTTATCTAAATGCAATGTTCCTAAGCCTATTTCCTCATCTGGTGTAAAACATACATAAATATCTCCATGTTTTTCATTAGAACTTGAATAATATTCTAACATACTCATTATTTCTGATATACCAGCTTTATCATCAGCACCTAGTAATGTAGTACCATCGGTAGTAATCAATGTTTTGCCTATATGATTTTTTAAATCCGGATATACTTCAGTAGAAAGAACTACATTATCATTTAACATAACATCATTACCATCATAATTTTTTATTATATTAGGTTTTATATTTTTTCCACTTGCTGCTTCTGAAGTATCTAAATGTGAAACAAATCCTATCTTAGGTAAATCCTTATCTCCCATTAACATTGCATAAACATAACAATTTTTTTGATCAAAATGTATTTGATCTACATTTAATAATCTTAACTCTTCTACTAATAATTTTGCTAATTTAATTTGATTATTAGTACTTGGTGTATCTTCTTTTTTTGAATCTGATGTTGTATCAATTGATACATATTTTAAAAATCTTTCAATAATTTGCATAATATTCCTCCAATAATAACGACTATTATATCACAACCAATAAAAAAGACCAAATATATTATTTGATCTAATTTTTATTCATTGTATAACATTCATCTGTTCTTTCGTCTGAATATGCACAATAATATAAAAGTTTATCTTCATAAATTCTAACAGTTAAATCTCTATCTACTCCTGAAGCATCTGTTCCATATTTATAACCTACATCTAAAGTATAATAATCATAATCTGTTGAACCTATATACCCATCTTTAGCAACTAAAGTATAATTCATATTTCCTTCAACAATTTTTCCACTAGAACCAAAATTTACTGAATTTCCATCAACTTTTGTTATTTCAAATTGAGCCCATGATTTATCATGAAAAAATCCTCTAGTAACATGATCACCTTTATATTTACCTACTAAATCAAATGAAACTTTTAATTCTTCTACATCTGAAGAAGTTATTGTAAATTCTTTTGACACAGATGAATCAAATAAAGTGTTTGTTATAGTTATTTTAGAATTTTTATCTATATATTTTTTATCAGATGTTGCCTCATATGTTGATATACACACATTATTACCTTCTGCTTTTGTATTTCTTAATTTAATACTATCATATTTTTCTTTATATTTTTCATTTATAATATCATCTGTTGTTTTTCCATCTTTATTTTTAATTTTTTCACAGGATGTAATTTTTATATTCTTATACTTTTCTCCTTCTTCTGTAAGATTAAATAAACTTTTAAATTTATATTCTTTTCCATCGAATGAATAATATACTTGAAAAGGAATCTCAAAAGAAACAATATCTTCTACTTTATAATGTAACATAATTTTTAAAGATGTATCAGTACTTTCTTTATACTTAATGTATTTAATATTTTTAGAATTAAATTTATGACTAAATTTTTCTCCATTAATAGTCATTTTTCCTATTTCTTCATTTACTGATTTTTCTATATCGTTTCCTATAACTTCTGTTTTAGGAAAATTATTTTTATTTTTTTGAAATTCTTGTTCTTCTAAAAATTTAAAAACAAATATACCTACCGTAATCAATACGATTAAGATAACAAAAATAAATATATATTTTTTATTATTTTTTCCCTTTTTATTTTTATTATCACAATTAACACATTTATTATCAGTCATTTCTTTTCCACATTCACCACAATACATATTACCACCTCAAACTTATTCTTATTTTTATATTGATTATAGCACATCAAAATTTATTTAACAATTGAAAAAGTAGTATTCTTATACTACTTTTTACTATGATAAATATTTTTTTAAATTTTTTCCTTCTAATACATATAAATGATTTCCATCATCTAATACTTTATATTCGATAAATCCTAAATACTCTAATATCTTTTTACCATCTTCACTTACTGCAATTGCATTTATTCCTGCAATTCTATATTTATCAGCTTTTTTTTGTTTTAATATTTTCTTTAATCTTCTAGTTAATAATTTTATTACATATCCATTTTGAAATTTTCTATCAATAACTACTGAATTAATAGTTAAATAATTCTTTTTACTTTTATAAAATGGTGTAACTTCATCTATATTAAAACTATCTATAATGACATTACTATTTAACATTTCATTATATTTATCTTCTGTTATTACTAAATAATTTAAATATCCAACTAATTTATTTTTATAATTAACTATTATCATACTATCTTTATTTTTATTAAAAAGTTGTAACTGATAATCTTCATCCCATAAATATTCACTACCAAAAAATTTCTCATCTAATATTCTTATTTCTTTTAACATTTCATCTTTTATTTGTTCATTTTGATAAGTTTTATAATCACTTTTATTATTCATATTTTTTAAATATATATCTTCAATGTTTTTTCTATCAATTACATATAAAGATTCTTTATTAGAATATTCTTTATATTTATCAAATCCTGCTTGTTTTAAAACATTTTCTTCAAATTTGTTAAAAGCAACTGAAATAATACTTTCAATTTTATAGCCTTCATTATGTTTTTTTCTAATAATCTTTTTTAATTTTTTTATTATTAAATCTACAGATACATGATTTTGAAATTGTGATTTTATATTAATACTATCAATAACTAAATAATTTTTTCTATTTTTTCTATATTTTATTATGTTATTTAAATCATATTCTTTAACTATTTCTTCTGAATTAATAATTTTAAGATATTCATTCTCACTTAATACAAAATAATTTAAATATCCAACTATATTATTATTATATTTAATTATTAACATAGAATCATTATTTTTATTATTTATATTTTTTTCATAATCAAATGACCAAGTATATTCTTCACCATAATTACTTACATCTAAATCATGTATAGCCTTATGAATATTTTTGTTAAATCCTCTACTTAAAATAATTGTTAATTTATTAGTCTTTATTAATCTACTATAACCAAATAATAATAGTAAACAATTAGATACAACTAAAACACCATCAGTTAATGCAGCTACAAATGCTAATATGATAATATCATATATTAACCATAACATATTAGATATAATACTACCTATTGTTGCTACATTTTTATTTTTTGTTAATGAGAATCCATCAATCAAACTTCCTATAATTGGTAATAATGAAATAAATCCATCATATGTAAAAATAGATATTAAAATATATATAGGCAAAGTAATAAGAAAAATAAAGTTATCTTTATCAGTCTTATAATAACCAATACATTTTAATAATTCTATAAAACAAACTATGAGTCCACTAGTTGCTCCTAAAAGGAAATAACTTATACAATAAAAAATTGAAGAAATTATTTGAACAAATAATAATTCATCGATATCATTTTTATAATAACTATATACTAATAACAACCATCCTATTATAGCTGCTACTTGTGCTAAAATAACTAAAATTTCCATATATTCCTCACTTCACTATATTCTATATATACGTTCTAATGGTAACATTAACAAAATATTTTGTCAACAAAATAAAAAGAATTAGATTTCTAATTCTTATATATTAAATGGTGTCCCCGGTAGGAATCGAACCTACATTTGATCCTTAGGAGGGACCTACACTATCCATTATGTTACGAGGACATCTACTAAATTATAACATAATTTATAAGAAATTACACCTCTTACATAACTC
>SVAG01000006.1 GCA_015059545.1 Lactobacillales bacterium
ATGAAAAAGCAAAAGCATTTGATAGATGTACAGGATCATATGATAAAACAGGACCAGAAATAATATTAGGACAAGTAAGTGGAACAACAAATAGTCTAACAATACCATTTGAAGTAGTAGATAATGAATCAGAAATAAAGGAAATAAAGTGTTATTATGGAATAGATAAAAAATATGAAAAAGAAGGAAAAATAGAAAACAATAAATGTGTAATAACAGGATTAAAAAATAATACTTTATATAACTACAAGATAGAAGCAACAAATGCAGGAGGAATAAAAAGTACAAAAGAAGATAGTGAAACAACAAGAAATTTTGAAGGATTAGAAATAAAGGTAGATACAGCAGATTGGGCACAAAGTAAAGAAATAACAATAATAGGAAGTACAGAAGGCTCAAAATTACAATATCAAATAAATGAACATGAAGAAGATAAATGGATAGATATAGAAGATGGATATAAATTTACCATAAAAGAAAATGGAACAATATATGCAAGATTATATGATGGAACAAATTCAAGTGAAGAAGTCGAAATGACAATACTTAATATAGATACAACATCTCCAACATGTACATGGGATGGAGAATCAACAAGTTGGAGACAATCAGGAACGATAACAGCAATATGCGAAGATATAGATGGAAGTGGATGTACAACATCAACATTATCAAAATCATGGACATATACAAGTGGTACAGAAACAATTAAAACAGCCTCACTATCTTATACAATAGAAGATAAGGCTGGTAATACTGAAGAATGTTCTAATTTATCAGTAAATGTATATGTAGATAGAACTGCACCAACATGTACATTCAGTAATGAATCAACAAATTGGAGACAATCAGCAACAATAAAAGCAACATGTTCAGATACAAATGGAAGTGGATGTACAACATCAACATCATCAAAATCATGGGCATATACAAGTGGGACAACAACAACAAAAACAGCTTCGTTATCATATACAATAGAAGACAATGTAGGAAATACAAAAACATGTGGTAAAACAGCAAATGTATATGTAGATAGAACACCACCAACATGTACGTTCAGTAATGAATCAACAAATTGGAGACAATCAGCAACAATAAAAGCAACATGTTCAGATACAAATGGAAGTGGATGTACAACATCAACATCATCAAAATCATGGGCATATACAAATGGGACAACAACAACAAAAACAGCTTCGTTGTCATATACAATAGAAGATAATGTAGGAAATACAGCAACATGTAAAAAAACAGCAAATGTATATGTAGATAGAACACCACCAACTGTAACTTGTTCAGTTGGATCAGACAATAATTATCAATCAAATAATGCATTCTTTGCATATTGTACAGATTCGCATAGTGGATGTATAAATAGTATAAATGATGATGCGTATAGTAATTTTGGGCCTATGATTAGTGGATTTGGAGCAACAACATTTACAAATATTAAAAGAGAACCCGATGATATTGGAAAAATTACATGGAGTTGGCCATATTCTGGTAGTGTAACAGTTACAGCTTCTTATTATGATAAAGTAGGAAATAGTTCAACATGTACAGCAACAGTAATAGGAGCGGGATAAAATATCTAAAAGACTAGAAATCTAGTCTTTTTATTTGAATTTAATTCATTTATATTATATAATGTAGATAGGGTGATGGTATGAAAGCGTTAATTACAGGAGCAAGTTCAGGAATAGGAGCAGATATAGCTAGAGTATTAAGTGAAATGGGATATGATTTAATACTAGTTGCTAGAAGAAAAACAAGGTTAAGTAAATTAAAATCAGAATTAGATACAAATGTAGATATAATTAATATGGATATATCAAGTACATTTAATTGCATGGAGCTTTATAATCAAGTAAAAGAAGAAGATATTGAAATACTTGTTAATTGTGCTGGTTTTGGAGTGTTTGGTGAATTTACAACAACTTCACTAGATAAAGAACTTGATATGATAGATACTAATATAAAAGGATTACATGTATTAACTAAGTTATTTTTACAAGATTTTTCTAAAAGAAATAGAGGATATATATTAAATGTAGCGTCTTCAGCTGCATTTCAACCGGGTCCTCTAATGGCTAGTTATTATGCTTCAAAGGCTTATGTATTAAGACTTAGCGAGGCAATATATGGTGAACTAAAAGAAATTAAAAGTAATGTAGGAATATCTGTATTATGTCCAGGACCAGTTGATACAGAATTTAATAAAGTTGCTAAAGTTAAATTTGCAGTTAAACCATTATCAAGCGAATATGTAGCAAAATATGCAGTAAAGAAAATGTTTAAAAAGAAACTAGTTATAGTTCCTGGTAAATTGATGAAATTAAATTATACTTTTAATAGATTTATACCAAAGAAATTATTATTAAAAATGAATTATAATATTCAATCAAAAAAGGAAGGTTAGTATGAATAAAAAAGGATTAACTATTGTAGAATTGCTTGCAGTATTAGTTATAATTGGTTTAATAGCACTTGTTATATTTCCGGTTGTTACTGATAATATAACTGGTTCTCAAAAAAAATCACAGGAAATACAAAAAGCAAGTATAAAGGAAGCTGCAGAATCATATGTTGCTGAAAATATTGGAAAAACAATAAATTTTACTGAAGCAGATAATAAAGAAGAAATAAACTTAAATACTTTAATAGAAGAAGGATATTTAAAAGGAAATTATAATAATCCTCAAACTGGAAAAGAGTATGATTTAGAAACTTCAAAAGTAACTGTAACAAAAGATAATAATAGTTATAGTTATGATGTAGTATTAAATACAAAATAAAATACCATAATTAAATGGTATTTTTATTTTAATAATTGTAAAAAATAATGAAATATATTATAATATACTCTATGGGTGGTTATATGGATAATATTATTAAAATAAATGATCTTAACTTTAAATATAAAGATAAAATAATATTTGAAGATTTAAATTTAAATATTAAAAGAAATACTTTTACAACTATTATAGGATCAAATAATTGTGGAAAAAGTACTCTATGTAAAATAATATTAGGAATTATAAAAACTGATTCAGAAATTATGATTGATGATATTAATTTGAATGATAAAAATATCAAAAAAATACGTAAAGTAATAGGTTATATTCCGAATAATATATCTGATTCTATAATTATGGATACAGTAGAAGAAGAAATAATATCATCAGTTTCTAAATACAAAAAACAAGATTTAGAAGAATTAATAAATAAATTTAATTTTAGTCATTTATTAAAAAGAAATCCAAAAACACTAAGTGGTGGAGAACAACAATTAATGTGTATAATTTCTAATTTATTAAAACACCCAAAAATATTAATATTTGATAAATCATTTTCTATGTTGGATAATCTTATTAAAGATAAAATATTAAAAATGATGAAAAAAATATCAAAAGAAGAAAATATAACAATTATTAATTTTACTAATGATACAGAAGATGTTGTTTATGGAGATAATATAGTTATTATAGATAATAATAAAATATTAATAAATGAAAAAAAAGAAATATTATTAAATGATGAAAAATTATTTAAAAGTTTAAATTTAAAACTTCCTTTTATGGCTGATTTATCAAAAAAACTTAGTTATTATAATCTTGTTAATACTTTAGAATTAGATATGACTAGAATGGTGAATAAAATATGGAAATAACAATAGAAAATCTATATTTTAAATATCCAGAACAAGATTATATATTAAGTAATGTTAATTTGATAATTAAATCAAATATAATAACAGGTATTATAGGACCAAATGGAAGTGGAAAAACAACATTAATAGAAATAATAGATGGATTATTAAAACCAGTAAAAGGTATAGTTAAATACAATAAAGTGGAAAAAATAAATCCTAAAGATATTGGATATATATTTCAAAATTCTAAGAATCAATTCTTTTCTAAAACAGTAAAAGAAGAATTAGAATTAGGAGCTAAAATTAATAATTATAAATTAGATGTTTTAGATAAAAGAGTATTAGATGTATTAAAAATAGTTAAATTAGATAAAGAAATATTAGATAAAAATCCTTTAACTTTAAGTAATAGTGAAGCTAAAAAGATTGCTATCGCATCTATTCTTATGTATAATCCAAAACTAATAATATTAGATGAACCAACATTGAATTTAGATGATAAGTCTAAAGATGAATTTATCAAACTTATAAAAATGTTAAAAAATAGATATAATAAGACAATAATAATAATATCACATGATATAGATTTATTGCATAAAATAGTTGATAATGTAGTTTTATTAAATGAAGGAAAAATAGTATTAGAAGGTAATAAATATGATGTATTTAAAGATTCAAAAACATTGAAAAAATATGGATTATTACCTCCTAAAGTAATTATGTTTTCAAATAAAGTATTAAATAAAAAAGGTATTAAATTAGGTTATAGAGATGAAATAAATGATTTAATAAAGGATATATATAGAAATGTTTACTAATATAACAATAGGAAAATATATATATAAAGAATCAATCATACATAAAATTCATCCTATAATTAAAATAATAATGTTATTATTTATTATCTTTTTATCATTAATATCAAGTTATAAAGAAAATATTATTTTATTAGCATATGTATTATTAATTTCAATATTAACAAAAATAAATATAAAAACATATTTAAAAAATATATATGGATTAAGATATCTTATAATATCAATATTATTTATTAATTTAATATTTAATGTTAGTGTTTTAAATAGTATAAATTCTATAGAAAAATTAATTATCATATTTATATATTCATCAATATTGATGTATACAACAACTATAAATGAAATTAATTTAGCATTCAATAAATTATTATCACCATTAAAAAGATTAACTTTTGATGTAGATAATATAAGTTTAATACTAACTATTTCAATTAAATTTATAACAACTATATTTGAAGAAGTAGATATATTATTTAAAGCTTTTAAAAGTAGAGGATATAAATTTAATGGAAGTGTTAAAGATAGAATAAATAAAGTTAAAAACTTTTTAAGTACATTATTTTATTTATTACTTAAAAAATCAGATGATATAGGAACTATATTAGAAATAAAAAATTATAATTTAAAAAAGATAGTTAAAAGAAATAAAAGAAAAATTAAAATAAAAGAGTATTTAATATTAGTTATAAATATAATTTTATTAATTATTATTAAGAAGGTGGTTTAATGCGTTATTTAATGACTTTTTCATATGATGGTACTAATTATAATGGTTATCAAAAACAACCAAATAAAAATACAGTACAAGATCAAATAGAAGGTGCTTTATTAAAAATATTTAGTAAAGAAATATCTATTCATGCATCTGGAAGAACAGATGCTAAAGTACATGCATTAAATCAAAAAGCTCACTTCGATTTAGAAAAAGAAATAGATTTATATAAATTAAAAAAATCAATTAATAGTTTAATAAATGATGATATTTATATAAAAGAAATAGAAAAAGTAAATGATGACTTTCATGCAAGATTTAATGTTGTAGAAAAAACATATATTTATAAACTAAATGTAGGTAGTTATGATCCTATTAATAGGAATTATATATATCAGTATAATAAAGAACTTGATATAGAATCTATTAAGAAAGCAATTAAATATTTAATAGGTACACATAATTTTAAATCATTTACTAAAACAGATATTGAAAAAGATGATTATATTAGAACTATATATAGTATAGATTTATTAAAAGAAGATAATTTATTAACTTTTACATTTAAAGGAAATGGCTTTTTAAGATATATGGTTAGAAATATTGTTGGTACTTTAATACAAGTTGGAGAAAATAAATTAAAATCTGATGATATTTTACATATAATTGAAAGTGAAGATAGAAAAGAAGCAGGAAAAACTGCTAATCCAGAAGGATTATATTTAAAAGATGTAAAATATAATAATTAAATATAATAAATTATTGACTTTTTGCTTATTTTTTAATATAATTTTAATTGGTACATTTTATTAATCCCATGAGAAATGGTTGTTGGGACCAACCGTTTCAAAATCTATTAAAGGAGAGGGAAAAATTATGAAAAATACATATATGCAAAAAAAAGAAGAAATCGTTCGTAACTGGTATGTAATTGATGCAGAAGGAATGCCACTTGGACGTGTTGCTAGTAAAGCAGCTCATATCTTAAGAGGGAAAAATAAACCTACATTTACACCACATGTTGATTGTGGAGACAATGTAATTATAATCAATGCATCAAAAGTAGTTCTTACAGGTAATAAATTAAATGATAAAATTTATTACAACCATAGTGGATACACTGGTGGATTAAGAGAAAGAACTGCAAAAGTTATGAAAGAAAATTATCCAGTTGAGATGATGGAAAGAGCAGTTAAAGGAATGTTACCAAAAGGAAGACTTGGACGTCAAATGTATAGAAAGTTATTTGTGTATGCTGGAGAAACTCATCCACATGCAGCTCAACAACCTGTTGAGTTAACTAAATAAGGAGGAATTTAAATGGCAGATAAAAAAGTTTATATTGGAACTGGAAGAAGAAAATCATCTGTAGCACAAGTTAGAATGGTTTCTGGAAAAGGAAAAATAACTGTTAATGGTAGAGATGTTAGAGATTTCTTCCCATATGAAACTAATGTAATGGATTTAATGCAACCTCTAGTATTAACTTCTACAGACGAAATGTTTGATATTGACGTTAAAGTAAATGGTGGAGGATTCACTGGTCAAACTGGTGCTATCCGTTTAGGTATTACAAGAGCTTTACTTGAATATGATAAACCAAATGAAGGTAATGAAGGATGTTTCAGATCAGTTCTTAAAAGAGCTGGATTCGTAACTCGTGATTCAAGAAGTAAAGAACGTAAAAAACCAGGACTTAAAGCAGCTCGTAGAGCTCCACAATTCTCAAAAAGATAATATATGTATTAAAGGATATAACTTTGTTATATCTTTTTTTGTTTTATGTTATAATTAATCATAGGAAGTGATAATATGGAAATAAAAAAAATAACAGAAATAATAAATGAATGTGATTTATTATTTGATACTTTATCAAATGAAGAATTAACGACTTGGAATTTTCTAAAGGAAGTTAACAATATAGTTTCAAAATACAAGGGAATAGATTGTTTAACTAATTTTAATTTTGCTAACGGAAATATAATTCAATGTATGTGTATTATTACTGATTGGCAACCCGGGGCACTAGTGTTTCAATCAGATAACGGTGACATCCCAATGATGCGTTTAGTATATCCTGAGGAATATGTTGAATTTATGAATAAAATACAACCTATATTTGATTCTGATTATCCTGATATACCTGAAGATCAAAAGGAAGAATAAAATAGTTATTTATCTTAAATTCAGTTATTAGATATAAAATTTTTAATATTATAATGAATTATAGGAAGTGATAAAATGAATAATTATAATACTAAACTACAATCAGAAAATATTGATTATGTTGAAGTAAATGAAAATCTAATTGATGATTATCTTTTAATGGTAAATAATGAAGAAATTCAAAAACAAATTTCTACTAAAAGAAGAATTTATACATATGAAGATGAATTAAATTGGGTTAAACAAAAGAAAGAAGAAAATGCAGTTATATTTTCTATGATTGAAAGACAAAGTGGTAAATTTATAGGTAATGTTGAATTTATGGAAATAAATAATGGAGAAGCAGAAATAGGTATTACAATAACACCATTTTATCAAAATAAGCATTATGGAACAGAAGCAATGAAAACAATAATTGATTATGGATTTAATGTAATGAATTTAGAAAAAATAAATTTAGTTGTTTTTTCTAATAATAAAAGAGCAATACATTGTTATAAAAATTTAGGTTTTATAGAATATGATGTTGAAAAAAACGTAGCAGTTATTGATAATGAATCAATAGATGATATATACATGACATTAAAAAGATAATTAAAGATATAATATTAACTATTATATCTTTTTTATGTTATAATTAGTTAGGTGGTTATATGAAAATTAGTAATGAATGGATTGATTATAAAATAATAGATGCTGGAAATAAAGAAAAATTAGAAACATGGAAAAATGTTACTTTAAGAAGACCAGATCCTCAAGCTTTATGGCCAATAGATTTTGATAATAAGTGGAAAAATATTGATGCTTTTTATCATAGAAGTAATAAAGGTGGAGGTAGTTGGGAATTTAAAAATAAATTACCTGAATATTGGACAATAAATTATAAAGAATTAACATTTAAAGTAAGTCCTACTAATTTTAAACATACAGGTTTATTTCCAGAACAAGCAGCAAATTGGGATTATATGATAGATAAAATTAAAAATTCAAATAGAAAAATAAATGTGCTTAATCTATTTGCATATACAGGTGCAGCTACTATGGCATGCTCTTATGCAGGAGCAGATGTTGTTCACGTTGATTCAGCACGCGGTATGGTTGAATGGGCAAAGGAAAATATGAAATTATCTCATTTAGAAAATAATAAAATTAGATTTATAGTAGATGATTGTTTAAAATTTGTTTTAAGAGAAAAAAGAAGAGGAAATAAATATGATGCTATTATAATGGATCCACCTTCTTTTGGAAGAGGACCTAGTGGTGAAGTATGGAAATTTGAAGATAAAATAATTGAACTTATAGAAGCATGTACGGATATTTTAAGTGATAAACCTTTATTCTTTCAAGTAAATTCATATACAACAGGATTTTCTAAAACAGTACTTGAAAATGTACTTAAAACTACATTATTAAAAAAATATAAAAGTGGAAGAGTTGAATGTGATGAAATAGGTCTTCCAATTGAAAATAGTGATCTTGTTTTACCATGTGGAATATATGGTAGATGGGAAAGTAAATAATATTAAAACATATATTTTATTAGGTGATAAAATGCTTAAATATAAAATATATGTTTTTTTATTTTTTATAATAGGGGCTCTTAGTATAAATATAGCTTATGCTAGTAACAATAATTTAGAATTGTTTGGTAAAGTAATATATTTAGATGCTGGACATGGAGGAGTTGATTCAGGAGCTACTTATAAAAATATAAAAGAAAAAGATATTAATTTAGAAATATGTTTGAAATTAGAAGAAGAATTAACTAAAAGAGGAGCAATTGTATATCAAACAAGATATGGTGATTATGATTTATCTCTTCCAAATACTATTAATAGAAAAAGAAGTGATTTATCAAGAAGAAGTAATGTTATAAACAGAGCTAATCCTGATTTATTTATATCAATTCATTTAAATGCAGAATCAACTGGTATTTGGAGAGGACCTCAAGTATTTTATAATGACAATAATGAAGATAATGAAATTATTGCTAAATTATTTCAAAAAGAATTAAATAAATCATTAAAGGGTAATAGAGATTATAAAAAAGATAATGGTTTATATTTACAAAAAAGAGTAAAAGTACCAGGTGTATTAATAGAAGTAGGTTTTTTAAGTAATAATAATGATAGATATTTACTTAAAAATAAAGAATATCAAACTAAAGTATCTAGAATTATTACTAATAGTATAATCTATTATTTTAAATAGAAATTCATAAAAACTTCACAAATTAAAAATATATTATGTTATAATGTTTATAGTAGGAGGTTTTATATGAATAAGATATTCAAAACTCTTGATCAACAAATTGAAATATTAAAATCAAGAAACCTTATTATAAATGATGAAGAAAGTACTAAAGATATATTACTTAGAGAAAACTATTTCTTTATAAATGGATATCGTCATATGTTTTTAGATAGTGAAAGAAGTAGAAATTTTTTAGAAGGAACAACATTTGAAGAATTATATGCTACATTTTTATTCGATAGAGATGTAAGAAATATAATGTTTAAACATTTACTTATAGTTGAAAATAATTTCAAATCGATTATAAGTTATCAATTATCTAAAAAATATGGGTTTAAAGAAAAAGATTACTTGGATCCAAAAAACTTTACACAAGATAGTTTAAAATCAAGACATGTTCATGATATTTTAAATAAAATGAGAAGACAAATTAGAGTTAATGGTAGACAGCATACTGCAACTCTTCACTATTTAAGTAATTATGGATATATTCCTATGTGGATCTTAGTAAAAGTTTTATCATTTGGAATAATTGCAGAATTATATGACATTTTAAAATATGAAGATCAAATGACTATTGCAGATTTATATCATTTAGATCCAGATACATTATCAACATATCTTCATTTACTTGCAAATTTTAGAAATCTATGTGCTCATGAAGATATTTTATACGATCATAGAACACAAAAAGAAATACCAGATAATAAATATCATTATTTATTAGATATTGAAATGAAAGATGATCATTATATATATGGAAAAAATGATTTATTTGCAGTAGTAATTATGTTAAAAGAATTATTAACTGAACAAGAATTTAATGAATTTATTTCAGAATTAGGATATGAAATAGATTTGTTAGACGGAAAAATTAATGTAATTCCAACTAATATAATTTTAAATTGTATTGGTTTTCCAAATAATTGGCGAGATATAAATAAAGTATAGGAGGATACATGAAAAATAAATTAAATTATTTGATAGGTATTATTATTTCGTTATTTGTAGGATGTATGTGTACATTGATAGTTTTAAATAATTTTAATTTATTAGGTAGTAATAAAAAAGAAATAATAGAAAAAACCATAAATGAAGTTAACGTAACTGAAACAGATACACTTAAAAATTCTATTGATAAAGTTTATGATGCTGTTGTAGTTATACAAGGATATGAGAATGGTAAATTAAGTAGTACAGGTACAGGTTTTTATTATAAAAAAGATTCTAAAAGAGGTTATATAATAACTAATCATCATGTTATAGAAGATAGCGATTTAATTAAAGTAACAAATACTTCTAATGTTGAAAGTGAAGCTACCTTGCTTGGAAGTGATGAATATTTAGATATAGCTATATTGTCTGTTGATGCAAAGGATGTTATTAAAGTAGCTAAATTAGGTGATACTTCTAAAGTTAATGTTGGTGATACTGTATTTACAGTAGGATCTCCTTTAGGTATTAAATATATGGGAACAGTAACAAAAGGAATTTTATCTGGTAAAAATAGACAAGTAACAGTTAGTGTTTCTAGTAATAAATTTATTATGGATGTCTTACAAACAGATGCAGCTATAAACCCTGGTAATAGTGGAGGACCTCTTTTAAACATTAATGGTGAAGTTATAGGAGTTACATCTTTAAAATTAGTACAAGATGAAATAGAAGGAATGGGTTTTGCTTTACCAATTGAATCGGTAAAAAATTCATTAGAAAGTTTAGAAAATGGTAAAGAAATTAACAGACCTGTATTCGGAGTTCAATTGCTAGATGTAGAAAATAAGTCTATGCTTAGAAGATATGGTATAGAGTTAAGTGATAAAATAAATAACGGAGCAATTATAATTAAAATAGAAAAAAATACATCTGCTTCTGAATCAGAATTAAAAGTTGGTGACATTATAGTTAAAATTAATGATGATAAAGTAAAAGATTCTGCACATTTTAGATATTGTTTATATAAATATAGTATTGGAGATACAATTAAAGTAACTTACAATAGAAATGGTAAAGAAAATACTATAAGTGTAAAATTAACTGATAAATCTTAAAAGGAATTTTTAATTCCTTTTTTTATATTCCACAATATAAAATATGTATATATAATTAATTATTACAGAAAATAAATATTATAATAATATTTTAAATTTTATAAATTATATTTGATAAAAATGTCTTAAAATGTAAAATTAAATGTAAATTAAATTAATTTTGATTGACTAAATAAAAATACATATGATATAATCGTATTAATGATAGGAGGTTTATACAATATGGAAAAGAAAAAGAATTTTGTAATCGGTACTTTACTTGCTGCAATCGTTTTAATGTCAGTAGGTTACGCAGCATTAGCTCAAGTATTAACTATTAACGGTACTGCTAACATTAGTGCTGATTGGGATGTTGAAATCACAGGAATTACAGAAGGTACTTTAACAGGAGCAACTACACAAACTGTTACTTCAGATGCTACTTCTGCAACATTCAATGTTGATTTAGCTTATCCAGGTGCAACTGCTACTTACGAAATAGATATTGAAAACAAAGGAACAATCGATGCTGTATTAGAAAGTATTACAGGTGTAGATGCTGCAAACACTGCACTTCCAACTGAAGTTCAATATACAGTAACAGGAGTTGCTGAAGGAGATACTTTAGATGCTAAAGCAACTACAAAAGCAATTGTTACAGTTACTTGGGTAGCTAGCGCTGACAATACTGATACTGTTCCAACAACAACATCAAAAACTGCAACAATTAACTTAAATTATGTTCAAAATACATAATAAAAAATAAGGGACAGTAATGTCCTTATTTTTGTTTGGAGGTAAAAGATGAGAAGACGAAGAAGAAGAAAAGAATTAAGTTTAACTAAAATAATTGTTCTTTTTGTTGTATGTACTTTAACTTTTAGTGTTGGATATTCACTTTTATCTCAACAATTATCAGTAGAAGGTACAGTAAACCTTTTGTATGAAAAAGAACTAACTTGTAAGGAATATGTAACGGATGAGTTAAAATTAACTTATGATAATAAAATGTTATGGCATAATGCAGGTTTAAATTATATGCAAATTGATATAACATTAACTAATTTAACACAAGAAGAAATGACTGACTGGAAAGTAATGATAAAGTTTATTAGTGATATTGAAATATCGGGTTCTTGGGCAGGTAATTATACAGAAAGTGATAATAAAGTTACAATAACAGGATTAGATTGGAATAAAACATTAGCACCTGGTGGACAAACTACTTTTGGATTTCAAGTAAGTACACCTGATGAAGAAATTCATTTAAGCTCAATTTATCTTAATGGTGATTTAGCAATACCTGGAGAATCATGTAGTAATGTTTCGGATGGAGACAACACAGGCGGAGATAACACAGGTGGAGATAACACAGGCGGAGACAACACAGGTGGAGATAACACAGGCGGAGACAACACAGGCGGAGACAACACAGGTGGAGATAACACAGGTGGAGATAACACAGGTGGAGATAATACAGGCGGAGATAACACAGGTGGAGATAACACAGGTGGAGATAATACAGGCGGAGATAACACAGGCGGAGATAACACAGGCGGAGACAACACAGGCGGAGATAACACAGGTGGAGATAACACAGGTGGAGATAACACAGGTGGAGATAACACAGGTGGAGGAACATTTACTCCAGAAATAACATCTTCAAATGTAGATGTAAAAGTTACGAATACAACTTCATGGGGAACTGAAGGGAATTATACTTATCAATATGATATTACTGTTACAAATAATTCGGATGTCAATATAGATGGATGGAGTTTTCAATTTGAGATTCCTGATGGTGCTTCTATGGGAGATTATTGGCAATGTGAATATATAAATGCGGATGGAGTTGTTACAATATTATCCAATACAAATACTGCAAAATTAGAAGTTGGACAATCTGCTCAAATAGGATTCCACATAAAGGTTCCAACAAACACTTATGTACTTAAAGTAAGATAGGAGTTAATTATGACAAAAATTAGTTTAAGAACAATATTAATATATTTAATTGCAATTCTTTATACTGTATTTGTTTCAATATTATTTATTGATGATATTGTTTCAAGTTACAATTTATTGATAAATCCTATCTTTTGGATAGCTTTATTTGGTTTATCATTATATTTATTTAAAGATAGTAAAACTCGAATAAAATTAAAAAAAGATAAGGTTCAAACTATATTTATAATAATCCTTATGTACTTGATTTTCTATTTTTTATCAGGGTTATTCTTTGGATACTCTAGAAGCCCATATGCCCATTCAATAATTGGGATAATCAAAAATTTATGGTCATTTGTAATAATAATATTTTTTCAAGAATATGTTAGACATATATTGGCAAATAATTGTTCTAAAAGAAAACTTTTCTATGTATTAACAACTATACTATTTATATTAATTGAAATAAATTTTTATAATTTTGAAAACAATTTTGTATCAGGAGAGTCAGGTTTTAAATATATCAGTTCAATTTTATTACCAATAATAGTTAGAAATATATTATTTACTTATTTAACACTTGAATGTGGTTTTGAGGCTGTATTAGCATATAGAATGCCAATTATGTTTGCTAATATAATATTACCAATATTTCCTGATTTAAACTGGTTTATTATAGCTTTATATGAATTAGTTTTACCATTTGTATGTTTTATTGTTATAAATTATATGCATACAAAAAAACAAGAAAGAATATCAAGAAGAAGAATAAGAAAGCAAAATCCAATTAAAAATGTACCATTTATATTAGTATTATTCTTATTTGTTGGGTTTGTTGCTGGTTTCTTTAAATATATGCCTATTGCAGTTATGTCTAATAGTATGTCTAATGTAATAAATAGGGGAGATATGGTTGTAGTAGAAAAATTAAGTAAAAAAGAAGTTAAAAATTTGAAGAAACAAGATATTATTGAATATAATTTAGATGGAGATGTTATTATCCATAGAATTATAGAAGTTCAAAAGCAAAAGGATGGATCTGTTAGATTTATAACTATGGGTGATAATAATACAGCTCCAGATAATAAACCTGTAAAACAAGATCAGGTTATGGGAAAAGTAAAATTTAAAGTTTCTTATATAGGATATCCAGTTGTGTATTTAAATGACTTCTTCCAAAAAACTAAACCAGATGTTGAAATGGGAAAATAAATATGTAAAATGCAGTGTAAACTGCATTTTTTTTGGTTGTATCTAATATATTTGATGTGATATACTAATAACAGAATAGGAGAGTTTAGATATGACAGATAAAAAAAGAAATATACTTATAGTAGCTTTATTTGTAGCAATAGTGGCAATGTCTGTTGGTTATGCAGCATTAGCACAAGTTTTAAATATTAATGGTACAGCAAATATAGCGGCAGAATGGAATGTAGAAATAACTGATATTCAAGTTAAAGAACAAAACGGTGCAACTGATAGAGTTAATCCATCATATACAAGTAAAACAGCAAGTTTTGATGTAAATTTAGCTTATCCAGGAGCAAGTTCTACATATATAGTAACAGTAAAAAATAGTGGAACTATAAATGCAAAATTATCTGAAATTACAGGTATAGATGCAGCAAATTTATCTGATCCAACTGCAGTACAATATACTGTTACAAAAGTGGACACTAATGATGAATTAAATGTAGGTGAAACTAAAACATTTGAAGTAAAAGTTGAATGGTTAAGTACAGATGATGGTACAAATATAACAGCTTCAAATAAAACAGCAACAATTAACTTTAATTATGTACAAAATCAATAAAAGAATAAGAGGAGATAGTAGGTGATTATATGAGTAACAATATGACTTTTCCAAAAAGAAAAGTTCTTAAAAAATGGGCTCGTTATTCTTTATTAGGAATAATAATAACATTTTTTATATCTTCTATTGTTATTATATTAACTAGTTTTAATAAACCTGATAAAAACGAAGACGTATTATTATACTCATATAATGTAAATCAGGATTTAGATTATAAAGTAAATTTATATGACAATAGTTATATAGAATCTAGTTATTTAGGGAAAGATGATACTTATATTTCAGATTTAATAAAAGAAATACAAATAGATTATAAGTATAAATATGCTGGTTCAAAAGTTGTTCCATTAAATTATACTTATGATGTAGTAGCGACTATAAATGGTGAATATAGTCTAGAAGAAGAAGATTCTAAAGTATGGACTAAAGAATATAAATTGGTTCAAAATAGAAATGGTAAAATTACAGACAAGACATCTATAAATATAACTGAACCAGTAAGTTTAAATTTTAGTTATTATAATAATGTAGTATCAAATTTTAGAAAAGAACTACGTTTACCAATAAAAGCCTCATTAATAGTAGTATTTAAGATAAACGTTACAGGTGAAGTATCAGGACAAAAAATAAATGATACAAAACAAATGACTTTATCATTTCCTTTAAATCAGCAAGCATTTAAAATTACTGAAAAATATGAGGAAAACTTTAATAATAGTATAAAGCCACCTGTAGAAAAGAAAGAAAAAGTTAATTCTAGAAAATTAATATGTGGAATTATATTATTATCAACAGCTATATTTATATTTATATTATTCTTTAGAGAAATATTTAATATTCCAAGAAAAAATAAATATACAATTCAATTAAATAAAATATTAAAAGAATATGGAGATATCATAATCGAAGTAATAAATCCAGTAAGTGAATTTGAAATGGATATTGTAGAAGTCAAAAACTTCAATGAAATGATAGACTTAGAAGAAGAACTTAGGGTTCCAATAATGTTCTATGAAACAATAGAATATTTAGAAGGAGAATTTACATTAGTTCATAATAATATATTATATAAATTTGTTTTAAGAAATGAATAGGAAAACTATTCATTTTTTATGTACAAAATTAGGCTTATTTCATAGAATAATCTAGGAGGTAAATTATGGCAAAGATAGTTATTGATGCTGGACATGGAGGAGATGATCCTGGTGCTAGTGGAAATGGTATTATAGAAAAAGATTTAGTTTTAGACATTTCTAATTATATGTATGATAGATTTAGAGAATTAGGTATACCTGTTGCTTTAACTAGATCTACAGATATTACATTAAATCCAACAGATAGAACAAATAAAATTCTAAATCAATTTGGTAATACAAGTGATGTAATTGTTATTTCCAATCATATAAATGCAGGTGGAGGAGATGGTGCTGAAGTAATATATGCGCTTAGAGATAATAATAATTTATCTAATTTAATATTAGAAAATTTTGAAGAAGTAGGTCAAAATGTAAGAAAAGCATATCAGAGAAGATTACCTAGTGATACTTCAAAAGATTATTATTTTATACATAGAAATACAGGAAATACGGAACCTATTATAGTAGAATATGGATTTTTAGATAGCACAGGTGATGATGTAAATCAATTAAAAAATAATTGGAGAAATTTAGCAGAAGCTGTTGTTAAATCAGTAGCAGAGTATACAAATACATCATATGATAAAGGGTTAGGAACTACTTATACAGTAAAAAGTGGAGATACATTATGGAGTATAGCTAAAAAATTTAATATGACTGTAAATGAATTAAAAGAAATAAATAATTTGACAAGTAATACACTTAGAATAGGCCAAATATTGAAGATAAATGAGCAACTTCCATCATCAGATGAAAATACATATATAGTAAAAAGAGGGGATACATTATATGGAATTGCTAATAAATATGGTGTTACAGTTAATGAAATAAAGAATTTAAATAATTTAATGAATAGTTCACTTAGTATAGGTCAAATTCTTAAAATTCCAGTAAATGAAGACAATATGGAAGATTATTTAATTTACACAGTAAAAAATGGAGATACATTATACGGAATAGCAAGAACATATAATATAACACCAAGTGAAATTATTTCTTATAATAATTTAAATAGTACGGTATTAAATATAGGACAAAATTTAAAAATACCATTTAAAAATATTTCTGACGATGAACAAAATATAGAATATATTATTTATACAGTAAAAAGCGGAGACTCTTTATATAGTATAGCTAGAAAATACAATACATCTGTTAATGAGATAATGAATTTAAATAATTTAACAAGTAATTTATTAAGCATAGGTCAAACTTTAAAAATTCCTGTAGAAGAATCAAAAGATATAGTTTATACAGTAAAGAGTGGAGATAATCTTTATAGTATAGCAAGAAAATATAATACAACTGTTGCTAATATAAAAAATAAAAATAATTTAACAACTAATTTACTTAGTATAGGACAAAAATTAATAATATAAAAGCACTTAATCAAGTGCTTTTTATTTTTCTAATTTATATATATAATGTCTTGCTGTTGTGTTTTCAACTTTTTTTGAAAAACCTAAAAATATTTTATTATTAATAATTTTTATACCTTCTGGCTCCCATATTTCTTTATTAGTAGGATTACCTAATTTATAACGATATGCAATCTTTTCGCCTTGAAGCGAATAAATTGAAAGGAATGGTCCTATGCTGTAATTATTGTTAGTAGTAGGGTTTCCTTCTAGTATATATATATAATTTCCATTAACTGTAAACCCTTGCCAACTTATATTGTTAGTATTATCTGGTAATGAAAATTTAAAAGCTATTTTAGGTGAACTTGAATTTATGAAATCATCTAAATTATATACTTTATAAGTTGTATCATGCCTTATAACTAAAATTCGATTATTATTATCAATGGCTGCTTGTCCTTGATAATTGTAAGTTTTAACATTTAATTGATCTTTAGTTATTGTTTTACAATTATTCCCATTTGGACTAAATAAATTATTTGTTAATTTAATTCTACATATTTTTGTTGATTTATATTCTCCAGGTGCATCTTTTTTTTCTATTCCATCACAACCAACCCATATAAATGTATTGTTATTAGTTTTTTCAAAATCAATATTACCTAAGTGTCCAAATTTAGGAAGATTTATACATGAAACTATTGAGTTATTATTTGCATCTATTTTATTAATATAAGCATCTCTTTGTGTAATGTATAAGTAGTTATCATCCTTAATCCATGATTGCATGTTTCTAGCTTTATTTGATAATGTTAACTTTGATTTATATACTTTTTTAGTTGTTGTAGGATTAATATAATTTCCTGCAACTTTAACGCTTACTTTTGTTTTTGCTTTGAAATTTCCATCTTTAGTTTTAGCTGTAATAGTAGCTGTACCTATTTTTTTAGCTGTTATAATACCTTTTGCATCAACAGAAACAATTTCTGGGTCATTACTAGACCAAATAATTGTTTTATTAGTAGCATCATTAGGTTTAATGGTAGCAATAATTTTTTTAGTATTAGTTTTATTAATAGTAATATTACTAGTATTTAATTTAATTCCAGTAACAGGTGTTTTAACAGTTATAGTAGATATTATTTTATAATTATTTTCTTTAGTGGCTGCTGTTATATTTGTTATACCGTCACTAATAGCTTTTATATTACCATTTTGATCAACAGTAGCAACTTTCGGATTACTACTAGACCAAATAATTGTTTTATTAGTGGCATCACTAGGTTTAATAGTAGCAGTAATTTTTGAATTTTGACCTTTATTTAAATTAATCTTCTTTTTATCAATTTGTATTCCAGTAACAGGTACATTTACTATAACTCTACAAGATGTTTTAAAGTTTCCGTCTTTAGAAGAAATATAAATATATGTTATTCCTCCAGAAACAGCAGTAACTTTTCCGTTTTGATCGACAGTAGCGATTTTTGGATTACTACTAGACCAAGTTACACTTTTATTTGATGCATATTCAGGATATATATCATAAGTTAAATTAAAACTCTTATTTTTATTTAGTGTTAAACTTGTTTTATTTAATTTAATATTTGTAACTAAATTTTTTACTGTAACATTTATGGATGTTTTAAATTTATTATCTTCTGATTTTACTATTATAGTTGTGGAACCATTAGAAATACCTTTAATATTACCATTTTGATCAACAGTAGCGATTTTTTGATTGCTACTAGACCAAATAATTGTTTTATTAGTAGCATCACTTGGGGTAAAAATGACATTAACTTTTTTTATCTCATTTTTTCCTAATTGTAGGTTAGTAACATTTGTTTTAATTCCATTTAATGGGACATAAACATTAACTTTGCAAGTTGCTTTTGTATTTCCATCTTTAGAAGAAGCAGTTATAATTGAATTACCACTAGAAATAGCAGTAACTTTTCCGTTTTGATCAACAGTAGCGATTTTAGAATTACTACTAGACCAAATAATATCTTTATTTCCAGCATCATTAGGTTTTATAGTATAAGTTAAATTAAATGTATTATTCTTTTTTAAAGAAATATTTGTTTTATTTAAAGTTATATTAGTTACTAGTTTATTAACTATTATTTTAATAGAAGTTTTAAATTTATTATCTTTAGTTTTAACTGTAATAGTTGTAGTTCCATTAGAAATAGCAGTAACTTTTCCGTTTTGATCAACTGTAGCGATTTTAGAATTACTACTGGACCAATAAAAATCTTTATTGTCTGCATCATTAGGTGTTATAATCAAGTTTAATTTTTTTGTAGAATCATTATTCATATATATATTTTTTTCTTTAAATTTAATCTCTTTTATATGTGATGTAACTTTTATATTACATTTATCTTTATAGCCACCATCTTTAGAAGTAACAGTGATAATTGTATTTCCTTTTTGTAATGCAGTAACTTTTCCATTTTGATCAACAGTAGCAACTTTTGGGTTACTACTAGACCAGTAAAAATCTTTATTAGTGGCGTTATTAGGTTCAATATTAACTTTTAAATTAATAGAATCTGATTTATTTAAAGTTTTATTATTATAATTTAGTTTTACGTTTTTAATATATATATATTGTTTTTCATTTGTTTCTTTTTCCCATTTTGCTGTTAAAGTAGTGTTTTTTGTTATTTGAATATCATTCTCTATTTTGTTATTATTTTCATCATACCATCCTAAAAATATGTAGTTTTCTTTTTGAGGAGATATTAAATTTTTTAAATTACTATTACAATCTATTTTTTTATTAGGAATATTAAAATCACTATTACTATTAAAGACTATTAAACATTCATTTTTAGTTGAAGAAAATTTATTTGTTGTAAAAATAAGTATTCCAGTAAATAAAAATACAAATATAAGAATCCTATAATCTATTATTTTTAAAATTTTCTTCATAAATATCATTCCTATTCCTATTATAAATAATTATAGCACATAATAAAAAAAACATTAATATATTAATGTATTTCTTTACATATCCCTGGATCAGGTATATAGAAACAATGACTTTTATATCTTCCTGATAATTTTTGATCATACCAAGTATTTGTACATGCTACACCTGTTTTAGGAGCATAAAACCATAATGAATTAGTAGCTGGATGGTAATATTCTCCTCTTATTATTCTGTCGGCTAAATTTTTTTCTGTAGTTGTAGGATTACCATAAAATAAAGAACCTTTTGTTCCAGAAAATTGATTTGGTTGATATATAACATCTGATATCGTGGAAACATTTTTAAAAGTTAAACAGTTTGCAAGTGCTCTATTAACTACAACATTACCAACCATAAGCATTCCAAGGTTACCTTCTCCTACAGCTTCAGCTCTCATTATTCTAGCAAGTAAATCTCTTTCTTTACTTGTATATTTTATAATTGACATATAATCACCTATTTAATTATATGAATTTACATTAATATAGTGAATATATTTAATTAAACCTTGAAATTATTATTATTTCATGTTATAATCAATTTGTCCGTTTAGGGGTGTAGTTAAATGGTATAATAACGGTCTCCAAAACCGCTGTTGGGAGTTCGATTCTCTCCACCCCTGCCATTTAGAATAATTCGAACAAATATGTTCGTTTCCGTAAAACTTGATATAAAAATATCAAGTTTTTTAATATTTTAATAAAAACTTGACAAAAATAAAAAATGTGATAAAATATATTACACTTTTTAAGAAGAGGGGGAATTTTATATGGAAAACGTGGTACTTAAAAAGGAAAATGGAGTAGTTATTGAATCTGTTCGTAAGACTTTAGTTAGTAAAACACCTTATTTAGGAAAAAATGAAAAATGTTTTTCTGATGCTGTAGAAAATATTAATAAACCTAAAAATAATGATGTTATGGCTATCAAAAAGTCAATTTATACAATGGTACAAACTATATCAAAAGCAGAAGGTGGTTCCGAAGTAATTGCTGAATTTTATAATAGATTAAAATTAGCACAAACTCGTGAAGAACTATTAGCCATTGTTAATTTATTATGCAAAGGTTATGATCAAGTCTTAAAGGGTATGAAACCAGTTAAATCAAGAGAAAAAAATAAAGAAGAAATAATAGTTGACATAAAAATTAATACAAAATTTAACGAACAATTAAAAACTAATCCTGATCTTGTTATTTCAATAGCAACTAAAAAGATTATTTCTAATTATTATTTAAATAAAATCTTATCTTCAGGAAAAGAAAGAGTTAATGAATTAGAAAACTTAAAAATGAGTGGTGTATCTATTGATGAAATTCTAGAATTTTTCGGTGAAAGTTTTAATGAAACTTCGATTTCAAATGGAATAGAAAAATTATCTAAAAAAATATTTTCAGACACAATAGATGTTGTATCTGATCAATTACAAACACATTTATGTTGGGAACATTGTGTTAATGCATCAGTATTACAATGTCCAAAAATAGCGGATCAAGTAAAACAAAAGATCGGAGAATATGATTTTATAACAGATGGTTATCAAATATTTGATGCAAATGGAAAAGTTGATCAATTTATTGTAACAGGTTGTGATAATTACGTTAAAGCAGAACCAAAAGTTCTTACATCAGAAGAAAAGAAAAGATTAAAAATAGCAAAAGAAAGTTTAAGAATGGCATATTTTGATGCATCTTCATTAGAAGAAGCTTATCTTATCCAAGCAGATTTAGAAGCAAGAGGTCAAATTCATAGTATTAGGGGAAGAAGACCTGATGAAAAAACAATTAAACTTATAAAAGCAAGAAGAAATTCAAAAAATAATTATTAAGAGGATTATATAACCCTCTTTTTTTGTAAAATTATTTGACATTATAAAAAAATAATAGTATTATAACATCTAATTGAGGGGGATAATATGTCAAAAAATATAGAAATAAAGAATTGGAACGAATATTCTTCAGAAGAAAAAAATATTTTGTTACAACATTGGTGGCATTATTATGGAAAAATATTATATACTTTAGATGAATGTGAACAATTTGATAGTTTATTAGAAAAAGATATTGATAAAATTTTTATAGCTGCGATTGGTAGTTTTATTATAGGATTAAGTAGTCAACCTTTGATTGATTCTATGAGAAGAAATAATATTGATGAATTATTATCAGCATTACCAGAAATGAAAAAATTAGAAGATAATGAGATGTATCATAAAGTCGAAGTTAGTTTAATAACACAATTAGTTGATAGTTATAATAATCAAGATTTTAATACATTAATTAATCAAAAAACTGCAAAAAAGCATAAATAATTTAATAGGGAGAATTTATGAAAAAAGATTTAAATAATATTTGTGGGTGCCAAGGAAATTGCTTATTGTATATGGGAGATTATTATATAAAAGGATTTAACATAAAAGATGAACCATATATTGTTAATTGTTATTATTGCTCTATATGTGGTAAAGAATTACAAATATATAATGGTTATCATGATAAAGAAACAAGAAAACTATATGAAGAATCATTAAAATATTCACATATAAATAGATCTTCGGCATTTGTTTTTGATGTTACAAAATTTAATTCAGAAGTTTTTGGTTGTAGTTTGGAAGAAAAAAGAAGTTTAATTTATGATATAAAAAATAAAAATGGGATCGGATCACCAGCAGGGCTACAATTAGTTTTATCTTTTAAAAGAAAAAAATAAAAGCTCATAATTGAGTTTTTTTATTGTAATTAAAAAATATATATGATATTATATAAATGCAAAAAAATTGCATTTAGGAGGATTTATGAAACACGCATTAATTCATACATTAAAAGATTCAATTAAAATATTACCATTCTTATTTATTGCATTTTTAATAATGGAATATTTTGAACATAAATTAAATAATAAAAATAAAGAAATTATAAAAAAATCTGGTAAATTTGGCCCATTATTTGGCGGAATATTAGGAGCATTTCCTCAATGTGGATTTTCTGTTTTAGCAACTAATTTTTATGCAGCTAGAATAATATCTATTGGAACATTAGTAGCAGTTTATTTATCAACATCAGATGAAATGTTACCAATATTATTATCTGAAGGTGCAAAAATAGATGTAATTATTAAATTAATTGGTTTAAAAGTTATAATTGGTATTATTTTTGGATTTATAATTGATTTTATTTTTAGAAAAACAATTGATAAAAAAGATCATATACATGAAATATGTGATGAAGAACACTGTGATTGTAATCATGGAATATTAAAATCTAGTATAAAACATACAATTAATATATTTATATTTATATTAATTACTACTTTTTTAATTAATATTGTAATGGAATATTATGGGGAAGAAAAACTATCTAATATATTTATATCTAATAATATATTAAGTTCTTTTATAGCAAGTCTAGTAGGATTAATTCCTAATTGTGCATCAAGTGTTATTATTACAGAACTTTATTTAAATGGTATTTTTACTTTAGGATCAGCTATGGCAGGGTTGTTAACTGGTAGTGGAGTAGCTATTATGGTATTATTTAAAATAAATCATAATATGAAAGAAAATATAAAAATAGTAGCTATTATATATTCTATAGGAGTTATATGTGGAATTCTTATTGATTTATTAGGTGTAGTTATATGATAAATTATTTTAAATCAAAAAATATTAAATTAACTAAACAAAGAAAATTAGTTTTTGAAACTATTTCTAAATTGGAAGAAGCTAACTTAAAAGATATTCAAAAAATATGTGGAAAAGAAATGGATAATTCTACTATATATAGAATAATAGATTTATTTTTAAAAAAAGGTATGATAAATAAAAATATTGATAATTCTAATAATCTAGTATATATGATAAATAAAGAAGAACATAAACATTACATATATTGTGTAGAATGTCATAACAAAGAAGTTATAGATATATGTCCTATAGATAGTATTAAAAATACAGGTTATAAGTTATTATCACATCAAATAAGAATAGATGGTATATGTAGTGATTGTCAAAAAAAATAAGAGTAAAACTCTTATTTTATTATTTCCATAATGTTTGGAACGATTTGTTTTTTTCTTGAAACAAATTCAGGTAAATAATATCCTTGATAAATGTTTTCTATATTGAAGGCTAAACCAATTTGTTCTTTATTATCTTCTGTATAGAAAAGATAAGAACCATTTTTAATTATATCAGTTACACATAATAATACTAAATCACATTCTTTATTTATTTTTATATCTTCAATAATTTTAATATATTCATCTTTTTCGTTTAATATTTCTTCAAAGTTTAAAGTAAATACTTGTGAAATAGCAATTTTCTTATCATCAACTTGGAAAGTTTTAATATCTTCATTTACTATTTCATTTTTAGTTTTTCCTTCTAATGAAGTTCCTGCTTTAAACATTTCAGTAGCATATTCATTAAAATCAAATCCTATAATATTAGCTAATGATGCTACTACGGTTCTATCTAAACTAGTAGTAGTTGGACTTGTTAAAGCTAGTGTATCAGATAATATACCTGATATCATAAGGCCGGCTATATCTTTAGGAATTTCAATCTTATTTTCTTTATATAAAGAATATATTATTGTATTCGTACTACCAACTGTCATATTTCTAAAATTAATTGGTTGATTAGTTGTTAAATCACCTATTTTATGGTGATCTACTATTTCTAGTATATCAGCTTCATCAAGCCCCATAACACTTTGTTCAGCTTCATTATGATCTACTAAAATACATTTTTTCTTTCTTTTTTCAGTTATTTCTGTAACTCTTATAAGTCCATGACAATATCCTTTTTTATCAATTATAGGATAGTTATTATGTCCTAATTTACTACTTTTAATTAAAAATTCATCATAATAGTCATTTTCATCAAAAGTTTCTATAGAGTCTTCAGTAATTAAATTTTTAATATAATTAGAAAGTCCAATTAATTTAGCTGTATGGAAACTATCATAAGATGTTCTAATAACATTGACATTATTTTTTCTTGCTATTTCTAGGTGTTCTTCTTTTATTTCGTTATCTCCAACTATAATTAATAGTTTTATTTTACTATTAACGGCATATTCAATAACACTATGTCTATCTCCAACTATTAATATAGTTTTATCATCTAATTTTAAATTTTCTAAAAATGTTGTACTTCTATAAGTAGCAGCTAAAATATTACCATTTATTTCTTCATCACATTTATTTAATATATTAGCTTTTAATACATCAACAATATTTTTTAATGAAGTATTAAGTAGTGTTTGATCAGTAGCAAGTAATTCTTTAAATATAGTTTTAATTGTTACTAATCCTTTAAATTTATTATTATCATCTACTATAGGTACACCAGTTATATTTTTTTCTAATAAGAAATTATATACATCTGATACTGATTTATTTTCATTTAAAAAATAATTCCTATGATAATTTATATCTTTTAATTGTAATTTAACATCATTTAAATAAGAAGGCACTTTAACTTTAAAATAGTCTAATACAAATTTTGTTTCTTGATTTATTGGGCCTAATACTCTTGGCTCAGTATTGTATCCTAACTTATTTTTTAAGTAAGATAGAGTTAGTGCTGCAGTTACTGAATCTGTATCAGGTTTCTTATGACCAAAAATATATACTTTTTGCATTCTAATCACCTCTATTATACCTAATAATTATAAAGCAAATTACTAAAAAAATAAAGTTTATTTTGTATAAAAAAGTTAACTTGTCATATTTTTACATTGAAAAATTTAAAATAAGATATATAATATAGTTAGGTGGTTTTATGGATTTTTGTAATTGTAATAGGTGTAATAAAATTTTTAATCATATGAGTGGACCTGTTTTATGTAGAGATTGTGATAAAATTGTATTTGATAAAATAAAAGAATATTTAGAAAATAATCCTTCATCAACTACAAAACAAATAAGTGAAAATACGGAAATTTCTATTAAAATAATAAGACAATATATTAAAGATCAAAGATTAATGGAAATAAGAAAAGATTTAAATACATGCATATTATGTGGAGAAGTTATAGAAGAAAATTTAAAGTATTGTATAGAATGCTCTAAAAAGATAAGTTTGACTAATGAACTTCAGAACATGTATGAAAGTAGAGATAAAGAAGGACCAAAAATGAGATTTTTAAATAATAATAGAAAAAAGAGATAATGTCATAAATTGTCTTTTTTTTTATCTTCTATAAATTAAGTGTCTTAATATATTTTTAATATAGGAGGCAATATATGAATAATACTAATATTAATAATGGTTTAAATAATGAAGAAGTAGAAAAATCTAGAGAAAAATATGGTAATAATTGTTTAACAAAAAGTAATAGTACAAGTTTTATAAAAAAATTTATAGAGTGTTTAGGAGATCCTATTATAAAGATTCTTTTAATAGCGCTTGCAATAAAAACAATATTTTTATTTAAAAATTTTGATTGGTATGAAACCATAGGGATTGTAATAGCAATTCTTCTTGCTTCTTTTATATCAACTATATCTGAATATGGAAGTGAAAAAGCTTTTATAAAAATGCAAGAGGAAGCAGCTAAAATAAAATGTAGAGTTTTAAGAAATTCTAAAATAGAGGAAATAAGTGTAGATGATGTTGTGGTTGGCGATATAGTATTACTTAATTCAGGTGATAAAGTACCTGCTGATGGAATTATAGTAGATGGTGATATAAGTGTAGATGAGTCATCTTTAAATGGTGAAGCAAAAGAAGCTTATAAAGAAGCAATAAAAAATAATTTAATAAGTGAAAAAAATAAAGTATATAGAGGAAGTGTTGTTTATTCTAAAAGTGCTAAAATGTTAGTAGAAAAAGTAGGTAATCAAACTATATATGGTGGTATTGCTAAAGAACTTTCTGAAAAAAGTCCTATAAGTCCACTTAAATTAAGACTTACTGAACTTGCTAAATTCATAAGTAAAATTGGTTATGTAGCAGCTTTTTTAATAAGTATATCTTATTTATTTTCAGTGATTGTAATAAAAAATAATTTTGATATTAATTTAATAATTGAAACTATTACAAATTTTCCAGTAATAACAGGTCATTTATTATATGCTATGACACTTGTTGTTACTGTTATTATAGTAGCAGTACCAGAAGGGCTTCCTATGATGATTACTTTAGTATTATCATCTAATATGAAACGAATGCTTAAAAATAATGTATTAGTTAGAAAATTAATGGGAATAGAAACTGCAGGAAATATTAATATTTTATTTACTGATAAGACAGGTACATTAACTAAGGGTAAACTAGAAGTAATTGGTTTTGTTAGTGGATCAAAAAAAGAATATAGTAATATGCTAGAATTAAAAAAATATTCTAAATTAAATGAGTTATTAGAAATAAGTATTGTTTATAATAATGAAAGTGTTTATAGTGATAATAAAATAATAGGTGGAAATATAACCGATAGAGCACTTCTTTCATTTGTTAATTCTTATAATAAAAATGTTAAAGTAATTAATAAAATACCTTTTAATAGTAAAGATAAATATTCTATAACAACAGTTGATTTTAATGGTAAAAAACATTTAATCAAAGGTGCTCCTGAAGTAGTAATGAAAAACTGTAAATATTATTATGATGAATTTGGAAATAAAAAATCATTTAATATGGAATTATTTAATAATAAAATAGATAGTTATACTAAAAGAGGTATAAGAGTACTAGCTCTTGCTATAAATGACAATTATAGTTTAGAAGATAAGTTTAAAAATTTAACATTAGTTGGAATTGTTTTAATAAAAGATGAAGTAAGAGAAGATGCTATAGAAGGAGTTAAATTAGTTAAAAATGCTCATATTCAGACTGTTATGATAACAGGTGATAATAAAAATACTGCAGTTGGAATAGCAAAAGAAGTTGGACTGTTAGAAAATAATTATGATATAGTATTAACTAGTGAAGAATTAAAAATGAAAACAGATGAAGAATTAAAAAAAATAATACCTAATCTAAGAGTAGTTGCAAGAGCGCTTCCTCAAGATAAAAGTAGATTAGTAAAATTAAGTCAAGAATTAGGATTAGTAGTTGGTATGACTGGAGACGGAGTAAATGATGCTCCTGCATTAAAAAAAGCAGATGTTGGATTTGCTATGGGTAGTGGAACGGAAGTAGCAAAAGAAGCTAGTGATATAGTTATTTTAGATGATAATTTTATGTCTATATCAAAAGCTGTTTTATTTGGAAGAACAATATTTAAAAGCATTAGAAAATTTATCATCCTTCAGTTAACTATTAATTTATGTGCTATGAGTTTATCTTTTGTAGGACCATTTATTGGTATAGATACACCTATTACAGTTATTCAAATGTTATGGGTAAATATGGTTATGGATACATTAGCAGGTTTAGCATTTGCTTTTGAACCTCCTTTACTTGAATATATGAATGAGTATCCTAAAAAGAAAAATGAATCAATTATGAATAAATATATGATTAATGAAATTTTATTTACAGGTATTTATTCATCAATTTTATGTGTTTTATTTTTAAAACTTCCAATTATTAAAGAAATATATGATTATTATATAACTGATGAATATTTATTAACTGCTTTCTTTGGATTATTTATATTTATTGATATATTTAATTGTTTTAATGCAAGAACTCATCGTATTAATATTTTAGCTAATATAATGAAAAATAAAGTATTTATATTTATAATTGGATTTATTACAGTTATTCAATTGTGTATGATTTATTTTGGTCATAATATATTTAGAACAACTGATCTAACTTTTATAGAATTACAAATTATGATTTTGCTTGCATTTACTGTAATTCCAGTTGATTGGATAAGAAAATTATATTTAAAGAAAAAAGGTAAATTAACAGGGGTTTAACTTTTTTGTCGGTATCATCTTGATTTTCATATTTATCTATAATATAATTATTAAGGTGATTATATGATAATTAGACATAAAGATTTAGTAAATAAGGGATATAGTGCTTATCAAATAAAGAAAATGGTTAATGATAAAAAGTTATATTTTGTAAAAAAAGGTGTATATTCTACTGATGAAAATGTAAATTATTTTGAAGTAATCGCTAAAAAACATCCTAATGCAATATATACTTTAGAAACAGCTTGTTATATATATAAATTAAAAAAAGATATGCCTAAATTATATTATGTAGCAAGCAAACAAAAAGATAGAAAAATGAAAGAAGAATATATAAAACAAATTTTTATGACAGATAGCTTATATACTATAGGTGTTAATAATATGACATATATGGGTGTTAATATTAAAGCATATGATTTAGAAAGAACTTTAATAGAAGTTGTAAGAAATAAAACAAATATAGAAAATGATTCTTATAGGGAAATAATAGAATCTTATAGTAAAATATCAAAGCTTTTAAATAAAAGAAAATTAGAAGAATATTTACCTAATTTTAAAGATCCAAAAATCATTGAAAGAATAAATCACGAAGTTTTTAAAACACAATAATATTGTGTTTTTTATTGTAATAAATTCCAAAATATGGTAATATTGATACTGTATTAACGTAAAGCAAATAGTAAAGGGAGCAAGTGAAATAGTATGATTAAATTCGTAGTTTATGATGACGAAGAAGTATTTAGAAGTAATATTGTAAGTTGTATAAATAAAGTTATAGATAATAATAAAATTGATTATAAGATTGAGGAGTTTTCTAAGTATAATAGTAGAATGCAAAAGGTTATCGATGAAGATTGTCCTAAAATTTATATTTTAGATATTGAAATACCAAATGGATTATCTGGTATTGATGTTGCTAGAAAAATTAGGGTAGATGATTGGAATAGTATAATTATTTTAGTTACATCTCATGTAGATATGGGTTACGATGCTTTGAAAGCACAAATTATGTTATTGGACTTCATATCAAAATATAATGATTGTAATAGAAATATTGAAAAAACAGTCAAGAAAGCATTATTGAAAATTGATAATAAGAAAGTTTTAATATTTGAATCTAATGATATTACTTATAAAGTATATACTGATGATATAGTTTATATTGTAAAAGATACAATTGATAGAAAATGTATTATTAAGACAGTTTATAATGAGATTAGTATTAATGAAAATATTAGTACTTTATTTGATATGCTTGATAATAGATTTTTTATGACACATAGAAGTTGTATAGTAAATACTGAAAAGATTGATAGAATTGATTGGAGAAATAATATAGTTTATTTTAAGAATGGATTCAATACAGATTATTTATCAAGAGATAGAAAGAAGGAGTTTAAGGCGTATGTTAGAGGTTGTTAGTTCGTTTATAATTTATTTTATTACACATTTATTAGATTGTAGTGTATTTTCTAAATTAATTGGTACAAAATTTAAAATAGATATTAAATTTATAGTATTGATTTCTATTTTTTCTTTTTTAAATATATATGCAGGATTGCAATATGGGAGCCTTGTTAAATTAATTATAACAAATTTGATAACATTTATATTATTTTTACTCATATATAAACAAACGATGTATAAAACTTTGATAGGAACAATATTTACATTTATAGGTGTGGTATTGTCAGAATCATTTTTTTCTGTTATTGCATTTGAAATTTTTAATATTAATACAATCAGTTTTATGAATAGTTTGTTTGGATTGATTGTAATTAATTTTTCAATATTTATTATATATCTACTAATATTTAAAATTAAATTTGTTGTAAGTTTTATTTCAAAAATAATGAAGTGGTATGAAGAAAGTAAACTGCTAAATTTAATTAGTTTATTTATAATTGTTATATCAATATGTTATGTTATTGGATATAAAATAATTTTTGACATATTTGCTTTGAATATTACTTTTTTACTTTTTAATATATTAGTTGGCATAATTATATTTATAGGAGGATATTTTAAAGAAAAATCTAGTAATAATAAATTAACAATTGAGTATGATCAATTGCTTGATTATGTAAAAACATATGAAGAAGAAGTAGTTGATAAGAGTAAAAAACAACATGAATATAAAAATCAACTTATAATTATAGATGATATGATTCCAAAAACGAATAGGAAAGCAAAGGATTATTTAAAGAAAGTATTAAATAATGTTGAAGATATCACTGATAATGATTGGCTAGTGAAATTAAAAAATTTACCATCAGGTGGTATAAAGGGGTTAGTTCATTTTAAAATAAAAAAAATGATAGAAAATAAAATATCTGTTTATATAGATGTTGATAAGAAGTTATCTAAAAAAGATAATTGGGTTAATGTCGATAAAAATTTAGAAGATGTAAGTAGAATATTGGGTGTTTATTTGGATAATGCTATAGAAGCTGCATCAAAAGCTAAAGATAAACAAATAATAATTGAATTTATAAATGGAGAAGATAGTATAGAGTTTGTTTTATCGAATAGTTATAGTGGAAATATAAGTTTTGCTGAATTAGATAAGGAAGGATATTCAACCAAAGGAAAAAATCGTGGTGTAGGATTATCGCTAGTTAAAGATATTATTAAAAACAATAAATTATTAGAACAATCAAGGGAAATAAATGGTAAATTTTATGTTCAAAAATTATATATAAAAAAATAAGATTTAAATTAATAAATCTTATTTTTATTTTTATTTTTCAATCATACTTTTTGGCATTTCTGGTTCATCTAAAATAAATCTTGGTGAACAAACATTTGTCATGCTTAAACTTCCAATAGTTTTAAATAATTTTGAAAAAAAACTTCTGAACATACTTTAATCCTCCTTTTTGTTCTTTTATAATTAAACGGGCCCTGTTTAATTCATATTTAATAAGTAAGTTTTATAATTATCGTAACTCAAATGAAATATTTTATAAGTAATAGGGAGAATAAGGAATATTTCAATCCATATTGAGAAAATAATTATATTTGAAATTATATCGTCTTTAATTATTAAAGATAAAATTGTAAGAATTATGCAACTTATTGTTGATATTATTTTGTATTTTTTTCTTCTTTGTTCTTTTATAATTGGTGCTTTTTTAGTATCCGCAGGTGCATACTTAAATATTAATAATGTACCAATTATTCCTAAAATAAATTTAATTATAAAAGGAATAATTATTATTTTTGTTAAAAAAGGTATTCCTAAAAATACAATTGAAGATGATAATAGACATATCCAACTTTTAGTAGCATGCAATCCATGGGCTGATTCTCTTAATATATTAAAGAAGAATAAAAGTATTATCATTTCTCTAAATACACCTAATATAATAGACATTGGAATTATAAATAACATTTTAGTAAAAGTTAAATAAAATCCTTCTAGACTATATCTATATTCATCTATTTTAATATCATCTGTTTCAGGATATTGCTCTTTTATTAATCTAGTAGCAAAATTTAAAAATCTTTTTTTCATATAATCACCAACTACTATAAAAATTTTATCACTTAAAAATTAGATTTCAATCAGTATTGCAAGTTATGTTTTTAAAGCAGTTTTAAATGTAATTTTGATTTAATTTTTGTTAAAAAAATACAATTCATGTTTCTAAAATGACGTTTTGCACAAAACTAATTGATTATGAAGAAATATCTTGGTATCATAAACTCGTTCGCTAAAAATAATGCCTTAAATGCAGCTGCGAAATTTGTCGGAATTTAGGGTTTTGTTTTTCTTGAAACAATAGCAGTAGAAGATGTATATTTAATATGTAAACAGAAATAAGAAGGAGGCATTATTGTGAGAGGAAAAGTGAAATGGTTCAATAATGAAAAAGGATATGGATTTATTGAATATAATGATCATGAAGATATCTTTGTTCATTATTCAGCTATATTAACTGAAGGTTATAAAACTTTAGTTGAAGGACAATACGTTGACTTTGAACTTGTGAGAACTGACAAGGGATTACAAGCTAAAAATGTTATCGAAGTAAAAACTGCTTTAGTATAGTAGTTTTTTTGTTTATTTTATTTTTTTTTTATGATATAATCAATTAAAGAGAGGATGATGTTATGAGATACAATATTCGTGGAAGTAAAATGGAAGTTACAGATTCAATTAGAAATTATATTGAAGAAAAATTAGGTAAACTTGATAAATACTTCGAAAATCCAGATGAAATAACAGCAAGTGTGTTAGTTAGAGAAAGTGGAATAAACGATAAGGTTGAAGTTACAATTCCAATTAAAACTACAATTTTAAGAGCAGAAGTTTCAACAAAAGATTTATATGAAGCAATAGATTTAGTTGTTGAAAAATTAGAAAGACAAATAAGAAAAAATAAGACAAGAATGAATAAAATAAATAAAGAATCAATAGTTGCATTTATTGATTTTGAAATTACAGAAGAAGAAAAGAAAGAAGAAGCTGTTGTAAAAAGAAAAACAGTTGAAATGAAACCAATGAGTGAAGAAGAAGCAATTCTTCAAATGAATTTAATAGGGCATGATTTCTTTATATTTAAAAATTCAGCGACTGATGAAGTTTCTGTATTATATAGAAGAAATGATGAACAATATGGAATAATTGATGTAAAATAGGTACAAATATGTACCTATTTTTTGTTTTTATGCATATAATGTTATATAATTTTGAAAAAAAACAAAAAAAATGTTGCATTTTAAAAAAAAAAATGTTATACTTTTGGAGTCAGAAGAAAGCCGCGCTCGTAGCTCAGCTGGATAGAGTGTTTGGCTACGAACCAAAAGGTCAGGGGTTCGAATCCCTTCGAGCGCACCATATTTCGGGAAATGGCTCAACTTGGTAGAGCACTTGGTTTGGGACCAAGGGGTTGCAGGTTCAAATCCTGTTTTCCCGACCATTTAGTAAGATAAAGAACTTCTAGTGAGTTCTTTTTTTCTTTTTATTTGCAAGCCCCTTGTGCTCCCAAACCTTATAAAGAAAAAAGCGTATACTAAAATACGCTCTGGGATTCAACAAAGACATTTTGGTTATATAATAATTTCATCATATAATTGTAATAAATCTTCTTCTTTAATATCAAAACCAGTTCCATGGTCATATGTTTTTCCTTTTTTCTTTCCTTTTTTATAGACACTTACTTTGAAAGTAACCCTTATTTTACCTTGATCTAAAAGATTTATAAATTCATTAAAAGTTTTAAGTTTATAAAATTTTATTTTTGTATATTTAAAATAGATCCCATCTTTACTATATTTTTTTATAGCATGAATATATGCTAGATATTCTAATTTTCTATACAATTTTTCTTCTAATGTTTGAAAATCCCAATATACATCTTTTTCTAGTAAATTATTTTTTGTATCATATATATGCAAAAATATTTTTTTATCTTTTTTGTTAATTTTTAATTCAAAGTAAAATCTATTGCCAATTTTTGTTTTTTCATTACAAAAAACAGAATTGTTTAATACTTTATATTTTGGAAAATTCCTGTCAGGATATCCATATGTATCTTTAATTCTTTCAGTTTCTTTGTAATACAATCCTTCTGGTTTACAATTAAATAATGTAGTAAAAATATTTTTTTTACTTGTTTTAGTTTTGATTTCAATTCCATTATAATCAGGTATTTCTAAATTGTTTTCATTATTTCCTAGTAGTGTTTCAAAAGTTCTTCCCACACTACTGTTTCCATCAATAATACTTTTTATCCATCCTTTCATTTTAATGTCTATAAATTTTTGATTTAAATCTATAATGTTTTTTAACATATAATTTCCTCCTCAATTATATTATTCGATATGAATAACTAAAAATCCTTCTAATTTCATAAAAAAATAATAAAATAATAATAATAGATATTTGATATTTATTATTAAATATGTTATTATTTTATAGAAAGGAGTGGAGTGTATATGAAAAAAACTTTAGTTTTATTAGCAACAGTTGTAATGATAGGTCTTTCTACAGGTTGTAAAAAAGAAAAAGTATTAGACTGTTCAACTACACAAGAACAATCTGGTATTGAAATGAAACAAAATATGAAAGCAACTTTCAAAGGTAATGAAGTTACTGATGTAAAAGTTACTGTTGATGCAGTTTTAGGAGAAACTTATAAAAATTATAAAAGTTTATTTGTTTCATCAATTGAATCATCATTTAAAAAATATGAAGATTTAAAAGGTGTAGATATCAAAACTACTGATAAAGATGATGTTGTAACAGTTACTTTAAAAGCAGATATTACAAAAATGGATGATGAAGCAAAAGATGCTTTAGATATTGTTGATACAACAGGAAATTATGAAGCAACTAAAAAAGCTTTAGAAAAAGAAGGATACACTTGTAAATAACATTTGATTTAATCAAATGTTTTTTCTTGCTTTTTTGTTATTCTGAATATATAATTAATATGCGAGGTGACTTATGGAAAGATTACAAAAGGTTATAGCAAATAGTGGATATACTTCAAGAAGAAAAGCGGAAGAGTTAATATCAAAAGGCTTAGTAAAAGTAAATGGTGTAACTGTTTATGAATTAGGAGTTAAAGTAAATACTAATGATTTAATTGAAGTAGATGGATACATAATAAAAAATGAAAATAAAGTTTACTATTTGTTAAATAAACCAAGAGGCATAATAACATCTACATCAGATGATAAAGGGAGAAAAACAGTAGTAGATTTAATTAATACTAATGTAAGAATTTATCCAGTAGGAAGACTTGATTATGATACAACAGGTGCTATTATATTAACAAATGATGGAGAACTTGCTAATTTAATAATGCATCCAAAGTCAAAAATTGATAAAGTATATATTGCAAAAATTAACGGATTGATTGGAAAAAGTCAATTACAAAGATTAGAAAAGGGTGTATTTATAGATGGTAAAAAAACATCTAAATCAAGAGCTAGAATTAAAAATTATGATAAAAAAACAGATACTTCTATAGTAGAATTAACAATTCATGAAGGTAGAAATCATCAAGTAAAGAAAATGTTTGAATCATTAGGGTATGATGTTTTAAAATTAAAAAGAGAAAGAATTTCTTTCTTAGATGTTAATAATTTAAAATCTGGAGAATATAGAATTTTAAATCCAAAGGAAGTAAAAAAATTATATAATGAAACAACAAAATAAAAATGTGTTTGTAAACACATTTTTATTTATCTTCTTCTTTATAAATAGCATTGGTAGGACATCCTTCTAATGCATCCATAACATCATTTTTTAATTCTTCTTCCATTGTATCAATTGTATTATTATCTTCATTTGCTTCAGCAAATCCGTCATCATTAAATGAAAATACATCACTTGCAATAGCAGTACATGCTCCACAACCAATACATGCGTCTTCATTAACTCTTACTTTTTCCATATTAATTCCTCCTTATATGATTATATAAAAAAATATATATTAAATGCAAGTAAAGGTTTAAAAAAAATAAAAAATGTGATATTATTATTAATAGGTGATAGTATGGTAAGCAGAATGGAAAAATATTATAAAAATGAAGTTGCTTCAAAACAACGAAGTCAAAAAAATAAAGATCTTTATCGTAGTATATATGATGATGGTGAATATTCTAATATAGAAGGTATTGCTACCATGGATAAAAATAATGAAATTGATATCACTAAAGTAAGAAATACATTAAAAAACAGAGAAAATTATAAAAGACAAAAACAATATAGACAGATTACAAAACAAAAAGATGATTATGAAGAAAAAAATGTAAGTCGTGATTTCACTTCTAATGAACAAAAGAATTATGATATTAGAGATATTTTAAATAAAGCAAGAGATAAAAAACCAGTTGAAGATACACCTAGAAGTTTAGATAATACAAATTATAATATATTAAAAAGTCTAAAACTAAATAGTGAAAAGGATCATCATAAAGAATTTGAGGATGATGAACTTAAAGAATTAATTAATACTATTACAAGTACTAGTATGTTAAATCAAATGAATGATAAAGAACTTGGACTAAATATGTTTGATTTAGAGGAAACAACTGAAAATAAAATTGAAGGTAAAGAATCCGTTAAACAATTATTAGAACAAGCTAAGAAGTATCAAGAAAATAAATCTGATACAATACCAGATTTAGATGATTCTTTTTATACATCTAGTTTAAATTTCAATAAAGAGGATTTTGAAGAAGCTAATGATTATATTAAAAAGAAAAAATCAAAAAAAATCCTATCAAAAATACTTCTTTTTGTAGGACTTATAGTTGTAACTGGATTAATTATATTTGGAGTTTACTACCTAATTAAATAATTAGGTAGTTTTTTTATATTTAGTTCTTATAAATACTAGTAATGGTAATATAAATAATATTACCATCATAACAAATGGAAGTTTATATAATATAAAATTATCTCCAACAGTATTATTTTGAAATAAATAATTACTAGATATAAAACATACTATTATTATCAAAACAGAAATAAATAAATTATCATATTTACAATTTGTAATGTGTTTAAATGAATATTTTATAAAATGAAAACATATTGAAAGCATCATGAATAAATCAAATATCCATTGAGTTGCTAGTATACTCTCAAATCTTTGAAAGAAACCTGTTGTAGCAATTCTTCTTAAAAGAACAAAATCAGGAAATTCATACATACTTGCTAAATCAATACCAAACGTTGATAGTACATAAAAAATTACTATAAATTTTCCAATGTTAGTAAATATATAGAAAAATATAATAGTTTTTGTTAAGTTTTTATTGTTTTTTACATCCTTTTTAGGAATAAATAATAATATATTTAATGGAAGAATAGAATATGCTACATGTGCTAGTCCACTAAGTAACGGATTTTTTATACCATGTTCTAAGAAAGGTAATAAGTTTGTTAACTTAGAACTTCCAATTAATCCTAAAGCGCATATTAAAAATATTATTATTGATATATAAAATAATATATTTGATGTTCTAACTAATGTATTTAAACTTTTAGTACAAGTATAAATAAAACATATTCCAAATATGATAGCAACATATAGTGTAGAAGTTCTAAATAGATATTGAGAGCTTATAAAATTAAGCAAATTCCAAAATATAATACATGTTAAGAAAATAATTGTTCCTACAACTATAATATTAATAATTTTTCCAATTTTTTTTCCAAATAAAGAATCAAATTTTTCAAATATATTTAAATCAGGTCTATAATTTAATAATTTAAGAAAAATATATAGCGGAATAAACCCAATTATCGTACCAATTATTGGTGATAAGTATCCATCTACACCTCCTATATGTATATAAGAATTCATAGATATTCCAAGTGACATAGATCTTATTAAGAAATAAATCAATATACCATATTCAAAGCATGTAATTTTATTTAATTTAATCATATTTTTTCGCCGCCTTTAATGATTGTTTAGTTGCTCCCATTGTTTTAATATTAACATCTATATCTATATTTATATCTAAAGTAATAAATTTTTTATTCCAGTCATCTATTTCTTTAAAATATTTAGGATTTTTTTTATAAACTAAATTACCATAACCAAAAATATCAGTTTCATTTTCTTTAGCTACTTCTATTCCTTGATTAACTAATTTTTTTACTTTTTTCTCTGTTTTTTCTTCTATCATTTGAATGTTTTCTTGTTTTTTTAAGTCAGTATCACAAGTAATTTCTTGAATATTACCATCAGCTTTAACATTTATATTAACAATTGGTTCGTTACCAACAAATTTAATTTTAGTTTTTGTTTCTAAACCTGATAGTGCAGTTATAATATATCCATCATCACAAGTTGTTTCTACTATCATTTCAGTTGTATTATCAGTTGCTATATTAATTCCTCTACTTTCATCATCAGTCGCATAGTCTAAAAACTTAGAATTCTTAAAAAGTGCTAAACCTTTAAGTCCTACAAAAGCTTTTAATTCAGTTGATTCTAAAGCTTTACTAGTGCTTCCTTTATCTTCTTTTCCATATATTTTAATAGTTGGAAGATATGGTTCAGCTCCTTTTCTTAAATAAGTTTCCATAAAATCACTATATGTCATATCATCTGATATCGAACTAGCATTATTAGCGTTTTCAATATTTAATTTTACATTTTGAGAAGGAAATGATTCAAGTGGTGATAGTATTTTTAATACATCACTAGCTTTTTCATCATTTCTTGTCATTATTAGATAAGATCTTTTAGTTGTTTCAGGACTCCTAAATAAATAGTCGCTTATATCAGCAAGGCCTTTTTTTGCGACATCTTCAGATACTATAATAACTGCTAAATGTCCTAAATATATTTTTTTAGGAATTCTATTATCTATTTTTTTTAATGCCATGGAAAAGTTTTTGCCAGTACCATCATATACTATTGTTCCAGCATCTCCTTCTTTAGAACTTTCTTGAGCTTTTTTAGAATTTGATATTAATATACTTACTTTATATTTATCATCTTCCATATCAACAGCAATTCCAGTAACAATCGCGATATTATTTAATTCTTTATAATCAGCACATCCTGTAAAAATTAATAATATAGGAATAATTAATAAAAGTTTTTTCATTTATATTCCTCCATTCTTGTTTCATTTTTTGTAAGATATGGTGCTCTTGTTTTTTGCCTTAATTTTGAAAATCTAATAATACTATCTTTTAGCATCTTAGGATATAAGGGAGCACTTGGAACCATATATGGAATATTTAAATATTCTATACTACATAATTTAACTACAAATATTAAGAAGGCAATTATAAGCCCAATAAATCCTAATATAGTAGAGAAGAAAATAAATATAAGTCGCCACCATCTAATACCATTTATAAAATCAATATCGGTATATAATAAACCTGAAATTGAAGTAAATGCTACTACTATTATGACGATAGGCGATACAATTCCTGCACTAACAGCTGCTTCTCCAAGTATTAGTGCCCCAACAATACTGATTGCTGCTCCTGTATTATTTGGCATTCTAGTATCAGCTTCTCTTAATATTTCAAATATTGCTATCATTAGTATTAATTCTAAAGCTGTAGGAAAGGGTACTCCTGATTTTTGAATTGATAAAGATATTAATAATTCATTTGGAATAACTTCTTGATTCCATGTTGTAACAGCAATATAAAATCCAGGTGTTATTATAGTAAGAATAAAACCAATAAATCTAAGTATTCTTGTTAAACTTATATTAATTGGTTTTTGATAATAGTCTTCTGGATTATGTAAAAAATCTATTAATAATCCAGGTAGTATTAAAGCAAATGGACTATTTTCAACTAGTATTACTATTTTACCTTCTAATAAGGCACCACTTACTAAATCTGGTCTTTCAGTACTTATCATATTTGGTAATGAATTATTTGATTTATTAGTTAGAAATTCTCTTATATAGCCACTATCTAAAACTCCATCAACATCTATTTTACTAAGTCTCTCTTCTATTATTTTTACGTTTTTTTTATTAACTATATCATTTATATATCCGATTGATACTTTTGTTTTTGTTCTTCTACCAATTCTTATATCTTTAAACCATAGATTTTCATCTTTAACTCTTTTTCTTATTAAACCTAAATTGATATTATGGTTTTCTGTAAAACTATCTTTTGGACCTCTAATTACTGCTTCACTAGATGATTCTGTAACACCTCTATCTAGTTGCATCCTTGTTTCAATAGTTATTGCTTCATCATAACCATCTACAAATATACAAGCAAATCCCGATGATAATTTATAAACAATATCTTCTTTTGTTTTAGAAGTTGATAAATTACTATTATAAATAGTATTTTCTAATCTTTTAAATAAGTCTTTAAATAAATTTAAACTATTTTCTTTAACAAAACTACTTATATTTTTCATTAAAAAATTACTTATTTTATCATCACTACTAACACTTGCTAAATATATATAAGCTATTTTTTTATTTTTAATAGTTATAGTTCTAGTTACTAAATCACCACTATTACCATAACTATCTTGTATAGTTTTTACATTCTTTTCTAAATTATCACTTATTTTCATATTATCCCTCGACTTTTAATATTCCCAAAATATGAAAATATATGACATTAACTTATATTTTTGATATAATGTTTTTGGTGAATACTATGATAGTAAAAGTAGAAAAAATGGATCATCAAGGAAGAGGAATTGCTAAAGTAAATGATAAAACAGTTTTTATTTATAATGCACTTCCTCTTGAATTAGTTGATATTAGAATAATTAAAGAAAATAAAAGAATTATGGAAGCTGTTGTTTTAAAGTACATTGAAACATCTAAAAAAAGAATTAATCCAATTTGTCCATATTACTTAGAATGTGGTGGTTGTGATTTAATGCATATTAACTATGATGATGAATTAGAATATAAAGAAAATAAGATTAGACAAATTATAGAAAAATTTACGACTTTACCTTTACAAATAATTAAACCAATTGTAGGTAATAGTTGTGATAACTATAGAAATAAAGTAACATTTCATGTAAATAGCAAAATAGGATATTATTCTAAAAAGAGTTTTAAAATAATAGATATAGATAATTGTTTTATAGCCTCTAATGAAATAAATAATATTTTAAAAAATTTAAAAGAAATTAATTTAAATAATATTTATGAAATAGTTATTAGAACTTCTAAATATATGAATGATAAAATGATTGTTTTAAAAATTAATAATTATATTAATGAAGAAGAAATAATTGATAAATTAAAGGATATAGTAGACTCTATTATTGTTTACCAAAATAAAGAATATAAAACTATATATGGTAAAGGATTTATAAATGATAAAATAGGTGATTATATATTTAAGATATCACCAGATTCATTTTTTCAGGTTAATACTATTCAAGCTAAGGTTTTATATGATAAAGTTTTAGAATATTTAGAACCAAATAAAGATGAAAATATATTAGATTTATATTGTGGTACAGGAACTATTGGTATTTATGTTAGTAAATATGTTAAGAGTGTTAAAGGAATTGAAATAAATAAGTATGCAGTAATAGATGCGAATTATAATAAAAAAATAAATAATGTAGATAATATTTCATTTGAATGTTTAGATGCTTCAAAAGTAGATAAAATTAAAGATAAATTTGATAGTGTTATAGTAGATCCACCAAGAAGTGGACTTGATAAAAAAACAATAAATTATTTAATAAATTTGAAAGCTAAAAAAATAGTATATGTATCATGTGATCCTGTTACATTAGCACGTGATTTAGAACTTTTAAAAGATTATTATAATGTAGAAGAAATAACACCTGTTGATATGTTTAGTAATACATATCATGTAGAATGTGTAAGTGTTTTGAAACTTAAATAGAGAACCTTCTATAATACAGAATTAGTTATTTTTAGAAAGTAGGAAAATAATATGAAGAATATATTAATACTTGGAACTTGTAGAACAGGAAAAACTACTTTTTCAAAGATGTTACAAAAAGAGTTAGATAATTACCAAATTCTTGAAGTTGATTCAATCATTTCAGCATTACAAAGAACGTTTGATGATATTGAAGTAGGTTTTATACATGATAATTTAGAGAATAATAAATTAACTGAATTTATAAGCATTTTAATTGAAAAATTTCAAGTAAGATTAGGAAATGAATATGGGTTTATCATAAATTCTGATTCAATATTACCAGAAGATTTAATTAAATATTTTGATTTAGATAATACAATAGTTTATTATTTTGTAAGTTCAAAGTTGACAGTAGATGAAATTGTTCAAAACTGTAGAAATTATGATAATTTGAATCAATGGACAACTAAAAGAACAGATGAACAATTATCAAATCATTTGAAAATTGCAAAGAATTTTGAAATTAAAGTCATTGAACAATGTAAAAAATACAATATCGAATGTATTGATACATCACATAATAGAGAGATTATTTTCAAACAATTATTAGATGATATTAAAAGTATCCTTAATTAAAATACATATATGGAGGAATGATTATGAAAAATATAATAATTATTGGACCATCTAGAGTTGGTAAATCTACATTAGCATCTATATTGTGCCAAAAATATAATTTTAATTATATAAGTGGTGATAGCATTAGAAATGCTTTTATTGATATATATCCTGAACTTGGATATACAGTAAAAGACACAATAGAAAGAAAAGATTTTTGTGAGTTTATAAATTTTATAATTAATCAAAATAATATTCATTTAAAAAGAGATATTTATTATGTTATTGATTCAGCTGATATTTCAATTAAAAATGCTAAAGAAGTCTTTAAAAATTCTTTGATAATTGGTATTGGATGTAAAGATATTTCTGCTGAAGAATTAAAAAATAAAATATTAGAACATGATAATAATCTTGATTGGACTTACGGATATAATGAAGAAGATCTTTTATCTATTTCAAAAGGAACTATTAATAGTAGTATTAATCTTTATAATGAATGTGTTTTAAATAATATTTGTTATTTTGATGCGTCAACAGATAGATATGAAACATATAATGAAATTTATAAATATATAGAAAGTAATATTGAGGTATAATTATGGATAGAATATTTTTATTTGATCTTGGAGATGTTTTGGTAGAGTTCTTAGATGACTATGATTTGTATAATAAACTAAATTGTAAAATTTCATATGATGAATTTTTACCATATTGGTGGGGAGATGATTTAGTAATAAAAGCTCACATGGGACTTGCTATAGATGATGAACATGTTGAAGCATTATTAAAATTTTGTAAAAGTGATTTATCAATAAGTGAATTTTATGAAATGTATAATAATTTGGATAAATCTTTATATAATGATACTGTTCAAATTATAAATGAATTAAAAAATAAAGGATATAAGGTTGGACTTTTATCCAATCTTAGATTAATGGATTACAAAAGATATGAAGAACAAATCAAAAAAATAGATTTTGATTATGTATTTTTATCATATGAGATGAAATGTATAAAACCATCAAAAGATATTTATTTACAAGTAATTAATAAACTTAATTGTGAAGCAAATAATATAATATTTTTTGATGATAATGAAAAAAATGTAGAGGGTGCTAAAGCAGTTGGAATTAATGCTTATCAAGTTACTGGTAAAAATATAAAAGAAGTATTTAATAAAATAATATAAGATTTGTATAAATACATGTGGAATGTGTATGTGCTTTAAAACATAAGTAAATAATTGAAATATAAAATGAAATTCATTATAATAATTACATTAGAAAAAAGAAGGAGGTTTAAAATTTGCTAAATTCTAAAAATAAAAGAATACAATATTTAAAACAACAAAAGTATTTGTCAATTAAAGAAAAAAAAGAATTGATTTTAGCTGGAGAAGATGTACCTATTTGTATTGGTAGTAGTAAAAGTGATATAGGTGGTCCTGTTAAATATTATTCTCATCATGTTAAAAAGAAAATAAGATTATAAACAGATTAATTATATATAAAGATATTTTAATGTTAGAAAAAATAATTTTTTTCTTTTTTTATATTGTATAATGAACAAATGTTTGGTATAATTTAATTATTAAATGAAGGATGTGACTTTAATGAATGAAAGCAATATTTTGTTATATGAAACAGATGAAGGAAAAGTTAATGTTGATGTAATATTAAAGGATGAAACTATATGGTTAACACAAAAAAGTATGTCAGAATTGTTTGATGTTAATGTACCTGCAATAAATAAACATTTAAATAATATTTATGATGAAGAAGAATTAACTAAGATTTCAACTATTTCCAAAATGGAAATAGTTCGAAAAGAAGGAAATCGTAATGTAAAAAGAGACCTTGATTTTTATAATTTGGATGCAATAATTGCAGTAGGTTATAGAGTTAATTCTAAAAAAGCCACTAAGTTTAGAATATGGGCAACTAAAATATTAAAAGAATATATGATTAAAGGTTTTGTAATAGATGATGAAAAATTAAAAAATGGACCTAAATTTGGTAAAGATTATTATGATGAATTATTGCAAACTATTAAGGAAATTAGATTAAGTGAAAGAAGACAATATCAAAAGATTACAGATGTATTTGAAGCAACAAGTATTGATTATAATAAAAATTCTGAAGAAGCATATACATTCTTTAAAATAGTTCAAAATAAATTACATGATGCAATTTGTAATAACGTTTAAAAGCCTTGAAATACAAGGGGTTGTGAAATTTTAATATGCGATTAGATACGAATTAGATATTAAAAAATTGAATTATAGGTATGTTATATGTTTATTTTTAATAATTAATTCGTATCTAAAAATAATTATCAAAGGAGGAAATGTCGAATGATAAAAAATTATAAAGTCATAACTTTATGTGGTTCAACTAGATTTAAGAAAGAGTTTATGAATGTTCAAAAGGAATTAACACTTAAAGGTAACATTGTTATATCCGTAGGATTGTTCGGACATTCTGGTGACAACGAGGTATGGGAAAATATGGATGAAGGGACTTTAACTAAAACAAAAGAAATGTTAGATGATATGCATAAAAGGAAAATAGATATGGCAGATGAAATATTTGTAATAAATGTAGATGGTTATATTGGTGAAAGCACAAAATCAGAAATAGAGTATGCTAAAAAGACAGGAAAAAAAGTGAACTATCTTGAAAAATAAAATAGAGGAGGTTGTGGTATTGAAACAAGAGTTAATAAAGACAGAGATAATAGTCAAAGAAAATAAAGTAGGAATCTTAAGGGTAGGAAATGTTAATTATATTTCTTTAACAGACTTAGCAAAATATCAAAATTCTTCTGATCCATCATTTACAGTTAAAAATTGGTTAAGAAGAGTAACTACTATAGATTATGTTGGACTTTGGGAACAAATACATAATATTGATTTTAATTTGGTCGAATTCGACCAAATTAAAAAAGAGTATGGTAAAAACTCATTTGCAATGTCTCCAACTCAATGGATAAAAAGAACTAATGCAATAGGTATTGTATCAAAAGGTGGAAGATATAGTATTGGAACATATGCTCATCCTGATATTGCTTTTGAATTTGCTAGTTGGCTTTCTCCAGAATTTAAATTATATTTAATAACAGAGTTTGAAAGATTAAAAGTGAATGAAGCTTATCAAGAAAAGATAGATTGGCAAGCAAATAGAATTCTTTCAAAATTAAATTACGTTGTTCATACTGATGCAATAAAGGAGTATATAGTACCTAAACTTACAGAAAAACAAATTAAATTTATTTATGCAGAAGAAGCAGATGTTTTAAATGTTGCATTATTCGGAATGACTGCAAAAGAATGGAGAGAAGCTAATCCAGAATTAGCTAAAAAAGGAAATATTAGAGATTATACAGATTTACTTCATTTAGTTATTTTAAATAATTTGCAAAATACTAATGCAGAGTTAATTGAAAATAATATTCCACAAAGCGAAAGATTAGTAAGATTAAATAATTCTGCAAGAAGACAAATGAAATCATTACAAAATAATAAAAATATACATGAACTAGAAAAACTTCAAAGTCAAGTAAATAATGAGAAATATCTATTAGAATGATTGCAAAATTAAATATTTAAAATTTTTAAATTAGATACGAATTTAGATACTAATAGCAAAATTTAATAGTGGAATGGAGTGTAGCTAGGTTGAGTTAAAGGTTGAAAAATAAGGCTAGAATGGAACTGAGTTGACCTGGATAAGCATTAATTAACTTCACTATGCAATAACAGGTAAAACAGCTGCAGAATTAATTTATGAAAGAGTTGATTCTGAAAAAATACATATGGGACTTACTAATTGGAAAAATAGTCCTGATGGTAAAATAATGAAATATGACGTAGGAGTTGCTAAAAATTATTTAAATGAGAGTGAACTTAAAAAATTAAATAATTTAACAATCTTATTTTTAGATTATGCAGAAGATATGGCTTTAGAAAATGAATTGATGACTATGAAAAAATGGATAGATGCTACTGATAAATTATTAAAATTTAGAGATAAAAAAATATTGCAAGATTCTGGTAATGTTTCACATAAAAAAGCTATAGAAAAAGCAGAAAATGAATATGAAAAATTTAGAATAAAACAAGATAAAGAATATATATCAAGTATGGATGAAATGTATAAAAGATATTTAGAAGAAAATGATAAATAAGTATAGGAGGAAAATATGAAAAAATATATAAAAGAATTAAATAAAACACAACTTGTTTTGTATATAATTTTAATGATTATAGATATTTATGTGTTAGGAAGTATAGATTTTGTTGAACATAAAATATATGGTGTTTTATTTGTAGTAATTAATGCTTGTTTAATAAGTTTTATAAAATATGGTGGAAAAGATAAAAAATAATTGATTTCTTTGCTGATATTATGCTAATAACTTTAGCTGATATTACTAGTGATGCAACAACATATTACTTAGTAAAAAAAGATAATTTGAAATTATTAGTAAATATTAAAAACTATACTTTAGAAGTTATAGAATTACCATCTAATACAAATGATAAAAAATTTGTATATGGTCAAAATAAATTTAAAAATTATGGTGAGTTTAAAATTAAATAATAATATAGGAGCAAATCAAAAAATGATTTGTTTTTTTATAGACAATTATTGACAAATTATATGTGTGTGTTTATAATATACGACAATTTGTGAAGGGAATATAATATGAAAAAAATAAGAATGAATTATTTAAATTTACTAAATTTTAATAAAAAGAATAAGTTTCATGATTTTATTAAAAATGAAACTTTAATAGATGAATATACTGAAGGATTATCATATAGTGAATTAAATTATTTGACATTTGATGAAATTGAGTATCTTTTTAATAACTTGGATAAGACTTATGAAATGTATAATGATATATGTGAGATGTATGAACAATCTAAAAATATTTTAAATAAATTTTTTAAATGTGTTGAAACTTCTAATTTTGAAGAATTATCTACATTTGAAGAAAATAGAGTTTTAATTTTACAAGGTTATAAAACATATCTAGATGTATTTCCTGATTTCTTTAAAAAAGTCGATGATGAATTTGTTTTTTCAAATGAAGAATTAGAAATAAAAACTAAATTTGAAGATCATGTGATTTTAAAAACAATTAATTCAAAAAATCGTAATTTAGCTATTAATTGTTATAAATATAATTATATTTACTATTCAATGCAACTATATTTAATGTGTAAAGAAAATAATAATATAGATGAAGAATTAATAAAAAATAAAGAACGGGAAGTGCTTTTAAATACTTTTGAAATAGAAAAAAGTATTGAAAGACCGACAAAAAATGGTATAAATACACTACGTGTTTTTTATATTAATGAAAAGAATCCTATGAATAAGTTTTCATATTATCATTTAATTGTTGAATCAAGTAGACAACAGGATTTAGTAAACAGATTGGCAAAACAGTCAGAACTTGATAAATTAAATTTAATGGCTCTAATTCATATGTATTTAGTAGGTGGTGGTAATACATTTGCATTAAATAAAAAAATAAAAGTATCTACATTAAATAATAATACATTAGATGAAATATATAAATTATTAAAGGATAAGTTTCCTGAAATTACGGCTTTATCTAATATATATAAAGCTGACTCTGATAATTCATGTGATAATAATGAGAAAGATGATAGTGGAAAAATAATAAATTTCCCTAAAAGAAAATAATAAAAATAAAACAGATTTAAATTAATCTGTTTTTTTGATATAATAGTTTTATTAGAAAAATTAGATAAAGGAGTTATAAAATGAAGAAAAATATAAAAAAGATAATAATAATTTCATTAGTAGTTATTTTAATATTAGGGATTGTAACATTATTATTCCTAAATAATAAAAATACTAATAAAAAGGAAGTAGAAGTTATATCAAGTTTAATAGAACAACAATCAAAGAAGGAAAAAGAATTTAAAATAGATGGATATACAATTGATAAACCTAATGTTATTTTAAATCCATATGGTAATTCACCTCTTACAGCTTTAATTTTATTTGAAACTGAAAAAGAAGTGGAAGTTAAAGTTACAATTGAAGGTAAAGATAAACATTCAACATTTACTCATACTTTTGAAAAAGCAAAACAACATTATTTACCAATATACGGGTTGTATGCTGATAAAGAAAATAAAGTTGTAATTGAATGTAATGATACTAAAAAAGAAGTAACACTTAAAACTGATAAATTACCAGAAAATATGGCACTTCCAACTGATATTTATGCGAATAAAGATGAATTAGGTAATGAATTATATTTCTTTACTCCATCAAGTGCAGGATATACTATGGCTTACGATGTTAATGGAGATGTTAGATGGTATCTTACTAATTATGCATTATGGAAAATTGATAGATTAAAAAATGGTCATTTACTTGTAAGTACAGAAAGATTAGTTAATAGTCCATATTATATGACAGGGTTATATGAAATGGATTTATTAGGTAAAATATATACTGAATATAGTTTAGAAGGTGGATATCACCATGACTATTATGAAATGGAAAATGGCAATTTGTTAATAGCAAGTGATGATTTTAATAGTGGAGAAGGTACTGTAGAAGATTATATAGTTGAAATTGATAGAGAATCAGGAAAAATTGTTAAAAAATTTGATTTAAAAGATTTATTAAACATGAAAGATGGTCAAAGTGAAAACTGGGCAGCATATGATTGGTTCCATAATAATTCAGTTTGGTATGATAAAAAGACAAATTCTATTACATTATCAGGAAGACATCAAGATGCAGTAATTAATATAGATTATAAAACAGGTAAATTAAATTGGATAATAGGTGATCCTACAAATTGGAGTGAAGAATATCAAAAATATTTCTTTAAACCAGTAGGTGATGATTTTGAATGGCAATGGAGTCAACATGCCGCTATGGTAACACCAGAAGGATATGTATTTATATTAGATAATGGTAATAATAAATCTAAAATAGAAGAAAAATATGTAGATGCATCTAATAGTTATACAAGGGGTGTAATGTACAAAATAGATACAGAAAAAATGACAATTGAACAAGTATGGCAATATGGTAAAGAACGTGGTAGTGAATTTTATTCACCATATATTTCAGATGTTGATTATATAGATAGTAATCATTATATAGTACATTCTGGAGGAATTGTATATGTAGATGGTAAAAATTCAAATCAACCTGCAGGAATAAGCGGATATGATAAACTCGTATCAGATACCGTAGAAATAAAAAATAATAAAGTAATTTTTGAAATAAAGTTACCAACAAATAATTATAGAGTAGAAAAAATGAGCCTTTATGCTCAAGATGAAAATTTTAAAATTACAGAAGCTAAAAGAGTTGGAACATTAGGAACAACTGAAGTAGATTCTTCAAAATTAACACTAAATCTTTCTACTAAAAAAATAGATAAAGAATATAAATCACATGATATAAAAATTACAAAAGAAATAGATAGATTAGTAATAAAAGGAATATTTAAAAAATGTTCAGAAGTTAATATAGTTTTATATAGTAATTTTAATAGTAAAACATACAATTTCCCAGTAAGTAAGAAACCATATACAGCTTTATGTGTTGATATACTAACAGAAGAAGAAAATGAAAATGGTATAGTAGTTACTAAATATATAAATGATGAAGGTTTAAGTGGTAAATATTCTATTTATTTACAAATAGATGGTAAATTATATGATACAGAAGAATATGTTAAATTCTAAAATATTTATACAAGAGCTTTTAACTTCAGATGATGTAGTAGATAGTATAAAAAGTAATTTAGATGAATTACTTGAAATAATACCTGAATTAAAAGCTATGATTGGATTTGTTCATAAACATCCGCATCATCATTTAGATGTTTTTGAACATACTTTATTAGCTTTATCAAAATCAGAAAATGATTTTGAAGTAAGACTTGTATTATTACTTCATGATATAGGTAAACCACATTGTTACATTGATGGAGAAGTAAGAAATTTTAAGGGACATCCTAAAGTTTCAAAAGAAATATCTTTAAACATATTAAAAAGATTAAATTATACTGATAAATTTATAGAAGAAATTTGTTATTTAATAGAAAAACATGATGATATAATAATAAGAGAAGATATAGAAAATAATTATGATTTAGCTTATAAAAGATATTTAGTTCAAGAATGTGATGCATTAGCTCATCATCCAGATAAATTAGATAAAAGAATTAAGTATTTAGAAAAAACAAAAACTAAATTTAAAGAATATTCACATTAGTGAGTATTTTTTATTTGAATTTATTACTTTAATAAGTTATAATAATTAAGTATTAAGTAGGTGTTTTATGAAAGTTATAATTGCAGAAAAACCTAGTCTTGCTCGTAATATAGTAGATGCGATAGGTAATATGAAAAAAAATAACGGATATTTTTCTAATAATGACTATATAGTAACATGGGCATTTGGACATTTATTTAGTCTATATGATATAGAAGATTATGAAGAAAATCCTGACAAGAAATGGAAAATGGATAACTTACCATGTTTTCCAGAAAAATTTAAATTTAAATTAAAAGAAGATAATAATAAAAAAATCGATAGTGGAGTATTAAAACAATTTAATATTATAAAAGAATTAGTTAATATGAGTGATGTAGATGCAATTATAAATGCAGGCGATGCTGATAGAGAAGGAGAAATAATAGTAAGACTTTGTATAATGAATGCACTTAAAGGTAAGAAAAAATTACTTAGATTATGGCTTCCTGATCAAACACCTGAAACTATAAATAAAGCATTAACTGAAATGAAAGAAGAAGTAGAATACAATAATTTAGCAAATGAAGGATTTGCTAGAACATATATTGATTGGTTATATGGAGTTAATTTAACAAGATATGCAACTTTAAAAACAGGAACACTACAAAGAGTTGGAAGAGTCATTGTCCCAATTGTAAAAGCTATATATGATAGAGATTTAAGTATAAGAAACTTTGTAGAAGATATTTATTATTCTATAAGTAGTAAAGAAGAAACTAATGGGGAAGTAGTTGAACTTAATAGTAAATTAAAATTTGATAAAAAAGATTTAAGTAAAGCTGGGGAAACTTGCGATAAATATAATAGTTTAGAAGCAATAGTTACTGATAAAAAAGTAAAAAAAGATAAGATGGAACCAGGTAAATTATATTCTTTATCAAAATTACAAAATGTACTTGGTAAAAAATATAAGATGTCTATGGATAAATCTTTAGCTATTATTCAAAAATTATATGAAGATGGATATTTAACTTACCCACGTACTAATTCAGAGTATTTAGCTACTCCAGAAAAAGATAAAATAAAAACTATTATAAATAATTTATCTAAATTAAATTATCCTGTAACTTTTAAAGATAAAAAAACAATATTTAATGATGCTAAAATAGAATCACATTCAGCATTAACTCCTACTTATAAAATACCTGATATAAAGAAGTTAACTGAAGATGAAAAAATAGTATATAAAACAGTACTTAAAAGATTTGTTGCTGTTTTCTGTAATGAAGAATGTTTAGTAGAAAAAACAGAAATAAAGATTAAATTAGATGAAGAAGAATTTAATTTAAAAGGAACAGTTATTCTAGAACCAGGTTGGACAAAATATGATGATTATACAGCTAAAGATAAAATACTTCCTAATTTAAATAAAGGGGATGTTGTAAATATCAATTTTAAACCTGTAGAAAAGAAAACAACACCTCCTAAACATTACACAATTGAAACTTTAAATAATTATTTAAAGAATCCTTTTAAAGAAGATAAAGCTAAGGCAAATGAAGATGAATATGATGATGAAGAAGATTATAAAGCAATATTTGAAGGATTAGAATTAGGTACAGAAGCAACAAGAACTGGTATAATTGATAATGCTATTAGAAGTGAATATATTAGTTTAAAAAAAGATGTTTATCATATTTTACCTAAAGGTGAATATTTAATAGAATCGTTAATACAAATGGAAATATCTATGGATAAATATAAAACTAGTGAAATGGGTAAAGCCTTAAAGAAAGTATTTAGAAATGAAATAAAAGTAGAAGATTCTGTTGAAGTCGCAAAAAATGAAATAAACGATGTATTTAGTAAAAAACAAGTATCTATTGAAAAAGATACTGATAATGGTTTTTATGGAGATTATATTGGTAAATGTCCAAAATGTGGTAAAGATGTATTAAAAAATAGATATGGTTATGGATGTATAGGATATAAAGAAGGTTGTGACTTTAGAATTAATGGTGTTATTTGTAAAAGAGTTATTTCTAAAAGTAATGCTGTTAAATTACTAGAGACAGGTAAAACATCTAAAATAGAAGATTTTATATCAAAAAAAGATACTAAATTTAGTGCATATTTAGTTCTTAAAGATAATAAGATAGAATTTAGTTTTGATTAGTTGATTTAAAATAATATTTATGATATTATGTATATAGATGAGGGAAACTTCATAAAATAAAAAAGGATACATTTGATTGTGGTTGATCAAATGCAATCCCTTATGGATGTAGCATCTGAAATCACATAGTTGTGAAATCAGATGCTTTTTCTATTTAAATAGTATTACAAATACCAATATAAATAGGAGGATAATTATAATAAATTGAGATTGTTCTCTCTTTGTCATAAGTATCACCAACTTTCATTTATCATAGATATATGAAAGGGAAAGCATCTGATATATTTCAAATGTATCCAATAACATTATAACAAACAAAAGTTCGTAATACAATATTTTTGGATAAAATAATTAAAATTAAAGGAGTAGAATATGAATTTTATTGTAAAAGAAAAAATAGAATTATTAGAATTTTTATATCAAAATATTAATAAATCTAAAAACACGATTAAAAATATTTTAAAAGATAATACTTATGTTAATGATAAAAAAATTAGTAAGTTTAATTATGTATTAAAAGTAAATGATATTGTTTCTATTAAAAATAAAATAGATGATATTGAAATAATATATGAAGATAAAGATTTAATAGTTGTTAATAAACCTTATAATTTACTTACAATTGGAACTAATAAAGAAAAAGAGAAAACTTTATATCATATGGTATCAGATTATATAAAAACTAGTAATAAAAATAATAGAATATTTGTAGTACATAGATTAGATAAGGATACATCTGGAATAGTAGTATTTTCTAAATCAGAAAAATTAAAAGAAGAATTACAAAAAGATTGGAATTCTATTGTTAAATTAAGAAGTTATATAGCTATTGTAGAAGGTAATACTAAAGATTCTGGAACAATAAAATCATATTTAAAAGAAAAAGATATGTATACATATTCTACTAATAGTAAAGATGGTAAATTAGCAATTACACATTATAAAAAAATAAAAAGTAATGATAAATATACTATGCTTAATATAAATATAGAAACAGGTAGAAAAAATCAAATAAGAGTTCATTTAAAAGAAATGGGTAATTTAATAGTTGGAGACAAAAAATATGGTTCAAAGGATAATTCTATTAAAAGAATGGCATTACATGCTAATGAATTAGAATTTATTAATCCTAAAAATAAAAAAATAATGAAATTTAAAACAGATATACCAAATAGTTTTAAAAAATTAATAAAGTAAAAGACAAATTGTCTTTTTTTTGTTATAATTTTAAGTAGGTGATTTGATGTTTAAAATTGGAAATATCGAAATAAAAAATAAAGTTGTTTTAGCACCTATGGCTGGTATATGTAATCATGCCTATAGAACGATTATAAAAGAAATGGGAGCAGGACTTATATATGCTGAAATGGTTAGTGATAAAGCTATAAGTTATGGTAGTAAAAAAACAATTGATATGCTTTATATGACAGATAATGAAAGACCAATTGCTCAACAAATATTTGGTAGTGATAAAGAATCTTTTGTTACAGCAGCTAAATATATTGAGTCAAATATGCATCCAGATATTATTGATATTAATATGGGATGTCCTGTACCAAAGGTAGCTTTAAAATCACAAGCTGGTAGTGCTCTTTTAAAAAATCCAGAAAAAGTTTATGAAATAGTTAAATCTGTAGTAGAAGCGGTAAATGTACCAGTTACAGTTAAAATTAGAAGTGGCTGGGACTCAAGTAGTATTAATGCAGTAGAGATTGCTAAGATAGTAGAAAAAGCTGGAGCAAGTGCTATTACAGTTCATCCGAGAACGAGATCACAAGGTTATAGTGGTAAAGCAGATTGGAATATAATTAAAGTTGTTAAACAAAATGTCGGTATTCCTGTTATTGGTAATGGGGATATAAAGAGTTGTTATGATGCTAAAAGAATGTTAGAAGAAACAGGTTGTGATGCTGTTATGATAGGTAGAGGAGTACTTGGTAATCCTTGGCTTATTAAAGAATGTGTGGATTATTTGGAAAATAATATTATTCCAGATAAAATATCACATGAAGAAAAGTTAGAAATGATATTACATCATTTAGATTTACTTGAAAATTTAAAAAATAGTAAAGTTGCTTTACTTGAAATGAGAAGTCATACAGCATGGTATTTAAAAGGAATACCTAATACATCAAAATTAAAAGAAGATATTTTTAAAACAAAAACGATAGAAGAATTTAAAGAATTAATAACTAATTTCTTAAAGGAGGGGTCTTATGAGTGCTAATGCATCTAAAAGAATAATTGCTTATATAATAGATTTTATATTTATATCAGCAATTTTAATGATAGTTTCATACTTTATACCTAAAAACAGTAATGTAGAATTTTTAAATAATGATATAAATAATTTAACAGAACAAGTTTTAAATAATGAAATAACATTTGAATCTTATGCAAGAGAATATTCTATATATTTAAGTAGTATAGATAAAGAAAATGTTATTTATAATGTTATAAGCGTAGTAATAATGCTTGTATATTATGTAATAATACCAGTAATATTTAAAGCTACGTTAGGTAAGTATATAATGAAATTAGAAATTAAAAATAAAGATGGAAAGAAACTAAATTTATATAATACATTTATAAGAAGTGTAGTTACTGAAGGAATGCTATATTCGTTAATTACAATTTTTTTAGTACAAATTGTTAGTAGTAAGACATATTTGTTAAATTTAATTATTTTAGGATTTATAGAGTTTATACTAGTAATTATAAGTCTTTTTATGATATTATATAGACGAGACAAAAGAGGACTACATGATATTTTAAGTAGAAGTATTGTAGTCGACAAAGAGGTGAAAGAATGAGAGAATTTACAGAACAAGAATTAGTAAGAAGAGAAAAATTAGAAAAATTAAAAGAACTTAATTTAGATCCATTTGGACAAGCATTTAAAAGAGATGCTTATGCTTTAGATTTAAAAGAAAAATATAAAGATATTGATCATGAAGAATTTGATAATATGGATGATACTGCTACTGTAGCAGGAAGAATTATGTTTATAAGAAAAATGGGTAAAGCTTCTTTCTTTACAATTAAAGATAAAACTGGACCTATTCAAATATATATATCAATTAATGATATAGGAGAAGATAAATATAATTTATTTAAATCAGCAGATATTGGAGATATCGTTGGTGTACATGGTAAAGTTATGAAAACTAAAACTGGAGAAGTTACAATTAAATGTTTAGAATATACACATTTAGTTAAATCATTAAAACCACTTCCAGAAAAATTCCATGGACTTACAGATATAGAAGAAAGATATAGAAGACGTTATGTTGATTTAATAATGAATGATGAATCAAGAAAAGTAGCATTTACTCGTCCTAAAATTATTAGATGTATTCAAAATTATATGGATTCATTAGGATTTACAGAAGTAGAAACTCCAGTACTTACAACATTACTTACAGGAGCATCTGCTCGTCCATTTATAACTCATCATAATACACAAAACTTAGATATGTATTTACGTATAGCTTTAGAATTACCACTTAAAAGATTATTAGTTGGTGGAATGGAAGCCGTATATGAAATAGGAAGAGTATTTAGAAATGAAGGTATGGATCCAAGACACAATCCAGAATTTACTTTAATGGAAGCTTATTTAGCTTATTCTAATTTAGAAGGTATGATGGATTTAACTGAAAATATGTTTCAAAAAATTGCTAAAGAAGTAACAGGTAAAATGATATATAACTGGAATGGACATGAAATTAATCTAGAAGGGCCATGGAAAAGAATTAGCATGGTAGATTCTATAAAAGAAGTAACAGGAATTGATTTCAAAAAAGAAATGACTGTTGAAGAAGCTTTAGAATTAGCTAAAGAACACAATATTGAAGTACAAGATCATGAAAAAACAGTAGGACATATTATTAATTTATTCTTTGAAAAATATGTAGAAGAAACTTTAATTCAACCTACATTCCTATATGGTCATCCAGTAGAAATATCTCCACTTACTAAGAAAAATCCAGAAGATCCTAGATTTGTAGATAGATTTGAATTATTTATAGATGGAAAAGAATTTGCTAATGCATATACAGAATTAAATGATCCAATTGATCAATTAGAAAGATTTGAAGATCAATTAAAAGAAAAAAATCTTGGTAATGATGAAGCAAATGATATCGATATGGATTTCGTAGAAGCTTTAGAATATGGTATGCCACCAGCAGGTGGAATTGGATATGGTATTGATAGATTAGTAATGTTATTTACTGAATCAGAATCAATAAGAGACGTTATTTTATTCCCAACAATGAAACCAATAGATAAATAATATGAAACTTTATTTAGTAAGACATGGACAAACTGAAAAAAATGTATTAGGTTTAGTTCAAGGTCAAACAGAAGCTGACTTAACAGAAAAAGGAATAAAAGAAGCAGAAAAATTGCAAGAATTAATTGAATCATTAAATATTGATGTAGTTATTTCTTCTCCACTTAGAAGAGCAAAAGATACAGCAAAAATTATTACAAATAACAAATATCCTATAAATATAGATGATAGAATAATTGAAAGAAGTTGGGGACTTAGAGAAGGTGTTAATGTTGAACTTCTCGATACTACAAAATGTTGGAATTTTAACTTAAATGATGGTGATCATCAAATAGAAAAAGTTCAAGATTTTATGAAAAGAATATCAGAGTTTATAGAAGATATTAGAGCTAAACATAAAGATAAAAAAGTATTAGTAGTAGCTCATAGTGCTGTATTAAGAGGTGCGCATTATTTAATAAATGGTGTTCCAGAAGATGGAGATATGAGTAAAATAGAAATACCAAATTTAAGAATAATAGAATATGAAATATAGAAAAGAGGAATTATATGAAAATATTAACAATTAATGCAGGAAGTTCATCAATGAAATTTAGCGTAATGGAAATACCAGAAGGAAAAGAATTAATAAATGGATATTTCCAAAGAATAGGTTTAGAAGGATCATTCTATGATGTAAAAATAAATGGTGAAAAATTACATAGAGATGAAGTATTAACTAATCATTTAGAAGCATTAGAATGTATTAAAAAAGAATTAGTAGAATTAAATGTCGTAGAAAACTTAGATGAAATAGATGCTGTTGGACATAGATTAGTTCATGGTGGAGAAAAATTCAAAAATTCAACACTTATTACAGATGAAGTAATTGAAGAATGTAAGAAATTTACTAAATTAGCACCACTTCATAATCCAGCTATGTTAGCTTGTATTGAAGCTGCTAAACAAGCATTCCCAAATCAACCAATGGTTGCTGTATTTGATACATCATTCCATCAAACAATGGATAAAGCAAATTTCTTATATCCAGTTCCATATGATTGGTATACAAAATATGGTGTAAGAAAATATGGATTCCATGGAACAAGCCATAAATTTATAAATAGAGAAATATCTAAACATTTAAATAGAGATGACTTAAAAGTGATTTCATGTCATATTGGTAGTGGAGCAAGTATTTGTGCTATAGACTCAGGAAAAGTAGTTGATACTTCAATGGGATTTAGTCCAATGACAGGAATTATGATGGGTACAAGACCAGGTGATGTTGATCCATCAATCGTAACTTATGTTGCTGAAGAAGAAGGAACTTCTGTAGAAGAAGTAATGACAATGTTAAATAAACATAGTGGATCAGAAGGTATTTGTGGTAAATCAGATTCAAGAGATATTGAAGATGGTATCAAAGCTGGAGATGAATTATGTATTTTAGCACAAGAAATGTATGCAAGAAGAATTGCTAACTATGTAGCTATGTATAATAATGAACTTAATGGAGCAGATGTAATTGTTTTAACTGCAGGAATTGGAGAAAATTCTAAAGATACAAGAAAAGATATAATTGAACATATCCAATCATTAGGCGTTAAATTAGATGAAGAAAAGAACAACTTTAGAGGTGAATTTAGACTTATATCAACAGAAGATTCTAAAATACCTGTATATGTAATTCCAACAAATGAAGAATTAATGATTGCATTAGATACTTATGAATTAATAAAATAGGATGTGAATAAAATGGGAAACACAATATATAGAAAAATATATAATGCTATAAAAAAATACGATAATATTGTAATAGCACGTCATGTAGGACCAGATCCAGATGCACTTGGAAGTAGTATGGGACTTAAAGATATAATACAAAATACTTTTCCAAATAAAAAAGTTTATGTAGTTGGATGTTCAGCTGCTAAATTTAGATATTTTGGAAATTTAGATAAATGTCCAGATGATACTTCTAAAATGTTACTTATAGTAACTGATACACCAGATAAAGGTAGAGTAGATTCAGCAATTCCTAATGAATTTGCTTATAGTATTAAAATAGATCATCATCCATTTATAGAAGAATTCTGTGATATAGAATGGATAGATGAAGAAGCTAGTAGTGCATCACAAATGGTTATGGAGCTAGCGTTTAATACAAAATTAAAAATGAGTAAAAGCGCAGCTGAAAAACTATTTATTGGTTTAGTTGCAGATACAGATCGTTTCCTATTTTCATATACAACTCCTAAAACTTTTGATTTAATATCAAAGCTTATTAAAGAAACAAAATTAGATTTTACACCTTTATATAAAAAACTATATATGAGACCATTTAAAGAAATAAGATTTCATGGTTTCTTAGAAGATAATTTAAATATCACTAAAAATGGTTTTGCTTATATAAAAATAACAGAGGAAATATTAGAAAGATATGGAGTAGATGCTGCAACTGCTGGTAATATGGTTAATGATTTTAATTATATTGAAAATGTAGAAGCATGGGCAGTATTTTCATATGATAGAGTTAATAATAATATAAGAGGATCTATTAGATCAAGAGGACCTGTTATTAATGAAGTTGCTAGTAAATATAATGGTGGAGGACACAAATTTGCTAGTGGGGTAAGAGTAAAAGATTTTGATGAAGTAGATAAATTAATTAAAGACTTAGATCAAGTTTGTTTAGAATATAAAGACTTAGATGATAATATCTAAGTCTTTTTTTATTGTAGTAACAACTTTAGATTTGTGGTATACTATTAATATAGTTGATAATAAGGGAAGTGTTGTAATGCTAACTATTGATGAAATAAATTTTTATATAAATAAGTATAATATCGTTGATGGTAATGTATATATAAAAGAAAACAATCAACAAGTTTTTGATGAAGATATAATTCTTAAAGCAAAATCATCACGTTTAATATATAATGAAGCCCATTTACTTTATAATAATGACATAAAACAATTTGGCAAAACAAACAATGATGCTAGTTATTATATAAAAAAAATAATGGAACGATTATCAGTAAACAATGAGATTAATAGTTATGGTACTAATAAATTAATTAATGCATTATTATCTTCGAATGGACAATATGAAGAAATGATGAGTGGTAGTAATTTAAATGAAAGTAAGTTTTCGATGTTTTGTGATCAAAAATACGATTATGGAATAGCATATTTGAGAATGAAATTTAGAGAAAATAAATTAGATATTGATAGTTTTGAAATAAAACAAGATTTATCTGAAATACAACATAATGGTGTTTCTAAGGTAATTATAAATTTTAAAATAAAACCATATGAAAAAAAACAAGAAAATATTCATAGTATTCAGGGTGATGATAGAAAAAAATATGCTGAAGAACAGTTAGCAATTGCAATTCAAAAAAATGATGATGCAATGATATCATATTGGAATACAATGATTAGTAATTTAAATAAAAATTTAGTATTTTCACATCCAAAAGCAGACATTTTAAATGAATTAGAGACTATGAAAAAACAAGCAGCAAAATTGGATGACGATGTGACTGTAAATTATTATCAATCTAATATTAATAAGATATTAACAGAAAATCCGATTGAAATAACACAAGAAGAGTGGGATATGATGGATTATGATGCAAGACGTAGATTTTTAAATTTAAAAATGAAAGAGGCAAAAGCTTTAAATGATGAAGATTCTTTCAATTATTGGCGTGCAAATATGATTTCATTAGAAGAAAAAAATACAGAATTATCACAAGGAGTACATAAAAAATAGTTAAAAACTATTTTTTTTTATAAATTAGGATTTCCACTTCCAATAATTATATTATAATTATCACCACATGATTTAATAACAACATATAATACAATTAATGTAGATACTAAAGATATTTCAGAAGCTAATACTTGTAGATTAGAAAGATTTAATTTTTTACCCTTTTGATTAGCTATTTTTCTATTATTATAACTTATGTATAAATAACTTAATGATAATATAACTACTAATGTACGATTAAATATAGATATTTTAGAAGTATCTGGATATTTAATATTAGGATTAAGTGTTGATTTTTTATCAATAGTGGTAATATATATAGATATTAATAAACTTATTATAAATATAGCTGTAGTTATATTTTGTAAATCTAAAAGATTAACTTCTTTTTGTTTTAATTCATCCATTACTTCTTAACTTTTTAATTTCTTGTAATTCTCTAACTGTTACAAAAGTAAATCCTTGTTCTTTTAAAACAGGTATTATTTTTTTTACAGCATCTACTGTTCTTTTTCTTGTATCATGCATTAATATAATATCTAAATCTTTAGTATTTTTAGTAGCTCTTGATACTATTTTATCAACACTTTTATATTTCCAATCCATTGTATCAACATTCCATAAAACAATATTTAAATTAATATTATTTCGCATATTATTATTTATTGAACCATATGTTGGTCTAAAATTAGTAGGTGTATAATTTAATGTTTCATATATAATATCTTGTGTTTTAGTTATTTGATTATGTAATTCATCATTATTAACTTTTGTTAACCATTTATGATTATATGAATGATTACCTAATTCATTACCATTTTTAATAGCTTTATTTAAAGTATCAGAATATATTTCTACTTTATTTCCGGTAATAAAAAATGTTCCAACCGCATCATTTTCTTTTAAAACATTAATTAATTCATCTGTATATTTACTAGGGCCATCATCAAATGTTAAAGCAACTACTTTTTTATTAATATCAATAACATTATTAACAGGTACGTTTTGTTTGATTTTTTCTTTTTGGTTATTTTCAAATGATAAATTTATTTTATTTAAAGGTATTAATATCTCTATAATATCATCATAATTATCAGTTATTTCACTAGGATTGTAATAAATATATAAATAATCATTATCTATACTAAATAATTCATAATTATATTCTATATTATTAAGTTCATTTATATTAATAAATTCACCATAATTTTTAATTAGATAAGTATTTATTATTTTAGGTATTTTTTTTATATTATCATTGTCTACTATATCATTTAAAGTTAATATTTTATTTTTATTAATATCATAGTTATATGTTTTTATATAGTTGATACTTGTATCTAATTTAGAACTATTAATATATATGTTTATAGTGATTGTAATTATATTATTATCAAGTTTATTATATGTATAATCAATATTTAATTCTGACTTAGTAGTAAGATTTGAAAAACTTTCATATTCATCTTTAAAATTATTATAGATTATTTCAATATCTTTATTTATTAAATTATCAATTTTTTTATAACCAGTAGTTGGATAATTAATTCCTACAATTATGTTTTTATTTTCTTCTATAACAGTATTAACATCTTCATTTATATCTTTTTTGCACCCACTAAAAAGTAAAATAATTAAAGTAAAGATAAATATTTTTTTATACATATAATCACCTATAAAAGTATATTCAATATAAAAAAAATAATTAATATTATCACAAATAGTCGAATAATGAAAAAATATGGTGTTTTTGTTAAAAAATAAGGGTAAATTACATAAAAAGTGTTGATTTTATTATAAAAAAATGGTATTCTTAAAATGTAAGCAAGATAGCTTAGAAATATAGGAGGTAATTAGAATGTCAAAAACTGAATTAGTAAACTTTATTGCTGAAGAAGCAGGATTAACTAAAGCTGATGCTACTCGTGCATATGATGCTATGGTTAAAGGAATTGAAAAAGGATTAAAAGCTGAAGGAAAAGTAACTTTAACTGGTTTCTTAACTTTCACTGCTAAGAAAAAAGCAGCTACTACAGCTCGTAATCCAAGAACTGGAGAAACTGTACCAGTTCCAGCAAGAACTGCAGTTACAATCAAAGCTGGTTCTAAATTAAAAGAAGCTTTAAACTAATATAAAAAAGCCATTGGCTTTTTTTATTTTTTTTGTTATGATTTAATTGGTGATATCTATGTATGAAATAGCTTTAAATATTTTAAATAAATTAGAAAAAGAAGGATTTAAATCATATATAGTTGGTGGTTATCCACGGGATAAATATATGAATAGAGAATCATTTGATATAGATATATGTACTAGTGCTAAAGTAGAAGATATAGAAAAATTATTTGATAATATTGATAAAACATATAGTAAATATGGTAATGTAATTATTAATATTGAAAATTATAAATTTGAAGTAACTACATTTAGAAGTGATATATATTTAAAAAATAGAAATGATGTTATTATTAGTTTTGTAGATACATTAGAAGAAGATTTGAAAAGAAGAGATTTTATTATAAATACATTATGTATAGATAAAGATGGTAATTATGTAGATATAATGAATTCTAGAAAAGATATCGATAATAAAATAATAAGATTAGTAGGAAATGTTGCTAAATTAAAAGAAGATCCTTTAAGAATGCTTAGAGCTATTAGATTTGCTAGTGTGTTAAATTTTACACTAGACAAAGAATTAGAAGAAGGAATAATTAAATATGGATATTTAATTAAAGAATTATCAAATAATAAGAAAAAAATAGAATTAGATAAAATACTTAATAGTGAATATGGTATTTCTTTAATTAAAAAGTTTAATTTAGATAGTTATTTATAGATTTAAATGATATAATGAAGTTGGTGATTTATATGATGGATAAAGTAATAGATTTATTAAAAAATAATATATGTATACCTAAAATATTATTATCTAATTATAAAGATTTAAAAATAAATGAAAAAGAATTAATAGTTTTAATTTATATGTTAAATGAAAAAGATAATTTATTTAATCCTGGTAAGATAAGTGAAGAATTAAATTTAAAATTACCAGAAGTATTAGAAATAATAGAAAAATTAAATGGTGCAGATTTAATAACTATTAGTACTGAAAAAAATAATGGTGTATTAGAAGAAGTTATAGATTTATCTAATCTTTATAAAAAGATGGCTTATTTAGTTATAAATAAAGAACAAGTAGAAGAAGTAGATGAATCTAAAAAGACTAATATATATGATAATTTTGAACGTGAATTTGGTAGAACTTTATCACCAATTGAATACGAGTTAATTAGTGGATGGTTAGAAAATGAATTTACTGAAGAAATTATATTATGTGCTTTAAAAGAAGCAGTATTTAATGGTGTATCTAATTTAAGATATATTGATAAGATTTTATATGAATGGAAGAAAAAAGGAATTAATACGCAAGAAGCTGTTTTAAAGGACAAAGAAAATTTTAAGAAGAATAATACTAAGAAGACAGAAATGTTTGATTATGATTGGTTAAATGAAGAATAAAGAGATATTTGAGTACTTAGATAAGATAATAACTGATCCTAAGTGTGAACTTAATTATAATAAAGATTATGAATTGCTTATAGCTGTTATGTTAAGTGCACAAACTACCGACAAAAGGGTTAATAAAGTAACAAGAATTTTATTTAATAAATATGATAATTTAGATAAGTTATCTAAAGCTGATGTTAATGATATTGTAGATATTATTAGAAGCATTGGTACATTTAATAAAAAAGCAATGAATGTTATAGAAATATCTAAATCATTATTGGAAAACTATGATGGTATAGTTCCTAATAATAGAGAATATTTAGAATCATTACCTGGTGTAGGTAGAAAAACAACTAATGTAGTATTAAGTGAACTTTTTAATGAACAATGTATTGCCGTTGATACACATATAAAAAGAGTTAGTGTAAGACTAGGGTTTGCAAAAGAAAAAGATGATGTATTAACAATAGAAAAGAAATTAACTAAAGAATTAAAAAATTATAATGCTAGAAAAGTACATCATCAATTATTATTATTTGGAAGATATTATTGTAAATCTAAAAATCCAGAATGTAATAATTGTAAATTAAAACATATTTGTATAGAAAAAAAGAATTTCAATTGAAATTCTTTTTTTATTCTTGAGTTATATTAACATTTCTTGTAATTGTTTTTTCATTATAATTGTATGTAACTATGTAACTACCTATAGTTGAATTCATTAAATCTAATGTAGTAGGAGTGCCTGTTGTACTTGAATATGTTGTTGAAGTTGGAGTTAAATCTGTTTCTTCTCCATTTTTAACTATTTTTATTCCTTCTTCTAAATAGGTACCTTTAGGAGTGGTAATAGTTGCATCTCCAACTAATTTAAGTTCTATACTATCTGTTACTCCTGCTAATGAAGTAGTTGTTTCAACACCATCACTCATATTTTTAGTAAATATTGTATATGAAGTTTTTACTACATATGTTTCTGCTGATTCAGAATTAACTGTTAATGTTATTGTATTGCTTGAAGTTGTATCAAGTAATTCTAAAGTTCCATCAGCTTTTTTACCATATATTTTATAAACTACACTACCAATTTTTTTATTGTTGTATGATTTTCTAGATGAAACGAATTTGTTTTGGAAACCTTTTGTTTCAAATAGTGATTTAGCAAGTTCCTTAGTTTTTGTTTCATCTAATGCATATGGAGTACTAATTTCTGTCCAAGATAATGTTAATTGATTACCTTGTAATGAGTTAGTTAAATTTGTTACATTAGCTAATTTACTAAATCTTTCAGATGTTTCTGTAGGTTCAGTTCCTGATTTAAATAATTCAGTAACTATTAAATCTTTTGGAGTGTATTCACTAGCAAGTTTAGCTGGATATGTTTCTTTTTCAACAGCTACTTTTGATACTCCTCCTGGATTTTTAAATTTACTTCCTTTTTTAAACATTCCTTTTCCAACTTTTTGGAATAATCTTTCATGATATGTTGTTCCAAATACATTGTGATATTTTTTATTTGGTTTTTCATATCCGTACCAGATTGATACTGCGTAATCAGGTGATGTACCAGATACCCAGTAATCGTTTATTGCGTTGCTTGATAATTTTCTAGCTTTTTTAGTTTTTTCATCAAAGTTTGAAGTTCCTGTTTTAGCTCCATATACTGTTCCATTTATATTTGAATAATTTAATAAACCTCTTTTTGCTGAATCTTGTAGTAAATTAGTCATAATATAAGCTGTTTGTTTACTAAATACTTTTGTAGTTGTAACTTTTTTCTTAGTTTCTTCTCCTGTATTTTTATCAATAACTTTTGTATAACTATGAGGTGAGTTATAAACTCCACCATTAGCAAATGTTGCATAAGCAGCTGCCATTGTAACAGGACATTCACCTGTATAACCTCCTATAGCATGTGCTTGATGTAAATTTGATTCTGGGTGTAATCCCATTTTAGTTACAGCTTCTTTTATATTTCCACTTTTATTTTTCTTAAACGCTTTTACTGCAGATGTATTTCTAGATTCTGCCATTGCTCTTCTTAATGTTAAGAATCCCATATAACCTCCGTCCCAGTTACTAAGACTAGTACCATCAGAGTAAGTTATATTTTCATCAGTGAATGGTTCATATGTTGACCAGTTTTCATATTCAATACCTATTGCATAATCGAATAATGGTTTAGCAGTTGAACCAATCTGATTATTAAGTTGTGTTGCTGTATTAAAAGTACGTTCTTTAGTTTTATCACGACCTGCACCTACAGCAAGTAATTCTCCATTATCTACATCAACTACTGCGATACCAGCAGTTGCTTTTTCATCTTTCCAATTCCAAGTTTTTCCTGTCATAATATCATTGATGTAATCTTGTTTATCTCTATCCATAGTAGTGTATACTTCAAGAGCATTTTTATAAGGGTCTAAACCATCTTTTTCTAATTCTTCAATAACTGTATCAATAAATCCTTGATATTCGTTAACTGTTGAATCTCCATCTTCATCTTTTACTAATAATTTGTCAACTGTTAATTTACTAGCAGCTTCTCTTTCTTCTTTAGTTATATATCCATGTCTTTCCATTAATTTTAAAACTATTTGTCTTCTTTTTTCTGCATTTTCTGGATTTCTCGTAGGATCATCACTACCTGGTGATTGGAATAAACCAGCGATTAAAGCTGCTTCTGCAAGATTTATATCTTTGGCAGATTTACCAAAATATGTTTTACAAGCTTGTTCAACTCCATATGATCTACCACCTAAATATGGGGCATTAACATAAAATTCTAAAATATCTTCTTTTGTATATTTTTTTTCTACTTGATTGATAGCCATATATATATCTGTAAATTTTCTTGTTATACTTTTTTGAGTAGAAGTATAATGATTCTTTACAAGTTGCATTGTTAATGTTGAAGCGCCACCAGCACTATTACTTCCAAGTAGAGTTTGAAGTGTTGCTTTTGAAAATCTTGGAAGATCGAATCCATTATGTTGATAGAATCTTGAATCTTCTGTAGCAACTATCGCGTCTATTAATACTTCAGGAAGTTCTTCATAAGTAATTATTTCTCTATTTTCAGTTCCTAATTTTGCAAATTCTTTTCCATCTATATCATATAGTGTTGATGCTTCTTGATGATATAACTCTTCTGGATCAAATTTAGGAGCATTATCAACTATATATCCCCAGAAAGCACAAAAAGCTAAAATACCAGCAATACATAGTAATAAGAATATAAATATTAATGTTTTAAATATTTTTCTTTTTTTCTTTTTCTTCTTGTCTTTTTTGTCTTCTTTTTTGATTTCTTTGGAATTATTAGTTTTAATCTTTTTCTTTTTTTCTTTTTTTCTTTCAGTAGAAGCATGTCTACTTTTTTCAACTTTTTTTCTACTTTTGATTAAATTAGGTATAAATAATATTAAATCGGCTAATCCTATAATAAGTAATGATAACCATACATTTATAGCTAAACATCCAATTGTAAAAGCAATTATACTAACTATTCCAATAATTATATAATCTGTATTCTTTTTTAAAAATTCTTTCATATTTACTCTCCTTTTGATTTTTTGAAATATAAATTATCTATAATTTCTAAATAATCGATTCTTGGATTATACTTATCTTTAATTTGATAAGCATTTTCTAGAAAAAAATCATATGGTATTGATTTTCTTTTTTCTTCATTTAAAAATTTAATAAAGTTTTTAGTTTCTAATAGAAATGTTTTGTTTTTTGAAGTAAATCTTACTATTAAAAAACTAATACCTCCATGTTCTATAATTTTTTTTAAATGTTCAATTTGATGACTATGTATATTAGATAATGGAAAAATATTAGATTTAGTTTCTTTAGCTTCAAAATCAATATATTTTCCTTTATATATTCCGTTATAATCTGTAGTTGATGGAGTTTTAAAATATCCTTCTTTTATTACTGCTTCTATTCTACTAGGATAATCAACTTTAGTAATTGTTATAGGTGTTGGTTTCTTATGAATAACAGCTATATTATTAATTAAATAAAAACTATTTGTTTCATTTAATTCATTTTCTAAAGTCATTCCTCTGTTTGAATATGAAATATTTTTATCTGTTCTATTTATACGCGTAGGATATTTCATTATAATCACCTTATATTATTATACAATAAAAAAATATTTTTTACTATATAAATTTATGAAAAAAGCAAAGTTCTAATTATATCTAGTTTTGTCGAATCTAATGATAAATTTTTTTACCTATGTTAAAGTCATTTTGAGGTGAAAATATGAGATATAAACATATGAATATAAATCTATTATTTGATGAAATGATTGAAGATGTTAAATATTTAAAAAAGAATACAACTTTTATAAAAACAAAAAAATAATCAAATGATTATTTTGTTTCTATATGATTAAATAAAATACCGATGTTAATAATTCCACATATTCCAACAATTATATATATAAGTTTTGCTAAGAAATTGATACCTAACATTTCTACAAAAAGGTAATCAACTAGATTAAAATCGAATAATCCAATTAATCCCCATACAATAGCTCCTATAATAGTAAATACTAATGCTACTTTTTGTAAACTTTCCATAAAATTCTCCTTTCTTACTTTTATAATATCCAAAAAAAAATAAAATATTCATATAACAAAAAATAAACCCATATAATTAATTGAAAATAATTTATGGGGTGATAAAGTGAAAATAAGAAATGGTATATTACTAATGATGATTTGTTGTTTTATTACAGGTTGTTTTGGGAATAATAATAATGGAACAGATAAATTTATAAAGAAAGTAGAAAAAACAAAAAATTATTATTTAACAGGAGAACTTTTGATTATTAATAATGAAGATACTTATAAATATGATGTAAGTGTTTCTTATAAAGATAAAGATTATTATAAAGTTGAATTAATTAATAAAACAAATAATCATGAACAAATAATTTTAAGAAATGATGAAGGTGTTTATGTTCTAACACCATCATTAAATAAAAGCTTTAAATTTCAAAGTGAATGGCCATATAATAATTCACAAAGTTATTTATTACAAAGTTTAGTTACAGATATAGAAAACGATAAAAATAAAAAAGTAACTAAAAATAAAAAGGAAACAATTATTACAACGAATGTTAATTATTCAAATAATAAAAATTTAAAAAATCAAAAAATATATTTAAATAAATCATCAATGGTTACTAAAGTAGAAGTATATGATGAAGATAATAATTTGAAAATAAAAATGACTTTTGATGATATTGATTTAAAATCTAAATTTGATAAAGATTATTTTAAACTTGAACAAAATGTTAGTTATGAAAAAGTTGAAGAAACATCTAAAACTTTAGAAGATATTGTTTATCCTATGTATATGCCTACTAATACATATTTAGCAAGTGAAGATAAAGTGTTACTTGAAAATGGAGAAAGAGTTATATTAACATTTTTAGGGGATAGTCCATTTACATTAATCGAAGAAACAGCTACAGTATCAGATGAATTAGAAACTATTAATATGTATGGTGAACCAGAACTTTTAATAGATACAGTAGGTGCTTTAAGTGATAATTCAATAACATGGATTAGTGATGGAGTATCTTACTATGCTACTTCAGAAACGTTAAAAGAAGATGAATTATTAGAGGTGGTAAAATCAATTAGTGCAGTTCCTGTTTCTAAATAGATACAAAAAAGTATCTATTTTTTCTTTTTTATGTTATAATGAATACGGTGATTATTAAATGAAAAAGAACGAAAGACAAATTTTAAAAACAAACAACTCTGTTGAAAGTGATGAATATAAAAAATTAATTGTTTTGATAGTAATAATAGCAACTGTGTTTTTGGTATTTTATTTAGCAACATCTATTTTTACAAAACAAGATAATGATGATATATTTGATAATGATTTAAATGCAACAGAAATACAATATGATGAAATAATAATTGGAAATATGTTTAATAAATCTGGAGAATATTATGTATTATTATTAGAAGAAGATGATCCTTATTCAGAATTATTTGAATCATATGTTACAACAATTAAACCTAATCATAAAATTTACACAGTAGATTTATCAAATGCTTTTAATAAAAGTTATGTAACAGATGAATATTCTTACGATAGCGAAAACTTTAAAACAAAAGGTAATTTATTAGTAAAAATTAAAGATGGTAAAATAAAAGAACATTATGAATTAGAAGAAAGCATATTAGAAAAATTAGAAGAATTAACTAAAAGTGCAGAATAATGCACTTTTATTATCTTTAAGGAGATTTTATGGAAGAAAATTATGATTCACATCTAGAAGATATAGAAAAATTCATAGAATTTATAAATGACTTAACTACAGAAATTTATTATGAACATTTAATGTGTAATGGCAAAACTTTATTTCAATGTGGAGCATGTTATGAATTTGTAAAAATTATAAAAGAGTTTTTTGATATTGATAATATATTAATTGCTAATGATTTTTGTCATTGTGCATTTGAATACAGAGGTAATTATTATGATTCGTTAGGAATTATAAAAGATAAAGAAAATTTTTCTATAGTAACAGATGATGAAATGATATATATGGAAGATAGATTTGGTATACATTTAAAAAGATATAAAATCTTTGAAACAATAATTGATGAAATCAGTCGAATAGAAAAAGTTCCTTATTTACCAATAAATTTTTATGAAAATAGAGAAAGAAGTAAATTTAAAGTAAAAACAAATGCGTATTATTAATTTATTAAAAGAGAATGAATTTTTCACTCTTTTTTAATTGATATTAAATTTATAATGTGTTAATATTAAAATGGTGATTATGATATGGCTAGAACAAAGAAAAAGGAAAATGTTAATCATAAAAATTCATTCACTACTTTAGAAGTGGTAATATTAATCTTTATATCTGTTGTGGTGAGTTTGATTATAGGCTCTTTGGTTACTAATAAATTAAACCAAAATAAATTACATAATGATGATACAGAATTAAAAAAATTTATAAAAAATTATAATTATATTGTAGATAATTATTATGAAGATGTAGATAAAGAAGAATTGCTTAATAATGCAATTAAAGGAATGTTAGAATCATTAGAAGATGATTATTCATATTTAATTGATGAAGATGACTCTGATACATTTGATATACAACTTGAAGGTGAATATGAAGGTATAGGAATACAAATTGTTGGATTAACAACAGGAGAAGTAGTTGTTTATGATGTATTTGATGATTCACCTGCAGATTCTGCTGGATTAAAAGTAGGAGATATTATAAAGAAGATAGATGATTTAGATTGTACAAGTGAAAAGGTTAATGATGTATCATCATATATAAGAGAAGGAAATAAATCTGAATTTACTATAAAAATAGAACGTGATTCAAAAGAAAAAGAAATAAAAATTAAAAGAAAAAAAGTAACTATTAAAGCAGTAACTTCAAAAACATTTAAAAAAGATGATAAAAAGATAGGATATATATATATTGAATTGTTTTCAAATATAGCATATAAACAATTTGCGGAAGAATTAGAAAAATTAGAGAAAGATGATATAGATTCTCTTATAATAGATGTTAGAGATAATTCTGGCGGGCATCTTTCTACAGCAGTTAATATAATATCATTATTCTTAAATTCAAAACACGTCATATATCAGACAGAAACAAAAGGTGAAATTGAAAAATTTTATTCAAAAGGAAATGAAACAAAAAAATATCCTATAGTGGTTTTACAAAATAAAAATTCTGCTTCTGCTTCTGAAATGCTAAGTTCAACTTTAAAAGAAGAATATGGTGCTACAATTGTAGGAGAAGTAAGTTATGGAAAAGGAACAGTTCAGGAATTATTAGATTTAAATGATGATATTGAATATAAAATAACAACAAAAAAATGGTTAACGCCAAAAGGAAATTGGATTAATAAAAAAGGTGTTAGTGTTGATGTTGAAGTTTCGTTAGATGATAAATATTATGAAAATCCAAGTGATGAAACAGATAATCAATTACAAAAAGCGCTTGAAGAAATAATAAAGAAGTAAAAGCTTCTTTATTTTTTTTCTAAAAACATATATAATGTATATATGAAAGAGGTAATGTATGAAAAAAATATGTATAGGAGATAAGTTTCAGATTCAATGTTATAAACATGATGGTAAAGTTCATAGATGTTGGGAAGAAGCTATAGTGTTAGATGTTAATAAAGATTATATTGTTTGTGGAAATAATAGAACTTTAGTAACTAGATCAGAAGGAGTGACTTGGAGAACTAAAGAACCTGCAATTATGTATTTCTTTAAAAATGAATGGTATAATGTTATAGCACAACTAAAAAAAGATGGTATATATTATTATTGTAATATAGCAACTCCTTATATAATAGAAGAAGATACTATTAAATATATAGATTATGATTTAGATCTTAGAATATTTCCAACAGGTGAATATAAAATATTAGATAGAATGGAATATAAGTATCATAAAAAATTAATGAATTATTCTGATGATTTAGATATTGCTATAAAGAATGGCTTAGATGATTTAATAAAAAAATATAAAGAAGGTTCAACAATATTTAGTGAAGAAAGAAATAATGATTATTATAATATATATAAAGATGTAAAAAATTATAATGATAGTCATAATTTTTAAAAATGAGAATATAATATATTGAAACGATTTAAATGTATAATAAATCGTTTTTGTTTACACTAAAAATAAAAAAATATTTTTAAAATAAAAAAAGTGTTGACTAAGTATTTTTAATTTGATATATTAGTGTTACTTTTCTGAAAGAAAACATATATTTGACACTAAAAAATGTAAAAAAAAAATATTTTTAAAAAAAATCAAAAAAAGTGTTGACTAAGTATTTTTAATTTGATATATTAGTATTGCTTTTCGAGAGAAAATAACAAATTTTGAATAAAAAAACGCTTCAAACTTTGTTTAAAAAAATATTTTTAAAAAAATTAAAAAAAAGTATTGACTTGAAGAAAAGTATTTGATATATTATTAGTGCTTCTGACAAAGAAGTATGAATGATCTTTGAAAACTGAGCAAAAATGTCAATTCACAAAATAAGTTAGGACAAACAATTCAGTTTACAAAAAAAGTTATTTTTTTTTGGAGAGTTTGATCCTGGCTCAGGATGAACGCTGGCGGCATGCCTAAGACATGCAAGTCGAACGAAGTGGCCTCTTGAAAGATGCGTGCTTGCACAAATCTGGACGGAGATTTTCCACTTAGTGGCAGACGGGTGAGTAACACGTGGGTAATCTACCTCAGAGTTTGGGATAACGTTTGGAAACGAACGCTAATACCGAATGAGTCATATTTAGATAACTAGATATGCTAAAAGGAGCTTCGGCTTCGCTTTGAGATGAGCTTGCGGTGTATTAGCTAGTTGGTGAGGTAATGGCTCACCAAGGCGACGATGCATAGCCGAGCTGAGAGGCTGATCGGCCACATTGGAACTGAGATACGGTCCAAACTCCTACGGGAGGCAGCAGTTAGGAATATTCGTCAATGGGGGAAACCCTGAACGAGCAATGCCGCGT
>SVAG01000002.1 GCA_015059545.1 Lactobacillales bacterium
AACCACCACCTAGATGCATATTAACACATTAAAAATACTTATACAAATGAACCTTTTACTATTTTTGTATAAGAAAAAACAACAGATATTTTTTATCTGTTGTTTATATTTTTAGTTTTCGTTTTTTATTATTTCAATTATTTTAAAATCTATGAAATTTTATTTTTTTAAATTTTCTATATATTCTTCCATTTCTTTTAATTTATCTCCTCTTAGAGGTCTACATTTTTTATAACATTCTATATTATTTAACATTTCTTTAGCCATACCACTACATGAACCATAACCACATGCTCCACAATTATATCCAGGTAATCTTTTTAAATATTCTTCTTCTTTATCGTCTTTTTTATTTATAAATAAATCTGTAAGAACTAACATAATACCTAATAATAGAGCTACTGATGTAAGTATTATTATTCCTATCATTTTCTATCCTCCTTATATAAATTGCATCCCATACAATTTTTGCAATCCCTTTTACATCCATTCTTACTTGTTAAATAAATTGTAAGAATAGCAAGTAAAATTATTAATATAAATGGTATTAATATCATACATATCTAGAAAATAATAGTGCCATAATAGCTGCAGTTATTAAAGCTATTGGATATCCTTTGAATGGTTCTGGTATACTACTATTATTTATTTTTTCTCTCATACTTGAAAATAAATATATTACTAAAGTAAATCCTAAACTACTTGATATACTATAAACTAACATTTCTACAAATGTAAAATTATTTGTTATATTAAGAAGTACTATTCCAAGTACAGCACAGTTTGTAGTTATAAGTGGTAAATATATACCTAACATTTTATGTATGGATTTTAAATATCTTTTAAGTAATATTTCTAGTAATTGAACAAATGCCGCAATTACAAGCACAAACAATACTGTTTTTAAATATTCTGTATTAGTTGGTACTAATAAATAATGATATAAAAGGAATGTTATTATGCTTGATAGTGTTACTACAATCATTACTGATAATCCCATTGATATAGCACTTTTTCTTGTATTAGAAGTTCCTACAAAAGGACATATTCCTAAGAATTTTGTTAAAATAACATTTTCAGTTAATAAGGCTGTAATAAATATATTAACGAGATTCACGTTTTTTACCTCCTTTTATAAAATTGAATAATGCGATTAAAAGTCCTAATGTTAGAAAAGCTCCTGCTGGTGTTGTAAGTATTTGCATAGGAAATAAAGTGTTATCTTCAAATACTTTATAAACAGCTTTATAACCAGTTAAATTACTTATTGAACTCATTAAAGTTAATCTATTATTTCCAAATACTTCTCTAAATAAAGCAATTATCATAAGTACAAATGTATAACCTAATCCTACACCTATAGCATCTTTAAAACTTGTTCTAATATTAGATTTAGATGCGACTGATAAAGCTCTACCTAATACTATACAGTTTACTACTATTAAAGGTAGATATATACCAAGTACATCATATAATGGTTTTACATAATGTTCTAATAATAGTTCAAGGATTGTAACAAATGTAGCTATTATAAGTATATATACTGGTACTTCTACATTTTTAGGTACAATTTTTTTTATTAGTGATACTGTTATATTTGAAAATACAAGTACTATTATTACACATATACCCATAAGATAAGCATTTTCAAATTTTGTTGTAACTGCAAGTGTTGAACAAAGTCCTAATAATAATACTAATACCGGATTTTCTTTGAATATACCGTTTAATATTGTTTTCATTATTTACTCCTTTCTAACCTATCATAGTTCTTACTATAACTAGTAATATAGAACAGATTAAAGCTGTTACTGTTAAAACAATTATTCCACTATATTTTTTCATATTATCTCTCCATATCTGTTAATACATTATTAACTAATTTCTTTAATGCACTTGATGAAATAGTTGCTCCTGATACAGTATCAACTTCTTCTATATTTTCTTGATTATTTATTAATTTATTTATGTAATTAGAATCTTCTACTAATTTATAATAAGATGGTGTTTCATTATGTTCTAATATTTCTATATTTGTTATTTTAGCATTAGTTATATATAATTTAGCTTTTATTGGCCCACCATTACCTTTTTGTGTAGCTATATAATAATTATCTGTTTTTTCTATAATATTAAAATTAGTATCAGTTTGTTCTTTATTATATTTATTTCCTATATTTATACTTATACCTACTATTAAAGCTATACATATTAATAAAGGTATTATTATTTTATCAATAGCAATTTTACTACTTGAACCTATTTTATCTAACAACATTACAAACATATTCATTGTAAGTATTGATGTTAAAACTCCTTCTGGAGCACTTGTATTAAATCTAAACAGAACTGTAAGTATTCCTAAAAATAAAGCATATATAATTTGTCCTACACTTGTTGTTGGACTAGTTACTGGATCTGTTGCCATAAAGACTGCTCCAAATAATAATCCTCCACTTAATATATGGAATAATGGATACCAAATACCAAAATCATTTATACTACCAATTATGTATGTCATTATAAATACGGTTCCTACATATATAACTGGTATTTTCCATTTTATTACTCTTTTAAACATTAAATAGAAGAATGCTAATATAATTAAGAATGAACATGTTTCTCCTACACTACCTGGTACCATACCAAAAAAGAAATCTTCTAGTGTTCCATATGGTTCTACTAATGTTTCATAACTTCCTATTCCTTCTTGTAATTTAACATTTGTAAGTGGTGTAGCACTCCCTATTGTATCTAATTCATATTTATTTATATATCCACCATTTGTATTTATTATAGATGAATATGTACTTACTACAAACAAACATCCTATTAATGCGGGATTAAATATATTTTTACCAAATCCACCATATATCATTTTTCCTATTATAGTTGCTACGAAACAACCAAATACTAATATTTCTAATGGTGTATTAAGTGGTAATACTAAACTTACAAAAAGTCCTGGTATTAAGCTAAATGAATTTTTTATGTAATTAATTAATTCATTTTTTCTTTTCTTTAAAAAGATATATGCATATAGTGTTTCTACTATAAATGTTGTTATTGTTCCTATAAAAACAAATATTAATGGATAAAACATTCCATAAAGATCAGTTTTATCATTTAAATATAAAACTATACCATTTTTATAAAAAGAAAATAATATAATTGGTATTAATGCGATTAATAAATTATTCATTATTTTATGTGTACTATTTTTGCTTTTTACAAATGGACCTTTTAATATATTAAATTTCATTATTTCACCTTTTTCTTAGCTTTTCTTAAATATTCTCTTAAATTTATTTTTGAAGGACATATAAATGAACATATACCACATTCTATACATCTACCTACATTAAGTCTTTTTAGTTCATCCTTATCATTTATATTATCTTTTACTAAAACAGGACATATTTTAGCTGGACAATTATCACTACATTTACCACATCTTAAACAAGTTATAGCATCTTCTTCTTTTACATCTTTTAAAGCAATTACAGAATTTAAATTATTAGATATTATAAATTCATCACTAGATACAGATTCTCCCATCATAGGTCCACCTGTAATAAGGGTTATTTCATCATTATTATAATCTTTAAATACTTCTTTTAATTCTTTAAATTCTGTTCCTATTTTAACTTTTACATTAGTAGAATTTTTAAAATCACCTGATAAAGTTACTACTTTTTCTATTAATGGTTTATTAAATTTTAATGATTCATATATAGCATATATAGTAGATACATTACTTACAATGATATTTTTTTCTATTGGTAATTTTTTATAATCTGTATGTTTTATATATCTAACTAATGATTTTTCCCATCCCATTGGATATAAATTAGGTACTTCTACTAATTTAATATTATTATTTTTTCTAGTAAATGGAATAACTTTTTCTTTTAATAACCTATTTCCTACTTTAATAGCAATAATTATTTCATCTAGTTTATATATTTTATTTATTATTTTTAGTGCTTCTACTACTTCTTTAGTATGATTAAATAAATTATTGTAATCTGCTGTTATATATGGTTCACATTCTACAGCATTTATAATTAATGTTTTTGCTTCATCTGTATTATATTTTATATATGTAGGAAATCCAGCTCCACCAAGTCCTACTATTCCGTTATTTTTTAAATTTTCTATAAATTCATCTTTAGTTATTTTTTTGATATCTTGTTCTTTATATTTTTCTTTTTCTTTAAAATCATTTTCTATTTTAAGAAATTTACATTTTTTATTTTGATAATCTAACTTTTCTACAATATCTACAATTTTTCCACTTACACTACTATGTATAAACGTATCAAATTTAGTTTTTAATATTTTTTCACCTTTTAATACTTTATCATCTACTTCTTTTAACATTTCATTTTCATCTATTTTAAAATAAACATATTTTGGATTCAAATATTCTTCTATTTTATTCATTGTTTGTTTTTTGCATTTAGTAAGTCTTATTCCCATCATATAATTATCACCATAATAATTATACTCTAAATATACTATAAAAATCAATTAAAGAAAGTAAAATAAAAAAATAGTTTTTCAACTATTTTAATATTTCATATTCAACTTTATGTGCTTTATCTAAATTCATATCTACATTACTTGTTATTTCTCTTGTTTCTCCTGCTGGTACTACTCCTCCTACATATCCTTGTAGCGTTACTATTGTATTTCCTTCTTTATCTTTTACATATATGTTAAATATTCTTACTTCTTTATCTTCTTTTGTTGGATTTGTTACTGCTGTTACTAATGTTGCTCCATTTTTTGTTGATACTAATGATGTGTTTGTTAATTTTAATCCTTCTACTTCTTTATCTTCTATTACACCTTCATTTGTGTTATATGTTTTCTTTTCTTCTTTTGGTTCTTCTTTTTTATTACATCCACATCCTGTTATTATTCCTACACTTAATAACATTACTAAACTTATTATTATTTTCTTTTTCATTTTATTACCTCTTTTCTTTTTTAAGCTGTTCTTTTGTACATATAAACTGTTATGTATGAATCTAGTATACTAAATGATGAGCCACTTCCTGTACTTCCTGAGTTAGAAGTTGAAGCTGCTCCTGTAGTCATTGCTGGTACTGTATGTGTATGAGCCCCACTTGATGATATTGAAAATGATGGAACTGAAATACTTCCAGTTACACTATGTGAGTGTGCACCAGCTGATGCAATGACTTGATTTTTTTTATTGTGTCCATTCCACCATCCAGAATTAGCTTTTATAAGATATCCAGCTGTATATATAGCTGTATCTGAATAATTAACTAAAGCTGTACCTCCTACATCAAATGAATGACTATGCCCTCCAGCTGAACCAGAAGTAACCGATATTCCAGATACTGTTTTTGCAGATGTTGAATGAGTATGAGCTCCACTTGATGATATTGTTGTAGCTGGTGTTGCATGTGTATGACTTATAGTATGTGTATGTGATGGTAAATGTGAAGTTGTTAATGTTACAGTACTTGCACCTCCTGTTGAAGATGCAGTCCCTGTTGTTCCTCTTAAAGTTCTATTTGTTCCATATGCTTCCCATGTACCTCCATATTTAGTTGCTATTTTCGCTGCTGTATTTTCATCACTAGATGTTGTTATATAAATACTTCCTATAGGATAATTTTTTAAAAAAACATTTTTCTCTATATTATTTAATTTAGATATTATAGTATCTATTTCTGCTTCTATTTCTGAATCAGCAAATACTATTAATGGAATATTAAATATTAATATTGTCAAAAAGTATAAAATTATATTTTTTATTTTCATACTTACTCTCCTAACTAACTCTTTTATACATGTATACTGTTATGTATGGGTCTAGCACGCTAAATGAACCTCCACTTCCTGTACTTCCCGAATTACTAGTAGAAGCTGCTCCTGTAGTCATTGCAGGTACTGTATGTGTATGAGCTCCGCTCGATGATATACTAAGCGCTGGTATTGTAACAGAACCAGTTACACTATGAGTATGAGCTCCAGCCGATGAAATACTGGCATTTGATTTATTTGCACCTAACCAAAACGAATATGAATCTGTCGTTCCTTGAAACCCATAAGCATAACTTAAAAATGTAGTGTTAGCTCCAACTATGATTATTGTTCCACCTTCTGAATATGAATGAGTATGAGCTCCTGCTGATGCTAACTTTAATGAACTAAGAGATAAATTTTTGGCAGCAGCAGAATGAGTATGAGCTCCACTTGATGATATTGTTGTAGCTGGTGTTGCATGTGTATGACTTATACTATGTGTATGCGATGGTAAATGTGAAGTTGTTAATGTTACAGTATTTGCACCTCCTGTTGAAGATACAGTCCCTGTTGTTCCTCTTAAAACTCTATTTGTTCCATATGCTTCCCATGTACCTCCATACTTAGTTGCTATTTTCGCTGCTGTATTTTCATCACTAGATGTTGTTATATAAATACTTCCTATAGGATGATTGTTTAAAAATAAATTATCATCTAATGTTTCTATTTTAGAAAGTAAACTATCATAATTAGCCTTAATCGTTTCGAGCGATAATACAGAAAATGGAAAGCATAAGATTAAAATAACTATTAATTTAAAAAATTTTTTCATTCCTGTACCTCCTTTTAACTAACTCTTTTATACATATATACAGTTATATATGGATCTAATACACTAAATGATCCACCACTTCCTGTACTTCCTGAATTACTAGTAGAAGCTGCTCCTGTAGTCATTGCTGGTACTGTATGTTTATGAGCTCCACTTGAAGCAATTGAAAGTGTTCCTGATGAAATTGTTCCTGAAATTGAATGTTCATGTCCTCCTCCTGATGCAGTTTTTGAAGAAACATTCTTATTAACATTATACCAATATCCACCTAAATTTGTATTTACATAACCTAATTCATAACCTTGTCCACTTGAACAAGTTGTAGTATCTATTCCAATAAAAAGTGAATCTGAACCTGTTGATAATCCATGTGTATGAGAACCAGTTGAATTAGAAGTTAATGAATAAGATGCTGTTCCTGTACCAGTCGAATGAGTATGAGCTCCACTTGATGATATTGTTGTAGCTGGTGTTGCATGTGTATGGCTTATACTATGTGTATGCGATGGTAAATATGAAGTTGTTAATGTTACAGTACTTGCACCTCCTGTTGAAGATGCAGTCCCTGTTGTTCCTCTTAAAACCCTATTAGTTCCAAATGCTTCCCATGTTCCTCCATATTTACTTGCTATTTTCGCTGCTGTATTTTCATCACTAGCAATAGTTATATAAATACTTCCTATAGGATGACTAGCAAGAAATTGATTATTTACTAATTCTGTATATTTATTATTTAATAAAGTATATATATTATTATAGAATTTTTCTAATTCAGATGATGATAATGTATATTCTGTAGAATTACCTATAGTATCAGTTATTTTTAATTTAACTGTACTAGCATGTAAACTATTAAATGTATAACTAGAACTTGTACTTTCAACATAACTTGTTCCATCTATACTATAATAATATTTGTTTAATCCTGATTCTTTATCTGTACAACTCATTTTTACAGTCATACTACTTAATGTATAAGCTGATATTGTATTTGTACATGATGGAGCTGTTGTATCTATTCCACTTACTGTTTGACTACTTCCTGTTACATAGTTTGTTCCATCATTTACTCTTGCAATAATTGTTCCATTTGATGTAAATGTTATTGCTCCACTATATGTCTTAAATGTTGTTCCTCCATCTAAACTATATTCATGTGTATATTTATTATCTGTATCTTTATAGTCAATCGTTACTGTTTTACTTTTTGCCCATCCTTCTGGTGTTACTGTATATGTTGGAGCTGATATTGTAGTTGTTGCAATACTTTGCACACTACTATCTAAATAATTTTTACTATTTAAACCATTATTTGTGTATGTTTTATTTATTACTCTTGTTTTTATTTTATATGTTCCACTTGTTAAATTATTAAATGTATAACTATTTGTTGTTTGAATACTTGTCCATGTTGTTCCTCCGTCTTTACTAAATTGATATCCATAGATTCCTGATTCACTATCTGTTCCGCTTGCTACTACTGTTATACTCTTACTTGTTCTTGTATAAGAGAATGTACTACTTGTTGGGGCTGTTGTATCTATACTTGTTATTGTTTGACTACTTCCTGTTACATAGTTTACTCCATCTGTTATTCTTCCTATTATTGTTCCATTTGATGTAAATGTTACTTCACTACTATATGTTTTAAATGTTGTTCCTCCATCTAAACTGTATTCTAACGTTCCTGATGGACATCCACTTGGATTTGTTATTTTTACTTTCTTACTTTGCGCCCATCCTGATGATGGTGTTATTGTATATGTCGGAGCACATAGTGCTGTTGTTGATACATTATATGTACTACTATCTAAGTAGTTTAAACTATTTATTCCCTCATTTTGATATGTTCCATTTACTGTTCTTACCTTTAATTTATAAGATCCTGTTTTTATATTACTAAATGTATATGTTTTTCCTGTTTGAATACTTGTCCATGTTGCTCCATCATCTTTACTAAATTGATATCCATAGATTCCTGATTCACTATCTGTTCCACTTGCTGTTATTGTTATACTCTTTGTTGTCATTTCATATGTTAAACTACTCTTTGTTGGTTTTGTTCTATCTATTTGTGTTATGCTTTGACTTGTTCCTGATACATAGTTTGTTCCATCGTTTACTCTTGCGATTACTGTTCCAGCACTTGTAAATTCTACTCCTTGTTTATATAACTCAAAACTTTCTCCTCCATCTAAGCTATACTCATTCGTATATCCTGTTGGATATGTTATTGTTACTACTTTACTTTGTGACCATCCTGTTTTATCTATCGCATATATTGGTTTTGTTATTTCTGTTGTTGGTACTGCTTCTGATATACTGTCTTTTGAGTTTAAACTATTTATTCCTTCATTCTTATATGTATTATTTATTACTTTTACTTTTATTGTATATGTTCCTGTTGTTAGTTTATCAAACGTATATGTTTTTCCCGTTTGGATACTTGTCCATGTTGCTCCATTATCTTTACTAAATTGATATCCGTAGATTCCTGATTCTGTATCTTCTCCACTTGCTGTTACTGTTATACTCTTACTTGTTTTTGTGTATGTAAATGTTGCACTTGTTGGCGCTGTTCTATCTATATTTGTTACTGTTTGACTACTTCCTGTTACATAGTTTGTTCCATCATTTACTCTTGCGATTACTGTTCCAGCACTTGTAAATTCTATCGCACTACTATATGTTTTAAATGTTGTTCCACTATCTATACTATATTCGTTTGTATATCCACTTGGATATGTTATGGTTACTTTTTTACTTTGTGCCCATCCTGTTTTATTTATCGCATATGTTGGTACATCTATTTTTGTTGTTTCTATACTTTGGGTATCACTTGCTTTTGAATTTAAACTATTTATTCCTTCATTGTTGTATGTATTATTTATTACTTTTACTTTTACTTTATAAGTTCCTGTTGTTAGTTTATCAAATGTATATGTTTTTCCTGTTTGAATACTTGTCCATGTTACCCCATCGTCTTTACTAAATTGATATCCATAGATTCCTGATTCACTATCTGTTCCACTTGCGATTACTGTTATACTCTTACTTGTTTTTGTATATGTAAATGTTGCGCTTGTTGGAGCTGTTCTATCTATATTTGTTACTGTTTGACTACTTCCTGTTACATAGTTTGTTCCATCATTTACTCTTGCGATTACTGTTCCTTCACTTGTAAATTCTATCGCACTACTATATGTTTTAAATGTTGTTCCACTATCTATACTATATTCATTTGTATATCCACTTGGATATGTTATCGTTACTTTCTTACTTTGTGACCATCCTGTTTTATTTATTGCATATGTTGGTACATCTATTGTTGTTGTTGCTATACTTTCTGTACTACTATCTTTCGAGTTTAAATTATTTATTCCTTCATTATTATATGTATTATTTATTACTTTTACTTTTACTTTATATGTTCCTGTTTTTAGTTTATCGAATGTATATGTTTTTCCTGTTTGAATACTTGTCCATGTTGCTCCATCATCTTTACTGAATTGATATCCATATATTCCTGATTCACTATCTGTTCCACTTGCTGTTACTGTTATACTCTTACTTGTTTTTGTATATGTAAATGTTGCACTTGTTGGCGCTGTTCTATCTATATTTGTTACTGTTTGACTACTTCCTGTTACATAGTTTACTCCATCGTTTACTCTTGCAATTACTGTTCCGTTTTCTTTAAATTCTATTGCTTGTTCATATTTAGTGAATTTTTCTCCACCATCTATACTATATTCGTTTGTATATCCATTTGGATATGTGATTGTTACTTTTTTACTTTGTGCCCATCCTGTTTTATTTATCGCATATGTTGGTACATCTATTTTTGTTGTTTCTATACTTTCTGTTGTACTTTCTTTTGAATTTAAACTATTTATACCTTCATTTTCATATGTATTATTTATTACTTTTACTTTTATTTTATATATTCCTGTTTTTAAGTTTTCAAATGTATATATGTTTTCTTTTTGGATACTTGTCCATGTTGCTCCATCATCTTTACTGAATTGATATCCATATATTCCTGATTCATTATCTACTGCATTTGCCGTTACTTTTATACTCTTACTTGTTTTTGTATACGTAAATGTTGCGCTTGTTGGAGCTGTTCTATCTATATTTGCTACTGTTTGACTTGAACTTGTTACATAGTTTACTCCATCATTTACTCTTGCGATTACTGTTCCGTTTTCTTTAAATTCTATTGCTTTTTCATATTTGTTAAATTTTTCTCCACTATCTATACTATATTCATGTTCATATTGATTTTTTTCATCTTGATAATCTATTGTCACTACTTTACTTTGTGCCCATCCTGTTTTATCAATTAAATATATTGGTGTATTTATTGTTTTTGTTTTTATTTTATCTTCTATTTTTGTTTCTATATTATTTCTATTTACTATTATTATTTCGACTTTATATTCTGTTTCATTTTTTAATCCTTCAAATATTACTTGTCCATACTTTCCTTCTATTATTTTTTCTTTTCCATCTATTTTTACTTTATATTCTTTTATTCCTGATTCTGGATCTATTCCTAATTCTTCTTCTATTGTTACTGTTATACTTTTTGATGTACTTGATAAATGATATTTACTTTTATCTACTTTTGCTGCTGTATTATCTACTTTATAACATTCATCTATTTTTGCTATTTTTAATTTCTTTATTGGTCCATTTACGCAATATTCTTTATCTTTTATAAAGTATGCTTCTATTTCTCCATCTTTTTCTATAAATCTTCCGCTTTCAAAATTATCTTTTAATTCTAATTTTGTTATATCTATTCCATCTTCTGGAATATCATCTATATCATTTTCCATCATGTAGTATTCTATTTCACCTGATGCTATTACTACACTTGATTTTACTGATTCTCTTTTTGAACTTTCTACTATATTTATTGTTATTGGTACAGCTATTACTGCCACTAGTCCTATTATTACTATGACTGCTAATAATTCTATTAGTGTAAATCCTCTTTTATTTTGTGATTTCATACTTTACACTCCCTTTACTATACATAACAATTATATATTAAAAAAAATAGTTTTTCAACTATTTATTTTCCTCTTTTAAAGAAATATTTTACTAAATAAACTTCTAGAGATACAAAGACTGCTAATAACATCCACATTAATATTTCATATAATAATCCATTAGCATATTTACCTAACATACTAAATAATGATGTTGGAATATATTCATTTACAATTTTGTTTACTTCTGGAACTATTTTAAAATGATCTCCTATAAAGTGTAAAATTCTAAAGAATATTTCTATTATTCCTAATAAATAAACTACATTTTTATAATCTCTAAAGAAACAAGCAGCTACAATAATTAATACTAATATAATAATTAAATCCATACGACACCTACCTTGTAATAATTATAACATATTAATTAAAAAAAAAGAAGTTTTTTCTTCTTTTATTTTATAACATATATACTATCTGCATTTATCACTTTTGTAGTATTATCTTCAAATGTTATTGTTTCTTTAATAGGATCATAATTTTCATCTTCTGTTAATCCTTTATTTGTAGTAGTTGTTTTTGTAACTTTTTTATCACTTACAAGAACTACATTATATTTTATTTCTTCAGTACTATAATCCAGTGTTAATTTATATAATTTATCATTAGAAATTATATAATAATGAACTTTATAATATTCTAATTCTAAATATTTCGATTCATCATCTATTGGTTCATCTTTTACTAAATAAATTTTATCTGCTTTAAAATCTTTATTTTTATATTTTATTGTTTCTTTTAAAAATATTTCTTGAATTGTACCATCTTTAAAAATTAAAATATTTCCATTAAGACTTTCTAAATAAATACTATAATCTTTTTTTCCTATAGTAACTTTTTTACTTTCATCATAATCAAAACTTCTTATTTCACCATTTTCTAAAACAACAGCTAAATTAGATGGTCCACAACCTTCACTAAATGTTGTATCAACATGAAATGTAATATTTATGATTTTTTCTTTTGTATCTAATTTATTAAATACAATTTTTCCTTTTTCAAAATTCTTATCTTCTTCATCTATTATTGTATAGAAAACTTCATTATTCTCATTAATAGCTAAAATTGGTGTTTCACCACATAATTCATTATACGTAAATGATTTAATATTTCCTGTTAATCCTGTAATATTAAATTGAGTATTTTTAGATTTTGCTTTTAAATTTTTATTTTCTATATAAAAAGTTGCATTTTCATATTTTGTTTCTTTAGTTTGATATACTAATGAAAAATCAATCTCTGATTTTTGAAAATTATAATATTCTCTAGTCTCAGTTACTTTATCTTCTGTTTCTTCTATTTTTGTTTCTTCTTTTTGTTCCTTTTTTGGTTCTTCTTGTTTATTTAAAACAACAAATATTATAACTCCTACTAATAAAATAATTATTCCTATTAAAAACACTATTAATTTATTCTTTTTTTCTTCCATTTTTATCCTCTCCTTACTATTAATACAATTATATCATTATAATCCTTGCAAAAATATTAAAAAAAATTAAAATTACATTTATTTACATAAAAAAAGAAAAAATTATATAATTTCTTCTTTTATTTTTGGATTTTTTAATACTTCTACTAATTTATCTATTTCTTCTTTTGTATTATAAAAAGAAAGTGAAGCTCTACAAGTATTTTTAATACCTATTTCTTCTTTCAATGTTTTTGTACAATGATTACCTGCTCTTACACATATATTATATTTATTTAAATATATTGCTAGGTCTTGAGCAAATATATCTTTTATATTAAAAGTTATAATAGCACTTTCAGTATTTTTATTTATAATAATTATTTCTTTAACTTCTTCTAATCTTTTAATAGCGTATTTTTTTAATTCTTTTTCATATTTTTCTATATTTTCTATACCAATATTATTTATATATTCAATTACTTTACCAAATCCGATTATTCCAGCAATATTTTGTGTTCCTGCTTCTAGTAAATATGGTATTTCATTATATATTCTTACAACATCACTTGTATATGATGAATTCATTCCACCACCATATATAATTGGTCTTATATTATTTAATAATTCTTCTTTACCATATAAAATTCCAACTCCTGTTGGACCATACATTTTATGAGATGAAAAAGCTAAAAAATCGATATCTAAATCTTGTACATCTGTTTTAGTATGAGCTATACTTTGTGCGGCATCTCCAACTACTAATATATTGTTTTTATGAGCTAATTCTATTATTTCTTTTATTGGTCTTATATCTCCTACTACATTTGTAATTAAAGCTATACTAATTACTTTAGTATTTTCTGTTATACATTTTTTTAAATTATCTATTGTTAAATTTAAGTTTTCATCTAAATCTACATACTTAATTTTTAAATTTAATTCATCTTTTAATTCAAACCAAGGAAGAATATTAGAAGCATGTTCAGATTTTGTAAGTATTACCTCATCATTTTCTTTTAAATAATATTTAAAATATCCAAATATTATTTTATTAAGTGAATCTGTTGTTCCACTTGTAAAAATTATTTCTTTTCTACTTTTAGCATTTATAAAATCTTTTACTAGGTCTCTCGTTTTTTCTAATTTTTCATCTACTTTTAGACTAATATCATAATCTCCTCTATGGGCATTTGCGCTATAGTTATCATAATAATCACTTATAGTTTCAGCTAATATTTTTGGTTTTAAGGAAGTTGCTCCATTATCAAAATATATTAAATTTTGTTTTAATAAAGGAAAATCTTCTCTATTCATTATTTCACCTCCAATACATATTTATAATTTCATCTAATTTCTTTTTATTTTTTATATCTACATTTAAAAATCCTTTTATAAGTAAATTTAAAGCTTTTTCTTCAGTAATACCTCTACTCATTAAATAGAATAATTCACTATCACTAAATTTTCCTATTAGAGCAGAATGATTTGCTTCTACATCATTTTCATCTATTATTAATATAGGATTTATAGTACATTTTTTATCATTTAAATTAATTATTCTATTATTTTGATTTACTATACAATTTTTTATTCCATTATATACCATTCCAGTAACATTAAATTTAGTTTTTCCATTTAATAAATTAACTGCTTTATTATTTAAATTACTAATAGTGTTTTTACACATATGATATACAACTATATCTAAATCTTGTTTATCTTTTGATATAGAATTATAGTTATAATTTATTTCGGCATTTTCTCCATTTAAATATATAACATCTAATTCTTTTACTTTATTACAATTATAAAATTTATTAACTAATGTATTACTATTTGTATCTAAATAGTATTTATATTGTACTTTTATTTTTTCTTCACATCTAAGTTCATATAATTTAAAATTTATATTTTCTTTTACTTTTATGCATATATCTAATTTAGATTCTTCTTTATTATTATATTCAATTATTAAACTAGTACTTTTTAAAACATTTATTTCTATTTTTGTAATATCAAAAATATCTTGTTTTTCTATTACTTTTATATCTAATGATGAATTAGTATTAAGTGTTACTGAATCACCATTTACTATTATTTTATTCATTTTAAATTTTTTCCTCTACTTTAAATTCATTAGTTTCTAAAAATTTATTATATCCGTTTTTTTCTATTTCTTTTACTAGTTCAAAAGTTCCAGTTTCTACGATTTTACCATCTATCATTATATGAATATAATCTGGTTTTATGTAATCAAGTAATCTCTTATAATGAGTTATTAATAAAACACTAGCATTTGTTTTATTTTTATATTCTTCTACTTTTTCTCCAACTATTTTTAAACTATCAACATCAAGCCCAGAATCTATTTCATCTAATATAACAGTATTAGGTTTTAAAATATACATTTGAAGTATTTCATTTTTCTTTCTTTCTCCACCACTAAATCCTTTATTAACTGATCTATGTATCATTTCTTTATCCATATTTAAGTTTTCTGTTTCACTATTTATTTCTTTTATAAACTGCATTAATTTAAAGTCTTTTCCTTCTTTTACAGAACGTGCTGTTCTTAAAAAATCTGCATTTGTCACTCCATCTATACTTGGTGGCATTTGAAGACCTAAAAATATACCTAAACGAGCTCTTTCATCTACTGTTAAATCATTTATTAGTTTATCATCAAAATATATTGATCCTTCTATTATTTTATAGTTAGTATCTCCCATTATAACTTTTGATAAAGTTGATTTACCTGTTCCATTTGGTCCCATAATAGCATGAGTTTCTCCTGATTTAATTGTTAGATTAAAATCATTTAATATTATTTTATTTTCTACACTTACTTTTAAGTTTTCTATTTTTAATATATGCATATTATCAACTCCATTTTATATTTTATCATTTTTTTATCTTTTTTTGAATAAAAAAGGTCTTTTTTTCTAATTATATAATAGAATATTCGCAGATATTCACAAAAAAAGACTATTATTTAGTCTTTTTATATATTAAAATACTATCTCTTATATTTTTTGAAGCTTCAAATTTTAAATTTTGTATTCCTTCAAAAGCAATAATTTCTAAGTTTCCAATAATACTTCTTACTTCCTCTAAATTATATATAAGTGGTATTTTATTAAAGTCATATCTTTCACAAAAATCATATAAATAACTTACAATAATTATTCCATCTTCATTTAATTTAGTAGAAAGGTCTATTATTATTTTTTTTAGACATTCTAAATGATCTTTTTTAAAAATCGTTTCAAGATATTGAGCTATATTAGATAACATAATAATATCATATTTTTTAGTTAAGGTTTGCGCTAATTCTTTTATGTTTTTTCGATAAAAATATGGTTCTAAAGTTAATTTTTCTTTTAATAATTCGTAAGTTTCTTTTTCTAAATATGAATTTGATTTTTTTATTACTCTTAGTGGTTCTTCATCTTTTGAAAATAATGATGATGTTCTAATATCAATTCCTGTATTTTCTATATACAAACTATCCCAAAATAGTTTAGTATCACCTATTAGATATGGAGTTATTTTTCTATATAATTCAATATTAAATGCTTTATTATTCTTTTTAAATGTTTTTGGATAATCATCATAACAAAAAAATTCTAAAAATTCTTCATATGTTAAAGCTTTGATTGCTGCTTTTTTAAGTTCATAGTAATATTTAGTAAATGGATTTATATCAAAATAGTCTACACTTTTAACATTTTCTAATTCTAGATTTATTGCATGATCACCACTTGCTCCTATAGTAAGTATGTCTTTATCTTCTAAATCTAATTTACTATAATAACCTTTTATATTTTCTGTAGAAAATGGATATATATGATTAAACATATTATATATACTATCATCTACTGAATAATTAAATAATTCACTTATTAGTATTTGAGCATTCATTATATCAAGTTCTAGTTTATTCATATTATCCCTCCAAATAGTAGTTATTATATCATATTTATTTTTTATTGAAAATAGTATATAATAATTTTGGAGAGTGATAAAATGAATTGTATTTTTTGTAAAATTATAAATGGTGAAATACCTTGTTATAAGTTATATGAAGATGATTTAGTATTATGTTTTTTAGATGTTAATCCTGATTCTGATGGACACTGTTTAATCATACCTAAAGAACATTATTTAGATTTAGATGATATAAGTGAAGATGTTTTAAATCATATTATGAAAGTTGCTAAAAAAATTAAAAAATTATTAGAAGATAAATTAAATATTGATGGACTTACCCTAATTCAAAATAATGGTGATGTTCAAGAAGTAAAACATTATCATTTACATTTAAAACCATATTATAATGAAAATCTAGAATTAATGAATATTGAAGATGTATATAAAAAGATAACAGAATAACTGTTATCTTTTATTATGAAAAAAAAGCAATTATTTAATTGCTTCTTTTCTTGATAAGTTAAGTCTTCCTTTTTTATCATATCCTTGTGATTTAACTAAAATTTCATCTCCAACTTTAACTACATCGCTTGGTTTTTCTACTCTTTCTTGTGCAAGTTGTGAAACATGTACTAATCCTTCACATCCTGGCCATAATTCTACAAAACATCCAAAGTCTTCTACTTTAACAACTTTACCTTTATATATTACTCCTTCTTCTACTTCTCTTACGATATCTTTAATCATATTAGCAGTAGCTTCTATTACATCTTTATCCATATGATAGATTGTAACTGTACCATCATCTGCAAGATCTACTTTAACAGCATTTTGATCATTTACAGAAGTTACATTACTACAATCAAGAATAATCTTAGTAATTGTATCTCCACCTCTACCAATAACATCTTTAATCTTATCTGGATTAATTGTAAATATCATTGTTTTTGGTGCATATTTACTTACTTCTTTTCTAGGTTCAGCTATTTGTGCTTCCATAACATCAAGAATTTCCATACGAGCATCTTTTGCTTGAGCTAATGCTTCTTTTAAAATTTCTTTTGTTATACCTTTTATTTTAATATCCATTTGTAGTGAACAAATACCTTTTCTTGTTCCACCTACTTTGAAGTCCATATCTCCTAAGTGATCTTCCATACCTTGAATATCTGTTAATATTGTATAGTCATTACCATCTGTTGAAGTGATAAGTCCCATAGCAATTCCAGCTACTGGTGCTTTTATAGGAACACCTGCTGCCATTAAACTCATACATCCAGCACAGATAGTTGCTTGTGATGATGATCCATTTGATTCTAATATTTCAGATACTACACGTACTGTATATGGAAATTCTTCTTCAGAAGGCATTACTTGTTTTAAACATCTTTCACCTAATGCTCCATGTCCTATTTCTCTTCTACCAGGACTTCCATATCTTCCTGTTTCTCCTACTGAGAATTGTGGAAAGTTATAATGTAACATAAAGTGTTTTTCTGCTTCTAAACTAATTCCATCTAATACTTGATATTCATTTAAAGCTCCAAGTGTTGTAACTGCAAGTGCTTGAGTTTCTCCTCTTGTAAATAAAGCTGATCCGTGTGTTCTTGGAAGTAAATCAATATCTGTTGAAAGTGGTCTAATTTCTGTCATACTTCTTCCATCAGCTCTAGTTTTTTCATTAACTGTGATAGCTCTAAATATATCATATTCTAATGATTCTAATACTAATTTAACTTTTGTAATTAATACATTTAATTCTTCTTTATCTAGTGAAGCATTTTCTTCTTCGTATTTAGTTACTACTTCTTCTTTTACAGTATCAATAGCATTATATTTTTCTAATTTTCCTTTGATACGCATTGCAGCGTCTAATTTATCTTTTGCAAGTTCTTTAATTTCTTCTTTTAATGAATCTTCTATTTCAAGTTTTTCATATTCCATTTTTTCTTGTCCAACTTCAGACATAATTTTTTCTTGGAATTTACATAATTCTTTTACTGCTTCATGTCCAAACATTAATGCTTCTAACATATCTTCTTCAGTAACTTCTTTTGATCCTGCTTCAACCATATTAATAGCATTTTTTGTTCCTGCAACGATTAAATCGATATCTGATGCTTCTAATTCAGCTGGAGTTGGGTTAATAATAAATTCTCCATTTACTCTACCTACTTTAACTCCTGCGATTGGTCCATCAAATGGTATTTTTGAAATACTTGTTGAAAGTGATGATCCAAACATAGCTGTAAGTTCTGGTGTATAATCATTATCTACTGATAATACTGTATTTACAACTTGTACTTCATTTCTGAAATCTTCTGGGAACATTGGTCTCATTGGTCTATCAATCATACGTGCTGCAAGTGTTGCTGCATCTGTTGGTCTACCTTCTCTTTTTATAAATCCACCTGGTATTTTACCTACAGAATATAATTTTTCTTGATATAAAACCATTAATGGGAAAAAGTCAGATAATATATTAGCATTTTTAGATACAACTGCTGTTGATAATATTACTGTATCTCCATATCTAACTAATACTGCACCATGAGCTTGTTTAGCAAGTTCTCCTGTTTCTACTACTAATTTTCTTCCTCTAAAATCTAATTCAAATGTTTTTTTCATAATTACCTCTTTCTATAAATAAAGACACTTAAAATAAGTGTCTACTTTCAAATTATTTTCTAAGTCCAAGACTAGCAATTAATTCTCTATAACGAGTAACATCTTTACTTAATAAGTATTTTTGTAAACTACGTCTTTGACCTACTTTTTTAAGAAGTCCTCTTCTTGAATGGAAATCATGTTTATGTTCTTTTAAATGTTCTGTTAATTCATTGATTTCTGCTGTTAAAATAGCTATTTGAACTTCTGGTGAACCTGTATCTCCTTCAGTTCTAGCATATTTTTTAATAATTTCTTCTTTTTTAGCTTTTGTTAATGCCATATTAATTCTCCTTTCAAATATTTATTCGCTTATACCTAGATAAAAGTTGGAGACTCTCAAATCCAAGAATAAGTACAATATAAATATACACTATTTTTTATACTTTTGCAAGTATTATAATAAAAAAAGGAATAAATTCCTTTATTTAACATATGGTGTCCCCTCAGGGATTCGAACCCTGGACCCCGAGATTAAGAGTCACGTGCTCTAGCCAACTGAGCTAAGGAGACAATTTAACAACAAAATAATTATACCATATATTAAATAAATTTCAATATTATTTAATTAATTTTTTTATTACATTTTTATAAATAATATATTTATTATAATAATATTATTTTATTTTGATAATATTAAAACTAACTAATAAGTTAGTTTTATATCTTATTTATTTTAATTCATAATCATAATATTGTTCTATTAATTCTTGCTTGCTCATTACCCAATCATGTTTATTTGATATTATGATTGAATCACAATATTTACATTTATTTGAAGCACTATTTGTTATTTCTGCTCCACAATTTGGACAATATTTATTAATTTCATTATCATTATCATTTTTTATAAATGTAATATTACAATTTTTAAATAGAGTATCCCCATTATTTCCTGAAATAAAATTATTTTTTTTATCAGTTATATATTCAATACAAGAAATTAATAAATTTATTGTTATAATAACATTATTATTTTCTTTTCTTACATCTATTATTTTAAAATTGTGAAAATCTAATGCTTTTACTACCTTTTTCTGTTTTTTTTGTTTTAACATTTCTATTTGACTTATATACATATTATATAATTCATCAGTTAAACAAATTCTTAATTCTTCTTCATCAAATGATGTTTCTGCTTTTTGTATTTTTTTATATAACTTAGAAATTTGAATTTCAAATTTTTTTTCATCAAAATCTGGAATTATATTTTTAATTACTTCTATATTTACTGTTTTAAATTGATTTAAAAGTTTTCTTTTTTGAAACTTACTAATTATTATTCCAGCAATAGTAACTAATATAATTATCCATGGTATTAATGCGCCTAATTCATCGAATGAAAAATCACTTAATCCGTATAAACACAATATAAATGATATAAATCCAAATATTAATAATTTATCCATTTTATTTCATCTCCGTTAATATCCATTCATAGTCTTCTAAATTATAAATTGTTCCACAATATTCACATTTACCGCTATTATTAACATCCATATTAGATCCACAACTAGGACACTTTCTTGCTTCTGGTTGTGTACTTGTATTTTTATTTTTTTCAAATGTTAAATAATTTGTTTTTTCTATTCTATCTACATCATTTCCATTTACTGTTTTTTTTGTTTCTTTATCTATTCTATAATCTACATATCTTGATGTTAAATTTACTTTAACTATATATTTATCTTCTGTTTCTTCATAATCCATAATATATGAATTTTTAACATTTATCATATCATACATTTGAATTAAATTTTCTTCGTTTAATCTATCTAATTTTTCTTTTAATTTATTATATACAGCATCATTTACAAAATGATCTATAGTTTCAAGTTCATTAAATGTAAGTGCTAAATGTATTTTAACAAATACATTATCTACATATGAAATAAATTTACTTTCTTCTAATACATTACTTATATCTTTCACTTTAACACCTCTTTAATATTGACTTAATACTTCTTTTTTGCTCATTATCCAATTATTACTGTCTGATATGATTACTGAATTACAATATTCACATTTATTTGATTCATTATTTGTTATTTTTGCGCCACAATTTGGACATTTTTTTAAACTAGACCTTTTTATATATTTTATAAAAGTCATTTCATATTCATAAGTCGTACTTATTTCATTATCACCTTTAACAACTTCTTTAGTATCTCTATTAATTATATAATCATTACATTCTATTTCAACAATTACTTTCAAAATAATATTTTGTTGATTTTTTTTAACGTCAATTATAAAAAATTCTTCTAATTCAAAATTTTTCATAATATTTTGTTGATTTTTTATTTCTAAGGTTTCCAATTGAGCTTTATACATATTAAACATTTCATCTGTTATATATTTTCTAAGTTCTTCATAATCAAAATTCATCCATGCCTTTTGAATATTTTTATATATATTAAAAATTTCATTTTTAATTTGTGTCTCACTTAAATTAATTTTTTTTGCTAATTTTTTACTTTTATTTTTCTTTTCTTCATATTCCTTTATTACATTATCTCGTAGTTTTTTAAAATAAATTGCAGCTACTACCATTATAATTACTACAGCAATAACTTCAAATCCTGTTAATTCATCACTTCCACCACCTGATGATGATATACTTGAACCAGATGATGAACTGCCTCCACTACTATAAGATCCTCCAAAACCTGAATCTGCTTTAACAATTAAATTTGTTTGAAACGTAAATATAAATAGTAATATTATTACTACTAAACTTATTAATTTCTTTTTCTTCATATTTTACTCCTTATCTAAATTACTTTAATATTTTATTTTTACCTAATAATACAATTTTAGATAATACTAATTTATGTTCATCTATTATTACTCTAGTATTACAATAATTACAATTATTAGTTGCTTCTCCAATTATTTTAGAACCACAGTTTGGACATATTTTTTCTTTATTTTCTATACTTTTTACAAATGTCATTTTATAGTGATTAAAATCTTTTTTATTTTGACTACTGTCTACTATTTCATTTGTATTTATATTCTTTATATATTCTTTACTTTCTAATGAAATATCCATATCAAAATATATTTTATTATCTTCTTTAAATGCATTTATAAGATAAGAATCAATATACTCAATACCCTCTACTATTTTTTGTTGATTTTTTGTTTTTAATAAATTAATTTGAGCTATCAATAAATTATAAAATTCGTCTGTTACATAGTTTCTTAATTCATCCAAATTATTATTATTGCATGCATTTTCAATATTTTTATATATTTCAAATGTTTCTATCTTTAAATTTTCTATATTTCCGTTTTCTATATAGTATAATACTTCATCTAATGATAAAGATTCTTTAATATAATTATCAATTATTTCATCATCAATTACTGAAGTTGTAAATAATTTTATAATTCCTTTAATACCATATACTCCATTGGTATAACGTCTTAATGATTCACATAAAAAAACAAATGAAATGGAAATAATTAAAAATACTAATGAGCAAGTTAAATCTGTTATATTGTCTCCATAAACTAAATAAATTATTCCGCAAATTGATATAAAAAACATAATAATTAACATTATTCTAGTTTTTATAATTCCTGACTTCATCTTACCACCTATTATAATTATACCATAAAAAAAACTTAATTTTGTTAAATTAAGTTTATTCTTTTTAATATTCTTGTCTTTCCTAGTAATTTTAATATTTCATATAAATCTGGTGTCATGCTTGATGTTGTTACTACTACTCTAATTACTGTTGAAACATCTGCTACATTTCCTTTAAAATTATCTGGATTTTCTTTATATTCTTTCATATTAGATGCATATCCTAGTTCTTCAGATAATTTTTTTACTTTATTAAACCATGTATCTTTATCATCTGATTCATCATAATATTTTTCCATATATGTATTTAATATTAGTTTTATTTCATCTTTGTCAGTTATATTTTGAAAATCATATTCTTTTTCTTTTGTATCAAATAATTCATCATACATATACCATATTTGTGGTTTAATACCTTTATAATTTTCATAATCTTTTCTAGGTTTTTTTTGTTCTCTTTCAATATTTAAAATATTAATAGTATATTCTTTATATTTAGTTATTAATTCGAAAAATTCTTTATCATAAGTTTTAGCCCAATTACTTAATCTATCATAAACTTCTATAGCACTTAATTTACTTATAAAGTTTTTAGATATATTATTTAATTTTTCCATATCATAAAGTGCTCCACCCGTTGCGGACATTTTTTTAGGACTAAATGTAAAATCTAAATATGTTTTATCTGGATTTTTATCATGCCATTCTTCATAATTAGAATTGATTATTGTCATAAGTGATTCAATAACTGCTTCTTGAGGATATCCATTTTCTTCGTAGTAGCTCATTGTAGCTTCTGGGTCTTTTCTTTTGCTTAATTTTCTTACACTATTTCCTTCTTTTTTTACAATTAATGGTGTATGAATATATTTAGGTGCCTTAGCATCAAATGCTTTAAATAATTCTATATGAACTGGAACTGATGGTAGCCATTCTTCACCTCTTACAACATGTGTTGTATGCATTAAATAATCATCTACAAAATGAGCAAAATGATATGTTGGTAATTTATCATTTGATTTCATTATTACGATATCTTGATCATTTTCTGGAAGTGACAATGTTCCTCTAACTAAATCATCAAAGAAAAATCTTTTTTCATTATCTCCTAGTGATTTAAATCTAATTACATATTCTTCTCCATTTTTAATCTTTTCTATTTTTTCATCTATACTTAAATTTCTACATTTAGCATATCTTCCATAATAACCTATTCTTGATTTATATTTTTCTTGTTTTGTTCTCATTTCATCTAGTTCTTCTTTTTTACAAAAACAAGGATAAGCTCTATCTATTTCTATTAAATGTTTAATAAATGTATGATATATTTCTTTTCTTTTACTTTGAATATATGGGCCATAATTACCAATAACTTCATCATTAAATTCATATTCATCTGGTGTTACATTATAATAATTTAATGTTGTCATTATAAGTTCTACTGCTTCCTTTACTTCTCTTTTTTGATCTGTATCTTCATTTCTTAAATAAAATATACCTTTTGAATTATGAGCCAATACTTTATCAATTATTGCTTGATAAAATCCCCCTAAATGCATAAATCCAGTTGGACTTGGTGCAAAACGTGTTACTTTAGCCCCTTCTTCTAAATTACGAGCTGGGTACATATTTTTATAATCTTCTATAGTTTTTGTAATATCTGGAAATATAATGTTTGCTAAATCTTTATTTGTCATTTTTATCTCTCCCTTAACTCAAATAATTATACCATGTTTTTTTTATTTTGTATATTTATAAATATTAATTTATATTATATTCATAAAAAAAGAGGATCATTTAATTTTATAATTAAACACCTCTAACTATAATAGTATTCTATATACAGTATTACTTATTTGGATCAACTAATATTTTGATTAATTCACTTGAACCTGATGTTAATTCTTCATATGATTTTTGAACTTCATCAAATCCTACTGTTTTTGATACAAATTGTAAAGCATCTATTTGTTTTCTACTCATTAATTCTATACATGTTTTAAATTCATCTTTTGTATAAGCAATTGCTCCTTTTAAAGTTATTTCTCTCATAACTGCTACTACAGTTGGAATTGTTATTGGTGTTGGTGAAACTCCTACTAATATAACTGTAGCACCTGGCTTAACTGCCATTAAAGATGTTGATACTGCTCCTGCATTTCCACAACATTCTATTACTACATCAAATCCTTCATTTACTTCAGTAAGTAAATTTTTTATTATATCTTGATCTGCTTTGAAGTATTTATCGGCTACTCCTAATTTAACAGCATTATTTCCTCTTGCATCATTTACTTCTGAAATTGCTACAAAACTAGCTCCTTCTTTTTTAGCAAACATTGCTGCTGTAAGACCGATTATTCCTCCACCTATTACAAGTACTTTATCTCCTACTTTAATATCTGCTAAATGTATTGCGTGAAGTGATACTGCAACAGGTTCTACCATAGCAACTTCTTCATCTGTAATATTTGTTGGTACTTTAATAACCATATCACTTCTTACATTTATTTTATGTGTTAATCCACCTGGATTAGCAACTGATAATCCTACTGCATCATTCCATGTTTGTAAACAAAATTGTGCATTTCCACTTAAGCAAGCACTACAATGTCCACATGGACTTATTGGTAAAGCTGTTACTCTATCTCCAACTTTTAAATCACTTCTATCCCCTGGATCTATTACTTTACCACAAAACTCATGTCCCATAACTACACCTACAGGATTTCCCATTTCCCAGTTATGTATATCTGAACCACATATTCCTGATTTAGTAATTTCCATCATTACTTTTCCTGGTTCTTTTTTTGGTTCTTCTATTTCTTTTATTTCAAATTCTTTTACACCTTTTAAAGCTACACATTTCATATTATCCCTACTTTCTTTTTTATTATATCATTTTTTATAATAAAAAAAGCAAATTAATTTCGTAATTTACTTTTGTTTACACTTTAATCTTCACATTGAACAACTGTTATAGCAATTGCTCCAACTATATCATCTACATTACATCCTCTTGATAAATCATTAATAGGTTTTTTTATTCCTTGAGTAATTGGTCCATATGCTTTTGCATTTGCAAGTCTTTCTACTAATTTATATCCAATATTTCCTGCATCTAAATCCGGGAATATAAGTACATTAGCTCTACCTGCTACAAAGCTATCACTAGCTTTTATTTTTGCTACTTCCTTATCTATAGCAGCATCTAATTGTAATTCTCCATCAAGTAAAAATTCTGAGTTTTTCTTAGCTATTTTAGTTGCTTCTACTACTTTATTAACATCATCATGTGTTGCACTTCCTTTTGTAGAATGTGATAACATAGCAACAATTGGTTCAGCTCCAACTAATTCTTTAAAACTTTTAGCTGATTCCATTGCTATACAAGCAAGTTCATTAGCATTTGGATTTTGATTTAACCCGCAATCAGAAAATATAAATGCTCCATTATATCCGTATTCTTTATTTGGCACATCCATAAGGAAAAATGCCGAAACTAATTCACAGTTTTCTTTTGTCTTAATTATTTGTAATGCAGGTCTTAATGTATTTGCTGATGAATGACAAGCTCCTGATACTACACCATCTGCTAATCCTTCTTTTACTAGCATACAAGCATAATACATATAATCATTTAATAATAATTCTCTAGCTTGTTCTTTTTCTATTTTTCTAAGTACTGATAATTTTTCTATTAAATTTTGTGTTAATTCTGATGTTTTAGGATCAATTACTTTTATATTATCTAAATTAACACTTCTATTTTCTTTTTTTATTTCATCTATATTACCTAATAATATTATATTAGCTATTCCTTCATTAACAGCAATTTCACCAGCTTTTACTACTCTTTCATCCATAAATTCTGGAAGTACTATTGTTTTATTTTTTAATCTTGCTTTTTCTTTTATATTTTCTATTATATTCATAACACACCTCTATTATAATTTTACTTTATTTTTAATATTTAAACAAGAAAAAAACAAATATTATTTGTTTTCTTTACTATTTAATATAAATTGTACTCCAAGTACTATTAATAACACTGGAATTGATAGTCTTAAAACTAATTCAAAATCTAAAATATTTTGACAACATAATAATAAAATAATTCCTATTATAATTCCTACTGTATTAGCAAATATATTTTTTTTCATAATTACATTTATTAAACATGGAATTATAATTACAAGTGTCCACCATCCATCAAATAAAAGATTTATATTTGTTATTTCTAAAATATTTAAACTTGTTACTACACCTACTATTATAAGGAGAATTCCCCATACTATATTACTTACTCTATTCATATTACTACCTCTCATATTCATCTAAAAATGAATGTTTTTCTTTATTTTTTGTATATCCTAATATACAATTTAAATTAACATTATCGATACTTTTAAATAAGTTATCATCTACATTAGGATTGTTTTTTTTCATATTTTTTATTAAATTTTTCATTTCTATTCTTTTACTATCTTCTTCTTTTTTACTTACACCTTCTGTAAATCTACAAGCACAATTAATAAATTTTAAATTATTACTTTTACTCCATGATATAATGTCTTCTTCTTTTACTAGATAAAGTGGTCTAATAAGTTCTAAACCAGGAAAATTATCACTATGAAGTTTTGGCATCATTGTTTTTACTTCTGATCCATAAAACATTGAAAGAAGTGTTGTTTCTATTACATCATTGAAGTGATGTCCTAAAGCTATTTTATTACATCCTAATTCTTTAGCTCTATTATATAAACATCCTCTTCTCATTCTAGCACATAAATAACATGGACTTTTTTCTACATCTTTTACTACATCAAATATATTTGATTCAAATACTTCGATATTTATATTTAATCTTTTAGCGTTTTCTAGTATTAAATCCATATTTTCTTTATTATATCCAGGATTCATAATTACATAGTGTGCTTCAAAAGGAAATTTACCATGTTTTATTAATTCTTCTATACATTTAGCAAGCAAATAAGAATCTTTTCCTCCACTTATACAAACCATAATTTTATCATTTTCTTTTATAAGTTCATATTCACTTACGGCTTTTACAAATCTACTCCATATTTCTTTACGATATTTTTTTATTATCGATCTTTCTATTTCTTTATATTCTTCCATTTCAAACTCCTATAAAATATTTCTATTTTATTATATCATTTTCTTTTTACTTTTACATCAAATATTATCATTTTTAAAATAATAATTGACAATTATTTTATTAATAGTATAATACCTTTTAAAGGAGGATTTTTATGGGTGGAGGCGGAGGCGGAACTGGTAGTCCTGTTACAATAAATAAAAATAAACAAAAAAAATTAAGTTTATTTAAAAATATTTTAAAAGATAATAAAATTAAAATTAAAAATAAATCTAAATAAAACAAAAACATTGTAAATTTTTAACAATGTTTTTTTAGTAATTTTTTAATAAAATCAATCTATTTTAGCATCCCATTTATTTATTTTTATTGGTTTTCTATTTAGAATTTCAATTGTTTTTGAGTCTAAATATTTCTTATTAATGACTGCTACATATACATACTTGTTTACCCAATCATCATCAGCAATATAATCACCTTTTACACCATATTTATCTCCCCAACTATTTTCTATTTTCCATTTAATTGGTTTATCATCAATTGTTTTAACTCCAGTAAATATCATACAATGTTGTCCTGTTCTACCATTAGTTTTAATAATATCATTATGTTCTAATCTTAAATTAACATCAAATATATCACTATATCTATCCATTGTATCTATCCATATTCCTTCAATTCTTTTTGAGGTAGTTGAACTATAAAAATAAACTGGTTCTCCATCTTTTAATTGATTAATCATTGATTCTTTCAATTTTTCATTTTCTATTATTAAAACTTTTAAATCTTCGGTACCACTTACTTGAGAAGTGTCTTCTAATTGATATAGATTATTATATTTATATTTATCATCTATATAACAACCAATTTCTACATAATCATTTAATAAATCTATTCCTATATATTTTTCATAAAATTGTTTAGGTGTTAAATTTTTATCAATATGATATTTACCATCTTTATCCATATATTCAAAATCAAACATTTCAGAAGGAATACCATATAAACTAGATATAATTTTATATGCATCATTTATATATTTATCTTTTATTTCATCAGTATTTATATTTTCTTTTTCTATTTCTAAATAAAATTTTCTTAATAATCTGGATAATATTTGATTAACCTCATATGTATTTGATGATTGATATGTTTCTGGAAAAATATCTTTAGGTACAATACCATATTTATCTATTAAATGTGCAAATTGAGTAAACCATCCTCCATCATAAATACCATCTTTTAATATATCAGATACATATCTATCATACAAATCTTTACCTTCACTTTTATATTCAAGAATATTTTCTAATTTTTTATTAAATCGTTCCAATTTATCATAAAAAGCAATATAACTTCCAGATAATTCAAAATTTTTTAAATTACATTTTTCAATTACTTTTTCTCTTAATATATTAAGATTTGCAAATGACCAACAACGTCCAGTAAATTTTTGATCAGTAATTCCATGAGTTTCAATATTAATATTGAATTGTGAACTAATTTGTGTATCTTTATCGGTTATTAAATCAACTAATTGAACCTTATTCAACATCCTATTTAAAACTTTATTTTTTTTATCATTTTCATAAAATTTTTTTAATTCATTTAATTTTTCTTTTTTTAGCATATTTTCCTCCAATTATATAAAAACTTTTTTATATAATCATTATATCATTTTCTTTTTACTTTTACATTACCTATTATAATTTTTCTTATATTATCATCATCTATTGTTTTATTTGTTTCTAAATATTCTTTTATTTTTATAACTATTTCATCTATATTATCTAAATATTCTTCTAGATTTAATTCTTTCATTTTATTTATAATTGCATGTTTTCCTGAATGGATTCCAATTACTATATTATCATTATTAATTCCTAAATCATCTGTATTTATTATTTCATATGTACTTTTATTTTTAAGTACTCCATGTTGATGTATTCCTGCTTCATGTTTAAAGGCATTTTCTCCTACAATTGGTTTATTTCTTTGAACAATTGATCCTGTAATATCTACTAATAATTTACTAGAATTAATTATTTCTTTTATATCAATATTTGTATCAGCATTATAGTAATCATTTCTTATTTTTAAAGCCATTACTATTTCTTCAAGTGCAGCATTACCAGCCCTTTCACCTATTCCATTTACTGTACATTCTACTTGAGTTACACCATTTTTTATTGCTTCTAATGTATTAGCAACTCCAAGTCCTAAATCATTATGACAATGTGTTGATAAAGTAATTGTATCTATATTAGGTACATTATTTTTAATATATTCTATTATTTCTTTATATTCTGTTGGTGTTATATAACCTACTGTATCTGGAATATTTATAGTAGTTGCTCCACTATTTATTGCTTCTTTTATAACACTCACCATAAACTCTTTTTCTGTTCTAGTAGCATCTTCTAATGAAAATTCTATATCATCACATAAGCTTTTAGCATATTTAACCATTTCTTTTACTTTATTTAATACTTGTTGTTCTGTCATATTAAGTTTATTTTCCATATGTATTTTTGAAGTAGCTATAAATACGTGTATTCTTTTCTTTTTAGCAAACCTTAGTGATTCGTATGCTTTATCTATATCATCTTTATTTAAACGAGCAAGTGATGTAATAATAGGTTTTGTAACATTTTTAGATATTTCTTCTATAGCTTTTAAGTCTTTTGGACTACTTGCTGCAAATCCTGCTTCAATAACATCTACATTTAATCTTTCTAATTGGCGAGCAAACTCTACTTTTTCTTCTAATGTCATACTACATCTTGGAGATTGTTCTCCATCTCTTAACGTTGTATCAAATACTTTAATCGTTTTCATAAAATTCCTCCTATCAAAAAAAGGTCCTAATATTATAGAAATATTAAGACCTTTATATATTAAAATATTAACATCACAAATAAGCCTTATATTTCTAATAGAAAAATAAAGCTAGGAGTAAAGTATTAACGTTATATAAATTATATTTTTTCATAAATACCCTCCTTTGTGTTAAATAAAGTATAACACTTTAAATATTTTTGTCAATATTATTTATTATTATAATATTCATAATTATTTAATAGTTTAATAAAATTAATTAGGTGAATTTATGAAAAAAAGATTTTTATTTATTATGTGTTTTTGTCTTTTAATGATTGGAATTTCTTTAAATATTAATTTAAAAGATAAAGATAAAATTAATAATTTAACTGGTAAAGTTTTAAATATTAATAATGAAAATGTTACTATTCAAGATGATGAAGATATTATTTATACTTTTAATATTAAAAAACATGATATTGATGTTGGTGATAAGATAATAATTAAATATACTGGTGTTATTGATAAAAATAATCATAAACAACATTGTAAAGTAATTAATTATAATGAAACTAAAGAAACTATTGAAGAAAATGGTATTCCTACTAGTTATTTAGATGATGGTATTTTTAGTGATTATTATGTTATGGCTTATAATAAACTTAAAACTTTATCATTAGATGAAAAAATTGGTCAATTATTATTAGTTAGATATCCTGATAATAATCAAATTGAAGATTTAAAAAAATATAAATTTAGTGGATTTGTATTTTATGAAAAAGATTTTAAAGATAAAACTAAAAATGAAGTTATAAATATGATAGAAAATTTAGAAAAAAATTCTAGTATTCCTTTACTTACTAGTGTTGATGAAGAAGGTGGTAAAATTATTAGAATAAGTAGTAATTCTAATTTAATAGATACTCCTTTTAAATCTCCTAGTGAACTTTATAATAATGGTGGTTTTACTAAAATTAAAGAAGATACTAAATATAAAAGTGAAATATTACATTCACTTGGACTTAATGTTAATTTAGCTCCTGTTGTTGATGTTTCAACTAATTCTAATGATTATATATATGAAAGAACTTTAAAACAAGATACTAATAAAGTTTCAGATTACGCAAAAACTGTTATTGAAGCTAGTAAAGGTACAAATGTATCATACGTATTAAAACACTTTCCTGGATATGGAAATAATAGTGATACTCATATTAGTAGTTCTACTTCATCAAAATCTTATGAAGATTTATTAAAATATGATATACCACCTTTTAAATCAGGTATTGATGTGGGTGCTGAAGCTATATTAGTTAGTCATAATATCGTAAGTAGTATTGATAGTTCTAGTCCTGCTTCTTTATCTATAAATAATCATAATATACTTAGAGATGATTTAAATTTTACTGGTGTTATTTTAGCTGATGATTTAGATATGGGTGCATTAGATAATATATCTAATAAATCATTAAAAGCTTTATTAGCTGGTAATAATTTAATTATTACAACTGATTATAAAGAAAGTTTTAATGAAATTAAGAGTGCAATTAATAATAATGAACTAAGTGAAGATACTATTGATAAATTAGTATTTAAAGTATTAGCATGGAAATATTATAAAGGATTATTTTTATCAAAATAAAAAATCACATAAGTGATTTTTTTAGTCTAATCTTGGAGTTAATATTTCATAACCATCTTTTGTTACTAATATTGTATGTTCATAATGAGCAGATGGTAATCCATCATCTGTTTTTATTGTCCAGTTATCATCCATCATATAAATATATCTTGAGCCTAAATTAAGCATTGGTTCTATACATATTACCATTCCTTCTTTTAATTTAGGTCCTTCTCCTTTTTTACCATAATTTGGTACATCAGGATCTTCATGCATATCTGTTCCTATACCATGACCACATAATTCTCTTATTACTCCTAAATTATGTTTTTTAGCATACTCTTCTACTGCATTTGATATATCTCCTATATGATTACCAGGTTTTACTTGTTTTATCCCTTCATAAAGTGCTTTTTCTGTATGTTCCATTAAATATTTCTTTTTAGGACTTATTTCTCCCACTTGATATGTCCATGCTGCATCTCCTTGATATCCCTTATATCCTATAACCATATCTATTGTTATAATATCGCCATTTTTTAATTTTCTATTGCTTGGTATTCCATGAACTACTTCATCATTTACACTTGTACAAAGTGTTGCTGGAAATCCTTCATAACCTAAACAAGATGGTACTCCATCATGTTCTATAATAAAATCATAAGCTAATTTATCTAATTCTTTTGTTGTTATACCTGCTTTTATAAATGGTTCTAAATATTTATGTGTTAATGATACTAAATGACCTGCTTTACGCATTAATTCTATTTCATTTTCATTCTTTATACTTATCATAATAACCTCTTTTCAATTATTATTTTATCATTTTTATTTATTAATTGTCTACTTTATTTTTTGTTTATTTTTTTCATTAATAGTATCTGATATAACTTTTAAATCTTCATAAATATAATTATATCCTTCTATTAATAATCCTTCATTAGCATTTAATAATTGAACTATTCTTTCACATGAATTTTTATATTCTTTTTTTGTATATGTTTCATCTATATCTTTTTCTAATATTATTTGTTCAAATAAATTGTCATAATCACAATCACTTAATAAATTCATACTAGATAACATTTTTAATTCAAAAATTCCATATCCATTAATTATATTAGCATAGTCTTTATCTAAAATTCTTAATAGTGACATATTAGTAATATCATAAATATATAATTTTTCTTCATCTCTTATTAAATTTACTGCATGATTACCTATTTGTTTTTCTATAAAATTATATAATGGTTTTATTATTTCTTTTTGTTCATTTTTTTGACTCTTTTTTTTGATTTTTGGTTTATATTGAACTTTATATTCTTCTTTATTATTTGGAAATTTGCATAATATTATTGATGATTTTATATTTTTCATATGTAAAAAATCATTTAATAAATCTGCATAATTTAAACATACACCATTACCATTTGCTACATCTAATGCTTGTAATCCTTTAATTGATGTATTTTCTAATTCTTGATATGTATGTTCACCTGTTACAGAAAAATATCCATTCCACAAAAGATAAGTAACATAAATACATAAATCTAAAGGATTAGTTATATTTAAATAAGTTGCTAATTCTGAATATGTATATAATACATTATAATAATTTTCTAATACTGTTTCATAATTTTTAATTTCTTCATCTGTTTGATCTTTTGTATCCATAAGTAACCATACATCAATAAAATTAAAAGAAAACTTAGTTTTTACCATCATATCTAAAATAGTATTAAAATTATTTTTTATAAATTTTTTATCATTAGCTTGATAAGCATCACTGATTGCTTTTAAACATAGTATTTTTTTATCTCTTCTACTTAATTCAATTTTTTCTTCTTCAATTTTTTCATTTCCATGCTTTTTATACATATAAAACACCCCTTTTTTAACAGAAGATATTATATATTTCAAAACACTTTTTGTCAACAAAAAAACAACCTAAGTTGTTTATTTCTATATGGTAGCGAGAAAGAGATTCGAACTCTTGACCTATCGGGTATGAACCGATTGCTCTAGCCAGCTGAGCTATCTCGCCATCTGAAGAACAAATTAATTATAACAAATTTGTTTTCATTTGACAATACCTTTTTTTATTTATATTACATTTTTTTATTTTTATACATTATGTAATGATAAATGTTTTCTTTTATGTTTTACTTCACGTAATTCACTTATTTTATTTTCTTTATAATTTATTGTCTTATAAATTTTATATAATCTATGTTTAGAAACAAATCCAATTTTTAATTCTTTTTCAGTTAGATAATCTTTTATATCAATACATCTTTCAACATATAATTCTTTTTCTTCTACTTCACTACTTGATGATCTATATTTAGAATGTGTAAATATTTCTTCATAATTATATTGCCATGAATTGCAAAGTCCAGGAATCTTTCTTAAGATGAATTTATTATTTTCTGGAATATGTTCATAACTTGATTCTGTCTTATTTATTATACTCATTTGTCCAATTGTTAATTCTTTTATGTTATAAAAACCCAACATCTTTTTTCCCTTTTCTTCCTATTTTAATTTTTTATCAAGTAGTTTTTTCAATTTTTCTACTTTATCAAATTCCATATTATGTGTTACTTTAATAATTGATTTATACATCATATTAAATCTTATCATTACACCTATAAATGTTAAGAATATTACTAATGCTCCTAAAACATATAAATCTAATATTAAGAAATAGATTCCAATAGAAAATCCTACTAATACTATTAGATATAATATCAATGCAACTAATTTATTTTTCATTTGTAATTCTAATATTGTTACTTTAGATTTTAAATATTTTATTTGATCATCTTTATTTAAACTATCAATAACATTATTATATACTATTTCACTTTTGCTTTTTTCATCCCCATTTATTCTTATATCTATTTTTTCAGTCATATCTATTCCCCCATAACTTGATTATTTATTATATCATATTTTTATATTATTTCAACTATTTTACACTACCAAATCTATCAAATGGGAAAAGGGCTATATCACTTACACCTTCTAAATCATTTTTGCTTATAAATCCTATCATTCTACTATCTGTTGAATTATCTCTATTATCTCCCATAACAAAATAATATCCTTTTGGTATTTTTTTATCTATTTCAAAATCAGATGTTTCTGTATTTCTTTTAAATCTTTCTTTTACATATTTTCCATTAACATATAATTTATTATCTTTATATTCAATATGTTCACCAGGTAATCCTATTATTCTTTTTATTAATTTACTATTATTATAATTAAGTACTACTATATCAAATCTTTTATATTTTTGATCATATTTTTTTAGTAGTAATATTTCATTATCTTTTAGTGTTGGATACATTGAATTTCCATCTACTTGTACTGGAGTTACTATAAACATTCTAATTAAAACTACTACTACTATTATAATCACATAAGGTATTAATTCTTTTATAAAATTTTTCATATTAACAAAAATAAGGCCTATGCAGCCTTATCTCTTCTTTCTTTGATTTTTGGTTGGCTAACTAAGTTTCTAATATAACCTAATTTAGCTTGTCTTACTTTACCTTTTCTAATAACTTCAATTGAATCAATAAGTGGTGTATTCATAGGGAAAGTTCTTTCAACCCCAATACCTTGTGATTTTTTTCTAACAATAAAGTTTTTAGAAATTCCTGATCCTTGAATAGACATTACAAGTCCTTCGAAAGCTTGAATTCTTTCTTTGTTTCCTTCTTTGATTTTGTAGTTAACTTTTACAGTATCTCCTACACGGAATTCTGGAAGATCAGTTCTGATTTGGTTTTTAGTAATTTGTTCTACCTTATTCATCTTTACGCTTCCTCTCTATATTATTTTTGTTTACATGATCATAAGATATACTCAGCGGATCAACAACTACTTAATTTTATCACATAAATTGTAAAAATACAACAACAAAGTGTTATTTTTTAGTAATTTTATAATAAATTTATATTAAATTATATAATATACAAATTATATTACTTTTTTGATATGTTAATATTTTCTTTTTTTTGTTTTTTCTATATCATTTTCTACTAACAGAATTTTTTGTTGTAACAATTGAATTTTATTTAACAATGTTTCTTTTTCTTTTTCTAATTCATCTTTTTTATTATAGAGCATTTCCAATTTTTCATCTTGATTAGAAAATATTATATCTTCTAAACAAAGCCCGATAAGTCTTAATTTAGAATCAATTTGTTCTAATTTTATTTTTCCTACACTTCTAATATTTTTTAAACCTTTTACACCTATTTTAGTAAAATCATTCAAACAACATATGTTACTTCTCCACAATAATCTTTCAAGAGAAACATCTAATCCTAATTCAGAAATATTCAAATTCATTTTTTCTTCATAAGATAATTTTTCTAATTCACTATAATCAATTATTTTATTAGGAGTTAATTCTAATTCAAAATCTTTTAATTTTTTTTCTATTTTTTTACATGTATCTTCATTTATTCCACTAAATTCACAAAGTTCATCGCATGTCATTTTAACTAAATCACCAACTTTGTTTATACCTTTTGAAAATAAAATATTAGAGATATAACCTGGTAGATGTAATACCCAAATACTTGTATTAAGAGTTTCATCCTCATAATCAGCTATTTTTTTATTAGTGACAATTTGATACTTAATTTTATTTCTAGCTTTTCTTAATATATTATAAACATTTGATAATGAAATGTTATATTTTTTTGCTATATCAGTTAAAGTATAGCAATTTTCATCACATTTAATATTATATGCTTTTCTAAAAACATCTACTTCTATTTCATTTAATGTACCAACAAATACCTTTGTTTCATCATAAAAATCATCAACCAATTTTTCTAATTGATAAAATTTCTCTTGATTTAAATTTTTTTCTTCCTCATTAGCATAAAATAAATTTATCTTTAAATCCTCAATTAATTTGTTAACCACAAAGTCTCTACTTAAACTTTCCATTTTTATATTTTCCCCCTTTAATTTCGTGATATTCTAACATTAATAAGTATTTTTGTCAAATTTATCTTATTTGAATATAGCAAATTTAATATTAGAAAATAAAATATAATATTTCACATAATTTATTTTAAAATTTAAAACGCTAATTATATTTATATTTAAAATAATGATGTTTTATTTAACTTTTTTGTTATCAAATATTTCAATAGCGCATTCTAATTCTTTATCTATACCATCTTTATAATCTTCTAATGTTTTTTTAGAATAATAGTCAGGTTCAAATATTTGTGGTATAAATAATTTTTTATTTCGCTTTAATTCTTTAAATTTTTCTTTTGTATCAGCATATTTAAAATTTTCATATTTATATGTAGTATCCATATAAAAATATTTATTACATATTGGTATAATAAATTTATCATATTTAATTGAAGGTGCATTACCAAAACAATTTAAAGATGTACCTATATTAGTTCCAACAAATTTACTATCTATATTTTTTAAATCTAAAATTGCAAATCTACCTCCAGAAAATACATATTCATCTACTAACGTTATAACTTCTTTGTTTTTTAAAAATTCTATTAAAGGATTTATAATTGCAGAATTTCCACCTTGATTTCCTCTTATATCAACGATAAATTTATTTATATTTAATTCTGATGATATCTTATTTATTTCTTCTACAAAATTAATCATTTGATTTTCATATTCTTCTCTACACATATTATAAACAATATGCATTTTATCATTTATTATATGATAAGAGTAATTACTTCTCGGTTTATTTATTTTAATTAATGATTCTTCACTTTTTGTAAATTGCTTATTAATTATTTCATTATCTTTTTTTAATGTAAATTCAAATTCATCTTTAGTTGAATCAATTGATGGTAATGATTTTAGCTTAATACCATTATATAATATAGTTTCTATCGGATATATTAAATACTCTTTTGTAGAATATGCAATCATATTTTTTATTTCATCTATTAATACATTTATATCAATTCCATTTATTTTTAAAACTTCACTATATAATAGTTCTTTATTATCTTCACTTGTTCTAATAATATATACTTTATTATCTATATATTTAAATCTAAGAGGTAAATTAAAATCAGCTTCATACCATATTAATTTAGTATGAGAATCATATATACCAAATATTTTTTTTATAATAACATTAGTATAATAATAGAAGTCATAATCATTATTAATATTATTTTCTTTAAAAATCTTATCAATATATTCATCTAATTCTTCTTTTGTAATATTAAAATACATATCAATATGATTTTTTTCTATTAAATTTAATATATCATTTAATTTATTTCTATACATATATTCACCTACTTATTTTTATAAATAGAAGCTATTATTTCTACTACTTTAAGTCCATCAATAGCTGATGTTGTTATACCTCCTGCGTATCCAGCACCTTCTCCAATTGGATATATTCCTTTTATATTAGAATTAAATATTTCATCTCTTTCTATTCTAACTGGTGAAGATGTTCTACTTTCTACACCTGCTAATATAGCATCATCTCTATTAAATCCTTTTATTTTAGTATCATAATAATCTATTGCTTCTTTTAAAGATTCGTTTATATATTCTGGAAATATTTTATTTATATCAGCAAATGTATAATTACCTTTTATAGAAGGTTCAAATCCAAATTTTGTTGATACTTTATTTTCCTTATAATCTTTAAATAATTGTACTGGTATTAATCCATTACCTAAATTATAGGTTTTTTCTTCTAATTTTCTTTGAAATTCTATTCCATCTAATGGATTAAATCCATAATCTTCTGGTGTTACTGTAACAACTATTGCACTATTAGCACACTTAGTATCACGAGCGTGATTACTCATTCCATTTATAGCTAATCTATTTTCTTCACTTGATGCATTTACAACATATCCACCAGGACACATACAAAATGAATATACACCTCTATTATTAGATGCTTTATAAGTTAATTTATAACTTGCTACATCTATTTCAACATTTCCATATTGACTTTTATTTATCATATCTTGTGGATGTTCAATTCTAACTCCTACTGCAAATGGTTTTGGATTCATTAAAATATTATTTTCATATAACATTTTAAATGTATCTCTTGCAGAATGTCCTATCGCAAGTATTAATATATCTGTATCAATTTCTTCTTTATCATTTAAAATAATACTTTTAATATTATTATCTTCTATTTTAATATCAGTTAATGTTGTATTAAATCTAAATGTTCCATTCATTTCTATTATTTTATTTCTCATATTTATAATTACATTTCTTAAAACATCTGTTCCAATATGAGGTTTATTTTTATATAAAATATTAGAGTCTGCTCCATTTTCTACAAATATTTTAAATACTTCTTTACATCTTCCTTCTTTATCTTTTACTAAAGTATTTAATTTTCCATCACTAAATGTTCCAGCTCCACCTTCTCCAAATTGAACATTAGAGTTTTTATTTAATATTCCTTTATTCCAAAATTCTTCTACACTTTTTACTCTATCTTCTATTTTTTCTCCACGTTCTATTATAAGTGGTTTATATCCTAATTTAGCAAGATAATATCCAGAAAATAATCCAGCTGGTCCACTTCCTATAATAACAGGTCTTTTATTTAATTCATTTGTTCCTGTTACTTTTATTTCATATTCTTTTTCCTCTATCTTTAATATATCATTTGATTTATTTTTTCTTAATATTAATTCTTCGTTTAATATTTCACAATCTACTTCATATATATAATATATTTCTGGTTTCTTTCTAGCATCTATACTTTCTTTATTTATCTTTATACTTTTAATATCAGTTTCTTTTATATTTAATTTTTTTGCTACTTTTTTAGTTATATTTTCTATACTAGATTCATTATATAGTACTTTTACTTGTCTTACTCTTATCATATATTTTCACCTGCTAATATAGCGCTTATAGTAGAAGCTGTTATATTATATCCACCACATAATCCATCTATATCTAAAAGTTCTCCTATTACATATAAATTTTTTATTTTTTTAGTTTCCATAGTACTTGTATTTATCTCATTTAGATTAAGTCCTCCACTACATACTTGAGCACATTCATAATCATTAGTATCAATTATATCTACATTAAAATTAATTAAATTATTATAAAGTATTTGTTTTTCTTTTTCAGCTAATTCATTAAATGTTTTAAATTCATTTATATTTGATTCTTTTAATATTACTTTTACTAATTTATAATTTATTATTCCTTCTAATAATTCTAATATGTTTCTGTTTTTAAGAAGATTATTTCTATCAATCATAAATTTTTCTATATCAGTTACAAATGGTAAAAAATTTATTTTAATTGATTCTTTATTATTTTTATCTAACCCTCTTTTTAATCTACCACTTAAATTAAATATACATATTCCACTTAATCCATAGTTAGTAAGTTGTAGTTCACCTATTTCTTCTTTAATAAATTTATTATTTTCATATAGACTTACTTTAGCATCTACTCTAATACCATTCCATTCTTTAAAATATGATCCTTTTCCTTTTAATTGAACTAGTGATGGTAATGGTTTTATTATATCTAAATTTAATTTATTAAGTAATTTATATCCTATTCCATCTGATCCCGTTTTTGGAGCTGCTTTTGATCCTGTACTTATTATTACTTTATCAAATTCTAAATCATTATTAATAATAAATTTATCATTTTTTATTTCTATATTTTCTACTAAATAATCTGTTATTACTTTTATATTATTTAATTCTAATTCTTTAAGTAATGATTCTTTCATACTATCTGCTCTATTTGAATATGGATAATAATATCCATTTTTTATTTTAGGTATTATTCCTATACTATTATAAAAATTAATTACTTTTTCTATATTTTCTTCAGTTATTATTTCTTTTAATAAATCTTTATTTTCTGAATTATAATTACTAATATCTTGATTACTATTAAAGTAATTACATCTACCATTACCTGTTAATAATAATTTTTTAAGTAAATTACTATTTCTTTCTAATATTGTTACTTCATTATTTTTAGATGCATATATAGAAGCTATTACTCCTGATATTCCTCCACCTATAACTACAACTTTCATAAAATCACCTACTTTATTATATCATATATATTATTTAATTTCATATATTATTATAAGGTGATTTAATGGATAAAATTAAAACTAATTCTAATGAAGTTAAGAGTGGTGATACTTTTATTGCTTTAAAAGGTTTTAAAGAAGATGGACATAAGTATATAGAAGATGCGATTAAAAATGGTGCAACTAAAATAATATGTGAATATGGTGATTATGATACAGATACTATAATAGTTCCTAATACTAAAGATTATTTAAATGAATATTTAGATAATAATTATTCTTGTTTATTTAATAATTTAAAAATAATTGGTATTACTGGTACTAATGGAAAAACAACTACAGCTTTTATAACACATAATATGTTAAATAAATTAGGTTTTAAAAGTGCTTATATAGGAACAATTGGTTTTTATATTAATGGAGATTTTATTAAAGATTTAAATAATACTACTCCTGATACATTAACTTTATATAAATTAATTAAAGAAGCTTATGATAATGATTGTAAATATATTGTTATGGAAGTTAGTAGTCATTCTTTAGATATGAATAGATTATCTTCTATTAAATTAGATATTGCTTTATTTACTAATTTAACACAGGATCATTTAGATTATCATAAAGATATGGATAATTATTTAAATTCTAAATTAAAAATAATTGATTATTTAAAAGATGATGGTGTTTTAATTGTTAATAATGATTCTGAATATTCTAAATACTTTAATTTTAAAAATAAAAAAAGTATTGGATTTAATACTTCTACTTATCAAGTAACTAATTATATAAATTCTAAAGATTTAATTAATTTTAAATATAATGATAATGAATATTCAGTAAAAATAAATTTAAAATCTAAATTTAATGTTTATAATTATATGTCTTCTCTATCTATATTAAATAGTTTAGGAATTAGTAATGAAGATATTATAAGTGTATCTTCATTAATAGATGCTCCACCTGGTAGAATGGAAACAATTATTTATAAAAACAATTATATTATTATTGATTATGCTCATACTCCTGATGCAGTTGAAAAAATAATAAGTGCAGCAAAAGAAACTTTTGATAAAAAAATTATTACTATTGTAGGTTGTGGTGGAAATAGAGATAAAACAAAAAGACCTATCATGGGTCGTATTTCAACTACTTTAAGTGATTATGTTATATTTACAAGTGATAATCCTAGATATGAAGATCCTAAAAGTATTATAGATGATATTGTAAATACTTTAGAAAATGATAATTATGAAATTATTGTTGATAGAAAGGAAGCTATTTTAAATACAATTAAAAATTTAGATAATTCTTGTTTATTAATACTTGGTAAAGGTCATGAAGATTATCAAATAATTAATAACGAAAAAATTCATTTTAGTGATAAAGAAATTGTACTTGATTATATAAATAAAAACTAAAAAGTTTTTATTTTTTTAGTTTATTTAAAATAGATAACTCTTTTATTTTTAAATTATTATTTATACCTGTTCCTATTTCTATATCTGGTTTTACAAAAGGGCCATGATAATCTGTTCCTCCACTTATAAGTAAATTATATTTATTAGCAATATCTAAATATAATTTTATTTCTTCTTCTGTATGACTACTATGATATACTTCTATTCCTTGAAGTCCATAAATACACATTTCTTTAATTAGAGTTAATAATTCTTTTTCATTTAATTCTAATGTTTTAGGATGTGCAAGTACAGGAATACCACCTGCATTTAAAATTAGTTCTATACATTCTGTGTAAGGTATTCCTTTACTTGTTTTTCTAGTTTTAGCATATGCATCATTTAAATACTTATCAAAAGCTTCTTTTATAGAACTTACATATCCATATTTAACCATAAGATGAGCTATATCAGGTCTACCCAAATTATGATTTTGATTTAACATATTTAATATATCTTCTGTATTAAAGATAATATCATAATCTTTTTTTATTCTTGAAAGTAATGTTATTACAGAATATAAACTATTATTTTTTAATATTTCCATTTTTTCATTTAATTCTTTATTATTTATATCTATACCATATCCTAAAATATGCATTCTACCTTTATCTACTTTAGCTGATAATTCTATTCCTGTTATATAATTAATATTATAATTTTTTACTATTTTCATTACTTCTTTATTACCTAAAAGTGTATCATGATCTGTTATAGAAAAAGTATTAATATTATTTTTTATAGCTAGTTCAATTAAATTTTTAGGTGTTAATTCTCCATCTGAAAAAGTACTATGAGTGTGTAAATCTATCATTTCTTTTTACCTACTATTTTTAATATTTTTCCTTCTTCTGCAACTATGGTATTTGGAAATATTTGTTTCGCTTCTTCTAAATATTTTTCTTTTTCTATTTCTGGATAAAAATGTGTTAATACAAGTTGCTTTACGTTAGATTGCTTTGCTATTGTTGCTGCTTCATATGCATATAGATGGTTATCAGAATTCTTTATTTGTCCTTTTAAAAATGTTGATTCACAAAGTAATATATCAGCTTCTTTTGATAATTCTATTAGACTATTATCCTCAAATCCAGTATCAGCTGAATATACAAATATATTTTCATTTTCTTTTAATCTAGCAGAATATGTATTTATTTGATGAGGATTTTCACTAAATGTTATTTCTATATCATCAATATTGATTATAGAATCTTCATCATATTCTAAAAATTCCATATAATGTTCTTTACCAAAGTTCATTAAGAAATGATAATCTTCTATTTCTTTTTTTACTGTTCTAAATGAACCCCATCCATCTTCATTTGTATAGTCTTCACTTACTTCATAATAATCAGTTTTTGGAATATATACTTTTATTCTTTTATTTATAAAACCTAATCTGTGATTAATATATGAAGCATATCCTAGTGATAATAATTCAGCATAATGATCTTTATGTAAATGACTTATTATGATTGTTAAATTATTTAAATCTGTAGCCATATTCATATTTCTTGATATACCATTACCACAATCAAGTAAAATATTGCTATCATTACTTTTTACTAAATAACCAACACAATTTTTATCTCCTTTACAATATGGAGATACACTACCTAATATTTTTATTTCCATATTCTTTCACCTTTACTTTTTCTTTCATTTCTTCTTTTACAATATCATCCACATATAAACTTATATCTTTTCCTAATCTAAATACTTCTTTTACCATACTGGATGATATAAATTGATATTTATTATCAGCAAACAAACATATTGTATTTACTTTATTATTACTTATTTGTTTATTTATATTAGCAAGACCTATTTCATAATCAAAATCACTTAATCCTCTTAATCCTCTTATAATTGCACTACATTCCATTATCTCTGCAACATCTACTGCAGCTTTTTCTTCGCATATTATTTTTACATTATCATAATCTTCATATATTTTTTTCATAATATTTAATCTTTCTTCCATTGTAAAGAAACCATCTTTTTTATTTGGATTTATAAGTATTGCGACTACTACTTCATCAAATAATTGACTTGCTTGATTTATAATATCCATATGTCCTCTTGTTATAGGATCAAAACTACCTGTGTATAATACTTTTGTCATATATTTCACTCACCTTTTTCTTTGTCTTTTCTTCTTCTATATTTTCTATAATATAATCAAAACCTTCTTCATTTAATTGATAAGAATAATCTCTTTTCATAAATTGTTCTTTTGTTATATTATCTCTTTTGGTTGCTCTTTGTAATCTAACATTAAATGGAGCATCTACTAATATATTTAAATCACTTCTATTAAAATATTTTGTTTCTTTAAGAAATAGATAATCTAATATAATTATTTTATCTTTATTCTTTTTTATAATCTTATCTATTATTTTTTCCATGTAATACCATGTAACTTCTTTTAAATATTTCATCTTTCTTTCATTATTAAATACAATATAACCTAATTTTTTTCTATCTATTTTATTTAAAGTTAATATATCTCCTAATATTAATAATTGATCTTTTACTTCTTCTAATTCTAATACTTTATGGGCAATTTTATCTACATCTAAATATATAGTATTTTCATTATATTCTTTGATTATATTTGATATATAACTTTTACCACTTCCACTTTTTCCTACAATACAAATTAACATTTTATCACCTCTCTACTTGCATTATACTAAAATTTTTAATATAATTAAAATACATATTATTTATGTTAGATATAACTGGAGGTTATTATGAATATTAATTTTGAATTATATAGAGTTTTTTATTCTGTTGCGAATAATAAAAATATTACTAAAGCAAGTCAAGAACTTATGATAAGTCAACCTGCTGTTAGTAAATCAATAAAAAATCTAGAAGATCAATTAGGTGGTAAACTTTTTTCTAGAACTAGAAAAGGTGTTACTTTAACTGAAGAAGGAGAACAATTTTATAAATATATAAAACAAGCAATAGAATATATTAATAATGCTCAAAACAAATTTACTGATTTAATTAATTTAGAAGTTGGTACTATAAATATAGGTATTGGTACTACTCTAACTAAAGAAATATTAATTCCTTATTTAGAAGAATTTCATAGATTATATCCTAAAATAGATATTCAAATTCATACTGATATTACAAATAGATTGTTTTCTAAATTAAATGATGGATTAATTGATTTAGTAATTTTAAATATGCCATATAAAGTAAATAATGATATTGAACTTAAAACAATAAAAACACTACAAGATTGTTTTGTAGTTGGAGAAAATTATAAATATTTAAAAGATAAAAAGTTAAAACTTGAAGAATTAAATAATTATCCTTTAATTCTTTTATCAAAATTAAGTAACACAAGACATTTTATTGATGATTTCTGTCTTAAAAACAATGTTACACTAAATCCTCATATGAATTTATCTAGTTATTCATTAGTTGTCGAATTTACTAAAATAGGATTTGGTATTGGATATGCGACTGAAGAATATATTAAAGAAGATTTAAAAAACAAAAAATTATTTAAATTAGATGTAGAACCTAAATTACCTAAAAGAGAAGTTGCATTAGCCTACTCTAAAAGAAATACTCCAAGTTTTAGTAGTAAAAAATTAATTGAGATTATATTAAAAAATAATTAGATTTTATCTAATTATTTTTTCTATATAGCCTTTTTTATTAACTTTATAATTTAGCTTAAATATAATACTTGTTGTTATAAATTGATAGATACTAGAACAACATTGACCTATTCCTGTACAAAATGGTGTTTTTAAAAATGATAAAAAAGTTCTTAATGTTGATGCTACAAATTTATTTGATGTTATTTTTATAGCTGAATATTCTAGTTGTAAGAAACATGTTTTTAATCTATAAATTGGATATATCATAAAATTAACTAATTCAAATGCTAAATATATAAATGTTAATTTTATATCTAATGTATAAAAATTCCACATTATAATAAACATTAAAAATACTGATAATAATATTACTACTAATAATTTATATCCATTTTTTCTATGTTCTAGATAATTAAATTTACCTTTACTTATATCTATTTTAGCAACCGTACTAATAGCATCAAATGCATCCCATTGTGTATCTGTTATTAAAGCTACAAAATTTAATGCCATCATATATTCCTGTCCATATTGTATAGCATTACTAAGACCAAACAAGAAAATTATAAAGAAGAAAATATTATTTACTATATCAACAGAATCATATTTAATACACTTAATTATATTTATATTAAATTTAAATTTATCAAATTCTCTTATTAACATTATGACTACACATATTAAAATTGATAATAATGTTGTTATTATAATATAAGTTTGATTTTTAAATATTAGAGATGAAACTATTAAAACAACAAAGTTTAGTAAATTTAATATAATTGTATATATATTAGCAAGTTTATTTTTTTCTTCATAATATAATTTTTCTAAGATGAGTGCGAATATCAATTGAATATATAATTGAATTACAGAATATAAACCAAATGTATGATATATATTTGGATCCATATTCATAAAATTTATATATGAATCTATATTAATAGCTATAAATCCAAAAACAATAAATCCAATTATAATACCTAAAACTATTCCAGACATAACAACATTTTTATCTTTATCTTTTTCTTTTGAAATATTTGCTCCTACTCCAAATATTGATTTCATTAATGCATATATGAATTGTATCGGATATGTAAGTGAAAAAACATTTATTAGATTTTCATCAACTAATATACCTAATAAAAACCATGATATGATTGGAATAAATGAAAATATTGCTGCATCTAAACTTACTCTTAATAATCTTTTCATATTAATACTCCTTAACTTTATTTTTAGAAATAATATATTCAGGTATTATACAAGTTGGTACTACAATATCTTTTACTTTTAAAGCCATTTCTTTTAAGTCATCCATATTACCAGTTGGATTACTTGCTCCTAATGACTTTAAGTCTTTATCTAAAAATATATAATTAACATTACCTACCATTGCTTTATTTCCAAAATAAAGTGTTACTGTTTGTTTAGTTACATTAAAAAGTAAAAAAGTAGTATGATTATAAATATCTATCTTATGTATAAATGAATTTTTTTCTAATAAAATATCATTGTTATCTATATACTCTATTAATTCATTAACATCTTTTTTATTCATATCCAAATAATAATAAAAATCTTCTGGTTTTTCCATTTTATGTTCTTCAAAATGTTTTATAAAAAATTCTTCATTAAATGGTTCTAAACTATCATTATAATTTATAGCTTCTTTTTTGTCTAAATCTATACATAAGTATTCAAATAATCCTATTTTAATTATCAAATAATTTATATTATTATATTTAATTTTTTTAATTTCATCTATACTATCAAACATATTAAATTCTAGTGAACTATTAATTAAGAATCTATAAAAATCTTGCCAAATTTGAGAATAATTCCTCATATTATTCATAATTTCTTCAACAGTTATTCCTTCATGATTTTTAAAATATAAATTAAATAATTCTTTTTGTTTTTGATTCCATTCTAAAGTTTCCATAAAATCACTTCCTCTTATAAACCATTACTCCTGATTTGCTGTTTTCAAAATTATCAAAAGTATAATCGTTTTCATTAAAGAAATTTCTAATATTTTCTGTTATTTCATAAAAATATGTTAATATTATTCCTTTTTCACTTAAATTAAATTTATCTAATAATTTTTTATATTCAATTTTATCTACATAATTTATTATATTAGATAAATAAATTATATCATATTCTTTACTGTACAAATTATTTAAATTTAATATATTTCCAGTGTATGTGTTAATGTTTACGCTATCTATCATACTTTTTAATCTATTATAATTTTCTTCTTTTAAATAAATATTTTCTTCTATTATTGTTTTTTTACTCATAAATTCACTTGAAAACAATGTTGAATTATATATATCATACCAATCAAAATAATTAAATAATGAATCCCAAAATTCTTTATTTTCTTTATTTAATTCTTGTCTTATTAAATCATATAAATCATCATATATTTCTTTAGTTGTTGGTGATTCAAAAAATAAATCTATATATTCTTCTCTATTTAATCTTTTAATAGCAGCTAGTTTCAAAAATAAAAAATACTTTGGAAAAGTGCTTATATCAAAAGCATCAATATTTATTATTCCTTCTAAAATACTATTTATTATTTGATCACCCGAAGATATTACTGTTAATATTTTTTTATTATTTTTTAAATATTTATTTATATTACTTAATCTTTCATTTGAACTTTTATAAATAACTGAATGATCATGAAAAGTACTAGTACTTGATATATTTGAATATGATCTTCCGACTATTTTTTGAGCTAATGTAATATCATCTTGCATAAACTTCACACTCCGAGTTTTTATTATAATTTATCTTTTTTTCTTCATATTTTTTCTTTTAGATTTTTCAATTTTTTTTTGATTTTCTTCTTTTGTTGTTTCTCGATCTAATGTATTTAAATATATTTTTAAATCCTCTATTGTATCTAATGATATACTAGTATCACCATCTTCTTCATAAAACCATTTTAAATCACTAATTAGTTCTTTTAGATTACCATATCTATGATTTTTTAAAGAATTATAGTAAAACATATATACACTATTTAAATTTCTAATATTACTTCTTATTAAATAATTTATATCCTTTATTAATTCTTCATCTTCAATCAATTTAATTTGTAAATTTGATGATTTTTCTTTTTTTTCTATTACATAACAATATTCATCCATTTCTGCATCATATAAAGTATAACTATCACAAATGATTTTTCCAGTAATATCAAATTTTTTTGTTTCATTAGGAATAATACATATTCCATCTAAATAATGTTCAAAACTTTGCATACTATTATCTAAAATAAACGCATTAAATTTATTATAAAATGGAAAATATCCAGATAATACATATTTATCTTCAACTAGTATACCTTCAACATAAAAATCCTTTTTTACACTTATATAGGCATAAATATTATTATCTTTTATAATTTCAAAATATCTATTCTTAATTTTGTTATTATTTGTCATAATCTCACCTTTATTTTTCTATGTAATAATTATTATCTAAAATAAATTTTCTATATAAAATAAGTAATTAATGAATATTATAACACATTTTTATATTTAATTGACTTTTTTCTTTATTTTATATATATTTATATTAGTGATAGGAGGATAATTATGTATATAAATAATAAGATATTAATCGGAAAAAATGAAAATATAGAAACATATATTTTACCTGAAAAAGCTAATAGACATGGAATTATAACAGGTGCTAGTGGTAGTGGTAAAACTATTACTTTAAAAGTTATGGCTGAAAGTTTTTCAGATGCATCTGTTCCAGTATTTTTAGTTGATGTTAAAGGTGATTTAGCTGGAATGTGCATTAAAGGTGAAATGAATGAAAATATAGAAAAAAGAGTTAATAATTTAAATTTAGAAGGATTTGAATTAAAAAATTACCCTACTCATTTTTGGGATGTTTATGGAGAATCTGGTCATCCTATTAGAACAACTGTATCTAACATAGGTGCTAAATTACTTTCTCGTATGCTTAATTTAACTGATGCTCAAGAAGGTGTTTTAACTATTATATTTAAAATAGCTGAAGATGAAAAATTAGAGATTGTTGATTTAAAAGATTTAAGAGCAATGCTTACTTATGTTGGTGATAAAAGAAAAGAATATACTTTAAATTATGGAAATATTACTTTACAAAGTATTGGTGCGATCCAACGTAATTTACTTTCTTTAGAAGAAGAAGGTGGAGATTATTTCTTTGGTAAACCTGAATTTAATATAAAAGATTTTATGAAATATAATAGTGCTGATGGTAGAGGTTTTATAAATGTATTACATGCAGCTACTTTATTTAAGAAACCTACACTGTATGCTACATTCCTACTTTGGTTACTTGATTCACTTTATAATGAGATGCCAGAAGTTGGTGATTTAGATAAACCTAAATTAGTATTCTTTATTGATGAAGCTCACCTACTTTTCTCTGAAATGCCAGATCATATGATTAAAAATATTATAAGCATTGTTAAATTAATTCGTTCTAAAGGAATTGGTCTTTATTTTATATCTCAAAGTCCTAGTGATATACCAGATGAAATATTATCACAACTTGGAAATAGAGTTCAACATGTTTTAAGATATTATACTAAGAGTGATGCTAAAGCTATTAAAGCAGCTTGTGATTCATTTAGAGAAAATCCAAACTTTAATACAGAAGACACTATTAAAGAATTAGAAACTGGTGAGGCATTAGTTTCATTCCAAAATGAAAATGGTGAACCTTCAATTGTAGAAAAAGTAACTATCTTACCTCCACAAAGTAAAATGGGAACAATTGATGATGAAACAAGAAATAATGTTATAAAATCAGATATGTTCTATCAAAAATATGAAAACAAAATTGATAATGAATCTGCTTTTGAAAAAATAAATGATAATAAAATAATGGAAGAAAAAGTTGTTAATGAAGAAACAAGGGTACTTAAAAAAGATGGTGAAGAAATTAAAACAACAAAGACAACTACTACTAAGAAAAAGAAAAAAAGTAGCATTGAAAAAGCTACTAATAAGGTTACTAATTCTGCTTTAAATACACTTGGTAGAAAAATAGGAAATTCAATTTTTAAAGGATTATTTAAGTAATCCTTTTATTTTATCTAATAATAATTCTTTTACTATATTCTCTTCTATTATATTTATAGAAAATGTTTTATTTCCTATATAATTTATAGATGCTCCTAAATGATAAAATAAATTTTCATCTAATATAATATATCTATCATGGAATGTATTATCATATATTATTTTTAAATTATCATATTGTTTATTATATTTTTCTATATCTATTTCTTTTATTAAGTTATTTTTTCTTGTTATTAATATTACTTTTCTTTTTACATTTGAAATTATATCTAATAATTTTTTATCCGCATATGAATCTATAATTATAATATTTTCTTTACTTTCATTTAATATATCTATTATCTTAGAATAAGCATCATATATTTGTCCATTAAAATATATTTCATTTTTTAATTTTCTCTCTTCTAGTTTATCAAATGATTCTTGTAATAATTTTATATCATTATCATGTTCTAATACTAATCTATTAATATACTGTTGTTCTATTAGATTATTTGATATGTATTTTCTCATTATCACAAATGCGTCCATTATTCTTATGCTTACTTCTTCAGCAATTGAAGTTCTAAGTACAGATGATAACATAGCTACACCTTGTTCTGTAAATACATATGGTAAATATTTACTGTAATGACCTTGTTCTAATTCTAAGGTCCCAAATTGGGACCTTAGAATGTTATCATATTCTTCTTTAGTTAATTTAAATGCAAATCTTTCTGGAAATCGTTTAATGTGCCTTTTTACAGCTTGATTAATTGTTTTTGTACCATTTTTACATCCATATAATTTAGCTAAATCACTATCTAACATTACTTGTTTTCCTCTTATTTCATATATCATATTTTCTATTTTTTCTTCTACTATTTGATTCATTTAACTCTCCTTTATAAATTAATAATATATCTTCTAATATTAATTTACTCTATATCTTTTATAAATCCTTTTAAATAACAAAAAAAAGACTAAAACTAGTCTTTTTTTATAACATTTTCTAAAAATATTTTTTCATTAAATGAACCTCTTTTTTTTGATTTAGTTTTAGCTACTTCTATTACTTTATCAAGTGATTCACCTTCTAGGGTTGCTAATGAAGAAATGACTTCTAACATATCTGCTAATTCTTCTATTCGATCATTTCCTTTTGAATTTAATACTTCATTATATTCTTCATATAATTTTTTTTCTAATTCTTTTTTATATTCTTCATCTGTTAATATTCTTGTTATTGGTTCTTCTCCATTATTTTTAATTATTTCTGGTATTTTATCTCTTACTAATTTTTGATACATATTATTTTAATCCTTTCATTATCATAATCAATTTATCTCATCTTCATTATTTTTTTATGTATATTTCCAAATGTATCTTCTTTATTCTTTTCATACATTTTTATTTTTTCATTAATATATACTTCTACTAAAGGTGACGAAATATCTAATAATTCTACATTTCCCTTTTCTTTATTAATTACGATTGGTGAATCAACTCTTATATTCCAACCTCTTTTTAAATATTCATAATAGTCTCCAATACTTAACAAATTACAAGTAGAAATTGTTTTATCTATACAAGTTTCTACTTTAGCAAAACCACAACATCTCATTAAAATTTCACTAAAATCATTATTACATATTTCAATAATCTTATTTAATTCATCGTTTGGATTTAAAGTATATTTTTGAAGTTTTTCAAAAAAATCATAAAATGAAGCTTCTGCACTTAATACTCCACATATAAATTTAATAACTTTTGGGTCATATGTAACTAATTCATTATCATAAATAGTTTTCATTTTAAGTCTTCCAATATATTCATCATAATCAAATTTGTTAACGCATTCTTCATTTTTTATTTTTAACTTTTTATTTATATAATATGAAGTATCAGTTATATTGTAATTATTATCAAAAGACCATTTTACTCTATCAAATGCATATGAAAGATTTGTCTCATTATGTCCATATCCAGTATTATATAAATCTCCTAATGGAGTAATATACCATGCATTTGGCAAATAACGCTTATCTAATTCATTATCTAAAGAATAAATAATCTTTACACGTTTTATTTCTTTTAATGCCTGTGATATTTGAATACATATATTATTCCATTTTTCTTTTTGTAATGGGAAACATGGTATTAAAATTTTTAATATTTTTTGATATTCACTCAATAAACAATTTATATCATGTTCAGATAATTCTAATGATTGTTCATAATATTTTAAACTTCCTAATTCCTCATAAATAATTTTTTCATATTCCGAATATTTATCATAGCTAAAATCAGAATTTAACATCTTATTTAATTCTTCAAATCTTTCTAATGATAAGTTTTTTATAATAAAATTTATATTTTTTATTTCTTCAAATATATTTCTATATTTTATAAAAAAATCAATTGATAATTTTTTATATAATAATGGTGGATCTAATAATTTATTATTTTTACTTAAAATATAAAATTCTTGAGGATTTTCTAATTCTTTATGATATTTAATCATACTATCACACTTTCATATAAAATATATTTTTTATACTATCATATAAATATACAAATGTAAATAAAAGTAGATATCAATTATCTACTTTTATATCACCTAAATCATTTTTAATTTCTAAAGTCACATCTGCATCTCTATAATTATTATTTATTTTTTCTTTTCCTAAATCTGTTTCTACATCTATATATACATTTTCTATATTATCTATTTCAATATCTCCTAAATCACTTTTAATTTTTGAATCTTTAGTTAATACTACATTATCTAGTTCTATATCTCCACAATCATTACTAATATTCAAATAACTATCAATATTTTTTATTTCAATATCTCCAAGATTATTTTCAGCAGTTATTTCATTAACTTCTTTAATTTTTATATCTCCTGCAGATACTTCTATATTTGCAGTATTAGCTTTAGTTATATTTACATTTCCTAAATCATTTTTTACTTTTATATTATTTGCATCTAATACTTTTATATCACCAAAATTTTCTTCTATTTTTATATTAGCATTCGTAAATTCTTCTATTTCTATATTACCAAAATTATTTTCTATATTAATTTTATTTGAATAATTTTTTGGTAAATAAATTTCTACTTTTGATATAAGTGTATTAATACAGAAAAATTTACATTTTTTTGCTTTTACATTTATATCTAATATACCATTACTATTATTAATATTACTATTTTTTTCTTCATTATATATTAATACTTTTATTTGTTCTTCTCCACTATTTTTTACATAAATATTACCTGCTTCTACATTAATATTTATTTCATTCATATTATTATCATATATTTCTTCTATTTCTAATTTTTCACTTACACCTTTATATGTTTTAAACATTTTAAAATTAATTGTATTATTCATTAATAAAATCATAACAGTTATAACAGAAATTACTATGATAGATAATAAAATAATTAAAAATATTGTTAATGTTTTATTTTTCATTTTCATCACCTCTTAATGAAATTATTAATTTAATTATTTGCATTATTAATGCATATACTATCCATATTAACCATGTGATATGCCATGCCATTGTTATAAAGCTTATAAATAAATATATTATTAATGTAATTAATGATAACACATTATCTATTTGTTTTATAAGCTTCTTTTCTTTTTTTTCTTTTTCTGTTTTTTCTTCTTTATAAACTATACAAGTATATACTATAAAGAATGTTGCTACTCCAGAAATAAGTAAGAATCCTGCAGCAGCTATAACTGGATTTATCATAAGCACTGGTACTGAAATCATAATCCAAGTAATTGCAATAAAATAACATAATACTCCTATTCCTATTCCTTTTGCTCTTTTTTTAGCAATTTCTTCTTTTTTTGAAGATAATTTTTCTTCTTTTATTTCTTCTTTTTTTCCTGTAAGTAATTCATCAGCTGTTATTCCATATAACTCACATAATGGAGCTATTTTATCAAAGTCTGGAGTACTTTGATCTGTTTCCCATTTAGAAATAGTTTGCCTTGATACATTTAATTTAAATGCTACTTCTTCTTGAGATAAATGTTCTTTTTTTCTTAAATTTAATAATCTTTCTCCTAAATTCATTCTTTCCACCTCACACCAAAATTATATTATTTTTATCGGTTGCACTCTACCAATTTCACTTTGAAATTTGTCAACTAAACTTAACATTTACTAAATTATAACACAAAAAACATTATTTTAATAATGTTTTAATTAAAAGCAAGTTCTACATCTAATTCTTCATCTTGATATGCAATATATAAAAATATAACTCCACTTAATGCAATTAACAAAGATCCTATTAATGATAATGTCACTAATTTTTTCTTTTTTAATGAATCATTTTCTTTTAAATTTTTGTAATCATCTAATGAATCTTTTACAAAGTATAAATATACAATTATCAAAATAGAAAATATAAATATCATTATTTTTCTATATTTTTCTTTACTTATATTATCATTAAATAAATAATATTTTTCTTCTAAAGAATTAGAATAAAAACTAAGTGCTATTATTCCAATATATATAATCCAAATAAAATCTTCAATTTTAATTTGTTCTAATTTTCTATTTAATTCATTATAATTCATATTAAATTTTATGAATTATATTATAATAAATACTAAAAAAGTAAGCATTAAGCTTACTAATTTTCTTGACATTTAATTGTTTCTGTTTTTTTACATACATTACCACTTTTTGTATATCCGCTTGGACATCCTTTTGTAGTTACTTTCTTAACTGTTTTAACACACCAACTATGACCACTACTATCTTTATAATCAACTTCAGCTGCTTCCCAAGTATCACATTGTCTTATACTTGCATCTTCTTTTGTAGCTAAATTAATACAATATGTTCCTGATCCATACCAAGTATTATATGATATTGATCCACTTGGACAAGATGTTTTAGAAATCATATTTGTTGTAACTTCCTTAGTACATTTACTTCCATCACCAACAGGTGTACAATCTTTTGGACAAGTATATGGTTCTTTCCATGTAGCTTTAATAACCATATCTGTTGTAATTTTTGTTTCTTTAGTTATTTCATTTCCATCTTTATCAACCCATCCAGCAAATTTAAATCCTTCTTTTGTTGGATTCATTGGTAATAAAATTATTTTACCATTTTCAATTATTATACTTCCAATTTTATTTCCACCATCTGTATCAAATTTAATTTCTAATGTTTTTGCTTTTTCACTTATCCAGAATGCTTTTAATGTTGTATCTTCATCAAATGTAATATCTTCTGTTATAAGGTATCCATCTTCATTTACCCAACCTACAAATATATATCCTTCTTTTGTTGGTTCTACAGGCATTAAAATAACTGTTCCTTTTTCTATTATGATATCTTCGATTTTATTTCCACCATCTGTATCATATGTAATTTTTGAAGTTTCAACATCATTACTAATCCATTTAGCTTTAAATGTTGTATCTTCTGTTATTTTTGTTCCTGTTGTTACAACTTTTCCTTTTTTATTTGTCCATCCAACAAATTTATATCCTTCTTTTTTAGGTTCATCTGGTAATTTTGTTATTTTTTTATCTTTTATTTCTATATTTTCAACTTCTGAACCACCGTCTGTATCAAGTTTAATAATGTATGTTTCTTGTCTATTAAGTAACAAGAATATTATAATACCTAAAAGTATTAATATTGTGATTACAATTAAAGCAATCCACTTTTTCTTCATAAATAGTATCCTCCTTTTACTTATTTTACTATAACAATATTAAAAATTCAATAAGTAAATTATTTTTGCCTTAAATGTTCAAGTATATTTTCTAGCAATTTTTTATCTTCTATTTTATTTATACTAAAACATTTCTTTCCTAAATCTTTAAAGGAGGCTCCTGAATGATATAATGTACTTCTATCTATTATAATAAATCTATCATGAAAATTATTATTTATTTTTATATTTAAATTATTATATTGTTCTTTATATTTTTCTATATCTTTATTATTGTATTTATTTGTTATTATTGTTACTTCTTTATCTAAAAAACTTATTATATCTAATATCTGTTTATCAATATAGTTATCTATTATTATAATTTCTTCTTCTGCTTCTTTTAATATATCAACTAATAATGAATATGCATCATATATTTGTCCTTCAAAAAATATATGACTTTGTTTTTCTTTTTTATCCAACGCTTCAAATAATTTATCTATCTTATTATCATGTTCTATATATTTAGTTTCTAAATTAGATATTCTTATTTCATAATTATTTACATATTTTTTTAAATTAACAAAAGCTTCTACAATTCTTAAACTAGTTTTTATAGCTATTTCACTTTTTAAAATTCCAGCTAACATCGTTACTCCATATTCAGTAAATACATAAGGTAAATATTTACGATGTTGTCCTCTGCCATTTTTTAAGGTGAAATTTTTGCACCTTAAAAAATTATATTCTTCATTTGTTAATTGAAAACAATATTCTAATGGAAATCTCTTAATATTGTTTTTTACATTTCTATTCAAATCTTTGGTTGAATAATTAAATAATTTAGCTAAATCACTATCTAACATTACTTGTTTTCCTCTTATTTCATATATTAAATTTTCTATTTTTTCTTTTTCCATGATATCATTCATAAAATCACCTCTAAAACTAATATACTCTATCAATTTTAAGAATCCTTTTATTTTTGATATCTTGAAATATTAAGTATTATTCCCATACTACATAAAGTTATAAGTAAACTTGAGCCTCCATAACTTAAAAATGGAAGTGTTACTCCTGTTACTGGTATTAATCCTACTACTACCATTAAATTTAAAAGTGCCTGAAAAGATAGTCCAAAGATTATTCCAAATGCTAAAAATTTACCGAATGGCTCTTTTGAATTTTTTGCTATTTTAAGACCTCTTAATATAATTGTTAAAAATAAACTTGATACTATAAGTATTCCCATAAAACCAAATTCTTCACTTATAATCGAAAAAATAAAATCAGTTTGTGGTTCAGGAAGATAAAAATGTTTTTGCCTTGAATTTAGAAATCCATATCCAAATAAACCTCCTGGACCTATTGCATATAAACTTTGAATTATTTGAAATCCACTACCTAATGGATCACTCCATGGATTTAAATATGATAATATTCTTTGTAATCTATAAGGTGCTACTATTATTAAACCCGTTATTCCAAGCAAACCAATCAATCCTAAATATAAAAAGAATTTTAAATTAACTCCTCCTACAAATAATAATCCTATTATAGTTACTATTATAATGAACCCTGTTCCAAAATCAGGTTGTAACATAATAAGTCCAAATATTAATAAAGTAATTAAAAGAATTGGTAGTACTCCTTTTTTTATGTTTTTTAATTCTTTATTATTATTACTTAAATATTTAGATACAAATATTATGAGAGCTAGTTTAGCTGCTTCACTAGGTTGTATACCAAATGAACCTATTCCAAACCAACTACGGCTTCCATTTCTAACTGTACCTATTCCTGGTATTATAACTAATATAAGTAGAATAACTGTTATTAATAATAATAAATTAGATTTTTCAAAGTATATTTTATAATTTATTTTACTTATTATCATCATTAAAACAATTCCTATTATTAAAAATAATCCTTGATTTTTTACAAATTTAAATGGATCATTAAATTTATATTCTGCCCATACATAAGATGCCGAATAAACCATAATAACACCAAATATACTAATTGTTATAATTGAAATTAATAAAAGTATATCTATGTTATGTTTTTTCATAACCATACTCCATATATAATAGCAAGCATTGATCCTATTAATCCTACTATCCAAAATAATTTAACAATATCTTTTTCATTCCATCCTAATTTTTCAAATGTATGATGTATTGGTGTCATTGGAAATATTCTTTTTTTAGTTAATTTATAATAATATCTTTGTATTAGACATGTTAATGTTTCTATTACAAATACTATACCAATTAGTATTAATAATAATTCATGTCTTGATAATATAGCAAGTGTTCCTAAAGTAGCTCCTAATGATAAACTACCTGTATCGCCCATAAATATTTTAGCAGGATTTACATTAAATACTAAAAACCCTAATATTCCACCTACTAATATAAAACAAAATAAAGCTATATCTTCATATCCTTCTAACCATCCTGTAGCATACATTATAATTCCAAATGTAGATATAGCAATTACAGAAAGACCTCCCGCTAATCCATCTAATCCATCTGTTATATTTACAGCATTAGAAGTTGCAACTAAAACAAATAATATAAATAGTCCATAGAACCAACCAATATCCAATTTTAAATTAAGTGAATGTATCCAAAGTAATGGTTCATTATCTGCTTTTAAAAATAAATAGAAAAATACAATTGCTATTATTATTTGTGATACTATTTTTTGTACTTCAGTTAGTCCTTTATTATTATTTCTTTTTATTATTAAATAGTCATCTAAAAAACCTATAAGGGCGTATGCTAAAAAGATTAATATTACAATTATAAAGTTGTATGTTAGTTCTATTTTATCTGTTAAATATAAAATTATTAGTGATACAATACTTGAAAATATAAATATTAATCCACCCATAGTTGGAGTTTTTGATTTACTACTATGTCTCTCTTCTAAATATATACTAAGTCTTTGATTAGCATGTTTTTTTAATATTGGTATTAATATAGTAGCAAATGTTACAGCAAGCAAAAATCCTATCATTAAAGCTAACACTGATTTTGTAAGTATTAACATATTAACCTCCTAACATTAGTTTAACTACTTCACCTTCATAAATTCTACTTCCACTACTAGGTGATTGATAAATTACTTTTTCTCCATTACCTGTATATTCTACTTTAAAACTCTTAAGTTCTTTAATAGCTTCTTCTAATGTTTTTCCTTCAACATTAGGTATAGTTACATATTTTTTATCATTAAAATTATATTTTTTTTCACTTGCACCATTTGGTTTTTCAATATCTAATATTCTAATTGCATCATTTAATACAGTTTTAGCAATAGGAGCTGCGATAGTTCCACCATATTGAGTTGCTCCTTTAGCATTATCAATTGCTATATAAACAACTACTTCTGGATCATTAGCTGGTAAAAATCCTATAAATGATACGATATAATTTCCTACCATATATCTTCCATCTTTTACTTTTTGAGCTGTTCCTGTTTTTCCACCTACTCTATATCCGTCTATAAAAGCAGGACGCCCTGTTCCATTTGTTACAACACTTTCTAAAGCATATCTTACTTTATTACTTGTATTTTCACTTATTACTTTTCTTACTATTTGTGGTTTATTTTCTAATATTACTGCGTTTGTTTCTGGTTCATTTATACTTTTTACAATATATGGTTTATATAATATTCCTCCATTAATTGCTGCACTTACTGCTGTTATTTGTTGTATTGGTGTTACACTAACACCTTGACCAAATGCTGTTGTAGCAAGTTCTACTGGTCCTACTCTATTTAAATTAAAAAGTATTCCTGTACTTTCTCCATTTATATCTATTCCTGTTTTTTTACCAAATCCAAATTTATTAATATAATCAAATAATTTTTCTTTTCCTAGTTTTTGTCCAATTGTTACAAATCCTGGGTTACATGAGTTTTCTACAACTTGTAAATAAGTCTGAGAACCATGTCCACCGTGTTTCCAACATTTTATACGAGCATTTTCTACTTTTATACTACCTGAATCATGAAAGTGATCATTTTCTAAATCTATTAAATTTTCTTCTAAAGCACTAGAAAGTGAAATTATTTTAAATGTACTACCTGGTTCATATGTCATCCATACTGGTAAATTTCTATTTATTTCTTCAGTAGTATAATCTTTATATCTGCTTGGTGAAAAATTAGGTCGTGATGATATTGCAAGTATCTCACCAGTTTTTGGATTCATTGCAATTCCAAGTGCTTGATCTGGATTATATTTAAGTACCGCATTATCAAGTTCTCTCTCAAGTGATTCTTGTAATTCATAATTTATAGTTAATGTCATATTCATACCATCTTGTGGTTTTTCATAACTTTCTTCTAATTCTAATTTATTTCCTTTAGCATCACTTGTATATTTAATTGATCCATATTCTCCTGTTAGATACTTATCATATGTAAGTTCTAATCCACTTAATCCTTGATTATCTATTCCAACAAATCCTAAAGTATGTGACATTAATTTATCATAAGGATAATATCTTTGTGATTCTTTTACTAAATATACACCATCTAGTTTTAAAGCATTTATTTTATCTGCTATATCAAATGATAATCTTCTACCTTCAGGATGTACTCTTTCTATTGATGTTCTTTTATTAACATGTTCATACATTTCTTTATATGATACATTTAAAATACTAGACAGTTCTTTTGCGACTACTTCTTTATTTTTTATTTGATTTGGTACAAGTACTAATGATACAGTTGTTTTATTATCCGCAAGCACTATTCCATTTGTATCATATATTTTTCCTCTATTTGATTCTATAGGTAAATTTCTATTCCATAAACTACTTGCTAAATTATTTAATTTACCATAACTTATAACTTGTATATAAAACACTTTTATTATTACTAATATAAACATCATTACTATTAAAAATCCTATGATTTTTATTCTACTATGTATTGTCTTATAGAACATGTTATCACCAATAAAGTATATGAAAAAAAAGATAAATTTATTATCTTTTTACTTTTCAATAACTATATTATTATTTTTACTTTTCAAATAATCCATAGCTTCTTTTACATGTTGTTTAGATATAAAATATATTTTTACATTTTTTTCTATGTTTTTTCCTTTCAAATATAAATAATAATATCCTGGTCTTGCTTTTAAATAATTGTATCCTAAATGTAAATAAAGCATAGACTCAATATCATCTAATTTTAAAATATAAAAATCATTTGATGATATTACAAACACATGATTATCTCCTATATATAAACTTGAAAATTGTTTTGAATTACTATATTCTTTATCTAATTCTTCATAATTAGGTATATTAGTATAATTATTAATATTAATTTTATAATTTTTAATATTTATAAGTCCACTAATAAAATATACTAAACATGCGATTGACCATAACACTAAACATACTATTTTTCCAAACATTTCTACATCATCAGCTGATAAAATAACATATACTACAATTATTTCAAATAAACATGATAATATAATTTTTAATAATCCTTTATTTCTTAATTTTTTAATTAATTTATTCATTATTTACCACCATTTTATATTTATTTTTAAAATACTCTAAACTATCATTAAGTATTGTATTTCCATTTTCAAAGACTAAATTTTTATTTTTTACAAATTCAAAAAGTTCTTCATCAGACATATTTTCTCTTAAATATCTACCAACTATATGAAAGAAATGATAAGCATTGTATTCTTCTGTTTTAATATTTCCTTTTTTAAAATCTAAATCATTCATTTTAGGAAGATTTTCTTTATTTAAATACTTTTTTATATATTCTATAAAAATACCATTATTTAATTCATCATCTATTTCACCAGAAAAATTAGCAGCTAACGACTCATCTAACCATACAATTCTATCAATATCAAATTTTTCATATATGTTTTTTTGAAATATAATATGAAATGTTTCATGAGCTAATGTTCTAAATTTTTTATTCAAATTATCTTTATCTACTAAAATTTGTGCTTCTCCACCATAAAAACATCCTGTAGCCCATTCTGGTGGTAAACCTTCATTAGGAGCAATATATTTTATTCTAGTTAAAAAGTCTTTTCTATTATCAAAAAATGATCCTTTTAATTTTTTTAACAATTTATCTTCTTTAAAAAAATTTAAGTACTCTTTTAATTTGACAGTTGAATAATTCATAACATCTTTTCCAAAATCTTCATATTTTTTATCAATATAGATTTCATAAAAATTATTACTTAATATTATATATTCATTCATATTATCATACTCACTTTCTTAATTCTTTTATTTTTACAAATTCAGGTTTTCTTTCATGAAAAATTGTGATTTCATTAAATCCAATATCTTCAAGTATATTAAATGCAATATCAAAGTCTTTAGCTAAATGTTCTATTTTATGGGCATCAGAACCTACTGTCATTATTTTACCACCTAACTCTTTATATCTTTTTAATATATCTATATTAGGATGAGGATTACCTAGACCATATCTAATTCCTGAAGTATTTATTTCTATTCCTTTATCTTTTAAAATTAGTAATTTTAAAATTTCATCAAGAATATCTTTAAATTCATCATATTCAATCTTTTTTTCTAAATATCCACCATATCTAACAACATAATCTAAATGACCATATACATCAAATTCATTATACAATTTTATATTTTCTAATACTTCATTAAAATATCTTAAATAAGCTTCTTTTCTAGAATATCCTTCAAAGAATGTTTTATCCATTGCCATATCTTTTTTACAAGTAATATGTGATGAACCTATAATAAAATCAAAAGGATACTTTTTAACCGTTTCTTTTATTCTACTTACAATATCAGGTTGTAATCCTATTTCGATACCAAAATTAATTCTAGTATCAGTTTCATTTTTTAAATTTTTATAACAATTGTAATAATTTTCAACATCTAATGTTTTTAAGTTTGTTTCTAATCCATCATATATATCATAGTGTTCTGTAAAAGTAATCTCATCAACATTCATTTTGTTTCCTACTTCTAAGTATTCTTTCATACTTGACATTCCATCATGACTTATTGTTGTATGAACATGATTATCTTTAAACATATATATTTCCTCTTTCTATTTTTTTATTTTTATATTAAATTCTTGATTTACTCCATCAATATAATATTCTCTCATATCTTTTAGTATTTCTTTTACTATTTTCAATGATAATTCTCTTACTGTTATATCAGTTGCATCAAATAATTTAAAATTAACACTATTATCATTAGCAAACTTTTCCATATTTTTAAGTGATGTATTATATTCATTAACATTTTGTTCATTTAAAAATGTTCTTGATTCAAGTGACAGATTAGCATTATAATCTCTTCTTAAAGATGTTAAACTATCTGTATATGTTCCTATTATTATATTAATTTTTTCTTTTATAATTGGTAAATAGTAATTTAAATATTCTTCGTATTCTTCTTTTGTCATACCACTCTTTAGATATAATCTATCTATCCATATTGCTCTATCAAAAAGTGATCTATCTATTAATATAATATCTGGATTTTCTTCTATTGTTTCTTCTAAATCTTTTAATACATATTTAGGTATTTCTGTATTAACAACTTTTTTATATTTATCTTTTAATAATGGTTTTACTTCTTCTTTATATTTTTTTGATGTTGTAAATTCTTCTAATAAAACAACATTAAAATTAGCTTTTTTAAAGAAATCGTATAAATTATTTATTATAGTAGTCTTTCCTGTTCTTGGAGTTCCTGTAAATTCTATAACATATGGTTTATTATTAAAAACACTTTTTAATTTATATAATTCTTGTTTTTGATAATGAATTTTTAATAATTCATCATATTCTTCATTATTATTAAAAATTGTATTTTTTATATAATTATCTTTTTTATTACTAAAAATATAATCTATTAATTCTTTTAATCTTACAAATAATGGATTATTTTTATCTTCCTTTTCTATTAAACTTTCATATACACTTTCATAATACCATTTTTGTTTTCTAAATCCTCTTTTAAATGAAGAAAAATCATATTCTCCTTTTATTTCACTCATTATTCTTAAATCTTCTAAGTTACTTATTTTATCAGCACATACTACAGCTTTATGTCTTAAATCCATATTTTTAATAGTATCTATTGTGTGTTGTTTTCTTTCTTCCCAAGATAGTGATTTATCTGGTTCTGATGCTGTTATAACTAAAGATCTTATATCTTCTCCGAATATTTTTAATATATCTTCTTCAGTATACTTTGTGTCCTCTACTACGTCATGTAAGAAACCTGCCGCAACTACATTTTTATCAAAGCCTGCTTCTTTTAATATATTAGCTACATTTATTGGATGTATAATCATTGGCTTTTCTTTTTGTGATTTTCTAACTTGTCCAGCATGTGCTTCTATAGCAAACATCTTTGCTTTTTCTTCTATATTCATAAAACCCTCCTGCTATTTTATTTTATTATTAAAATATTTATTATTATAATATTCAACTGATTTATAAGTTAAATCTTTACTTATCAAATCTAATTTATTTTTATCTTTTAATAATTCTAAAAAATTCTTCTTTCATAATGTTTCAATCAGATACGAAACTATTAAATAAGAATAGTCATAACTATCATATTCATGTCTACCAAATTCATTTATTAGTTCTTCCATTTCTGGTACTTCAATTTTATTTATATAATTTTCTAATAAATACTTAATTCCTTTACTATATGTTCCATCTAAATAATTAGCAATTCCTTCATTTATCCATTCTGGTGTTGTTCCATATATTAAATATTGAATACCATGTATTTCTTCATGAAATATAACTTTTTTATATTCTTCTTTATTCCATTCATTTTCACTATACTCATCTTTTGGTTCAAAATAGTTTAATGAATTATCTTCATCTTTGTGGCATGCACACATATAATCAGGATCTTCTTTAAAACCTCTTTTTAATAATCCTTCTTTTAACTCTTGTTGTGTATCATAAATATAAATATTAAAATTAAATTGTCCATTATCTTCTACTTCAAAAAAATCTAATATTTCTTTTTTTCTTTGATTTAAAATATTTTCTACTTCATCTTTATAATTTGATGTTCTATTTGTACATATATATTTATTCATAAAATCACCTACTAAAATTATATCACAAAAAAACAAAATATAATTTATATTTTGTTTAAATATGTCTACTACTTATAGATTCATTTATCTTAGAATAAAAATTCATATTCCACATTTTTCCATTAATATAATATGATTCTAATCTAATTCCATTTAATTCAGCAACTTTTTCATGTAATTTTATTGATGGATTATTAAAATCAAATACCGCACTTGTTACACTTGCATAACCTATTGAAAATAATTCTTCATAAAATTTATTTATAACTTGTGTTCCAAGTCCTTTTTGTTGTAATTTTGGTGAAATTCCAATTTCTATTTCTGCATTTTTGTTTTCAGCATTATTTCTTAAAATATTTATATATCCACAATAATCTTTTTTATCATCTACTAATATATAACTATAATTCATAAATGCTTTAGATATTCCATAATTACCATTACCTTTTTGTAAAATATATTTATCTTCTCCTAGAGGTATAGTAAATTCTTGTCTTGCTTGCATTGCTTCTATATGTCCATCAAGTATATTATCTATATTATTAGTATCTAATACGTTTGGTGAAACTAATTCATATTGATCATTTATTTTAATAATTGGATCTAATTCTTTTTTATCTATTTCTAATGTTGATAAACTGATTTTTTTATTTTCAGGAATGTATATTCCATTTACTTTTTCCATATTAGGTATATGTTGATACATTAATTTTGATTCAAGGTCATTTTCATTAATTGAACTAAATGGTATTTCACCATAATAATTCATTGATGTATTTTCTATTATTTTTTGTAAATTTGTATCACTTCCAGTAACAGATAATGTTACATTATGAATATTTGAATTATGAACAAAATTTAAATATTCATCTATAATTATATTTGGTAATTCACCTATTACATCTTCTCCTAATTTTTTATCTAGAAAAATATTTAGATTTGCTCTTTTATTTGACCATATTAAATTAGTTAATCCTATTATACCAATAACTTGTCCACTACTTTTAATTGTACATGGCATTTGCATTTTAGGAATATTATATTCTTCATTAAAATACTCTATTGTTTCTTCTGTTATTCCTTTTTCTATCATATTACTTGGTATAATTATATTAGTTTTTGATTCTACAATATTTGTTTCATATTGTTGTTTATCTTTAGAAAAATAACAATATTCTTTTATACTAATTAAATTAAGACTTTCTTTAATCCATTTTTTATATTCATCTAAAATTTCTTTTATTTCTTCTTCTAATAAACTATCACTTGTTTCAAATCTTATTGATGTTGATTGATTTTGTGCTTCATATTCATAAACACTTATATATCCGATATAATTATTAGTTTTTTTATCAATAATAGATGCTCTATATGTTGTTGGTAAACTTTTCATTATTTCTTCTGTTTCTTCTATTGATAAATTAGAATTTTCCATTATCAATTGTTTAGAGTTATCTTGGTATGCATCAAAACTACCAATATAATATTTATCAGTTTCTAATTTTTTTATAAAATTACTATTCATATTAATTACTCCTTTACTTTGTTTTTCTATATTTTTTTGCTTCTTCAATAAAATAAGTAAATAATTTTTGTGAGTTCTCATCATAAATTTTTTCAGGATGCCACTGAACTCCTATACAAAAGCTAGAATTTGGATTTTCTATTGCTTCGATTATCCCATCTTCTTTTGATATTGCAGAAATATTATTTATACCACTATTTGGTACATAATAACTATGATAACTATTTACTAATATTTCTTCTTTCATTATTATATCATATAATAATGAATTTTTGTCTAAACGAATACTGTGTGAATATTCTTGATTACTTTTATGAATATCTGTTGGACATTTTTCTAATTGAATATTACTACCTTCCCTAACTATAACTTGCATTCCAGCGCATATTCCTAAAATTGGTATGTTAATCATATTTGCATAATTACAAATATAATAATCATATCCATATGTTTTAAATCCACCTGGCATAATAATAGCATCACATACTTCTATAACTCTATTTAAATTATTCATTTCTTCCATAGTTAATTTTTCTACATCTTTGGGTGCGATACTATTATATGATATATTTTGTGGAGGTAAAATTGTTATTGGTATACCACCTGATTCTATAACTGCATTTTTATATGTTTCTTCTGTTACTTCAACATCATATTTATTAAATATAATACCTGGTCTTCCGACTATTCCAATTATTGGTTTCATATATATTCCTCTTTCTTTTTGAAAATATTATATACTTTTTTTCAAAGAAGTCAATTTAATAATAAAAAAGATAAATTAATATTTATCTTTATAGTTCAAATTGAGAATTATATAATTCTGCATAGAAACCATTTTTATCTAATAATTCATTATGATTTCCTTGTTCAATTATATTTCCATCTTTCATAACAAGAATTAAATCAGCATTCTTAATTGTCGATAGTCTATGTGCAATTATAAATGAAGTTCTTCCTTCTGTTAATTTATCCATAGCTTTTTGTACTAATTCTTCAGTTCTTGTATCTACATTTGATGTTGCTTCATCAAGTATTAAAAATGGAGCATCTTCTATCATACCACGAGCAATTGTAAGTAATTGTCTTTGTCCTGCAGATATAGAATCATTTTCTTTAATATTTGAATTATATCCATTAGGAAGTGTTCTAATAAAATGATCTAATCCAACTGTTTTACATACTTCTTTTACTTTTTCATCACTTACATTTTCTCTATTATATATAATATTTTCTTTAATTGTTCCTTCAAATACCCATGTATCTTGAAGTACCATTGTAAATAATTCATGAATATTTTCTCTAGTTAATTCTTTTGTAGAAATTCCATCTATTTTAATATCTCCACTATTTATATTATAGAATTTCATAAGAAGATTTACCATTGTTGTTTTACCTGCGCCTGTTGGCCCTACTATAGCTATTTTTTGACCTTTTAATGCTTTAGCACTAAATCCTTTAATTGTTGGTGCTTCATTTCCATCATATGTAAATGTAACATTATCAAATTCAATATTGCCTTCAACTTCATCTTTGTTTAGATATGTTTTAATATGTGTTTCATCTTCTAATTCTTCTTCATCTAAAAATTCAAATACTCTTTCACTTGCAGCTGCAGTTGATTGTAATGTATTTAAAGCTTGTGCAATTTGTGAAAGAGGTGATGTAAATAGTCTTACATAAGTTATAAACGCCACTATTACTCCAAATGTAATATGATCGTTCATTACTAATAATGCCCCTACTATACATACTGCTACATATCCTAAGTTTCCAATGAATCCCATCATAGGCATCATAAGTCCTGATAAAAATTGACTTTTTCTATTAGCTAAACATAAATTTTTATTTAATTCATCAAATTTTTTATTAGCTTCTTCTTTTCCATTATATACTTTTACAACATTAAGTCCTGAATATACTTCTTCTATATGACCATTTAAATCTCCTAAATGTTTTTGCCTTAATACAAAGTATTTTTGAGACTTAGAAAGTACTTTACCCATAAATATAAATCCAATTAAACTTGATACGATTGCTGTTATAGCCATTATATAATTTGTTACAAACATCATTATTATTGTTCCTATAAATAAAGTAACTGAACTTACTAATGTAGCAAGTGAATGATTCATAGTTTGTGCTATTGTATCAACATCATTGGTTACTCTAGATAAAATATCACCAGATTGATGTTTATCAAAATATTTAAGAGGTAGTTTGTTTATTTTTTTAGATATTCTACTTCTTAATTTTCTAGCAAATTTATTTGCTACATCTGTCATAGCAAGTGACTGTATAAATGTAAATAATGCACTAAGTAAATATAATGTTATAAGGAATATTGCAATATTTTTTATTTCTTTCATATCCATAAATGGTTCTACTACTTTTCTTACACTTTCTGGCATTTCATCAATTTTTGAATATATTTCTTCAGGTTTAGCATCTTTTTTTAAGGTGCTTATTATTTTTAAAAATTCTACTTGATCACTTGATGATATTTTCGTATTATCTATTATTATTTCATCAAATATTACTTTACTTATACTATCGGGTATTTTAATTTTCATTTTATTTTGTGATAAATTGTTTAATGTTTCTAATAATACTAATTTATCATTTTCTGTTATTGTAACATTATTATAGGTTGTTTCTTTTAAATTAATTATTTCATTTACTCTTTGTTTTGTTTTATCACTTTGTAAATTTTCAGTTGTTATTTTGGTTAATTCCTCTAAATTTTTAGTATCAACTACTAGTCCTTTACTTATACTATCTGTTAAATCTGATAATTTATCAGGAGCAAGTATTGAAAGTATAGCACCTAATATAGCTAGTATTAAAGATACAACTATTAATACTTTAAAAGATTTTAGTTCACTAACAAGTCTTTTAATTGACCCTTTAAAATCTTTTGCTTTTTCTACCGGTCTATTTGGACCATGATGTTTTTTTGGAGTCTTATTTTCATTATTCATGATCTAATTCCTCCTTTCCAAATTGTGATAAAGCAATTTCTTTATATACATCACAAGTTTTAAGTAATTCTTTATGTGTACCCATACCAACACATTTACCATTATCTAATACTAATATTTTATCTGCATTCATTATAGTACCTATTCTTTGTGCGACAATTAAACTTGTAGCATCTTTAGTATATTTTTTTAGTTCACGCCTTAAAACTGAATCCGTTTTATAATCTAGTGCTGAAAATGAATCATCGAAAATATATATTTCAGGATTTCTTGCGATTGCTCTTGCAATTGCTAATCTTTGTTTTTGTCCACCACTTATGTTTGTTCCACCACTAGCAATATGTGAATCATACTTATCATCCATTTTTAAAACAAAATCTTTTGCTTGTGCTACTTCTATTGCTTTTTCTATTGTTTCATTTGTTTTTTCTTTACTACTTTTTCCATATGATACATTTTCTTTAACTGTTCCATTAAACATTACAGCTTTTTGTGGAACATAACCAATTTTATTATTTAAATATTCTTGTTTATATTCTTTTATATTTATACCATCTATTAATATTTCACCTTCTGTGACATCATAAAATCTTGGAACTAAATTTATTAATGTAGATTTACCACTTCCTGTTGATCCTATAAATGCCACAGTTTCTCCTTTATTTGCTTTAAATGAAATATTTTCTATAACATATTCTTCTGCATCTGGATATTTAAATGATACATTTTTAAATTCTACTACACCTTTTAACTCATTTAAATCTTTATCTATTGTTCCATCTTTAATTGAGTTTTCAGTATCTAATACTTCATTAATACGTTTTGCAGATATACTTGCTCTTGGTATCATCATAAATATCATTGCTAACATTAAAAATGACATTATGACTTGCATAGCATAACTTGAGAATACCACCATATCCCCAAACAATACTAATTTGTCTACCATTAATGCTTCTTTTATTAAATGTGCACCTATAAAATATATTGCAAGTGTTAATGTATGTAATACTAAATACATTATAGGTGACATTATAGCAAATGTTTTTTGATTAAATAATTGTTGTTTTGTTAATTTATTATTTACTTCTTCGAATTTATTTTCACTATAATTTTCAGCATTAAATGCTCTAACTACTCTAATACCATTTAAACTTTCTCTTGTAACTCCATTTATTTTATCAATCAATCTTTGAACTATTTTAAATTTTGGTATTACAATTGCAGTTAATATAGCAATTACTGACAATAATATTACAACAGCTAAAGCTGTAATAGTACTCCATTGCCAACTTTTATTAAGTATTTTAGTTATTGCCCAAACAGCAGTAATTGGGGCTTTTAATAATAGCTGAAGTCCCATTCCTATTAACATTTCTATTTGTGTGATATCATTAGTTGTTCTTGTTATTAAACTGCTTGTAGAAAAACTTTTAATTTCTCCTATTGATAAATCTTCTACTTTATTAAATAATTTTCTTCTAACTTTCATTGAAAAATTAGCAGATAATCTAGAAATTATATATCCAACTATTATAGCTAATACTAAACTTCCAAAAGCACATAATAACATATATCCACCATTTAATAATATATCACTCATTTTACTTCCTTCAGTTTGTACTAAAACTGTGATTTTTGACATATAGTCTGGCATTTTTAAATCTAACCATACTTGCATATATATTAAAATAAATATAACAAGTACCATTAACCACTCTTTTTTATTAAAATTTTTAAGTAATTTTATCATTATACATCACCTCATTTATAACAATTATTTGATAGTTACCAAACATAGCAATTTTATCAAATATATTATATGAAGTCAATGAAATATATATGAAAAAGATAATACTATATCTTATTTATTTAATATTACTTCTTCTTTTAGATTTTGATTATTTAGTTTTTCTAAACCTATAGAATTAAAATATGTAACTCCTAACATAAATACTACAAATAATATAACAAATTTACTTCTAAACATTTCTTTCATACTATCACTCCTTAACTTGATATTATTATATATCATACATTTGTTCGTGTCAATACATTTAACGAAAAAATGTTTGTGTTTTACATTTTTTATTTTTTTATAAAAATACGAACAAATATTTGACAAACAAATGAATGTGTGTTAGAATAACCTTAGTTAAAAAGGAGGAATTATTTTGGTAGAATTAACAAAACGTCAAAATGATATTTTAACGTATATTAAAGAATATATGGTTAAGCACGGATATCCCCCTACTATAAGGGAGATTGGAAAAGCACTTGATATTTCAAGTCCTGCAACTATTCACGCTCATTTACAAAATCTAGAAAAAAAGGGAGTTATTAGAAAAGGCGGATCTAAAAATAGAGCTTTGGAATTACTTGTTAAAAATGAATTTGATACTAGAAATGATTTAATAGTTGATGTCCCACTGCTTGGAAAAATTACTGCAGGTAATCCTATAGAAGCTATTGAACATCCTGATGAATATTTCTCATTACCATCTTATTTAATTCCAAAAAACAAAGAAGTTTTTACATTAAATGTTAGTGGTTGTAGTATGATAAATGCTGGTATTTTAGATGGTGATATTGTAGTTGTAGAAAAAACAAATACTGCTAGAAATGGTGAAATTGTAGTTGCTATGACAGATGAAAATGAAGTTACTTTAAAAACATTCTATAAAGAAAAAGATCATTTTAGATTACAACCTGAAAATGATACAATGGATCCTATTATCCTACAAAATGTTACAATACTAGGTAAAGCTATAGGATTATATAGAAAACTATAAAAGGAATCTTAATAAAGATTCCTTTTTTTAATCATCAATATTATTTCTTTTAGAATATATACATCCACAATAGTCTTGTCTATATAAATTATATTTTTTCGATAATTCTATTGATTTTTTATACCCATCTTTCTTTTTAAAATCAGCATATAAATATTTTACATTATATTCTTTTTCTAACTCTTCTCCTATTTCATTAAGCTTAGGAGCATTTTTATATGGACTAATTGATAATGTAGTTGTAAAATAATCATATTTAAGTTCTTTTGCAATTTTTGCAGCTTCTCCCATTCTAAGGCGGTAACATTTAAAACATCTTGCTCCACCCTCTAATTCATTTTCTAATCCATTTATTACTGATTCAAATTTTTCTTTTTCATATTTTCCTTCTATTATATCAATTTTATTTTCTTTTGTTATTTCATTAACTAATTTTATTTGTTCATTTAATCTCTTTTTAAATTCATCTTCTTCTGTTATATTAGGATTATAATAAAAAATAGTTATATCAAAATATTTTGTTAAACTTAATAATACATAACTACTACATGGAGCACAACAACTATGAAGAAGTAATCTTTTGGGTTTAGTTATTGTATTTAATATTTCTTCCATTTTCTTTTGATAATCTATTTTCATTAACTACACATCCGTATCTATAAACAATTTTTTTATATTCTTTAATGGTAATAAAACTTTAACATTTCTTACTATTTTAATTTCATATGTATTTGTTTCACTAGTAAATTTTTCTCCATCTAAACTCCATGGTATTTCTTTATCTGAATTAATAGTTATAGTTAGTTTATTTGTTTTATAAAATGAAAATCCAGGAGCTTTTGTTATATCTGAGGTTTTTAAAAAATATAAACCTTTTGCTATATCTTTTCTTGCTGTTGAGTCACACATTAATACTTCAAAAGTATTATCATCTAATTTTATATCTTTATAAAAATTTTCAATTCCTGCTATTCTATTAGCATTTGATATAAGCATGAATGAATATTTACCATTTATTATTTTATCATCTATCTTATAGGTAATATCATATAATTTAGTTGGTCCATTAAAATCTTTTAATGCTTCTATTAAATATGCAAAATATCCATATTTTCTTTTTAGTTCTCTTGGTGTGTCATATGATATATTTACAAATTTACCAAAACCAGCTGAATAAGTAAATGGCTGATCATTAATTGTACATATATCTATATTTTTTACTGTACCATTTAATAATAATCTTAAATTTCTAGTTATATTTTTTCCGTATCCATACATTGCTCCTATATCATTAGCAGTTCCAACTGGTATATGAGCAATTAGTAATTTTCTTTTTCTTTTAAAATTACCTGTCATTGTTTCATTAAATGTTCCATCTCCACCTATAGAGATAACTAAATCTGTTTGAGTTAAATTTTCTACTATATTTGTAGTATGTCCTTTATATTCAGATTTATATATTTCTCCAACATACCCAAACTCATTTAAGATTTTTTCAATTTTAAATAATGTTTTTTCATTTATCCCTTTTCCACTATTAGGATTATAAATAACTACACATTTTTTCATAATATCACCTAGACATTTAATATTATACAACTTTTTAAATATTTTTCAACTTTTAGACAAAAAAAGAAAAATATTTCTATTCTTCTTCATAAACTGCTTCTATTACTTTTTGATCTTTTTTGTCTTTTTTTGGATCTTTTGTTACTTCTTTTATTGATTTATTTAATGTATAACATTCTATTAAATCAAGTACTGAATATACTATAACAAATATTCCAATTAGTTTTGTAAGCATTACTGCTCCTCCAAATGGATTAAATACTAATAATAGCCCACAAACTAATATTATAAGTGATATTATTATTGATGTTGTAGCATTTCCTTCTTTACTTATATTTAAAGCATAATATAATTTAGTAATTCCATTTATAAGCATCCATATACCAGTTAAAAGTGGAATTATACTTCCTATTATATTAGGATTAATCATTACAATAATACCAAATATTAAAGCAAATACACCTATTATAAAACTAAATTCTAAATAACTTTCTTTTTCTTTATTTGAAAAAAATGTAATAACAGGTATTATTCCCCATATAATTAATACAATACCAACAAAATATGATATGGCATGTAATGTAGTTTCTGGTTTCATAAGTAAAAATAATCCTATTAAAAATAATATAATTGAAAATATAATTGATGTTTTATACATACTTTTAAATTTCTTTTTTATTAATTCCATAAGTTCCTCCTATATCTTAGATAATATCATATCTTTAATTTTTTTCAAATTAATCATTTTTTCTTATCATTTTAGTTATGCAATAATTATTAAAATCTATATCATTAATCATTTTTTTATAATCATCAAAATTTTGTTTTTCTATATCTTCTATTTTATCTAGTTCATAATAATTATAATTTAAAATATTATCAAAAAATGGTTTAATCATACTAAATAAACTATCTTCTCTTAATATAAGTTCAATAATTGATTCCTTTTTTCTAATATTAAAATTATTTTCATTTATTTCTTTTTTACCAATTGTGTCTTTTACACTATCAATAAATGTTTTATGATCATTAGTATATGTTCCTATCTTTATTATATAGAAATCATCTACTTTTTCAAATCCATAATTAATACTATAAATACATACTTTCTTATCAACTAATTCATTATATAATTTAGATGATTCATCAAATAAATATGATAAAAAATATTCTATATAAAATCCTAATTTTATTTGTTCAAATTCATTTAAATGTCCTATATTAATTTTATAATTTATTCTTACATAATCTGTATAGACATTTCTTTTTATTGTTTTTTCCTTTTCTTTTACTTTATTATTTTCTTTTATTTCTGGTAATTTATATTCTATTATTGGTTTATTTATTTTTTTATAAGTTTCTTCTATTATTTTCAATATTTTAGATTCATTAAATTTTCCTGAAATAACTAATATTTGATTTTTAGGTTGATAAAATGTATCATAACACATTTTAATATCTTCATAACTAATACTTTCAATATCTTCTATTTCACCTAATACATTAGGATATTCAAATGAATTAAATAAACATTCATATCCTGCTTTATATAGTTCTCTAAAATCTTCATCTTTGCTCATCATTTTTTCTTTTATGATAGCAGCTCGTGTTGCTTCAACATCATCTTTTGTAAATTGTGAATTATTTACAATATTTAATAACTTAATTAAATCTTCTTCAAATTTATTTACCGAATTAATATAATATTCTGTTTTTATATCATTTGTAAATCCATTTGAATAAGTATGTTTTTTATTGAATTCTAATAATGAATTACCATATATACTATGTTCAATTAATAAGTGTTCCATAAAATGAGCCATTCCATTTTTTATACTTTTAATTTCATCATTTATTATTATTTTTTTATTTGCTCCACCAAATTTTACAAATAGATTAGCTATTGTACAATGTTTACTATTATCATTACAAAATATTAATTTAAGTCCATTATCTAATACATGCTCAGTTATTTTCATTGAATTCACCTCTTAAAAAATATATTGTATCTAGTTTTAATCTATTTATAAAATCTATTAAGTTGTCTATATTTATATTTTTATATTTCTTTATTAATTCATCTGTTGTATGTGAGAATTCTAATTTTTTATTGATAAAATCATTTATTGCAACACTTCTACTATCTTTTTGTCTTATCAATTCATAGTAAACATCTTCTATTAATTTTTCTAAATAAATAGTTAGTTTTTCTTTATCTTTTAATGATTTAATAACACTTTTTACACCTTTTATCACTTCTTCTTTTGATTCATTATTGATATATGCTTCTACTGTAAGTAATCCTACTCTAGTATCACACCATGTATTTGCTGAATATACTAAATTTTTTTCAGTTCTAAGTTTTTTGAATATTAAATCATTAGATCCCAGTGCCATAATATTTTTCACTATATTTAAATATATTTTATCTTCTTCTTTCATATCTTTTATCTTGTATGCAACATATATAATTGATTGATTATATTCAGATACTTCTTCAATATCTTTTATCTTATTAAATGGTATCAAATAATTATCATATTTTTTATCAAATGTAATCTTTTTATCATCTATTTTTATATATTTTTTTATTAAATCATTTATAGATTCATCAACATTTCCATATACAAATATTATTGGTTTATTTTTTAATACATTTTCTTTATATATTTCATATAATTCTTTAGAATTTGCTTCTTCAATTAAATTCATATTATTATAGATATTATTCTTTATTATTCCTTTATCATCAACAATATTTAAAAATGATTGATATGATTTAGCATTTACTTTTTTTATTGAATTATAAATATCATCTTTTAAGAATTCTCTTTCTCTTTCAAATTGTTTTAAATTGAATTCTCCATTTACTATATTTGGTTCATAAATCATATCAATAAAAAATTTAAATGCTTTTTCTATATTATAATCTTTTACCTTTTTAGGATCAGGTACTATTAAACTAAATTCAAAAAATAAATTTTCATTATATCTAACAGTTCTCATTCTTTGTGAAATAATCATATTTTCTTTATAAGCTTTTTTATATTCTTGTTCAGTTGGATATTTTTTTGATGAATTAAGTAATAATTGTCTTAACAATGGTAAATAAAATATATATTTATCAGATGCTTTAGCTTCAAAAAACAATACAAATTCAATTGTACTAAATTTATCACTTTTTATAATATATGGACTACTATTTAATTTCATTTTTTTTACTCTATTCATAACATACTCCTTTTTACCTAATAAAATTATATCATAAATAATAATAAATAATAATAAAAATAGAAGTTAACTTCTATTTTTTTACTTTTTCTTTTGCATTGTATTCTTCTTCTAATTTATTATTTAATATTTCTCTTGTTATATATGTGTTATTAAATAAAATACTTTCTTCTTCGCTTTGAGAATTTAAAATTTGGTCTAAACTCAATTCTTCAAATAAATTTTTAATATTATTAGGATTTAATTTATATAAATTAAATATAAAGTTTATAGTTTCATGTAAACTTTTTTCTAAATCAAAATTTTTCTTCCATTTATCAATTTGTCTCATTATTAATTCTTTTGTTATTTCTACATCATAAAGATTTCTTTCATATTCATAAAAAGGATTAATAGATTTTAACATTTTATCTTCTTTTGGTGTTAAATTTTTCATAGCAATTATTTTATTATATGCAGATAAATTTTTAAATTCTTCCATACATTTTAACATTACAACATAAATTGATGGTTCATTAAAATATTGTTTTTCTATGATTTCATATGTTGTTTTTTGAAAATCAGGATCTTCTTTTTTAATTTTATTTAAAAGTCTATTCATTACATAAAAATCTGTATATGCTTGAACATAAATTGATTGTTTTATAAATTCTAATCTTTTTTGTTCTTCATCGGTAATCAATCCATATAATTTAAACATTTCTGTAATTTGATTAATTTCTGTAGAATTTTGTAATGATTCTATACATGATTCATATCTTAAATCCTTATTAGTATTAAAATATTTTAATGATTCAAAAATCTCCTTTAATTGCATATCTATTACTTTTAATAAATAATCTAATGTTTTTCTTGTTTCGCTACTATAATTTCTTTGTAATATACTCTTTTCCATATAAATCCCCCTTGGTTTCTGATTATTCTAGCACATTATTTATTTTTTTTCAATTTATTATTTATCTTTTTTAACAAAAAAAGCCTTATAAAATAAGACTTAATTTTTAAATGGTGTCCCAGTAGGGATTCGAACCCCAGACCCACGCCTTAGAAGGGCGTTGCTCTATCCAGCTGAGCTACTGAGACATGTGTTTTTTTAGAACACATTAATTATACAACAAAAATAATTTTTATTCAAGAGTTTTTATAACACTTTTGCAAATTTCTTTATTATCATACTGAAATATTACTTCATCTATATCATAATTATCTATTGCTGTTAAACTAATTGAATTTTTTACTTCATCTAAAATTATTCTTTCATCTTGATTATCAAATATATATTCATTGAATGTTAAATATAATTTATTATTTTCAAGTTTTTTATCTAATAAAACTGTATTACTGTTTAAATAACTCAATAATTTATTAGAATTTGATAATTCTTCCACTATTATTTCTAATTTATCTCTATCATCATTTAAATATTTTGTTACTGGTACATAATAATAATTTTCATTATAATTATTTAAATAGTAAATTGTTACTTTAGTTATATCTTTATAATTTTTTATATTATATTCTTTATTTATTCCGTAACTTCTATCTAAAGTACTTGGTAGATTAATTTTAGTTTGTGGTAATTTTGATAATATGTCTCCTTCTACATAAATAATCACTTTTTTCACTTCACTTATACTTGTTAATGTATAAACGATAGATTCTATTACTTTTTCTTCATATTCTTTTTTTACATCTAATAAGTATTTATTAAAATTAACTTTAATTAAATTATCTTTGTATTCAAGACTAAGTATTTCTGTATTAGATGGTATTATTCCTCTAAATCCACTAGGTATTTTATTTTCTTCACTTGAATCTTTTATTAATATATTTAAAAGTTCTTTTGCTTTTAATTCTATATCAGTATTGTCTAATACTACACTTGTACGTGCTAGAAAATTATTATTATCTAGTAGATATATATTTTCTTTATTTAAATTATCATCTATATATACAAGTTCTTGTTTTATAACATTTTCTTCTGTTTTACTTGGAATTATACACATCAAAAATATTGAGAACAATATAGCTGTAGAAATAGTTAGTTTTTTAATTATTTGTTTTCTTAGCATAATATCACCTGATTAATATTATGAAAATAAACCGTAAATAATACGGTTTATAATGAAATTTCTCCCAATTTTAAAAGTTCTACAACAGCACTAGCTCTTCCTTTAACACCTAATTTTTGCATAGCATTTGATATATGATTTCTAACTGTCTTTTCACTTATATTTAGTTTTTTAGCAATTTCTACTGTAGTTTGATTTTGAATAAGTAATTCAAATACTTCTTTTTCTCTTTTAGTTAGTATACTTTTCATATTCCCCTCACTTTCTAAGTTGGGTGGTTTATATTTACTCATATTATTTTATGTAGAAAATATTATTTAGTGATTAAAAAAATCTATCATATGATAGATTATTTTTTAAATTCAATTATTACATTTACTTTATTAGTAAAATTTTCTTGTACTGTTCTCATAATTTTATTAGCAAGTTCTTTATTATGTTCTTTACTATCTATTGTAACTTTTATATCAGTATTTTCTATTTTTACAAATGATTTTAATTTATGTGTTTCTTCTATTTTTTTCTCTATTTCTTTTTCTAAAACTTTATTTTCATTTAATGTTTTCATTTTTTCAAATGCTTCATTTTTTTGTTCTACGGTTGTATCTTTATTGCTTAATATTTCTTTAAGTGAATCAATTTCTTTTTCTAATTTTTCATCATTTGTTACACGAAGTGCAGTTAATACTTCACTTTCTTCTACTTCTACAGATGTTTTTTCTGTTTTTTCTTTTACTTCTGTTTTTAAATAATTAGAACTATTTGTGAGTAATAATTCACTTGGCATTGTTATGTAATATACACTTAATACTAATATTAAACTAAATAATGTTAAAAACCACAAATTCTTTTTATTAATCATGTTATCCCTCCTAGTACTATCTAATTAAGAATATGTACCAGTTTAATTTTTATTACAAAAAAAGAAGTTATTTAACTTCTAATTTTTCTTTTCCTCCCATATATGGTCTTAAAGCTTCTGGTATAGTTATACTTCCATCTTCATTATAATTATTTTCTATGAATGCGATTAAGGCTCTTGTAGATGCTAAAACTGTATTATTTAAAGTATGTAAGTAATAGTTTCCATTTTCACTTTTTACTCTTATTCCTAAACGTCTTGCTTGAGCATCTGTTAAGTTAGAACATGATCCAACTTCAAAGTATATTTTTTGTCTTGGGCTCCATGCTTCTATATCACATGATTTATATTTTAAATCTGCTAAATCTCCTGTACAACATTCAAGTTGTCTTACTGGAATATTTAAATTTCTAAATAATTCAACTGTGTATTGCCACATTTTTTCATACCACTTATCACTATCTTCTGGTTCACATAAAACAATCATTTCTTGTTTTTCAAATTGATGAACACGATATATTCCTCTTTCTTCAATACCATGTGCTCCAACTTCTTTTCTAAAACATGGTGAATATGAAGTCATTGTTATTGGTAGGCTTTCTTTTTTAATTATTTGATCTTTAAATTTACCAATCATAGAATGTTCACTTGTTCCAATTAAATATAAATCTTCACCTTCTATTTTATACATCATAGCATCCATTTCTGAAAAACTCATAACTCCAGTTACTACATCACTTCTAATCATAAAAGGTGGAATACAATAAATAAATCCTTTTTCAATCATAAAATCTCTTGCATATGAAAGCATTGCAGAAGAAAGTCTAGCAGCATCTCCCATTAAATAATAGAATCCATTACCACTTGTTCTACCACTAGCATCCTTATCTAAAGCATTGAATGATTTTAATATATCTGCATGATATGGTATTTCATAGTTTGGAACAACTGGTTCTCCAAATTTTTGTAATTCAACATTTTCCGTATCATCTTTTCCAACAGGTACTGAATCAGCAACAATATTTGGTATTACCATCATTTTTTCTTTTATTAATAAAGATAGTTCTTCTTCTTTTTTTGTTAATTCATCTATTTCTGAACCCATTTTTGAAACTTTTTCTTTAACAATATTTGCTTCTTCTATTTTTTTATCACGCATTAAAGCACCTATTTCAGAACTTAATTTATTTTTTTCTGCACGAGCTTCATCCATTTTTAATTTAGTTTCTCTATATTCAATATCTAAATTAAATATTTCATCTACTAATGGTAGTTTTTCATCTTGAAATTTTTTCTTTATATTTTCTTTTACTAATTCTTTATTTTCTCTTATTAATTTTATATCTATCATTTTATCTCTCCATTTCTTTTATTTTATTTAATATTTTTTGATAATTTGGTTTATATTTATTTTCTACTCTTTCATAATCTTTTACAGTTGGATTTTTTATTCTAGATAAATCCATATTATTTTCTAAATCTACTTTTTTTACATATAAAGCTATTTTATTATTACTACTTATAATTTTATCTATAAATTCAGCATATGATTCTTCTTTTCTTGTTACAAGTAAAAGTGCTTCTATTATATCTTTTGTAAATCCTATTTCTATTAAATCTAGTTCAGTAATTTCTGTATCTTCTAACAGATCATGAAGTAATCCTACTATTTTCATATTTTCATTATCTAGATTATTACTTACATAATATAAATGATCTAAATAAGGGTTATTACCTTTGTCTTTTACTTCTTTAAAAATTCTATTTACGATTATTTCGGATTTAGAATACATATCTAAAATTTTTAAATTTTCAATTTCTTGTTCATTAAAATATCTTCTTAAATTATTCATACTACCTCCAAAGAAAAAAAGACCATAAATTTAGGAGTGAATTAACACGGTACCATCCTATTTTGGTCTTAATTTAGATAACGGTTTTAACCGGAAATGTTTGCATTTCTCTCAAGAGTAGATTCATAAAAATATTATATTAGTTTCCATCAACCACTAACTTTCTATAAATAATTATTTTTATTACTATTCTCCATCAACGATTTACATGCTTATTTTATCATTTATATTATTTTTAGTCAATATTACAATGTGTTTTGTTTTTGTTGTTTTAATTCTTGAATTAATTTTTCTTTTTCTAATAATCCATATACATATATCTGTTCATTAGTTCCATAATATATGGAATTATCTAATTTATTTTTATTTTCTTGTGTTGATCTACTTAATACAAAAATATTTGCTAGAAAATATTTTTCTTTTTCACTAATATTATTTATAAAGTTAATTAATTCTTCATTTGTTGTATTTTTTCCATTTATAACTAAATTATTAGAAAATTGATTATTTGTCATAATTCTATTTTGTATTACTTGTTCTTCTGTTTCATTAGACATTCCTGTATATAATCTTCTTTCTTCATAATCGATATATGGTTTATTATTAGTATACATACTTAATGCTAATGTATTTTTTAAAATATTTATTATAACTTTTTCTCTATCTAAATTTAGAATTTCTTCTCCATTTAATACTTGTAATAATATATTACTTCTTGTTTTTAAATCAGGTATTTTTTCTAATTCATTATCTAATTCATATAAAGAAAATTTATCTATTTTTTCTTCATCTATATAATCAAATAAATTTTGCAGTAACAAACCTGATAAAATAGGATTGTTATTAATTAATTCTATTAATTCATTTGTTTTTTGATTATATATATACTCTTCTACTATTTTAATGGCATCCATTTTTGTTAATTCTTTACTTAAAGGATCAATTTGTTTTAATATTGTAGCTTTATCTCTATGTATCTCAGCTTGTTCTAAAGCAATATAAATCATATTATACTTTAATTCTTCTGCCGACATTGTTGAATCATTACCACTAAATATATTTGTAAATATATTCCATCTATTTGTTAAAAAATCTTGATCATCTATTGATGAAGTATTTATAAATTTAATTTTTCTTTCTACTTTATCTAGACTTGTATTTTCTTTTATTTCATTTTTTTCTTGTTCATAATTATATACTTTTTTTCTAAAAAATTTGTCTATATAAATTTCAATAACTTCATTGATATCCTGTGAAATAGTATTTGTTTTTTCTCTTAATTCATTTATAATACTATTATTTATTATTGCATTTTTTATATATTCTCTAGCGCCAGCTGTTCTTGTAAATGGTTTCGAATCCATTTCTAGAGCTTTATGAATTAATTTTCTAATTATTGAAATATCATCTTTATCATAGCCAATATGTTCTATTGTTATATCGATTGCTTCTTTTAATGAACTTACTGTATATTCCATAACTACCTCCTATTTTGCTTGATACCAATTTTCTCCTTTTTCTATTTCTACTTTTAAAGGAACATTAAATTTATAAACATTTTCCATACATTGTTTTACTATATTTGTAACAATATCTTCTTCTTCTTTTAATACATCAAATACAAGTTCATCATGTACTTGTATAATCATTTTTGATTTAATATTATTTTCTTTAAATTGATGTGCTATATCTACCATAGCTTTTTTTATTATATCTGCACTTGTTCCTTGTATTGGTGTATTTAAAGCTATTCTTTCTCCACTATTTCTAATCATGAAATTTTTATTATTTAATTCTTCAATTGTTCTTATTCTACCCATTAATGTCTTAACATATCCTAATTTATGTGCTTCTTCTATTGTTTTATCCATATATTCTTGTACACCTGGATATGCGTTTAAATAATTATCTATAAATTCTTTTGCTTCTTTTCTTGTTATATTTAAATTTTCTGATAATCCATATCCACTTATTCCATATATAATTCCAAAGTTAACAGCTTTTGATATTCTTCTCATTTCTTTAGTTACATCAACTTCATCTACATGGAATATATCACTTGCTGTTTTAGTATGAATATCTATATCTTTTTTAAATGCATCTATAAGTGATTCAATATTAGCTATATGTGATAAAAGTCTAAGTTCAATTTGAGAATAATCACTACTCATTATTATTGAATTAGAGCTAGGTATAAATGCTTTTCTAATTAATTTACCATATTCATATCTAATAGGTATATTTTGTAGATTTGGTTCTATTGATGATAATCTTCCAGTTCTTGTTAAAACTTGTGTATAAATAGTATGTATTTTGTTATCATCTAATACTGTATTTAATAATCCCTCTATATATGTTGTATATAATTTAGTAAGCATTCTATATTCTAATATTTTATTTATAATTGGATGATTATTTTTTAATTTTTCTAATATATCTGCAGATGTTGAATACCCTGATTTATTTTTTTTAGCTCCTGGTAATCCTAATTTTTCAAATAATATTTCTCCTAATTGTTTAGGTGAAGATATATTAAATGTTTCTCCTGCATCATTATATATATCAGTTTCTAATAATTCTATTTTTATTTTTATTTCTTCACCCATATTCTTAAGTTCTTCTTTTGATACATTTACACCATCATATTCCATATCACCTAAGACAGTAGCAAGTGGCATTTCTATATCATAGAATAAACTTTCTAATTTTTTTTCTTTTAATTTCTTATCAAATTCTTCATATGTTTCATATATGAATCTAGCTTTTTTAATTTGGGTTTCAATATATTCTTCTTCTGTTATATTGCTCTTCTTATTAAATATCTCTTCATAAAATTTTATATCATAATTGAATTGATTTGCTAGAACTGCTATATCATCTTTTGTGTTATATTCTAGCAATGATGAGACAATCATTGTGTCAAATATTACACTTTCTAGATTAATATTTTTCCATTTTAATGATACATAACATTTTTTAAAATCATAAGTATATTTTAAATATTTATTATATTTTTCTACTGTTTCTTTTATTAATTTTTTATTTATATAATAAGCATTATTTTCATTATAAATAGTCATACTTATAATATTTGATATATGATAGTTTGTACCATCTAGTTCTATATAAAAAGCTGAATCACTATTTATATCTACATCATCTATACTATTTACTATTTTATAATTTTCTTTTACTATTTCTTTTTTTACATTCATCTTTTTTATAAAAGAATAAAATTCTAAATCTTCATAGTATTTTAGTAATTCTTGTTCTTTTTTTTCTTTTAATTTTAAATCTTCTATAGAAAGTTCAAGTGGTACATCTTTATAGATAGTGGCAAGTTCATAACTCATATAAGCATTATTTTTATTTTCTTCTAATTTTGTTTTTAAAGCACCTTTTATATTATCTATATTTTCATATATACCATCTAATGTTTTATAGTCATGTAAAAGTTTTAGAGCAGTTTTTTCTCCTACTCCTTTTACTCCTGGAATATTATCAGATGAATCTCCCATCAAAGCTTTTAAATCAATTATATTTATTGGATCTATTCCATATTCTTCTTTAAAAGATTCTTTATTATATCTTATATAATCTTTTTGTTTTAATAGTTTTATATCAACATCATTACTTATAAGTTGTAATAAATCCTTATCACTACTAATAATTGTTCCAATAAACTCTTCTTCTATATCACATATTTTAGCATATGTACCAATTATATCATCTGCTTCATAATTATCTGTTTCTAAATAAGTAATTCCCATAGATGTTAAAATTTCTTTAGCTATAGGCATTTGTAATTTTAGTTCATCTGGTGTACTTATTCTTCCTGCTTTATATTCTGTATATTTTTCATGTCTAAATGTTTTTCCTTTATCAAAAGCAACTACCATATATTCCGGTTTTTCTTCTTCTATTATTTTATTTATCATATTTATGAAACCAAAAAGTGCATTTGTTGGAAATCCTTTAGAATTTTTCATTAAATTTCCATTGTATGCAGTTGCATAATAACTTCTAAATATTAAATTGTTCCCATCTACTAATATTAATTTTTTCATAACCCACCTGCCTACTATCTATCATATATATATTATACCACATAATAAAAAAAATTGTGATTTTTCACAATTTTATTTTAAATTTCTATATAATTTTCCAACTTTACTTATGATTAATTTGATTTAAATTTGTACTTTGATGCGACTATAATATACGTTACCATTAGTATCAGTTACTTGAATTACAATATAAGTATATTGTCCATTATATGGTTCAAAGTACAATGGTTGTAGCTTAAGAACTGTTGCTGCCTTTGTATAAGAAGTACCTTCATTTTCATAAATTTCTGGTATTTGTTTTCCATCATCATCAAGTAATAAATTAAACGTAGAATCATATCTAAATACATTTTTTATAGTTCCCTTTGTAACATCGGAACTTGACCACTGAACAATCATTCTATGAAATTCATCATTTGAATATGAATTTGATTGATTATTAATATAATCTAAATCATAAAACATTTTAACTGAAGATATTTCTGCATCATCATCAAGTTTTGTTAAAAAACTAAACTCTGGATATACATCCGTTCCATCTACTTTAATTACATACATTCCATTAACATATTTAATTTTTTCATTTTTAGTTGTTTGGTAATCATATACTTGAACATTATTTAGAACTGTTTCTTCTTCTACTTCTTCTTCTGGTTGCTCATCTTCTGGTTGCTCATCTTCTGGTTGCTCTTCTTTTTCTTCTTTATTTTCATTGTCAGTTACTTTTCCTTCTACTGTTGCTTCTCCATCTTCATATTTTACTTCATATCCATTTATTACTAGTGTTGCTTTTATTACTCTTCCTGATGCATCAACTTCTATTGTTCCACTTGTTGGTTTTGTTCCTTTTACGTTTACTTTGTTATTAAATGATGTTACTTCTCCTGATTCTATTTTTTTATATTTACCATTTAATTGTGACATTGCGTTATTATAATCTATCGCTTCTATGTACCCATATGCTGAATCTACTGCAGCACTCTTTCTTGCATCATTTATCATATTTAATATTATTGGCGTTGCAATAAGTGCTATTATAGCTAGTATTACTATTACTGCTAATAATTCTATAAGTGTAAAACCTTTTTTATTCTTCATTTTATCTCTCCTATTCTTATTTTTATTATATCATTAATTATTTAATTTTAAATAAAAAAATAAGGTATTTTACACCTTATTTACTATTATTAAATTATTCAGCTTTTGTTCCACATTCAGTACAGAAATTTCCAGTTACTGGAGTTCCACAATTTGTACAGAATTTAGCTGCTGGTGCTTCTTCTTTTGTAATTGTTGGTTCTACAGTTTCTTCTTTAGTTATTGCTGGTTCTTGTGGTGCAGCTTCTACAGCTGGTTGAGCAGGTTGTACTGGTGCTTGTGGTTGCATCATTTCTGGTGCACTCATTGCTCCCATTGTCATTCCTTGTTGACTTTGTGCAGAGATATTTGCTCCAAACATTGCTCCACTTTGATTCATCATACCTACACCCATAAATGCATTCATAGCTCCATTTTCATTGTTTGCAGCAGCTACCATTGCTTCACTAGCAGCAGCATTTGCTCTAGCTCCTTGCATTGCTGGATTCATAGCGTAAATTCTATCTTTTTGTGCTCCCTTAATCATTTCAGCACTTTCTTCTGTTGGTGTAACACTTGCGATTGATACACGAGTTACGTTAATACCATTTTCTCCCCAAGTTGGTTGTAATTGTGTTTTAACAGCATCTGAAATTTGAAGTACTGCTCCTGGTAACATATCATATGATACTTTTTGTAATGCAACATTTGCTAATGCTGGTTGTAATGCTTGCATAAAGTCAGCACTGAATTGTGATTGGAATTCATCATCAATTACATAATCACCTTCTACATTTCCTCCAAGTGATGTATAGAATTTGATTGGATCAGTTACTTTCATAACATATTCTCCAAAACATCTAATATCTACAGTAATTCCAAATTCACTGTCTCTAAATGGAATTGGATTTGGTGTACCAAATTTATTTCCAATTATATCACGCATATTTATAAAATATACTCTTTGATCATGATTTTCATTACCTGCAGTTGTAAATCTTGACCCAAAAGTTTTAAAACTTTCAATTAATCCTTTTCCAAAACCACCATATAACATTGAAGGTTCTGTTCCTTTATCAAATGTGTATCTTCCTGCTTCTGCAGTAAAGTCTACAATTTTACCATCTGATACAACAACTAAGAATTGATCTTCACCAACTACAATTTTACTTCCATTTGTAATGATGTTATCATTCCCATTATTGTTACTATTATTTTTTGGTGTTCCTTTTCTCATAAGAACATTGTCAGGCATTCTATCACAATAGATATACTCTAACCATTGATCTTCTAATGTTGAAGCTGCAGCTCCAACTACTGCTTTAATTAATCCCATAAACTCTCCTCTTTTCTAAAATTCTTTAATATTATTTAAAACCCAAGTTCTTTTAACTATGTCAACTACTCCACTTCCACAGTAATCACATGATTTAGAACCTAAATTTTTAATGGGCGCTCCACAATTTGGACAATTAAGTCCAATACCTTTTGTATGACTACTTATTTTATCTTCGTCTATAATGTATATATATTCAAGTTCAAATCTTGTTTGAACTTTTTGTGGACTTTTATTATTTTTGCTATAGTTATATTCTAATGCTGTATGTATTTTTATAGTTGCTATAGCGTCATTTTTTTCATATCTATTTAAAATAGTATTATGAAATTTTATTTGATCATAACTTACATTATTAGTTTTTAAATCTTCTATTCTAGTATTTACCCATACTTTTAAAACTTCTTCTTTTATGTTTTCTATTTTTTTAGATTCAACAGCATTTAAACATTTAACTATTTTCTTTTCAGATTCTCTTTTAAGTTCATTTATATTTAAATCTTTGAAATCTTTTCCTAATCTAGGTAAATCAAGCTTTTCCATACCAGTTATAGTTTTAGCTTCACTTAAGGCATCTAATTCTTGATCTTTAATTCCTTTTATAAAATCTTTTGTTCCAAATGCTACTTCTGATAATTCACCTAATTTTCTTTTAACTTTGAAAAAAATTATAATGACTGCTAGAAACAAAATTGAAAATATAATTAATAATGCTATTAATAATGGATTCATTTGCATTTCTCCTATCATCTATATAAATTATAACACTATTTAACTTTAAAGTAAATATTTATTTATTTTACATATTTATTGTATATTTTTTTTAGATTTTTCTTATTTATTGTTTTATCTATTCCATTAGTTGCAACTTGTTTATAAGTCTCTTCTAATACTTCTTTTATTTTATCATTGATATATGATTTATCTTTTCTTTTTTCATAATATTCTAATTGATATGATGGATACCAATTTTTACCCTGATATACCATACCAGCTGCTAATGTATCACATATCATTTCTACTGTATATTTATAAGGCATAACTGGGGTTTTATCAGGTGCTCCCATGTCTATCCAATAATCAAAATGATGTTTATTTCTACCCTTATGATGAAGCCAAGCTTTAGAGTATCCGTAATCTTTTTTAGCTTCTACTATTGGACTATGACTTCCATTATAATATTTGATACTTTCAAAAAATTCTGTAGGTGAATATTTTGATAAATCGTGAACTAAACCTCTAAACGGAATACCAGCTTTAACACATAGTTTAAATACATACCATTTATGTTTATTAATTAAGTGTAAATGTTTAAAGAAATTTTTCATTTTTTACCATTACCTTGCGCTAATTTTATATGTGGCCAAATAAATACATAAATATACATAATTAATAATAAAGTCCATCCTACTATTGGAATTATAAAACATACTATCCAAGAATAAGGTATATTATATATTTCACTACCTGGTACTTTTAATTTAGCTGCTACTCTACAATTTACTTGAATCATAAATATCATTATCATAACAAACACAGGAAAAATTAAGCATAATGTTCCAAATACCCAATATTGCCATTTAGTATACCATGCATCTTTTTCATAACAATCTAAAAAGTGTGCAAGTGCTAAATAAAATAATCCAAATGTTATTATATTTAATATTAAACAAAGCCACCAATTTTTTTTATCTAGTAAATCCATATTACCCTCTTTTCTAATCTTCTGTTTTTTCTTTTAATTTATAAAGTACATTTAATGCATCAAGCGGTGTTAAATTTAAAATATCTAATTCTTTTAATTCTTTTTCTATAGCTGATTCTTTAGGTTCTTCTATAAAATTTAAAGATTCTTGTACTATTACTTCTCTTTTCTTTTCTTTATTTTCATATATATCTAATATTTGATCAGCTCTTTTAATTAAAGTATCTGGAAGATTAGCAAGTCTAGCTACATGAATACCATAACTTTTATCTATGCTCCCTAAATTTACTTTATGTAAGAATATTATATTTCCATCTTCTTCTTTAGCACTTACATGAACATTTTTTAAATTAGGAAGCGTTTCTTCTAAATCTGTTAATTCATGATAATGTGTTGAAAATAAAGTTTTAGCTTTTATATTATTACTTATATATTCAATAATAGATTGAGCTAAAGCCATTCCATCAAATGTTGCGGTTCCTCTACCTAATTCATCAAATAATACTAAACTATTACTAGTAGCATTTCTAATAGCTTGTTCTGCTTCTTTCATTTCAACCATAAATGTTGATTCTCCACTTACTAAATCATCACTTGCTCCAATACGTGTAAATATTGCATCAAAAACTGGGAGTGTTGCTGATTCTGCTGGGACAAAACATCCGGCTTGAGCCATAATAACTGTAATTGCAAGTTGTCTCATATAAGTTGATTTACCTGCCATATTAGGTCCAGTTATTAATAATATATCTGTATTTTCATCCATGATAATATCATTTCTAACATATTCTTTTTCTATTACTTTTTCTACTACTGGATGTCTATTATCAATTATTCTTATTTCTTTATTATTTGTTAATGTTGGTCTTATATAATTATTTTCTTCTGTTACTGTAGCAAATGATTGCATAACATCTATTTCACTTATTACTTTTGCTATTTCTTGTATTTTAGGAATATATTCTTTTATTTTATCTCTAATACTTATAAATAACTGATATTCAAGTTCTATTATTTTTTCTTCAGCATTTAATATTAATGCTTCTTTTTCTTTTAAGATAGGACTTATATATCTTTCACAATTTGATAGTGTTTGTTTTCTTTCATATCCATATTCTTCTTTTACTAAATTTGTCATCCCTTTAGATACTTCTATATAATAACCAAATACTCTATTGTATCCAACTTTTAATGTTTTAATACCAGTTCTTTCTTTTTCTTCTGATTCAAATTTAGCAATAAAGTCTTTCCCACCTTTTCTTAAATCTTTTAATTCATCTAATTCACTATTAAATCCTTCTTTTATAATATATCCTTCTTTAATAGTTACTGGTGGATTTTCATATATACTTTCTTCTAATAAATTATATAAATTATCTAGTGTTTCTATATTTTTATAGAAATTAATTTTAGTTAATATTTCTTTTATACTTGGTAATACTTTTAATGAATTTTTTAGTTGTAATAAATCTCTAGCATTAGCATTACCAAAAGCAATTCTTCCTGATAATCTTTCTAAATCATATACTTCATATAGTAAAGTACCTAAATCTTCTTTTAAAATAAATTCTTTAAGTAATATATCTACTGTATCATATCTTCTATTTATTTCATTTATATCTATTAATGGATTTTCTATCATTTGTTTTAACATACGTGAACCCATTGCTGTTTTAGTTTTATCTAGTAACCATAATAATGAATAGTTTCTTGATTTTAATCTTAATGTTTCTGTAAGTTCTAGATTTCTTTTTGTATGGATATTCATTTTTAAATAATTTTTATTTTCTTTTATTACTACCTTTTGTAAATGTGATAAATTTCTTTTTTGGGTATTATTTATATATGTAAGTAAATGTTTTATTGTTTCTATATATCTTATATCATCTATATCACTATAGATATATTCGTATTCTTTTAATGTATCTACTTCATTTAAATTGCTTATAGTTATTCTAAATTGATTTTTTAACATATTTAAAATATTAATATCTAATTTATCATTTGATACTATTTCTTTTATTCCTATACTTACTATTTCACTTACTAATTTAGATTTATCATGTTCTAATTTAGTTATATATACTTCTCCTGTTGATATATCTATATAACTTAATATATAGCAATGATTAAAATCCATTACATTTCCTATATAATTATTTTCATGTTCATTTAAAGATTCATCATTTATAATTGTACCTTTACTTATTATTTGAATTATATCTCTTTTAACTATACCTTTAACATTTTTAGCATCTTCTAATTGTTCACATATACCTATTTTATATCCTAAATCAACTAATTTTTCTATATAGATATTAGCTGCATGATGTGGAATTCCACACATAGGTATTTTTTCTTCTAATCCTGCATTTTTACCTGTTAATGTAAGTTCTAATTCTCTTGATACTTTAATTGCATCTTCAAAAAACATTTCATAAAAGTCACCTAGTCTGAAAAATATAATAATATCTTCATTTTTTTCTTTTATTTCTAGATATTGTTTCATCATAGGTGTTACTTTATTCATATCTACTTCACTACGTAACATTCTATCACCTTTAAATATTTTACCATTTTTTAGATTTTTTTTAAATATTTCAATTAAAAAAACCAAGAATTTTCTTGATTTTTTTAAGAAACATAAGTTTCATCTATATTAAACGCTAAATGCATTAGCGTAACACTATAAGCAAATATAAAAAATTATATTTGCATAAACAAAATAGTGCTTATTATTTAATTTAAATAACTCATCTTTATTATATACAAATTATTAATTTTTATTCTTCATAATTAATATATTAATATTTTTTATTTTTATGTAGATAAAATACCTAAAAAAAGAACTAAATTTTTAGTTCTTTTTATTATTTTGATTTAGTACTATTATTAATAGCATAATAATTTTTGTAATCAGATAATTTAACTTTTATAACATCAATAGGTTTTATATTTTCATGACATTTATATTGTATTGATCTACCATGATGTTCATAATTTTCATTGAATGGAACAACATAAATAAATCCTTCAATATTATCATCAATATTAACATTATCCATTTTTATAAAAATTTTATCATTATCTGCATCATATCCCATTTCAAATTGACAATTAAGTTCCTCACTTAATTCTTTTATTTTATCTTGAAATGCATAAGCAGTTGCTACTATAAATGATGAAGTTAAAAAAACAGCAAAATCCTCATTATCTGGATTATTATTTAAATCGTGTGCTTGTCTTTGTTCTAGTATTTTTAGTAATTTTGAACTACCATGAAATAAGTATTCGGGTTTTTGTAAATTATTATTTTCATATTTATTCATAATACTCAACTCCATAAATATTATATCATACAATTTCATATTCTCTAGCAATTATCCTGTCATCTGAACAATATTTTATAACATACTCATTATCTTGTCTGCAAATTATTATACCTACTGTATTATTTTCTTCTATTGTTTTTATATTTTTGTCTATATAATTCATATAAGTCATAATTTGACCTGTATGCTTTTTCTTAAGTTCAGTAATTTTCAATTCAACTACTACATAGCATTTATACTTAATATTATAAAGTAATAAATCAATATAGTTATATTTATAATCCAATTTAATAGGATATTCACTTTTGATAAATGTGAATCCAACTCCTAATTCATCTAGAAAGTTTTCAATATCTTCTAAGATTAATTTTTGTAATATTTTTTCTGAGAATATATCATACTTATTACTATTTTTAATCAAAATTGGATTTTTTACGAAATCAACTACATTAGACACCTCTTGATTTATTATTTTATTTCTTGTATCTACCGGCAGCCTTTCATATTCATTAGATTTTATTTTATCACGAAGTTGCCTAACTGATAAATTGTTTATTTTTGTTAATTCTATATAATAATTTATCTTATCAATATTTTTAAATGATAATAATTCACAATAATGTGACCAAGATAATTGTGCAGACACTGTCTGCACTTTTTCTTTTAACTCATAAAATCTTAGCATCAACCATAAATTTCTCTTACTATAACCTTTTCCTAAATCATTTGTTAATCTCTTAGAATATTCTTTTATTATGCCTTCTCCATAATGACTACCAGCTTCATATAGCATTTTACCAACATTATAGTAAGTATTTAAATCGCTTTTGTTAATTGAATAATTCTTAACTTTTCTATTAATTTCATTGTTTATTAATTCATTTTTTATCTCATTATAATAATTCATATTACTCCTCTCTGTGGATTGCATATCTCAATTTTCAATCTATTATTTTTAATTTTAAACATAATACTTCCATACTGATCTGTTCTGTAAATTTTACTATCTTCTAAATTGTCTAAAACATTATCATTTGGATGCCCATACCTATTATTCTTACCTACACTAATAATTGAGTATTTAGGATTAACTTCATTAATAAACTCTTTACTTGAACTTGTCTTAGAACCATGATGCCCTACTTTTAAAACATCAATATCTTGTAGATTATATTTTTCTATTAAATCATTTTCTACGTCTATTCCAGCATCCCCCATAAATAAGAATTTATAATTATTTAATTCAGTATAAATGACAGATGAATCATCGTTTTCATTACCATAGTCTTTAGTCTGTAAAAAATATAACTTATTATTATCTATATTTAATTCTTTAATACAATAGTAATAAGGTATTTTCTTTTTATCTAAAACTTTTATTAAATCTTTTTCAAGTTCATTAAATTCACCACAATTAAATATTACTTTTTCTATTTTAAAATTATTTACTAAATTAATTGCTTCACCCATGTGGTCGTAGTCGCCATGACTTAGTATTAAATAATCTAATTTTTTTATTCCTCTACTTTTTAAATAAGGAATTATTGTATTTATACCTAATGAATATGTATTTTTGTTATCATAATTTATTATTCCACCTGTATCTATAAGTACATTTTTATTATGTGGAAACTCTATTAGTAAAGAATCACCTTGTCCTACATCTATTGTTGTAATAAATATTTTTTTATTTAAATAATTAATATTATTATGAATTAATAAAGTTATTAAAATTAATAATAAATATTTATATTTTCTATTCATTAGTTTTCTTATTACAAATATTATTAATATGTAATAAAATACACTAAATAAAATATTTATTTCTTTTAAAATTATATTAAATCTATTTATATTATTTAATATCATTATTAAATTTTCTTCTATACTAATAAATATATTAAGTAATGGATTTAATAAAGGTATAAAGAATGTTAGTAATGATAAAGGAAATATTATTATTGATATAAATGGTACAAATATAACATTTATTAACGGGCTAAGTAAATTTATTTCATTATTGTTATTTATCATAATTGGTATACTTATTAAAAAAGATATTAGAGATATCATAAATATTTTTATAAAATAGTTTTTATAATTATTTGTAATTTTTCCAAATATAATAAGTGATATACTTACTAAAAAACTTAAAACAAACCCTATATTATAAATATAATATGGATTAATAAGTAGCATCACATCTAATATTAATAATATACATATTAATGGATTTATTTTTAAATTAAATAATTTATTAATTGATAATAAAATAAAAAGAAAAGTTGCTCTTATAACTGAAGGTGTAAAATTAGTTAAAAACATATAAAAGATTAAAAATGAAAATATTAATATATTAATTACATATTTATTTTTAAAAACTTTTTTTAATATAAAAAGTATAAATGTTGATAGATATGTTATATGCATTCCTGATACAGAAAATAAATGACTTATACCATTATTTCTATATGATAGTTTTACATCATCTTCTATATAATTATTGTCTCCTAATATAAATGTATATAAATAATTGTTATCTATTTTATTTATTCTATCTATTATTTTATTTTTAATTTTATATTTTAATTTATCATTATCTTTTATTTTAGTTATTTTATCTGCTTTAAATGTATAATAAATATTTTTACTTTTTAAATATTTATTATAATTAAATAAATTAAAATTCGTATTAATAGAAGGTATTTTAAATGTACCTTCTATTTTTATATAATCACCTAATTTTAAATTTAAATTAGTATCATAATAATTTACTAATACTTTTTCTTTTCCAATTAATTCTATTTCTGTTTTAGTATCTGTTATTTTTATATTATTTATATAACCTGTTATAGTAGTTTCATTTATGTTATATTTTGTTTTATATATATTATTACTTGTTATATAAAATACATATATAAATACAATTAAACTAAATAGTAATATAATCCTTAATTTTTTCAAATAAAGAATCACCTATTCCACTTACATTTTTTATATCTTCTATTTTAGTAAATTTATTTTCTTTTCTATATTCAATTATTGATTTTGCTTTAGATTCACCTACACCTTTTATAGTTTGTAATTCATCTATAGTAGCTATATTAATATTTATTAATTTATTTTCTTCATTACTTTCTTTTTCAGACTCTTCTACTTTATTATTTTCTTCAGACTCATTATTTTCTTTTAAAGATTCTTCTTTAGTATTTTCTAATTCATTTGTTACAGTATCTTTTTCTTCTATACAAGCATCATTTATTGTGTTAGGACATACACATTCTTTTTCTATGATTTCATATTTTATTATTTCTTTTATCTTTTCTTCTTTTAAACTTTTTTCATATTCTTCTATTTCTTTTTTACTATAAATTATAATAACCATTTCATCTTTTATTTTTTTACTTAAATTTATGTAATTAGTATTCGCATCTTTTGTAAGGCCACCTGCTAATTTAATTACATCATTTATCCTTTTATTTTCTTCAAGTTCATATATACCAGGATTTTTTACCTGTCCTTTTATTTCTACAATATAATTATTTTTTTCTTCTTCTACTATAACTTTTTCTTCTTCTTTTACTATTTTATTTTTATTTTCTTTTGTTGTTTTATTTCCATATACAAATCCTATTATAATTATTAAAGCAATAATTATAACAATTAATACACCTATAATATAATCTCTTATTTTTTCTTTTTGTTCTTCTGTCATATTTATCCCTTTCTAAAAAAAGCTTCTTCACTTATATAATACATTTTATTTTTTATAAACCCTTTTAAATAACAAAAAAAATAGAAAACGTTTTGTTTCCTATTTAAATAATCTTACTATATCATTAAATGTTATAACAACCATTAATACCATTAGTAATACAAGTCCAATTGCATGAATTGTATTTTCTACTTTTGGATTTACTTTTTTCTTTCTTATTTTTTCTATTATTAAGAATAAAGCTCTTCCACCATCAAATGCTGGTATAGGTATTAAGTTAATAAATCCAACATTAATACATAAATAAGCAATTAAATAAATTATACTTATAAGACCTGCTTTAGCACTTTCTCCTACTACATTATAAATTCCAACTGGTCCTGATAAACTATCTAAACTTAATGTTCCAGTTATTAAGTAGAATATTATTTTTACCATTTGTTCTACTAAATCAAATGTTTTAGTAAAAGCATATTTTAAAGATGGAAGTATTCCTTTTTCTACCTTGTTTTCTAAAGCCATTCCATATTTATAAGCAGTTTCACCATCTACTTTTACTTTTTTAGGTTTTATTTTTATTACTTCTACTTCTTTATTTTGATGTTCTACTGTTAAATTAATTGTTTTTCCATTATTAACTGTAAGTTCAAGCATTAGCATATCTTGATTTCTAACTTTTTTACCATTTACTTTTAATATTTTATCTCCTGATTGTATATTAGTTTCACTTATTGGAAATCCTTCACTTGTTTCACTAATATAGTTTTTATTAGTAGGAGCTCCTGTATTTAAAGCTACTATAAATAGTAATATGATAGCTAAAATAAAATTAAACATTACTCCAGCTATGACTGTTAAAAATCTTTGTAACCATGTTTTATTATACATTTGTTTTTCTTCTGGTACATTTTTATCTACTTCAATATCTTCACCAGCCATTGAAACAAATCCACCTATTGGAAATAATCTTATTGAATATTCTGTTTCATCATTTTTTCTTTTGAATTTAAATAGTCTAGGTCCCATACCAATTGAAAATTCATATACATATATACCTGCACGTTTTGCAAATATAAAGTGTCCTAATTCATGAATTAAAACTGTTATTCCTAGTACTAATATAAAATATATTAATGTCATGTTTGCCTCCTATATAATTGATACAAAAAACATAAATCCTAATACTACGAATATAATACTATCTAATCTATCTAATATTCCACCATGTCCTGGCATAATATTTGAAAAATCTTTTTTACCATAATATCTTTTAATTGCTGAGAAGAATAAATCTCCAAATTGTCCTAATATTGATAAGAATAATGTCATTAATACTACAACATATATTGGTAGATTTGGATCTATTACTGTTAAGTAGTAGCAACTTCCAATAAATGTTCCAAATACTGTTCCACCTATTGTTCCTTCCCATGTTTTATTTGGTGATATTTCTTCTAATAATTTATGTTTTCCTATAAATTTTCCTGTTAAATAAGCATATGTATCTGTAATAACTGTTATTAAAAATAAATATATAATTAATGATAATCCTATATTTCTAATTAATATCATAAGTGAGAATGATATTCCTAAGAAAAATATTCCACCTATTAAATAAAATGCATCTACAATACTATATAAACTTCTATCATGATATAAAACTGTTGGTATTGTAAATACTAAGAATAATCCTGCGATTATGCGATAGTCTATACTAAATAATATGTCTTTATTTGTAATATTTGTAAGTACAAATAAAGTTAATAATACATATGATATAAACGATATAAATGCTGGTAATTCTTTTTTTATTTGTTTTATACTTAAAAATTCTTTAAGCGCTAATACAGATAATACTAAGATTGCTATATTATATACTGTTCCACCTATTATAAATATTGGAATAAATATAGCTAGTGCTACTATTGCACTAATTGCTCTTTCCATCATAATTTATACCTCCAAATCTACGATCACGACTTGTATATTCTATTAAAGCTTTATCAAATTCTTTTTCATTAAAATCTGGAAAATGAACATTTGGAAAATAGAATTCTGCATATGAATTTTGCCATAACATAAAATTACTTAGTCTCATTTCCCCACTTGTTCTAATTAAAAAATCAATTGGTTCTAAATCTTGATACATATTTTTTCCTACTAATTCTTCATCTATTTCATCAATACTTATTTTTTCTTCTTTAACAAGTTTTGCTATTTTTTTAGTCATATCTGTTATTTCAGTATGTCCACCATAATTTAAACAGATATTTAAAATTCCTTTTGTATTATTTTTAGTTAAATCTGCTATATAATCCATAGCATTCAATACATCTTTTCTTAAATTTTCTCTTCTTCCTGAAAAAATTACTTTAACATTATTTTCTACAAAGTATTTGGCATCACTTTTAAATTTTTTGACTACTAAATTCATTAAATATCCTACTTCTTCTTCACTTCTTTTGAAGTTTTCTGTTGAAAACACATAAAGACTTAATACTTTTACTCCAGTACCTAGTATATGAATACTTAATTTTTTTAAGTTATCATATCCAGCCTTATGTCCTTCACTTCTATTTAATCCTCTATTTTGTGCCCATCTACCATTTCCATCTAGTATTATTCCTACATGATTAGGTATTTTTAAATTTGTATATTCCATGCTATACTCCTTATCTACATTATAATTATATTATAAATTACTACTTTATACAAGAAATTATTTTTCTCTTGTTTTTAAGTATATAACAAAATATTTTAATATTTCTTTATCTTCTTCTTTTATCCAATTTAAGTTTTCTATTAATTCTAATGCTTCACTATATAATTTATCTACCATACCAGTTGCATATAAATAAGCTCCACTATCTTTAAATATTTGTTTTACTTCTTCTAATTCTTGATTAGTAACTTTTTTACCATATAATTTAATTAATTTATCATAATATTCTTTATTATTTTTTGTATAACTATATAATAAAGTTTGTTTAAATTCTTCTATATCTGAACCTACATTTTTTCCTAATTTATTATTATCACTATAAATACCTAATAAATCATCTTGTATTTGAAATGCTGTTCCTATTTTTAATCCGATATTTTCTATTTCTTGTAATTCTTCCTTATTAGTTCCAGCAAGTATTAAACCTAATGATAATGGTCCAATTATTGTATAATAAGCTGTTTTAAGTTTATATATAAGCATTATATTTTCTTCTAAATTATCGGTTAATAAGTTGTTTTTTTCTAAAAATGGAAGCGTTACATCTATAATTTCTCCTTTTATAGTTTTAAGTACTATATCATTAAAATAGATTAAAACATCTCCTAATTTTGAATCATCTTTATAGTTTTTAGCAATCATTTGATTTGCTTCATAAAGACCTAAATCACCCATACATATAGCAATTGATTCTCCTATTTTTTTTGAATTTAAATCATTTGTTAACTCCTTATATTTATTATAATTATATGAATGAATAGTTGTTTTTCCTCTTCTTAAATCATCATTATCAATGATATCATCATGTACTAAAATTGCAGTTTGAAATATTTCGAACGCTAATGATAATGGATAACTATATTCTGTATTTTCACATTTTAATTTATATCCTAAATTAACAAGTGTTCCTCTAATTAATTTTCCATCACTATTTAAATTAGTAAAAACATCTATATTTTCTTTTAACAAATTATTTGTTTCTACTTTTAATCCGTTATTATATTCTTCTAATTTTTTATTTAATTTTTCTTTTACTTCTTTATAATATTTTAAAAATCTATTTTCATTCATCTACATTCACCTACTTAATATATTATATCAAATTTCATATATTTAATAAATAGATAATTGACTATTAAATTTTTATAATGTAAAATGTTTTTGTTAGGAGAATTAATATGGTAGAAAATCTTGTAAATGTTTTTTTAGATTTATTTAATGGTTTAGATAAAAATTTAATAATATTTTTAATTTCTTGTATGCCAATACTAGAACTTAGAGGTGGATTAATTGCGGCAACTCTATTAGGATTAGATCCTATTAGTAGTTTCATAATTTGTTTTTTAGGTAATATCTTACCTATTCCATTTATATTGAAATTTATTACACCATTATTTGACAAATTAAAGAAAACAAAACGTTTAAATAAAATCGTTACTAAATTAGAAGCTAAAGCAGATTCTAAAAGAGATAAAATAGAAAAATCAGAATTTATTGGACTATTATTATTTGTTGGAATTCCACTTCCAGGAACTGGAGCTTGGACAGGAAATTTAATAGCTTGTATGATTAACATGGATAAGAAAAAAGCATTTATTGCTTCTACGTTAGGAGTTTTACTTGCAGGAATTATAATGATGATTGTTTCTTATGGATTAATAGGAAGTTTAATTTAAATAAATTCAAATGAATTTATTTTTTTTTGATGTTTATAATAATAATGTAGTCTGCAAAAATATAGGAGATGAATTTATGTTTTTAAAAAAATTTAAAAAATTATTCATTTCTATTCTTCTATCATTATTTATTATACCAATTAATACATTAGCCTATTCAGATTATATAATTGCAGGTGGAGAAAATATTGGAATATCAATAAATGGTAATGGTATTATAATTGTTGGAACTTATAAGGTAAATGGTAAAAATATAGCTTTAGATTCTAATTTAAAAATCGGTGATATTATTACAAAAGTTAATGATATTAAAATAGATAATATTAATGACATGACTACTATTTTAAATTCTATAAATGACGATAAAATAAAAATAACATACACTAGAGATGATAAAGAAAAAAGTACATATTTAAGTCTTATAAAAAAAGATGGTGTTATTAAAACTGGACTTTATGTAAAAGATAGTATAACTGGTATTGGTACTTTAAGTTTTATCGATCCTAATACTAAAATATTCGGTGCTTTAGGTCATGAAGTCGCTGAAAAAAATACAGGAATTATTTTAGAAGTTAAAAATGGTAAAATATTTGAAAGTAGCGTTACTAATATAGATAGAAGTGAAAATGGAAGTCCTGGGGCTAAAGATGCTACTTTAAACACTAACAATATAAATGGTACCATAAAAGAAAATACTAGAAATGGTATATTTGGTAAATATACTGATAAAATAAATGAAGATAAAAAATATAAAGTTGCACAAGTTTCTGATATCAAACTTGGTAAAGCTAAAATACTTACTGTTTTAAATGAAGATGATATAAAAGAATATGAGATAGAAATAATTAAAATTAATAAAAAAGATAAAACTAATAAAAGTATGTTATTTAAAATAACTGATAAAGAACTTATTGATAAAACCGGTGGTATTGTTCAAGGTATGAGTGGTTCTCCTATTATTCAAGGTGAATATATAATAGGTGCTGTAACACATGTTGTTGTTAATAATCCTATTAATGGATATGGTATATTTATTACTAATATGTTAGAAGAAGCAGAAAATTAAAAGAGACTTAAAGTCTCTTTTTTTGATTATATTTGATATGGATTATCCCAAGTTCCTGTTCCATTTTTTATTTCAAGATCAGATTTAACTTTTATAACTGGTCGTATTCCATAAGTTTTAGTTGATAAATCACGATTGACAAATCCATCTTTTCTTACAAAATATGCTTCATTAGTATCTATATTTTTATTCATTGTCCAATAATAATTTACATTTTCATAACTACTTGGCGATGTGTAATTCTTTGTTAACATTGTAGCACTTTGACCTGATAACATTTCACCAAGTCTTATTAATCCTATTTTTGCTGTTATTCCTGTTCCATTAATTTCTAATAATGTATCTTTATATTTAAATGTTTCTAATTTATTTGATGTTTCTTTTCCTTGATACCATATTGTTTCTACTATTTTATTAGATTTTTTTAATCCTAATGTATTTATTACACTTGTATTATCTGTTTCACTATTTAATTTTAATCCAACACCTGAAGTTAATGTAAATGCATTATCATTTCCATATGCTAATTCTCCAACATAACTATCTAATATTAGTTTAACACCATCTATATCTTTACTTACTACTCTATATATTTTTCCTTCCAAATTTACATATTCTCCACTTGTCACATTTTCTCCTATAGTTCCTTTTATATTTTTTGTTTTATTTTCAACTAAAACAAAATAATCACTAGTTGTACCTTTTTTTCCTTTTGTAACGATAGCATTGCCATCTACATTTATGACAGGACGAATTCCACTTCCTGCAGTTATAGGAATATAAGCACCTGTAATATGATCCCAATATATTAACCAAGCACGTGATTCATTATATGGCGTCATTGTCCAAAAATTATATCCAATATAAAGATATGAATTTTCAGCATTTGCTAATTTATATTCATCATAAGTTAATAAACCTATTTTTGAAGTTACGATACTTTCTTCACTACAAGTTGTTCTTGCAGACATTTTTGAAAAAGGAATATTGTTTGTTGTCTGACTACAAAAATAATATTTTCCTATTTCTGGTGATTTTATTATCGATTTTGTATTATTTAATTTGTTATAAAAATAATCATTTAACCAATCATTTATATCTCCATCATTTTTTGCATATGTTTCTCCGCTTCCTTCTGAACCATATGGTATTGATGTTACAGATTCATTTGTTATTAATCTTACTGTTTTATCCTCATTTATTCCCATTATTCTCCACATGAAACCATTATACCATATATAATTATTTTCATTTAATCCTTTTATATAACATCCACCTATATATTCATATATTGTTTCATCATTTTTACATTTTCCATCTTCTGTATATACTAATTTTTTTGCTTTTTCTAATATTGATTCTTTCACATAAACATTTTTAAAAGTTTCTTTTTTTATGTCATTTTTATCATTGATTATATTTGATATAAATATTGTTATTGGTATTGTTATTATTAATATGATTATGAATATTAATATTAACATAAAACTTTTTTTATTCTTCATTCTATCTCTCCTACCTATATAATTAGTATAACATGTTTTTTATACTCTTATAAAAAAAACAAAGTGTTTTACACCTTGTTTACTATTATTCTTCTACTTCAAAATCTTCTTCTTTATTATTTTCAAGTACTATTTTTGATACTTGTTTTTCTATATTATTTAATTGCTCATCACATTCTTTAACTAATTTCATAGCACTTGTATATTTATTAATTGATTCTTCTAAATCGATTTCTCCATTTTCAAGTTCATTTATTGTTTTTTCTAATTCTTTTATTTTTTCTTCAAATTTCATTTTATTCACCTATTTCTTCTACTTTACTTATTATATATCCATCATTAAATTTAGTTTTAATTGTACTATTTTTCTTTATATCTTTAACTGATTCTACTACTTTATCATTTACATATGTTAAAGTATATCCTCGTTTTAATACACTTAAAGGATTTACTAATTCTAATTTTTCTATTAAATTATTTAAATTAATTCTTTTATCTTTATATAAATTTTCTGGATTATTTAATATATAGTTATTTTTAAATTGAAATAATTTTATTTTTAAATTTTCTATTTTATCTGTAATAAGTCTATTTAATTTTTCATTCATTAAATCTAATGTTTGCTTTTTATTTTCAAACATAACATTTGGATTTTTTATTACAAATGAGTTTTTAATGCTATCTAAATATAATTTTAAATAATTTACTTTTTTATTTATTGATTCATTTAATCTTATTTTATATTGATTTATATTATGTTTTAAATCTACTATATTTGGTACAGCTATTTCAGCTGCTCCGGTTGGTGTTGGGGCTCTAAAGTCTGCTACATAATCAGCTATAGTGAAATCTATTTCATGTCCTACAGCACTTATTATAGGTGTATTAGCTGCAAATATAGTTCTTGCTACTTGTTCATCATTGAAGCAATTTAAATCTTCAAATGATCCTCCACCTCTACCTACTATTAAAACATCTAAATTATAATTATCCGCTTGTTTTATTTTTTCTACTATATCTTTTGGAGCATTTTCTCCTTGTACTAAACATGGGAATAAATAAGTTTCACATAATGGATATCTTCTTTTGATTGTTGATAAAATATCTCTTATAGCGGCTCCTGTTGAAGCTGTTACTATTCCTACTCTAGAAGGCATTTTTGGTAATTCTTTTTTATATTTTTGATCAAATAAACCTTCACTACTTAATTGTTTTTTTAGTTTTTCAAAGGCTATATATAAATTACCTACACCATCTTCTATCATATCTTCTACATATATTTGATAGTTTCCAGCCATTTCATATATTCTAATGCTTCCTGTTACTAATACTTTCATTCCTTCTTTAGGCATAAAATTTAATTTTGAAGCTTTTGTTTTAAACATGATAGCATTTATCTTACTATTATCATCTTTTATTGAAAAGTAAAAATGTCCTGTTGTATGTGCTTTAAAATTAGATATTTCTCCTTTTATAAATACTTGCATTAAATTTGGATCTTGTTCAAATTTGTATTTTAAATATCTAGTTAAAGCTGTTACTGTTAGATATTTTTCATTCATTAGTTATTTTCCTCATGTAGTATTTTATCTAATACTCCATTTATCATTTTTCTAACACTATCATCACTATAAAGTTTAGCAAGTTCTATTGCTTCATTTATACATACTATATCTGGTGTTTCTGTATACATAAGTTCATATATAGACATTTCAAGTATTGCCTTATCTGTATTACCTAATCTATCTATTTTCCATCCATCTAGATATTTATTAGCTAATTCATCTATTTCTTTTTCATGTGTAATTACTCCATATACAGTTTCTTTTACAAATTCATTTTCTATTTCTTCTACTTCTTTTATAATAGAGTCTACATCATATTTCATTTTATTTTTCTTATACATATTTATTTGATATAGTATAGTCATTATACTTTTTCTTAATTCTGTTCTAGTTTTTTGTTCCATATAAATCACCTTAACTAATTTTATCATAAATTGAAAGAAAAACAAATAAAAAAGATAATTTTTAATTATCTTTATACAGTCATTAATTCATTTTCTTTTACTTTTATTTTTTCATCTACTATTTTATTATATTTATTTATTAATTCTTGAACTTCATCTTGTCCTTGTTTTACTTGGTCTTCTGTAAGTTCTGCTTTTTTGATATCATTATTTGAATCTTGTCTAATATTTCTTAAAGCCACTTTACAATCTTCTCCGATAGCTTTTGCTTGTTTAACATATTCTCTTCTTGTTTCTTCAGTTAAAGCTGGAATATTTAATATAATAACTTCTCCATTATTATTTGGTGTAATTCCTATATTTGCTTCAAATATAGCTTTTTCTATTAATCCTAAAGTACTTTTATCATATGGTTTTACTTGTAATTGTCTTGCTTCTGGTATAGATATAGTAGCAAGCTGTTTAAGTGGAGTATCTACTCCATAATAATTTACCATTACTGCATCTAAAATAGCTGGATTTGCTCTACCTGCTCTTATATTAGTTAATCTTTTTTCCATATTATCAATTGAACTTTGCATTTTTTCTTCTGCTAATAATAAAATTTCTTCCATAATTCATCCTCACATTCTAATAATATTATATATTATTATATTATTTAAGACAAGAAAAAAATAGAAATATTTCTATTTAAATTTTCTTTTAGTTTTAACATTAAATGGTTTTAATTCTTCTTCATCTACAAATAGTTGTAATGATTTTCTTGGTACTCTTCTTATTAATTTAACTTTACCTAATATAAAGTTTTTAAATAACTCTAAATCATTATTTATACTACTTATATTTATATATCCTAATGATGTTTTTAATAGTACTGCTTCTTCAATATATTTTTCACTATTAAATTGATTAAACTTTGTTTTTAATGAACCAACATATAATTTACCAATATAAAGATTTGTTCTAAATATATCTTCTGATAAAAAATTTGTACATTTTCTTATTGGACCCACTACAATGTTTTCCTTTTTCATTAAACCCTCCTGATAAATTATCTTTCTTTTTTTAATTGTTTTACATTTACTTTTTCGTTTTTATTGTAATAGTATCTTTTTAAATTACCTACAAATGTATCTCCTTCACAAGTATAGTATGTTTTATATCCATGTCTATTTGCTTTTAAAAGATCTAAATCACTATTTATAACATCTAAATCTACATATTGTTCTCCTACTTTAATTAAGATAGCATTTTCTTTTACGACATCTATTTTTGGTTCTTGTTGTTTTGCTGCATAACGATCTGGATATTTTGAACAAATAAGAATATCTCCTCTATATACATTTTCTGCTTTCATGTAACCTACCTCCTATTCATTATTTAAGGGAAAGAAAATGAGTAATATAAATTACCCATTTATTTGTTTTGCTACTTCTTCTGCAAAGTTTTCTTCTTTCTTTTCCATTCCTTCTCCAACTTCGAAACGAATCATATTAACGATTTCTCCTCCATTGTTTTGAACGAATGTTTTAACATTGATATCTGAATCTTTAACAAATGCTTGTTCTTCTAAACAAACTTCTTTGTAATATTTTTGAATTCTTCCTTCAACCATTTTTTCAGCTATATCTGCAGGTTTTCCTTCATTAATAGCTTGTTCTTTTAAGATTGCTCTTTCTTTATCTAATTCTTCAGTTGGAACATTTTCTCTTTTTACATATAATGGTCTCATAGCTGCTGCATGCATTGAAACATCTTTAGCTGTTTCTTCATTAGCATTATTAACAATTGTTAAAACTGCTATTTTACCACCCATATGAATGTATTCTCCAAATGATTCTGAATCAGATTTAGTTACTTTAACGAATCTTCTTAATGATAATTTTTCTCCAATTTTTGCTGTTTTAGCAATAATTAAATCATTAATAGTTCCTTCTTCAGCTTTTTCTTCTAATAATTCTTCTACTGTTGTAGCACTTGAAGATAAGATAGTATTTAAGATTGTATTTACTAATTCTTTAAATTCTTCATTTTTTGCTACGAAGTCAGTTTCTGAATTAACTTCTACGATTGCAGCATCATTTCCATTAATTAATATTGCTGCTAAACCTTCAGCTGCTATACGATCTGCTTTTTTTGCAGCTTTAGATATACCTTTTTCTCTTAACCAATCCATTGATGCGTTTATATCACCATTGTTTGCTTCTAATGCTTTTTTACAATCAAGCATTCCTGCTCCAGATTTTTCTCTTAATTCTTTTACTAGACTAGCACTAATCATATTGTTTCTCCCTTCAAAGAAAGATGATATAAAATCATCTTATTTATTTAAAGCTTCAATAAGCTCTGCTTTTTTCATTGTTGAGTAACCTTTAACGTCTTTAGCTTTAGCCATTTCACGAAGTTCTGCAACTGTAAGTTTAGTTAAATCTTTGGCTTCTTCTTTTACTTCTTTTTTAACTTCTTTAACTTCAGTTTTTTCTTCTTTAGCTTCTACTTTTTCTGTCTTTTTTACATCTTTTTTAAATGGTTTATTTGATTTTTCAAATCTTTTTTTATTATCGTCTTTTCTTTTTACTGTTTCTAATGCTTTTTCCATAATATTAGCATCTGCTTTTTTATCTTCATCTTTAACATAGTTAACGATTTTTCCACCATTTGCTTCTACTATAGCATTAGCCATAACACCTGTAATTAATTTTACAGCACGGATAGCATCGTCATTACCTGGAATTACATAATCAACCATATCTGGATCACAGTTTGTATCTACAATACCAAATACTGGAATATTTAATTTTCTAGCTTCTCTTATTGCGATTTCTTCTTTAGAAGGATCTACAACAAACATAGCTTCTGGTAATTTGTGCATTTCACGAATACCACATAATACTTTATTTAATTTTTCATATTCTTTTTTAATTCCAATTACTTCTTTTTTTGGTAATAAATCGAATGTACCATCTTTTTCCATTCTTTCGATTTCTTCTAATCTTTTAACTCTTCTTCTTATTGTTCTGAAATTAGTTAAAGTTCCACCTAACCATCTTTCAGCTACATAATAAGAATTTGATCTAATAGCTTCTTCAGTAACAGCTTCACTTGCTTGTTTTCTAGTTCCAACAAATAAAACTTTACCTCCATTAGCTGCAATTTTGTGAAGAGCTGCATAAGCTTCTTCTATTTTTTTAGCTGTTTTTTGTAAGTCGATAATATAAATATCATCTCTTGATGTAAAAATATACTCTTTCATTTTTGGGTTCCATCTTTTAGTTTGGTGACCAAAGTGAACACCTGTTTCTAATAAATAACTCATTGACACTACTGCCATTTAAATTCCTCCTTTTGTTAATCCTCCATTATCTCAACTTTTTACACCACCATTTGGCACTAGGCATAAAAATCAATAATGTGTGTTTTTCTTTGAAAAAGCCAAAGTAATTATAACAAATTTTTTATTACTTTTCAAGCTTATTTAATAATATTCTTATTTTATTTTTCTTTTACTTTTTCTAATACTTTTATAATTGTTTCTTTTTGTGGTGAATCTAACATTATTTCTTGATAATAATTATATAAATCTTTAAATTTAACATTTAATGGTAATTCAAACGTTATTCTTTTTACATAATCTGCATCTAATTGTCCTACAGATGTTGGTTTAAGAATAAATGAATTCCAATCTTCATTATCATCTTTATCTTTGGTATATGTTACTTTACCACATTCTAAACATCTTACACTAGCATATTCTGCTTCTTCTTTTGTTTTAGCATTTATTACTCTGTTATTTTTATGTTTTTTATAACCAGTAATTACTAATATTGGATGTGTACAAACATCTTTTATTCTCTGTAGTTCACTTACTTGTTGTTCTTCTAATTTTTGTTGTAATTTTTCTTCATATAAGTATTCAGTACCTAATTCTTTTAATTTATTAACTATTTCACATTTTTTTAATTCTTCTGTAAGTTCACTTATTTCTTTTAATATTTCTTGTTTTCTTGTAATAGTATTTTCACATTCTTTTTTATTATTTAAAACTCTTTGTCTTGTTTTTTCATTCATACTAATCACCTAAACTTCTTGCATAACAATTAATATCATTGGTTTACACTCAGTCTCTTTATATAAATATTTTCCTAATTTTTCTCTTATTCCTAATTTTATTTTGTTAAATTCAACATAATTATTTTTTATATTTTCATTTATTACTTCTAGCGATATTTTTTCTGCTTCTTTTATTATATCGATATTTTCTTTTACATAGATAAATCCTCTTGTTAGTATTTCTGGCCCTGCTAATATCTTTTTAGTCTTTTTATCTAATGTTGCACTTACTAATACAATTCCATTATCACTTAAAAGTTCTCTATCTTTAATAACTAATTCGCTTATATCTCCAACTGTTTTACCATCTATTAATATTTCATCTATTTTAACAAATTCATCAGTTTCTACAAGCTTTCCATTTCTAAATTCAGTTATCATTCCATTTAATTTTAAAATGATATTTTCATCAGTATAACCCACTTTTTTAGCGTTATTAGCATTTTCTACTTGTTGTTTATATTCACCTATTACTGGAAAATAATATTTTGGATTCATTAAATTAATCATCATCATTAAATCTTCACTAGATGCATGATTTGATAAATATGATGAAGATAAAATTATTAAATTTGATCCTATTTTTGCTACATCATCATATACTCTTGTAGCTCTTTTTTCCATTCCTTCATATACAGGTGATGCAAATACTACTGTATCATTTTCTGTTATATTTAAGAATTTATCATATCCTTTTATAATTCTTGAAATATTTGAGAATGGTCTTTCTCTTTCATCTGATACAATTACTACAATATTTGAATCATTTATATTTTTGATAGTTCCAATTTTTCTTTTATCAAAATCAATATATTTCATATCAATAGCATTATATATCATATTTTCAAGTCTTTTTCCTAATATAACTACTTTTCTATCTGTTTTCATTATTTCTTCAAATAATTCTTGAATTCTATAGAATTGAGTTTGTGATATATTAAATATTATTCTTCCTTCATTTTGATCTAATGTTTTTGTTATAACTTGTGTAATTCTATTATTAGGTGCTGTATAACCTTTCTTTTCTGCATAAATAGATTCACTCATTAAACATAAAACACCTTTTTTACCAACATATGCAAGTTTTCCTATATCTGTTTTATATTCGCCTTGCATTGTTTGATCAAATACAAAGTTACCAGTATATACAATAGCACCATCTTCTGTATCTATTACATAACATACACTTCCTGGTACTGAATGTGTTACTGATATTGGAAATATACTAACATTACCAAAATTTAAATTACGATGTGGTTCTATTATATGTAAGTTATTACTTTCAATATTAGCATCTTTTAATTCTTCTTTTAATATTTCTATTGTAAATTTTGTACCATATATATTTATTTCTGGAATAGCTTCTATTATTTCTGAAACTGCTCCCATTTGTCCATCATGACCATGTGTAATAAATATACCTTTTACTCTTTCTTTATTTTCTTTTAGATAATCAAAATTCGGAATAATATAATCTATTCCTAACATTTTATCATCAGCATATTTTAAACCCGCATCTAATACAAAAATATCATTATCTACATCTACGATATACATATTTTTTCCTTTTTCATTTAGTCCACCAAGACTAAATATTTTTATTTTACTCATATTTACTCCTTTCTTTTCAATATAAAAAGACTAATTAATTATACCACTAAATAACTAATTAGTCTAGATTTATTAATTTATTATTTAAGTTTAAATTTCCATATCTGCTTTAGCAACTTCTATAGCTGGACGCACTCCTGCTGTAATTTTATTATTTGCATAACGATTAGCATCTACTGTTGTATTTGCTAATATAATCCATGAACGTTCATATTGTGTTGATACAGGTGTTTCTAACCAGTAACCATCCGCTCCATTTTCTTCAGTTGAATATTTAGTGTTTTCTAATAAAAATTTACAATTATCAATGCGAGTAGATACAGGCCCATTTAAATTTATACTACAAGCTTTTTCTATTTCTTGTGTTGTTAAAAATCTTGCAGCATAACCACTATAATCATATTCAGTCGGTAAATCATAAATATATGGCCCATACCCAGCTGATGTTCCGTCTACTTCACTTAATATTTGTCTTTTACTATTTTTTAAACTAACATTTTTCCATTGTGCTGTAGTAGGTAAATTAGTAATTGCTGTTACTGGTCCATTATAATTTTTTCCATTTTCATTATACGCAATTAAATTTGTTGCTAAATTATCAGCAATTCCTTTTGTTGTATTATTACTATATACTAATACAGCTGTTAAATTATCTAAATCGGTTACATAATAAAATCTTTCTGTTTGTGAGTCATATTTTTTATCACCATTAACATCACAATCAAATGCATCTCCACTTGATAATGATCCTGCTTTTCCTAAATTTCCATAAGTTATATCTGAGTTTAATTCATATCCATCAACTTTACAATACCAATAGGTATCTTCTTGTTTACATTTTTCTGTATGTAACTCTGTTGCTTTTTTACATTTATAAGTTACTTCTTCAGGTTCTTCTTCGTTTGGTTCCTCTTTTGGTTCTTCTTTATTTTCATCGTCATTTACTTTTGATCCTACTATTGCTTCTCCATCTTCATATTTTACTTCATATCCATTTATTACTAGTGTTGCTTTTATTACTCTTCCTGATGAATCTACTTCAATTGTTCCACTTGTTGGTTTTGTTCCTTTTACATTTACTTTGCTATTAAATGATGTTACTTCTCCTGATTCTATTTTTTCATATTTACCATTTAATTGTGCCATTGAATTATTATAATCAATTGCTTCAATGTACCCATATGCTGAATCTACTGCAGCACTCTTTCTTGCATCATTTATCATATTTAATATAATTGGTGTTGCTATTAGTGCTATTATTGCTAGTATTACTATTACTGCTAATAGTTCAATAAGTGTAAAACCTTTTTTATTCTTCATTATATCTCTCCTATCTTATATAAATAGTATACCATTATTTTTAATTTTAAAAATAAAAAAATAAGGTGTTTTACACCTTATTTACTATTTAAATAATTTGTCTACTATATCCATTACTGCTGTAGCGAATATTGACATTGAAGCAACACTTACAAATAATTTGTTTTTATCTAATTTAGCTGCTTGGTAAACACCACCTGCTAATACTAATGTACTAGTAATTGAAGCAAATGTTGCTACATAACTTCTTACATAACCTACAAATTCAGCATCTACGAATACTAAGATTGAATTTAATAAATTAGCTACTAATACTACTGCTAAACTTACTCCTACTGCTGAAATCATTTCTTTAATTGAAGCTGTTCCTTTAAATAATTTAGAAACTACTACATATCCTAACACTGCTAATAAAGCATATTCTGCTAAGTTAGTTGCAAATGTTGTAAAAAATTCTTTTAAGTATTCTGGTTCTTTTACTAATGATTCTCCAGATAATGCACTACTTAATAATGAAGATAAATCTCCTTCATTAAATGAACTAGCTGAACTTGATGAATACATATTTTTTAATGTTGCTATTTTATATAATCCACTTGATAATGCAGCTAACACTACCATGATAATTCCTGTAACGAATTTATTATCCACTACAAATGATTTAATTACATCAAAAGGTTTAGTAAAAATTCCTTTTAATACTTCTAAGCAATCCATAAAACTTTGTTTTACATCTACTGCTTCTCCATTAGTAGCTGCTACTACTGTTGCTGCTACCTCTTTAGTTTCTTTACAATCTGGGCATATCCCATCTACTGTTTCTTTTCCACATTTTGTACAAAATTTTGCCATTTTTCTTTCCTCCTAATATCTAGAAAAATAAGTGTTTATGCTTGATAAATCAGTCATAACATACTCTTTTTCATCCATTTCATAATATGCATAGAATGTATCTGTTTTTTCACTTGATGTATATTCTTTTGTTTCTTCTCCATCTTTATAACTTAATTTATAAGTATATTTCATTTTTGCATATAATCTTAATTCTTCTCCATCTACTGTTACAGAAGTAATTTCTATATCTTTTATATTTAATTCTGTTAATTCTCTATATTCAGAGTTAACATTTGATTTTAAACTACTATAAGTGTAGTCAATTTCACTTTGTAAATCTTCACTGAATGATCCTTTGATATCATCAAAGCTTTTATCTTCCATTGCTGATTTATAAATTAATTCTAATTTTTCTTTAATATCTTTTGTTAATTCTTTTTCTGTTTTTGATGCAAGTTTTAAATTATTTCCTCTATATGATCCATAATTACTACTTACACTCATTTCACCAGCTAATTTTAATCCTGATTTATATTCTAGTATAACATCATATTTACCTTTTAAAATACTTGGAATAACATATTTATCAGTTGATGATGAATAATAATCTTCTTGGTATTTATCACTTACAGTTACATCACCAATTTTTATTTCAGTATCTGCTGGTATATATATTGTATAATCTTTAGCAATTAAATCACTGCTATCTACAGTCCAATTATCGAAGAATAACCATTTTTTATCTTTATTTTTTAATAATTTAATTTCTTTTTTTCTTTCTTTAGATGATCCATCTTCAATATATGTGATTGTAATTTTTGTACTTAGTGCATCTTCAGATATTTCTTTATCTTCTACACTATAGTTTGCTATTTTGATATCTTCATTATCTTTAATAGCTTCTTTCAATAATTTTTTACTTACGAATTTACTATCTTTTACATTCATAACTTCATATAATGTATCAGCATCATTCGCTGCATATGCTTTAAAATATTTTAAAGCTATTTTTTCTGGTGTAATTAAACTTCCTAAATACATATAAACTCCAATAAATGCTACTACTACTGCAACTACTACACCAATAATTACTTTAGTTTTTTTGCTCATTGGTTTTTTAGGTGCTGCAACATGTGTAACTACTGTTTCTTCTACTTCTAATTTAGCTCCACATTTTTCACAGAATTGTGCACCAGTTTCATTTTTTGTTCCACATTCTCCACAAAACATTTTCTTTCCTCCTTATAAAAAAGTTTACATTTTTTTAAATTATATGTCAATATTTGTCTTTAAAAAACAAAAACTTTACACTTTAAAAACCACTTCTTTTAAATAATTTTTCTAATTCTTCTTTTGAATAATAAATTATTGTTGGTCTTCCATGAGGACAGTTAAATGGATTTTTGCATTTTCTTAAATCTTCTATCAATCTTTCCATTTCTTCTTTTGTTATTTCATCATTTGCTTTTATACTCATTTTACATGCCATAGTAGCTGCTACATGATCTCTAAATCTTCCTAAATTAAAATTCTTTTCTTTTTCAATTACCATTTCAATTACTTTTTTTATAGCCTCTACTTCATTACCACTAGGTATCCAAGTAGGATGTGCTTTTACTATAATTGAGTTTATTCCAAATGGTTCTATTTTAAAATTCATTTCTTCTAACATATCAAAGTTTTCTTTTAAAATTATATATTCATTATTTGAATATTCTATAGTTGTAGGCACTATCATATCTATTTTATCATTATTTGGATTTGATAATTTATCTAGACATATTTCATAATTTATTCTTTCTTTAGCTGCATGTTGATCAATTATATACATCCCTGTATCATTTTGACATATTATATATGTACCATGTACTTCCCCAATTGGATACATTAAAGGCATTTTTTCTGTTACTAATTCTTGTTCTTCTTCTTTTAATTTTTCACTTATTATTAAATCATTATTAATTACAAGTGGTTCTTCTGTTAATAATTCTTCTTGTTTTTCATATTTTGTTTCTTCTTCATTTATATTAAAGTTAAGGGTAAATGTTTCTACTTTTTTATGTTCACGCTCTTTAGCTTCTATATTAGGTATTAAATTAATATTTTTTAATTTTTTTTCTATTGTTTCTCTTACTAAGTCATTTAATTCTTCAAATTTAGAAAATTTCACATCCATTTTAGTAGGATGTATATTTACATCGACTAAAGTTGGATCTACTTCTATATTAAGTACTACTATTGGATATCTATTATCTGGTTTATATGAGTGATATGAATCATTTATTGTTCTATTTAATTCTATGTTTCTAACTACTCTATTATTTACAAGCGTTATCATTCCATTTTTGTTTGATCTATGTACTTCTGGTAAAGATATATATCCACTTATTTTATAATCTTCATTTTCTGCTTCTATTTCTACCATTCTTTTTGCGACTTCTACTCCATATATACATTTTATGTTCTTAAGTAAATTATTAGAACCATCTGTATTTAGAACTACATTATTATCTGATATTAATGTTATTTTTATTTCTGGATGAGTTAAAGATATTTTATTTACATAATCTGTTATACTAGCAAGTTCTGTATAAAAACTTTTTAAATGTTTTAAACGTGCTGGTGTATTAAAGAATAAGTTTTTTACTTCTATAGTTGTTCCTTTTCTTAAATCTGATTCATTTACTTCCTCTATTTTTCCACCTACTACTTTTACTTCAGTACCAGTTATTCCATCACTTGTTTTTAATGTAATTTCACTTACACTTCCAATAGAAGCAAGTGCTTCGCCTCTAAAACCTAGTGTCCCTATATTAAATAAGTCATCACTTGTTTTTATTTTACTTGTAGCATGAAGTGCAAAACAAAGTACTGCGTCTTCCTTATCCATCCCGATTCCATTATCTGTTACTCTTATTAATTTAGTTCCTGCTTGTTCTACTTCTATTTTAATTTCTGTACTTTTAGCATCTATACTATTTTCTACAAGTTCTTTTACAACATTCATACATCTTTCTACAACTTCTCCAGCTGCTATCTTATTTGATAATAATTCATCCATTATATGTATTTTTCCCATACTACCACCTAATTAATTATAACAAAAAAAAGACTATTTGTCTTTTTTTATATTCTTTTTATATATTTTTCTAATACTTTACCTTCTATTATTTCTTCTTTATTAAAATTATATTTTTCAATTATATCAAAAGGATTAGAAAAATCATTTTTATTTTTTGAAAGATCATTTATTTGATACATTGCTAATTCTTTATCTTGTAAATATATATTATAAAATTCTAAAGCAAGTACCATTCCATATGTATATTCTAATATAGAGTATATTTGATTATATTTTTGTCTAAAATCTAAATTTGTAATAATATCTTCTTTTAATAAATTTGATAAATCTTTTATGTTTTCTTCTAAATTATCTAGATATTCATATTTTACATTTTGAAAATCAATCTTATTTTCAACTAAATAATCACCAAATACTAATTCTAAAAAATGGGAATATATTTCACATAAATAATTGCGTCTACATTCATTTGAATTATTAAAATCATAAATGTGCCCAACTTCATGAATAGAATTAACTGCTGTAAATATAGAACCATAATCTTCTACTAATACATATGGTGTAAAATAATTACCATAAAAAGTTAGTCCATCATTTACAAAATCATATTCTTTGCTACTTAAATAAATAAATTTATTATTTTTTACACATTTTTTAAATGATTCAAATATTTTTTTATCAAATTTATTAAGAAATTCAGCTACTAGTTCCTGGCTTTCTTCAATACTCATTTCTGTTAGACAATACTTAAATTGTTGATTTGGATAATTATTTAATATATATATATAATTATCAGTTAATTCGTCATTAAAATCATAATTACTAGTATAAAAATTCTTTTGATTTCTTTCTATTTCTGTATAATCTTTAGAAAAAGTTTTATATGAATAATTATCTACATTTAAAATATTATCTAATTGTATGATATTTGCTAATTCATATAGTTTTTCTAAATCGGATATTAATTTATCATACATTGATTTAGAGTGACATCTTTTCATTCTGCGAACTATATTTAAAATATCACTTCTAACCATTTGTTCTATTAAAATATCTGTTTCCATAAAACCCCAACCTTTTTAAATATTATAAATATATTTTATTAAAAGTCAAGAAGTATAACTGTTAAATAATTACATATTATAATTATAGGTGTTTATATGAATATAGGTTTATATTTTTTAATATTTATTTCTAAAGTTATTGAAAATGGACTTTCTACTTTAAGACTTATTGTAGTGGCTAATGGTAAAAAAATATTAGGTGCTTTTTTACAATTTGTGATTTCTTTAGTATGGGTACTTGTTACTGGTATTGTTGTAAATGATTTAATTGAAGATCCATTAAAAGTAATATTTTTTGCATTAGGATCACTAGTTGGTTCTTATGCTGGAAGTATAATAGAAGAAAAAATAGCACTCGGTGATATATTAATAAATTGTATTACTAATAATATTGAAGTAAATAATTATATTAAATCAATTGGATATAATACTTCTATTTTAAAAACTGATAATAAAGATATATTATTATTTGTTATTCCAAGAAGAAAGAAAATTGATATTATAAACAATATTAAATTAATCGATAAAGATGTATTAATATTCAGTGAAAAAGTTAAGAATTTCTCTTAACTTTTTTTATAAATATTTTTTTAATTTTTCAATATATTTTTCTTGTATTTCTACGTATTCTTCTATAATTTTATGTATTTTTTTATCTATATTTTTATTATTTAATATTTTTCTTCCTTCTATTATTCCCATGTTTGTTCCTTGAAGTAAAAGTTCTGCTATTTTAGAAGTACTTGTATCATTCATTGTTTTCATATTTATTTGTGACCAAGTCATAGCTTTTGTCATAGCACCGGTTTCATGTGGTTTAGAATCACTATATTCTCCATATATATCATCTATTTTTTTCTTTATTTTTTCATATTGTTGATATTGATCTTCTACTATTCTTTTTAATTCTTTTTCTTCTATTTTATCTATGATGTCACGTGTTGCATCCATACCCATACAAGCACCTTTACTTATTTCATCTAATGCATTAATATTTTCTTCCATATTCTAGTCCTTTCTATTTAACAAAAAGTCTCTTTAAGAGACTTTTTTACTACATCATATCTTCTAGCATATTATCTGTTTTTTTCATTATTTTATCAGTCATTTTTTCCATTTTCTTCATCATTGGTTTTCTATATTTTTGATATGCTAAAACAGCTCCTGCACCCATTAACATGTATGCTATATCCATCTTTTTCATTTAATCACCTTCTTGCTAAAAAATATGAATAAATGTATGTACACAAACTAATACATACATTATTATTTTATCTAGCTTTTTTTATTTTATACATTTTCTTTTAATTTTTCTTTTAAAGTTGTTTTTCTCGTTTCTTCAGAATTATTTTTTATTCCATATTTAAATGCTTCTGCTTCACCTAATATAATTAATTTTCTTTTAGCTCTAGTGATTCCTGTATATATTAATTTTTTATATAGCATTCTTTTATAACTGGTACTTACTAATAATACTACTGTATCAAATTCACTTCCTTGTGATTTATGTACACTTATAATATATCCATGTTTTATTTTATTAAAATCAGTTGGTAAGAATTTTACTACATTACCATCAAAATCAATATATATTTCATTCTTTTTACTTTTTGAAGTATTTGCTTCTTTTATATATTTAATTACTCCTATATCTCCATTATAAACATTTTCTTCTGGCATATTAGTAAGTAGTAATATTTTATCGTTTTCTCTAAATATTACATCTCCTACTTTTATTTCTCTAGTAAATTCATTCTTAGGATTAAATATATCTTGTAATTCTTTATTTATATTATCTATTCCATTTACTCCTATATACATTGGAGCCATTATTTGTACTTTTTTATAATCATATCCTTTTTCTATTAATGTTTTTGATAATTCTTTTATATTTTTTACAATTGATATTCTATTACAATTTAAAAATGTATAATCATCTTTTGTTGTTAAAAAATCATCACTTAAATTATCGTTTTTAATCTCATCAGCTAGTATTGGTATATATGATTCATTACTTTGTCTATATAGATAATTTAAATTAATTGTATTTATTATTTCACTTTCTATTAAATCTTTTAATATTTGTCCTATTCCAACACTTGGTAATTGATTATAATCTCCTACAAGTATTAGTTTAATATTATTTGTAAGTCCTTTAAACAAACTACTTAAAAGACTTATATCTATCATACTTACTTCATCTACAATTATTAAATTACTTAAATCTTTATTATATTCATTTATAGAAAAAGCATTTGTTTCTTTATTCCATTTTAAAAATCTATGGATTGTTGATGCTTTTAAATTAGTTGATTCACTCATTCTTTTACTAGCTCTACCTGTTGGAGCAAGAAGTGCAATTCTTTCTTCTATTTCTTTTTCTTTTAGTTTATTTATTTTTATATATAAATCTACTATTGCTTTTATAATTGTAGTTTTTCCAGTACCTGGTCCTCCAGTTATAATTGTAATATTATTTATTAAAGATGATTTAATGGCATTTATTTGTTCTTCATTATAAATGATATTATTATTTTCTTGTAATCTTTCTATTAATTCATCTATATTTTTAATATTGTCTTTTTGTTTAGAATTTAAATAATTAATTTTTTCAACAATTATTTTTTCAGAATCATATAATTCTTTTACATAGTATTTATCATCTTCCTCAACTACTTTTCCTTCATATCTAAGTTCATCTATATAATTGATAAAATCATTTTCTTCTATATCTAAGTTTAAATATGAAATGACATTCTTTTTTATTTCATCAAAATATAGATAAGTATCTTTATTTTGATAAGATATAGTATTCATAACATAATAAATACATGCTTTTATTCTTTCTATACTTGTTTCATCTGTTAATTTTTTATTTATTTCATCTATTTTTAAAAATGAAATATCTAAATCTGTATCTAGTATACTATATATATTTTGTTCTATTTTATAAATTGTATTACTTTTAAATTTATTATATATAGCAAGTGCATCTTTTAGACTAAATCCTATTTCTGTTAAATAAACAATTGTTTTATGACTTTCTTCATATTTATTTAGTGTATCTACTATTACTTTTATTTTCTTTTCAGTTATAGTTGGTACTAAATATAAACAGTTTTCTTCTTCTAATATTCTATCTAATGTATTATCTCCTAATGTTTCTACTATTTTAGTAGCAAGTTTTTTCCCTATTCCTTTAAATAAATCACTTGATAAAAATTCTATTATTGAATCTTTATCTTCTGGTTTAATTCTTTCATAATTTTTTACATTATATTGAAAACCATATTTTATATGTTCTACTGCTTCTCCATAAAAGATATATTTATCATCTTCATTAAGTTCTGCAAATGTTCCTGTAAATGTTATTGTTTTATTTAAATAATCAATTACATCATCATCATTTGTATCTTCTATTTTAAATATACCTATTATAAATCCATTATCACCTTTAAATATTGATCTTTTATATATTCCTTTTATATAGTTTTCCATATAATCACCTAATTAATTGTATCATTTTTTTTATACAAAAAAAAGTCTAACGTACTTTTACATCAGACTCTTCTATTTTTGTTACTCCTGGCATTGTATCAAAATCTCTATATTGTTCCATGTCATCTATCATTTTTTGTGTTTGTTCTTGATTAAATTGTTCTTGTTGTGCTTCAAATTCACTTATTTGTTGTTGTAGTTGTTGTTCTTCTACTTTTTTATCTTGATAAAATTGTTCCATTGCTGCTTCATGATTTTTTTGCATTTCTAAATTTTGTTGCATTTCAATAGCTCCACTTTCTTCAAGTTCACGTTCGAAATTTTCATTATCCCATTCAACTACTTTTTTTGCAGCATAATCTAATACTGGTGCTGCTTTTTCTACTACAAAGGCACCTGCTAGAACTATACAAGCTCCCACAAATACTTTTTTCATTCTTGCTTCTTGTATTTCTTTTCTTTTTAATTTCATTAATTTACATATAGTATTTAATTCTTTTATCATTTGCTTATTTGCTTTTAAAGAAGATGCTGGTATTATTACGTTATAATCTTTAAAAGTATCAAATTTAGCAGTATACTTTATACCATGTTCATCTCTACTTCTTGTGATATTTTTACATCCTTTATATCCATAAGCTTTTTTTAAATTATCTACTATATCTTCTTTTGGTATATTATTTCTATTTGCTCCTATATCAAATCCACATGTTTCATTAACATATACGTTTATTATGTTCATAGTTCCACCTCTATTATAATATATCATTATAAATTTTTAGTGTCAATTTAGTTTTACATTTGTTTACAATGATTTAGTTAAACTATTCTCTTATTAATGATTTTTGTACTTTTATTACTGGACGTATACCTGCATCATGTATATTACCAACATAACGAGCTTGCAAATTACCTCTTTCTGATACACGATAAGCTTGTGTGCTATTACCATTAGACTCAGTTGTCATAGTAGATGTCCAATATCCAGCTATTTTTTCAGTTGAAGAAACCTCACCATAAGCATAATAATTATAATAATTTCTATCACTTATATTACATCCATAATCGATACAACCATCTGATGTACTATAAGCTGTATAATCATATAACCATGCATATTTAGATTTAGTTGTAAGACTAGCAACTTTGGTTTTCCATGTTGTATCTGTTCCATTTAATCCATCTAAATAATAATCTGACACTGTTGTTCCAATTTCAGGTGTATCATAAGTATATGTAAGGTTACTTGCCCATTTTAATGATGTATTTGCTCCTGTTATCTCTGCTACTTCATCTGCTGTTATTAATCTTGCTTTATACCCTGTATAATCAAAATTATCTATAGTTTCTGATAATGATAATTTTGAATCCCATGATGATGTTTTGTTATTTAAGAAATTTGCAGCATCAGTCATTACACCTGGTTTATCTGATATGGAATGGCTCCAAGCTAATGTACCTGTTATATTATGATCTAATATCATTAAATAATTTGTTCCATCATCTTTATATGCATACCATTTCATACATCCTGTTGTTATTTCTGTAGGTGTACCATTACTATTTACATTATTTGCTGCATCTTCACTAGTACATGTTTTTGTTAAATCTGTTGGATCTAAATATACTATTTTTAGTAATCCTTTTGTTGTATTTTTATCTGGATCTTCACTTGTTGGGCCAGTTACTACTTCTTCAGGTTGTTGGTTTTCTGGTTGCTCTTCTTTTTCTTCTTTATTTTCATTGTCAGTTGCTTTTCCTTCTACTGTTGCTTCTCCATCTTCATATTTTACTTCATATCCATTTATTACTAGTGTTGCTTTTATTACTCTTCCTGATGAATCTACTTCAATTGTTCCACTTGTTGGTTTTGTTCCTTTTACGTTTACTTTGCTATTAAATGATGTTACTTCTCCTGATTCTATTTTTTTATAATTACCATTTAATTGTGACATTGCGTTATTATAATCTATCGCCTCTATATATCCGTATGCTGAGTCTACTGCTGCTGACTTTCTTGCATCATTTATCATATTTAATATGATTGGTGTTGCTATAAGTGCTATTATTGCTAGTATTACTATTACTGCTAATAGTTCTATAAGTGTAAAACCTTTTTTATTCTTCATTTTATCTCTCCTATTCTTTATAATTAGTATACCATTTTTTTTGATTTTGAAAACAAAAAAATAAGGTATTTTACACCTTATTTACTTTATTTTTCTTTGCATCCAATAATATATGGATATTCTACATATTTTAATTTAATTTTTACATTTTCACCAATTAAGTTTTCTTCACCTTTTATTTTTACATTTAAATAGTTTCCTGTATGTCCTATTAAATATTCATCTTTAATGATTTCTGGTATAAATACAACTTCTTTATCTATAAATTTTTCCATATATTTTATTTCTAATTCTTTAGATAAAGTCATTAATATTTTTACACGTTCTTTTTTTATTTTTTCATCAATTTGATTTTCCATCTCATCTGCTACTGTTCCTTTTCTTCTAGAATAAGGGAATACATGTAATTTAGTAAATTCTACTTTTTTTATAGTTTCTATTGTTTCTTTAAATTCTTCTTCTGTTTCACCAGGAAAACCTGTTATTACATCTGTTGTTACTGACATATCTGGTCTTATCTTTCTTATTTTTTCTATTTTTTCTATAAAATATTTTTTATCATATTTTCTATTCATTCTTTTAAGTACTGTATCACTTCCTGATTGAAGTGGTATATGCATATGATCTACTAATATTTTATTATTTTCTAAAACACTCAAAAACTCATCTGTTAATTCAGTTATTTCAATTGAAGAAATTCTAAGTCTTTCTAATTTTTCTATTTTACATAAATCAGTTAATAGATTAGAAAAGTTATAATTATCTAAATCACTTCCATAATGTCCTGTATGTATACCTGTTAAAACTATTTCTTTATGTCCATTACTAACTAATTCTTTTACTTCTTTTATAACACTTAGACTATCTTTACTTCTAACATTTCCTCTTACATATGGAATAATACAATATGAACAATAATTATTACATCCATCTTGTATTTTTACAAACGCTCTTGTTTTATTAAAGTTATTTAAAATCATTGGTTCAAATGTAGTATCCATCATATCATATATATCTAGTTTTTGATTTTTTGTTTTTATATATTCATCTATATATTCTACTATTTTTGATTTTCCAATATTTCCTAAAACTATATCTACACCATCTATTTTTAGTACTTCTTCTTTTTTATTTTGACTCATACATCCAACTACTACTATAATAGCATCTTTATTCTCTTTTATAGCATGTCTTACTGTTTTTAAAGATTTATTATCTGCAGTATTTGTTACTGTACAAGTATTAATTATTGATATATCTGCTTTTTCATCTACTGATACTTCTATATAACCTTTATTTTTTAATAAATCACTCATTACATTTGATTCATATGTATTTACTTTACATCCTAATGTATATATATTAAACTTCATATTTACCTCCAAAAAAACTAGAAATTAAATTCTAGTTTATTATATCATATTAATCTAAATTTTTTCTAAATTCTTTTAATGCTTTTAAGAAATCATCATTTTTCTTAATTTCTGCTTCAAGTCTTCTAGTATCTACTATTTTTTCTTCATAATCCATATCTAATGAATCAAATAATGAAATAGTTTCTTCTTCATCTTCTTGTCTTATTAGTTTTGGTACTGTTGGATATTTAATTTCATTATCTTGTTTACCAAAAATTGGAGATATAAAATCTGTATTTTTGAATTTTTTATTTGTATCTACAATTGGTTCTAATCGTATTGTATCTTCATTATCAAATTCTTCTATTTCAATTTTTTCTTCTTTTATATCTTCTTCAATTTTTACTTGAGTTACTTTTGATTCTATTTCTTTTTTTTCTTTTACACTTTTTAAAAGTTCTTGATAACTTATTATAGAGTTTTCTTCTTGTTCATTTTCAAAGTTAGTTACTACATCTTCTGGAGTTGCTTCTAAATCTTTTTGCATCTTCATTAGCATTTCTTCTACTTCACGTTTATTTTCTTCTAATTTTAAATCTTGTTTTTCTTCTTTTTCTTTATCTTCTATTTTTATTTCTTCTTTTATTGTCTCTTCTTCTAATTCACTTAATATTTCGTCTATTTCTTTTTTATCTTCTTTTTTTTCTCTTATTACTAAATAAATTATACAACCAAAATTAATTATTAAAATACCTATTAATATTGATAAAAACAATGTATGATTAGATGCTATTTTAAGTAACTCCATTATAATCACTCCATAAATTCATAATTAATTACACTTAATAAAAATAAAGGAACTGTTTCTACTCTCATTATTCTACTACCTAATGTAATAGATTCAAATCCTATTTTATTAAGTTCAGTTTCTTCTTTTTCATCTAGTCCACCTTCTGGACCCATTACTAAATTAATTCTATCACAATTTTTTACATTTTTCATTACTAATTTTATATTTTTCGATTTTTCTTTTGTACTACATACATATTTAAAACCTTCTAGATTTTGTAATTCTTTTATAGTTAAGATATCATTTATTTTTGGAATATCTACTCTATGTGATTGTTCACTTGCTTCTTTTACTATACGCATCCATCTTGTAATTTTTTTATCATAATCTGATGGTTTTAGCTTTATAATACTTCGTTTTGTTAAAATTGGAATTATTTTAGAAACTCCTAGTTCTGTACTTTTTTGAAGTATTAAATCCATTTTTTGTTCTTTTAAAATTGGAACTATGAGTGTTATCTCAGGAGTATTATAATCTATTTTTTCTAATTCTTTTTTTATAATAATACCTATATTTTCCTTTACATTTTCTAGACAACATAAATAAGCTTTTTTATCGTTAACAACAATTATTTCATCATTATCTTTCATTCTCATTACTGTTCTTATATGATATATATCATCATCACTTAATACGAATCTATTATCTATTTTTTCTTTACTAAAATATCTTTGCACAATATCACCAACTTCATTATATCAAATTTATTTAATTTTTACATAAAAAAACAGATTTTTATCTGTTTTCTTCTATCCAGCTAATTAACCCTTCTTTACTAGTCATTCCTACTCTTTTTTCTATTATCTCTCCATTTTTAAATAATATTATTGTAGGAATTGTCATGATACCATATTGTTTTGAAATAATTTGATGTTTATCTACATCTACTTTTACAAGTGTTATATCAGTTTCATTTATTACTTCATCTAATATAGGGTTTAACATACGACATGGTCCACACCAACTTGCATAAAAATCTACTAAGACTAATTCTTTACTTATTATTTCATTAAAATTTTCATCATTTAAATCTATCTTCATATTATGCCTCCTTATATTTATCTAGTAATTTATCAATATCCTTTATTTTTAATTTATCTTTTTCTACTAATTTATCTATTGATTCTACTTTTACTATTTTATATTCTAGCATAACATCTATAGTTTTATAATCAAATTCTTCTATTGTACCTTTATTTCCATACTCTTCTATTAAATTTTCTATTTCTTTACTTGCTTTAACTGTTTCTTTTGTTAAAGTTGTAAGTATTGGTGTATTATTTAATAAAGTATCTGATATTTTAGAATTTCTTATAAATGGTACATTAAAGAATGGTAAGTTTATAATATAAACTATTATAAAACTCCATACGATTCCTTCTAAAATACCTACTATAAATCCTAATATTTTTGATGGAACACCTAATATAAAGGTCATTTTAAGTAATTTTTCTATTAATGATGTTGCGAATAATAAAAATCTAAAAATAATCATTAATATAGATAAAACTATAAGAAATGATATTATTTCATATAAAAGTATATTTAAAGATGTTGCTCCTTTTACTAACCATGAAAATTTAAAAAATGGTAAATTTTCATACATTAACATCGATATTGGATTTTTAAATATAAAGGATAATACTAGTATGACAAAAAATCCTAAAAATGATACTAATTCTTTTGTAAATCCTCTTTTATAACCTAAATGTGCACTACTAAATATAATTAAAACTAAAATAATATCTAATATCATAATAACTACCTCTATTTAATTATATTATAATTTTTTATAAAAAGAAAGAAATTTATTTTTTTTTATGATAAAATAAATATAGGTTGGTGATATTATGACTATAACACTTAAAGTTAGTGAAAATACTAAAAAAGAAATGGTTGAATTTTTTGAAGATTTTAAAAGGCCTAAAACTCCTCAATATGCAGTTTTTCAAGCAGATGATGCTGATACGGTTGTAACTTTATATGAATCTGGTAAAGCTGTATTTCAAGGTAAGAGTGCTGATATATCTGCTCGTATTTGGATAGAAAGAGAAAGACATTTAAATCCAAATAAAACAATCGATATGAAAAACAGTGAAGATAAAACAAAAGAAAAAAAAGAAATCATTGTTGATCCAAAAATATATAATTCTAATTCAATTGGTTCTGATGAAGTTGGAACTGGAGATTATTTTGGACCTATTGTTGTAACAAGTGCTTATGTTACCAAAGAAGACATTAAATTTTTAGAAGAATTAGGTGTCAAAGATTCAAAAAAATTAGATGATAATAAAATATTAGAAATAGTTCCACAAATTATTAAAAGAATTCCATATAGTAGTATGATTTTAACTAACAAAGAATATAATTTAAAATATAATGATGATATAAATATGAATAAAATAAAAGCTATATTACATAACAAAGTTTTATTAGATTTAAGTAGTAAATACAAAGCTGATTATATAATAGTTGATGAATTTGCTAAAGCTCCTATTTATTATAACTATTTAAAAACTTCTAGTAATGTATGCAAGGGTATCACTTTTATGACTAAAGCTGAAAGTAAAGTTTTATCAGTCGCTTGTGCTTCATTAATTAGTAGATATATATTTATTAATGAATTCGATAAATTAAGTGAAAGTGTTGATGAATTCTTACCTAAAGGAGCAAGTGATAAAGTTGATTTAGTTGGAGCCAATATAGTTAAAAAATATGGTTTTGATAAATTAAGTGAAATCGCTAAATTAAATTTTAAAAATACTGAGAAAATAAAAAACATTATAGATAATCTATAATGTTTTTAATTTTTCTATTAAATCATTTTCTATTTTTGATATATCATTTGGACTCATAAATATATATACTGTAGGTTCATCATTTAATAAACTTTCAGCTTCATCTATATTTATATGATATCCATTATCTAAATTATCAATTATTATATTTGAAGTAATATTTGGATAATCTTCTTGTTTTTCTCTAGCAGGGTGAATATCCATAATATATGATTTATCTGCAATATTTAATACTTTAACTAAATCATCAGCAAATTCTTCAGTTCTTGTGAATGTATGTGGTTGAAAAATTGCAACTACTTCTTTTTTTGGATATTTTTGTTTAATTGCTTTTAGTGTTGCTTTTACTTCATTTGGATGATGTGCATAATCATCTATTATAATATTTTCTCCTACTATAGTTTCTGAAAATCTTCTTTTTGCTCCTTTAAATGTTTTAAAGATTTTTGATACTTCTTTAGCATCTATTCTTTCATAGTAACAAATTGCTATAACTGCTAATGCATCAAGTAACATATGTTTACCATATATTGGTAAATCAAAGAATCCATAGTAATTTCCTTCTACTTCTACTTCAAAGCTTGTTCCATCTTCCTTATAGTTTACATTTGTTGCTCTTATATCATTATCTTCATCTAATCCATAATAGAATATTGCTGGATTAATTTCTAATGAATGAGTATATGGATCATCTCCACATGCTATTACCATTTTTTCTGCTTTATTAGCAAATTCTTGATATGCATCTATTACATCATCTATATCTTTATAATAATCAACATGATCTAAATCTATATTTGTAATTACTGCATAATATGGATTATATTCTAAGAAATGTCTTTTATATTCACATGATTCTAGTACAAAAAATTCATTATCTAAAGCTGCATATCCTGTTCCATCTCCAATTAGATAATTAGCTCCTTTTATATTATTTAAAACTAATGACATCATTGATGTTGTAGTAGTTTTCCCGTGGCATCCTGCTACACATATAGTTTTAAATTTATTTGTTAATTTTCCTACCATTTCAACATATGAATATATATCTAATCCTAGTTCATTAGCTTTTACTATTTCTGGGTGATCATCTTTAATAGATTCACCTTTAACTATTTTCATATTTTCTTTTATATTATTTTCATCATATGGAAAGAATTCTATTCCTTTTTCTATAAGTCCTTGTTCTGTAAAAAAATGTTTATCTACATCACTACCTTGTACATTATACCCTAATTCTTTCATTATTTGAGCTAGAGAACTCATTCCAGCTCCTTTTATACCTACAAAATGATACATATCTTCACCTCTATTATAATGTTATACTTTTATTTAGTTTTTGTCAATTAATCTATTATATTCTGCATTCAAATAATCATCTGTCATACCTGCTATATAATCAATTACTATTCTTTCATTAGAATTATTTTCTAAATATAATTTATCCATTTCATTTATAAATACTTTAAATATTTTTTCTTCTTTTATATTTTCATTTAAATGTTTTAAATATGTATTAAATAAAAATCTAAATTGTTTTTCATAAAATTCTATTTGTTCTTTAGTATTTGCTTTAGCATATATACTTTTATAATTAAAATCTTTTAATTCTTTAATAGCATTAAATACTTCTTTAGTCATTGTAATATATGGTTTATCATAACTATTTTTTATTATATCTAGTACTATTGTATTAATTATTTCACTATTTGTTGTACCTAATACATTAGTTATATTATTTGGTATTTCTTCTTTTTTTAATATCCCAAGTCTTACAGCATCTTCGATATCTCTTCCAATATATCCTATTACATCACTTATTCTTACTACACAACCTTCTAATGTCATTGGTACTAATTTTTTATTTTGTGATTCATCTATATAACTATTATTATACTCATTTAAAAATTCTTCTTTTGTTTTTTTCTTAGGTTCATACTTATCTTGTACAAATTCTCCGTTATGACACATTATACCATCTAATACTTGTAATGATATATTGCTTCCTAATCCTTTATTTTCTACATACATTAATGTTCTTACACTTTGGATATTATGATTAAAATATCCTTCATTATTTTCTAAACTTATTTTATTTAATATTGATTCACCTATATGTCCATATGGAACATGTCCTAAGTCATGACCTAAAGCTGCAGCTTCTATTAAGTCTTCGTTTAGATTTAAAGCTCTACCTATTGTTCTTGCTATTTTAGAAACCATTTGAACATGTGTCATTCTTTTACTTATATTATCATTATCATTATTTGAAAATACTTGTGTTTTATCTATATATCTAGTATATGATAATGAATATATAATTCTATCTATGTCTCTAAAATAAGCTGGTCTTATATCATCTATTTTATCTTCATTAAGTCTTATTGATTCACTACTTTTAGTAGCAAACTTACTTAAATTATTTTCTTTATTTAATATATTTTGTTTTATATTTTCTAACATATTACCACCTACTTTAATTTTATCATAATATAAATAAAAAGAAAATATCAGAAATTCTGATATTAATCTTCTAATATAGCCTTTATTCTTCTAACACCTGCACTACTTGCTTCTTCTTTTTTGATTTTGAATGTACCTAACTCATTTGTATTTTTTACATGTGGTCCTCCACATAATTCATGTGATACATCACCGATACTATATACAGTTACAATATCAGGATATTTTTCTATAAACATACATTCTGCACCTGAAGCAATGGCTTCTTCTTTACTCATTTCTTTTTTAGTTACTTCTAATCCTTCACTAATCCATTTATTTACTAATTCTTCAGTTTTTTGTTTTTCTTCATCTGTAAGTTTATGATCACATGAGAAGTCAAATCTTAATCTATCACTTGTTATATTTGATCCTTTTTGATGTACATCTTTATTTACTACTACTTTTAATGCTGCATTAAGTAAATGTGTTGCTGTATGATATTTAGTTTCTACTTCACTATTTCCAGATAATCCACCTTTAAATTTACCTGCTGAAGCTGTTCTTGATTTTTCTTGATGTTCCTTAAATTTATTATTAAATCCTTCTTCGTCTACTTTTAAATTTCTTTCACTAGCAAGTTCTATTGTAAGTTCTATAGGGAATCCATAAGTATCGAATAATCTGAATGCTGAAGTTCCATCTATATCTTCATTATTTCTAACTACTTTTTCAAATTCTCTTAATCCTTTTTCAAGTGTTCTATTGAATTTGATTTTTTCATTATTAAGTACTTCTAATACTACTTGTTCATTATCTACTAATTCTTTATAGTATTTATTATATTTATTTAATATTAATTTAGATATTTGTTGTTCAAAATCACTATTAACATCAATATTTAACTTTTTAGCATGTCTTATTGCACGTCTTAGTAATCTTCTTAAAATATATCCTTGATCTGTATTAGATGGTTTTATTCCTGCTGGATCTGCTGAAATAAATACAGCTGTTCTTAAATGGTCAGCAATTATTCTCATGCTAGTTTCATTACCTTCGTATGGTAAGTTAGATATTTTTTCTATTAATTCAATTACATCTTTCCATACGCTTGATAGGTAATTATCATTTACACCTTCTAATATTGCAGTTGTTCTTTCAACACCCATTCCTGTATCAACATTTTTCTTAGGAAGTTCTGTTACATTTCCTTCACTATCTTTATAGTATTGCATGAAAACATTATTCCAAATTTCTACCCATCTTTCATCTTCTGGATCAAATGTTGATGGAATTTCATCATCACTTCTAAAATAGAATATTTCTGTATCTGGTCCACATGGTCCAGTTTCTCCTGCAATCCAGAAATTATCTTCTACAGTTCTAGCTATTCTTTTCTCTTTAATTCCTAAACTTAACCATTTATCATGACTTTCTTGATCAAATGGAATTAAATCATTTCCTGCAAATACTGTTACAGCTAATTTTTCTACAGGAATATTTAAATGTTTTGTTAAAAATTCAAAACTCCATTCAATACTTTCATTCTTAAAATAATCTCCTAAACTCCAATTACCTAACATTTCAAAAAATGTATGATGTGTTGTATCTCCAATAGCATCTAAGTCATTTGTTCTTATACATTTTTGATAATCACATAGTCTTGTTCCATATGGATGAGTTTCTCCCATTAAATATGGAATAAGTGGCTGCATACCTGCAGTATTAAATAAAACTGATGGATCATTTTCTGGTACTACAGGTGATGATGGTATTTGTTTATGTCCTTTTTCTATAAAGAAATTTATATATAAGTCTTTTAAATTCATTTTACTTCTCTCCTTCTATGATGTTTGTTATTTCATCTACTACTTCTTCTAATGTCATATTAGTAGTATCTATATATATTTGATTTTCTGTTTTTGTTAATGCTCCAAATTCTTTATGCATATCATTATAATCTCTTGCTTCCATACTTTTATATACTTCTTCATATGGAACTTCTATATTTAGCTCTTTATTTTGTCTAAATCTTCTATTAGCCCTTTCTTCTAATGTTGCATCTAAATATATTTTAATTTCTGCATTAGGAAATACTACTGTTGTTGTATCTCTTCCTTCTAATATTACATCTTTTCCTACTGACATTTTTCTTTGTAATTCTACTAAATTTTTTCTTACATCTACTATATTTGATATAAATGAAGCTCTATTAGATACTTCATTTGTTCTAATATCTAATGTTACTTCTTGTCCATCTAAAAACACTTTTTTATCTTCTGTTATTTCAATATCTAAGTTTTTAGATAGTTCTATTAAATCTTCTTCTTTTTCTACATTGTTTCTAATAGCTTTTAAAGCTAAACATCTATATGTAGCTCCAGTATCTACTTTCGTAAACCCTAATTTTTCTCCTATTATATTTGTTACTGTACTTTTTCCACTTCCTGCTGGACCATCGATTGCTACTACCATTTTATCACCTCTATTATATTTTTTACTTTTTGTTCTAACTCTTCTATAGAACTTTTATTTTCTATTTTAAAATCATATATATTATAATTATCTAATGCTGTTTCTGTTATATGATTTTTTTCCATATTATTTAAACTATTTTCTCTACCAATAATATTTATAACTGATACATTTTCATATTTTTCTTTTATACAATTAATTTCTTCTATAAATCTTGCATCACTTACTATTATAACATCAAAATAATTTTTGTACACTTCTATATCTTGTAATAATCTATTTATTAAAAATTTATTATCTATTTTTTTTACATAATCGCCTATTTCTTGCAAAAATGTTCTAGGTTTAGTATTTTCATTTCCATCCCATTTTAATATATTTTTAGCATATTCTTTTAAATGTGATGCATATGAAATAGTTATTGTTTTTTTATCTTTTAAATTATTTTCTATTATACTAGCTACTCTATTTTTTCCACTTTCTGCTTTTCCACTTAATATTATTATTTTCATAAATTCCTCCAACAAAAGAAAAAACCACTAGCATTTTCTAGGAACGAAAAGCCGTGGTACCATCCTAATTTATTCTTAATTAATATAACGGTTAGACCGGTAGTTATTACTACACTAAAAGATAGCTTTCACTAATTATTTTTGTTAGTTTACACCGACCACTAACTCTCTTTAAAAAATATATTAGTTACTTATTCTTTATCATTGTTTTATCTATCATAATTTAAAATATCATATTTTTCATCAAAGAATAATATTAATGCTTTACATGCCGCAATTACAGGTGTTGCGATTACCATTCCAAGTATTCCAAAGAAATGTCCAAATACTAATAATCCTATCATTACTGTAACTGGATGTAATTTAGCTGATTTACTCATTATTAATGGTTGTATTAAATTTCCTTCTAAAAGTTGAATTACTACAATACATACTAATACTATAATTCCTGTAGTTGTTGATTGTGAGAATGCTACTATAACTGCTGGTGCTCCACCTATATATGGTCCTGCATAAGGAATTATATTTGTAAGTCCACAGAATAATCCAAATAGTAATGGAGCTTGAAGTCCTGCTATTGCAAAACATATTGAGCTAACTACAAATACTAATGAACAATCTGCAAGTGCTCCATTTATAAATCTTCTAAATGCTGTATTTATTTCATTAAATATATCTCTAGTACTACTTTGTAATTTTTTAGGGAATAAAGTTATAACAGAATCTGATACATTATTAAAATTAATAAGTAAGAAGAATCCAATTATTAATCCAACTAATAAATTACCTATACCTGAGAATAATGATTTTACAAAATTAATAGTTAATTCTGGTAATGATGATGTTAAATTTGTACCTATACTTTCTATGTTTTCAAATAATTTCAATTTAAATTCATCAACATCTAAATTATCAATATTTTTTAAATTATTAAGTACTCCATCTAACCATGATTTTATATTATCAAATACATTTGGCATTATTTTTACAAAATCATTTATTTGATCTCCCAATAATGGTATTAAAGAACCTAGAATTATACTAATTATTCCTATAAAAATTACATATGTTATAGCTGTACCTAATGTTCTTCTAACACCTTTTCTTTGTAACATTGATACAAATGGATCAAATAACCAAGCTACAAAGAAACCAATAAATAATGGTGAAATAATTTTTAAAATTGTTAATACATTTTGTTTTACGTGTAACTCTTTTAAAATTATAATAGATATATAAGCACCTACTATAAATAATAAAACTGTGAATATTTTTAAAATTGTTTTTGATAATGAAACAACTTCATTAATACCTCTTACATCAAGTTCTGCTTTTTTCTTTTTATTCTCTTTTTTAAATAACATACATATCACCACTTATAGTATATCAAATTTTTGTTGGATTTGCTACTAGTTTTTTTATTATTTCTAAAGTTACAATATCATCTTCAATATTATTATTTGAAATATATTTTTCATTAAAACCATTTTTAATTATTTTATTTAAACTTTTTTTATCTATATTATATTTTAAACAGTATTTTATTAATTCTTTTTTATTATTTTGTTTCATTATTATTAAATGTAAATCCCATGATATATTTTTTAATTTATTTATATTTTCATTTTGATATAAACTATAAAATTTTACCATATTATTTAAATTTCTTCTTGTAAAACCAATTAATAATCCATATTTTTTTCTTAATATATCTTCTACTTCATATATTAAATTATATGATTTTTTATTATTATATAAGTATTTTCCTAATAAATAATAGATTAAAACTATTTCTTCTTTTATATATTTATAATCATATTTATTTTCTATAATATTATCTATTTTCTTTATTATTTCTTCCATATAACACCTTCTATTTAGAAAAAACAAGTCTACCAGAAGTATACTATATTTTGGACGAATAGTAAATAAAAAATAATAGATTTTTTTCTATTATTTTTATAAATTAGATGTTTGTTGATATATATTCATTAAGCATTTTACTTTTTCTTTATCTCTAGAATTATCGATTAAATATTCTTGTTCTTCTTCTGTTAATCTATATAATGATATAAATCTTGTAAATCTAATTAATTCATAATATGATGATAATTTTTTAGCCATTTCAATTATTTCTTTTCTATCTATTATTTCTAATACTTTTATTTTTTCAGAACAATACATATTATAAAAACCATAATATTCATCATTATATTCTACTATTTTACCAGTTGCTTCTACTTTAGCTATTATTATATCATCATCAATTGCATCAAAGTATCTAAGTGTATCTTCAAAATTTTCACAAAAATGAAATCCATTACCATAGTTTCCAAATTTTATTTCATTAAATACTTTATAAATTTTATCTATTTCAAATTTCATTCCATATCTATTTGTGAAATCTGAATTGAAAGCTTTATAACCTATTAATTTTTCTGGTAATTCTTCTTTTTCAAAATTTAAAAACATCTATTTTAAATATCCTTTTAAATATTTTCCTGTATAGCTTTCATTTATTTTAGATACTTCTTCTGGTGTTCCTTTTGCTATAATGGTTCCTCCACCATCTCCACCTTCTGGACCTAAATCAATTATATAATCAGATACTTTAATTACTTCTAAGTTATGTTCTATAACTATTACTGTATCTCCATTATCAACTATTCTTTGTAATATTACTAATAATTTTTTTATATCATCTGTATGTAATCCAGTAGTTGGTTCATCTAATATAAATAGACTTTTACCAGTTGGTTTCTTTTGTAATTCTTTAGCAAGTTTAACACGTGCAGCTTCTCCTCCTGATAATGTTGGAGCACTTTGACCTAATTTAATATAAGAAAGTCCTACATCCATTAACATTTGTAATTTATTTTTTACTTTTGGAATATTTTCAAAGAAATGATATGCTTCTTCTACTTGCATTTCAAGTACATCATATATATTTTTTTCTTTATATTTTACTTGTAATGTTTCAGTATTATAACGAGTTCCACCACATACTTCACATGGTACATAAACATCTGGTAAGAAATGCATTTCTATTTTTTTAACTCCATCTCCCCAACATGCTTCACATCTTCCACCTTTTACATTGAATGAAAATCTACCTTTATCATATCCTCTTAATTTTGCTTCTTTAGTTTCTGCAAATACATCTCTTATATCATCAAATACTCCAGTATAAGTTGCAGGATTACTTCTTGGTGTTCTTCCTATCGGATTTTGTGATATATCTACTACTTTATCAATATTTTCTAATCCTTTTACTTCTTTATGTTTACCTGGTTTTTCTTTTGTTTTATATAAATTATTTCTACATACTTTATATAATATTTCATTTACAAGTGTTGATTTACCTGACCCTGATACTCCAGTTATACAAGTAAATGTACCAAGTGGTATTTTAACATTTAAATTTTTTAAATTGTTTTCTTTAGCACCTTTTATTTCAATAAATTTTTTATTACCTTTTCTTCTTGTTTTTGGTACTTCTATTTTTAATTTTCCAGTTAAATACTTTCCAGTAATACTATTTTCATTCTTCATTACTTCTTCTGGTGTACCAATTGCTACTACTTCTCCACCATGAATTCCAGCACCTGGACCTATATCTACTAAATAGTCAGCTTCTAACATTGTATCTGTATCATGTTCTACAACTACTAATGTATTTCCTAAATCTCTCATTTCTTTTAATGAATTTATTAATCTATCATTATCTCTTTGATGTAATCCAATTGATGGTTCATCAAGTACATATAAGACTCCTGTTAATCTTGAACCTATTTGTGTAGCAAGTCTTATTCTTTGTGCTTCTCCACCTGATAATGTTGCAGCACTTCTAGCTAATGTTAAGTATTCAAGCCCTACATTTATTAAGAAACTTAATCTTGATTCTATTTCTTTTACTATTAAATTTGATATTTCTTTTTGTTCTTTATTCAATTTTAATGTTGTTATAAATTTATGTAATTCTTTTATACTTAGAAGTGTTACTTCATATATATTTTTATTGTTTATTTTTACTGATAAAATTGAAGCATCTAATCTAGAGCCATTACATACTGGACATGGAAGTTCTGTCATGTATCCTTCTATCCATTCTCTAATCCATCCACTTTTTGTTTCTATATATCTTCTTTCTAGATTAGTTATAACTCCTTCATAAAAATCTTTTTGTGTTCTTTTATTTCCGTTTTTTGATACATAATTAAATTCTAATACATCTGGTGTTCCATATAATACAATATCTAATTTTTTTCTATCTATATCTTTTATTTTAGCATCCATATCTATATCATAAAAATTACATACTGTACTTATTTGAGTAGATATTATATTTGTATCATCTTTTAAATTTATTACTTTTATAGCACCTTCATTAATACTTAAATTTTTATCTGGTATTACTAAATCTTCATCTATTTTATATTTTATACCTAACCCTTTACATTCTGAACATGCTCCATAAGGTGCATTAAATGAAAACATTCTAGGTTCTAATTCTGGTAATGAAAAATCACAATCAGGACATGCATATTTTTCACTCATTACGATTTCTTTATCACCAATTACATCTATTACTACTTTTCCTTTTGATAATTTACTAGCAAGTTCTATTCCTTCATAAAGTCTACTTCTTATATCTTCTTTTATAATTATTCTATCAATAACGACTAATATATTATGTTTTTTATTTTTTTCTAGTTTTATTTCTTCTGTTAATTCGTAATCTTCATTATCAATTACAACTCTAGCATATCCATCTTTATTTAATTTTTCTAGTGTATCAACATGTGTTCCTTTTTCTCCATATATAATAGGACTTAATATTCTAATTTTTGTTCCTATTTCTAACTTTAATATTTGATTAGTCATTTCTTCTATACTTTGACTACTTATTGGTTTATTATGTATTGGACAATATGGAATACCTATTCTTGCATATAAAAGTCTTAAGTAATCATATATTTCTGTTACTGTACCTACTGTTGATCTTGGATTTTTATTTGTTGTTTTTTGATCTATACTTATAGCTGGTGATAATCCTTCTATAGAATCAACATCTGGTTTTTCTGAACCACCTAAAAATTGTCTAGCATATGCAGATAAACTTTCTATATATCTTCTTTCTCCTTCAGCATATATTGTATCAAAAGCAAGTGATGATTTACCTGACCCTGATACTCCTGTCATTACAATAAGTTTATCTTTAGGAAGTTCTATATCAATATTTTTTAAATTATTTTCACGTGCACCTTTTATAATTATTTTGTCCATACTTACACCTCCGATTTATTATACCACACCGAACAAAAGTATGCAATAAAATAAAAATGATTTTTAACCATTTTTATTATTAACACTTACTTTTTAATTATTCAAAATCAGCTTTTGTATATTGTTTTATAACAATATATTTTCTTTTAACTGCTTCATTATTATTTTCTATTGTATCATCTTTTTTTATAAGATTTTTTTCTTGCATTTCCTTTTTTATTTTATTATATTTTCTATTTTTTTCTAATACATAATTTGTAGTTTTAATAATTGTAATTAAACCAATTGCATAAACTACAAAGTTTTTTATTTTTTTCATATTATCCCTCCATTGATATATTATTATATCACTTTTAAATACTTTGTAAAATAAAAAAAGAGTTAAAATACTCTTTTTCTTAAGAATGCTGGTATATCAGTATCATCTTCTTCTGTTTCTTCTATTACTTTTTTAGGTTGTTCTTCTTTAACTTCTTCTTTTTCTTCTTCATCTTTATCAAATCCTGTAGCAATTACAGTTACAATTAATTCATCTGTTAAATTTTCATTAATAACTGCTCCAAAGATTGTATTAATATCTGTATTAGCGCTAGCTCTAATTACTTCTGCTGCTTCTTCTACTTCAAATAATGTTAAGTTTGATCCACCTGTAACATTGATGATTGCATCTGTAGCACCACTTATACTAGCTTCTAAAAGTGGAGATGTTACTGCTTCACGAGCTGCTTCTGCTGCTCTATCTTCTCCTACTCCCATACCAATACCAATTAGGGCATGTCCACGTTTTTCCATTACTGCTTTAACATCAGCAAAGTCTAAGTTTATAAGACCTGCTACTGCAATTAAGTCTGATATTGATTGAACTCCACGTCTTAAAACATTATCTACTTCTTTAAATGAATCTACTAATGAAGTTGATTTATCTATAATTTCTCTTAATCTATCATTTGGAATAACAATTAAAGTGTCTACATGTTTTTTTAATTCTTCTAACCCATCTAATGCATGGTTCATTCTTTTTTTACCTTCAAATGAGAATGGTTTAGTTACTATACCAACAGTAAGTGCTCCAAGTTCTTGTGCTATATCAGCTATTACTGGTGCAGCTCCTGTTCCTGTTCCTCCACCCATTCCACAAGTAATGAAAACCATATCTGCTCCATATAAAGCATCTTTTAATTCTTCTTTACTTTCTAGTGCAGCATCTCTACCTATATTTGGGTTTGCTCCTGCTCCAAGTCCATTTGTAAGTTTTTCACCTATTTGAATTTTAACTGGTGCATTTGAATTATTTAATACTTGTAAATCTGTATTTGCAACGATAAAATCTACACCTTTTACTCCTGATTCTATCATTCTATTTACAGCATTATTTCCTGCTCCACCTACTCCTATTACTTTTATTTTTGCTAATTGATCCATTTCTAATCCAAACATTTTTAGTCCTCCCTAATCATTGAAAAAGTAACCAAATACTTTTCCTAACATTGTATCGTTTATTACATTCATTATGTTGTTTTTGTTTTGTTTATATTCTTCAAATTCTTCTTCATCAATCATTGTGTAATCAATATTTTTTAATTTTAAATTATTTATAAAATTAATAATATTTCCTATAACTGCTGAATATTTATTATTTCTTACTCCTAGTATTCTAATATTTCCAATACTAGCACTATTTCCTAATATTTCTTCACATACTACTGAGAAATTGTCCATACTACTAGTACCACCAGTTATTATTATATAATCAACTTCTCTTTTTGTCAAAAGATTTATTTCTTTTCTAGCTAAAACTAATATTTCTTCTATTCTAGACATTACTACTTCAGATACTTCGAATTGATTTATTTTAATTTTTTCTCCTAGTTTATTAGTTATTTCATAAAAATCACTTTTACTTGCATATCTTTTATGAGCAAGTGCAAATTTTTCTTTTATTTTAGAAGAATCATTATTACTAATTTTATATATATATGATATATCGCTATCTATATTCATACTACCTAAATTAATAATAGAATTTTTTATTATAATTCCTTTATTATAAATAGATACTTCTGTTGTATCATAACCAATATTTATAATAGCTCCAACTTTATTTTCTGTTTCTTTATTCTTGAATATATTTATATCACCTACTGGATTTAATGATACATCAACTACTTCTAATCCAATATTCTCAAGTAAGCTTACTACAGAATATAAATTCTTCTTAGGTACCGTTCCTAATACAGCTCTTGATGTTAATATTTTTCCAGTTTTTCCTTTTGGATCTAATATTCCTTTTTGTTCATCTAAACCAAAATCAATTGGTAATACATTAACTACTTCATTATTACCTATATCAGCATTTTTAACAGAATTTTCTAATACTCTTGAAATATCTTTTCCAAGTACACCAACATCTTCATTTATAGATGTTTTTCCATTCACTAGTTTAAAGTCAGCACTATAACTAGGTACTGATACAATTACTTGTTTTATATTTATACCAAGCATTTCTTCTACTTCATTAATCGCTTGTTCTATTTTTTCTTTTGCTGTTTCTGGATTTACGATTAAGCCTTTTTTTATTCCTTCAGATTTCACAGATGATGCGGCAAGTAAATTTAATTTATTATTAAATAATTCACATACTGCTACTTTTATTGTATCTGTTCCAATATCAATACTAGTATAAACATGTTTCATACAACATCATCTCCTATAATCAATAAAATAATTATACTATATTTTTTTTAAAATGCCAATATTACTCATCAAAAATTTCAAAGTATTCTCCAGCATCTAAATATAATGTTCCATTCTTTTTTCCAAATTTGTTAATTATTTCCAAACTTATCTTTGTATAGTTATTTATACTTTCTAATTTTTCTAGTGTTATATACACATAATTTCCGTCATTCATAGTAAATAAAAATCTTTCTTTATCTACATTACTAGGATCATATTTAATTTCAGATATTCTATTTAATATTTTTATATCTATTAAAGACATTTGTTCTATTAATTTTTCATAAACCTTATCTGGAACATAATTAATAAGAATTGGACCATTTAATTCTTTTGTTACTTCTTTTTTATTTAATAAGACAGTTTTTTTAGTATTCGTATTATAAAATAAAACAATATTTTCTTCGATTTCAATATGAATTTCTTTTAATTTTTTCTTTTTAACAATTGCTTTTTTTATATAATCACTTGATTCTATATTTTCTTCTATTTGTTTACTTGAATACTTAAATAGCGATGGATAATCTTCTAATTTCGATAAATCTATTATTTCTTGATCTGTTAAATTAATATTACCTTTTACATAAAAGTTTTTTATTGGTATTTTTAAAAATAATTTAACAATAACTATAATTAAAATTATTATTAAAAATAATATTAAAATTCTTCCTATTCTAAGTTTTCTTTTTTTCTTTTTAACTATTTTTTTATTTTTATTCTTTATATTTTTTTTAACATTCTTTTTTTTATTTTTCTTCTTCATATTATCCCTCTTAGTATAAAAATATTATACATAAAAAAACTCAGTTTTTCAACTGATTTTTTATTTGAATATCTATATTTTTTTCTTTTTTATAATTAGTTCCTATTACCAAACATACAATAAACATTCCAATTGTTACAAAAAGAAATACAAAATATAAATTTGATATAGAAGAACTTGTTTTAACTCCTTCTTCATTCGCATATAATTGGTCTTTACTTAGATATGCTTTTACTAATACACCTTCATCATATTTATTAATATTTGAATCATAAACATTATTTAATTTATATTTTTTATTATTATACAAAACTGTAACAATATAATCATATCTATTTCCTCTATTAGTTTTACCATAATTTCTTTTTATAGTTACATTAGATACAATACATTCTATTTTTTTATAATTAACTTTAGTATTATTAATAATCATATATAATACAATTGTTGATAATAAAGAAAATACACATAATATTAAAGTTATTATAAATATTCTTTTTCTATGATTTAATTTTTTCATTTTTTGTCTCTTATCTATTTAACAATTTCTTGTTCTAATATTAAATCTATATTATATTCTTTTTTTACCTGTGATTTAATTTCTTCTATTAATTTAACAATTTCTTTTCCAGTAGCATTTTTTTCATTAATTATAAAGTTTGCATGTTTTTCTGAAACTTTTGCTCCTCCAATATTTTTCCCTTTATATCCAATATCCTCTATTAATTTACCTGCAAAATTTCCTTCAGGATTTCTAAATACACTTCCTGCACTTGGATATTCTAATGGTTGAGCCATTAATCTTCTTTGTTTTCTATCTTCTATAACACTTAATATTTCATCTTTTTTACCATGTTTTAAAATTATATTAGCACTTAAACATATATAACCTTCATTTTCTTTTAAGAATGATGTTCTATAGTGAAAATTAAGTTCTTTATTATACATTTTTTTTATTTCTAAATTTGGAGTTAATACTGTGATAGATTCTACAATATATCCCATATCACTTTTATAAGCTCCTGCATTATTGAATATTGCTCCTCCTACTGTTCCTGGAATACCTGAAGCAAATTCCATTCCTGTTAATCCTAGTTTACTTACCTTTAAAGCAAGTTTGATTAAATTATACCCTGCTCCTACTTTTATTTTTGTATCATCAATTACTAATTTATCAAAGTAATCTAATTTAATTAATACACCATCATAATCATTTTCAAATATTAAGTTTGCTCCTCCACCTAATATTTTATATTTAACATTATTTTCTTTTAAATATCCTATTAATTTAATTAAATCTTTTTCATTTTCTGGAAAGGCCATATAACTAGCTACAGCACTTACTCTATATGTATTATATTTTAATAGATTAACGTTTGATTCTATTTTTCCACATTTTAATTTTTTTAATTTATCTAAATTTACCATATTACTTCCTATCTACGAGTTCTTTTAACTCATTATATATTCTTGTCGCACTATCATTTACACTTAATTCTTCTAAGTTATTTTTTATCGATTTTATTTTTTCTTCATTATCTATTAAGTTATCAATTGTTCTAACTAAAATATCACCTTTTAGATCTTTTTCTTCTATCATTAAAGCTGCATCTTTATTAATTAAATCTAATGCATTTTTATATTGATGATTTTCTGCAACATAAGGACTTGGTATTAAAATACTAGGTACTTTAAGAGCAATTATTTCACTTAATGTTGAAGCTCCTGCACGAGATACTATTAAATCTGTTTTTTTCATAATTCTTGTCATGTTTTCTATATAAGGTACTACATGAACATTAGTTGGAAATTTATTTTTGCTTACTTCTTCATATGATGCATTACCTGTTACAAATAAAATTTCATAATTTTTATTATTAAATGATGACATTGTTTTAAGTAAGAATTCATTTATTTTAGATGATCCAAGTGATCCCATTACAAATAATATTAATTTTTTATTTTCACTTAAATTAAAATCTTTTTTATTAGCAGGTTCTACTTTTAAAGCATTTTCACTACATGGATTTCCAGTAAATACTGTTTTGTATTCTGGAAAATTTTTAGTTGATGATTTAAAAGATACTGCTATTTTATCAGCAAAATTACTTAAGAAATTATTTGCTTTTCCTGGAAAACTATTTTGTTCATGTATAAAAGTTTTATATCCCAATTTATGAGCTGAATATAAAACTGGTCCTGTTACATATCCACCTACTCCTATTACTACATCTGGTTTAAAATCTTTTATTAATTTTTTACATCTTTTTATACTTTTGAAGAAACATTTTATAGTTTTAAAATTTTTTGTTATCTTTTTTCTATTAAAACCATATATTTCTATTGTTTCAAATGGTATTCCATATTTAGGAATTATATCTTTTTCCATTCTATTATGTGTACCAATATATAAAAATTCACTATTAGGTTCTTGTTCTTTTATTTTATTTATAATGCTTAAAGCTGGATATATATGTCCACCTGAACCACCAGCACTTATTATAACTCTCATATAATCACCTATTTCATTATACCATAATTATATTTTATTTTGAAGTATATTAGAACTAAAAAAGGAATAGAAATCTATTCCTTATATTTGATATGGATTATCCCAAGTACCTGTTCCTCCTGTAACAGCAATATCTTTTTTTACTAAAATAACTGGTCGTATAGCATATTCCATAGAAACTGAATTATTTTTAGCATTTCCTAAACTATTAATATACCATGCACTATTAAAATATGAATACTTATTTAAAGTCCAATACATTTCATTTGTATCAATAGTTGAACTTTGAGCCGCTAAAATTTCACCTACTTTTATTAAACCAACTTTAGCTTTTGTTCCATTAGTATTTGAAGATAATATATCATTATATTTAAATGGTAAAGTTACTGCATCACCTTGATACCATGTTGTTTCTACTATATCTTCTGATCCTACTAATCCTAATATTGATATTGCACTTGTACTATCTGTTTCACTATTTAATTTTAATCCTATTCCTGATATTGTCGTAAATGTATTATCTTCTCCATATATTGTTTTTCCTATATATCCATCATATATTAATTTTACTCCATTATTATCTTCGCTTACTACTCTATATGTTTTACCTTTTAAATTCACATATTCACCACTTGTAGCTATACTATTTAATGTTCCTGTTATATCTTTTGTCTTATTTTCTTTTAATACATAATAATCAGTTGAATCACCTTTTTCTCCTGAAGTAATCACCGAGTTTTCTTTTACATTAATAATAGGTCTTATACCATATGTTGTAGAAGTATAAACCATTTCACTTTTTGTAGAAGATATATACCATGCATATGTACTATTAGCTGGTGTCATTGTCCATATTGCTTCTCCATTATTTAAATATGTTGATGAATTATCAGACAATAAATATTCATCATTTGATAATATTCCAATATAGGCTTCTACCTCTTTACCTGATGTACATGTTTGTCTTGCTGTTGTTGAATTTAAACTATTCATAGTAGCATCACTACAAAAATATTTACCATTACTGATTATTTCTTTTGTATCATTTAAATTTGCATAAAAATAGTCATTTAACCAATCATGAATATAACCTTCATCACTAATATACTCTTTTCCTGTTCCTGATCCAAATGGAATAGATGTTACAGATTTATCAGTTATTAATCTTACTGTTCCATCTTCATTTATTCCCATTATTCTCCACATAAATCCGTTATACCATATATAATTATTTGTTGATGTTCCTTTTATATAACATCCTCCCATATATTTATATGTTGATTTATCTGTTGAATCTGCGTCTATTTTACATTTTCCATCTTCTGTATATACTAATGTTTTTGCTTTATCTGAAATTGTAGTTTCTTTAACAACTATCTCTTCATTTTGTTTTTTTCCACATTTATCACTATCAGTTGCTTTGGCTTTTTCATTTTGATATACAATATTAAAACCATCTATACATAAGTCTGCTTCTATTACTCTTCCTGATGCATCAACTTCTATGGTTCCACTTGTTGGTTTTGTTCCTTTTACTTTTACATCATTGTTTATTGTTATTACATCTCCTGAAGCTATTTTGTTATATTTATTATTTAATTGTGCTATTGAATTATTATAATCTATTGCTTCTATATATCCGTATGCTGAATCTACTGCAGCTGATTTTCTCGCATCATTTATCATATTTAATATAATTGGTGTTGCTATTAGTGCTATTATTGCTAATATTACTATTACTGCTAATAGTTCTATAAGTGTAAATCCTTTTTTATTCTTCATGTTTTACCTACTTTCTATTATATTTTTAGTATAACATTTTATATTATCACAGTAAATTAAATTAAATTTTTTTAACATTTTATTTACATAAAAAAAGGAAAACCATAACACTATAGTTTTCCATGTATTAATTGTAATACACTATATTATATTCAAATATTAATAAATATTGATTATTTTTACAATTAATGATAATATATTTAATATAGGAGTTGATAATATGAGTCCAAAAGCTAAAGTAATCATTCCAAATGCATTAACTTTATCTAGATTAATATTTACACCAATTATTATTGCACTTGGAATTACAAAAAATTATAAAATAGCATTAATACTTGTTGTAATAGCTTGTATTACTGATATGTTTGATGGAAAGCTTGCAAGAAGATGGAATACTGTTACTGAAACTGGTGCTAAACTAGATGCAATATGTGATAAAATATTTGCTATAGGTTTAATAGCATGCTTATTAAATAAATTTAGTATTTTTATACCTTTAATAGTACTTGAAGTTATAATAGGTTTATTTAATTTATTTATATATTACAAAATTAAGAAAACTAAATCATTAATGATTGGTAAAATTAAAACAACGTTCTTATTTATTACAATATCTTTAGGTTTTTCTACATTATTTACAAATATATTTATAAAAGTAATACCTGGTTTTGCAGTTGCAACTTTAAATATTCAAATTTTAACTTTTATTAGTTATATTGTTTATTTCTATGATACTATTAAAAATAAACAAATAGAAGAAACAATTGTTAAAGATAAAGAAGAAACTAGAACAAAAGTGTATGATATTGAAGAAGAAGAAAAAAAGAAAAAACAAAAAAAAGAACCAAAAGAATTTAGTTCTGATACAAAGATATTAAAAAATCTTAAAGATATATTTTTAGATGAAGATTAGTCTTCATCTTTTTTATATATATTTGATTGATTTCTTCCATTATGTTTTCCAGTATATAAAGCATTATCTGCTTCTCCTATTATTTCATTGATACTTTTATTTATATCACTATTTGTTAAACCAAATGTCATTGAAACATAAAATTCTTTTATACAATCATTGTATTTTACTTTTATTTTAGTTTTTTCTATTAGTTTTCTTATGTTTTCAATTAGATTATATGCTTCTTCTATTTTTAAGGTTGGAATTATAATTAAAAATTCTTCCCCACCATATCTTCCTACTATTCCGTCTTTACCTATGTGTTTTACAAGTAATTCACTTATTCCTTTTAAAACATAGTCTCCTACTAAATGACCATATCCATCATTAATTCTTTTAAAATGATCAATATCTCCCATAATTAGTGTATATTGTGTACCTTTTAATTCTTCTAGCTTTTCTATAATAGCAAATCTATTATATAAATCTGTAAGATAATCTCTTTTTAATTTTCTTATTTCTAATTTATATTTAGTTATATCATTATAAATTTGTATTACATTGTTATCAATTTTTATATAGTCAACAGAGTATGTTTTATCATTAAGTGTGATTTCATTTAAATTTTCTTTATTATTATGAAATAATTCGAAAACAAAATCATTATTTCTATAAATAATGTTGTTATCAATATCTAAAACAATAATATATGATTTTATATTCTCTATTATTTTTTTATACACACTTTCCATTTTATTACCCTCTTACCCTAGTATCTATAGTATATGATTTTATCTAAAAAAAGTCAATAAAATAAAAAAATTAAATATAATTTAATTTTTTTATTTCAATGTATATGGTGAATCAACTGTTCCAGTTCCTTCAATTTGTGTACTTAATTTTAAGTATATACAAGGATAAACATTAAATTCTTGTGTTCCTACTGCAACTGAAGATAATTTATTTTCATTTGTTACATACCAATTTTTATTGTCTTCTGTATTATTTAATAACCAATAATTTAATTTTGTAGATAAATATGAATTGCATGTATTATTACTATAACAATTTTTAGTTAAAGATGCATCAACATATTCTCCTACTGTTAAAAGACTAACTGTATTAAAACTATTACTTTGTTTTTCAAGTGATTTTAATGATTGCGCAGATTCTAATTTAGATATAACTCCAGAATTCCATTTTGAATTACTATTGATTTTTTCTTTAATTGTATCATTATATGTAGTACCTGTTGCAAAATCATTATTTAAATCTTTTAATATACCTTCTTCTGATATTGTTTTTGGATTATAATTTAAATTTACAATCTTCATCATCATTGATTCTTTATCTATACTAACAATTCTCCAAGTTTCATTATTAAATTTAATATAGTTATTAGGATTTACTCCTCTATAAATATAACTATCTGTTGTTTCATATAATCCATCATCTTTATTTGTTATTTTAATACTATTATTAGATAATATTGTTTCAGAAGCTGGTGTTACTTCTTTGTATGTACAAGCATCTGTAAATGTATATTCATATTGATTTGTTTCTAAATTATATTGTACTTTTACATAATTTTTATCTACATCAAAATTTTCACTTGTTTTTGGATTTTTTATATTTCCTTTATCTAAGTATCCTTTATCTTGAAGCATTTTTATTGTTATACATAATGTATTTAAATGATATTTATCATCATTAGAATTTTCTAACATATATTTTTTTGCAGCTGCTTCTATATTATTTACTTGAATATTATAAGCTCTTTCTGTTGATTTTTTTATTTTACTTGTAACTGTTCTAACTGCAATTACTGAGACAACTGCAATTATAACTATAACTGTTATAAGTTCTACTAACGTAAATCCCTTTTTATTCTTCATTGTTTTCATCTTCTTCACCATCCTCAGATTCAATATATCTAGATTTTAATTTTAATGTAATTTCTGTATCTTTATCTATTTTATCTCCTGATTTTATACTTTGTTCATATACATATCCATAACCTTCAAATTTATATTTTATTTCTAACAAATCTAATATTATTTTTGCTTCTAATCTACTGTAATCTGTTAAATCTGGCATTTTAATTTCATCACTGTTTGTTAAGAAAATTATTTTATCTTTTGAAGTTATTTTAGTATTTTTACTTGGATACTGTTTTATTATTTTATCCCCATCACCAAGTTTTAAAACTGTTATATTTTTTTCTTCTAATTTTTTAGTAACTGAATCTACATTTTTATTAATATATGATTCTACTTTATATTCTTTCTTTTCTTCTTTTTTTATAGTATCTGTTGCTTTATATTTAGATATACTATTTATTATATCTTTTACAGCATCTGAAAGACCTTTTGATGTATTACCTTTTGGTTTTTTTATCATTCCATATATTATATATTCTGGATTATCCTTTGGATACATTCCAGCAAATGAATAAATATATTGATCTGATAAGTATCTTCCATTTTCTGCTATTTCTGCAGTACCTGTTTTTCCAATGATATCAAAACCTTCTATTTTATATGCTTTACCGGTTGTCCAACTATCTGTACCATTAACTACATTATACATTAATTCTTTAGTTTTAGAAACTGTTTCTTGTTTTGCTAATGGTTCTGTTTCTTCTTTTTTACTTTCATAATAAATTTCATTAGTATTTGGATTAACTATTTTATCAACTATATGTGGTTTTAACATTTTACCATCATTAGAAAGTATTGTTAATGCTTGTAATTGTTGCATTGCTGTTGATGATATACCTTGACCAAATCCTGCTGTAGCAACTTCAATCTTATAATTGAAATTAATTACTCCTGCTTGTTCTCTAGTTAATTCTACATCTGTTATTTTTCCAAAACCATATTTTTTAAGACAATCTTTTAATTGATTTTTTGTTAAACCATTATTTAAAATATTTGCAATTCCAACATTACTTGAATATTCAAATCCTTTATCATATGTTATGGTTCCCCATCCTCTATTATTCCAGTCTTTGATTTTATCATCACCAATTTTATAACTTCCTGATTTAAATGTATCAGTTCCATTATATACTCCATTTTCAATAGCACACATATAAGTGTATATTTTCATAGTTGATCCTGGTTCATATGTATAAGATACTAAAGCATTTTCATAATTTTTAATATCTCTTATATTTGGATCAAATGATGGTGTTTGTGTAGTTGCTAAAATATCTCCATTTTTAGCATCCATTACTGTTATCATCATAAGTTCTGGTTCATATTTTTCTGTTGCTTCTGTTATAGCACTTTCTACAAATCTTTGAATATTTGAATCTATTGTTAAATATATATTATAACCATCTTCTGCTTTTTCACTTATTTCTTTTGTTCCACTTATTTTATATCCATATCTATCTTGTTGATATTCTAAATATCCATCTTTTCCATTTAATAAATCATTATATTGTGATTCTATACCAAGTTCTCCTGTTATTTCATTTTTAGTTACTCTATCACCATGTTCATCTTTATAATTAATTTCTTTTTCTCTAGCATAACCAATTATATAAGATGCAAAATTACCATTTGGATAATATCTTTTTTTAGTTTCTATAAAACTTATTCCAGGAAGTTCTAATTCTTCTATTTTTTCTTTTACAAGTTCTGTTATTCCTTTACCAGCTGTACCAAATTCTACTTGTTTTTTATTATTCTTTTTTCCTTTTTCTAATATTTCTACAAAATATTCTTTATCTTTACCTAAAACTTCTGATAATTTTTCTGCTGTATATTCTATATCTTTTACATGAAGTGGTACACTTGAATTTTTACTTCTTTCTTCATCTAAATATGCGAATAATGTGTACGAACTTACGTTAAGTGCTAGTACTTCTTTGTTCTTATCATAGATTGTACCTCTAGTTGCTTTTTGTGTTTGTTTTATTGTATTTCTACTTGCCGCAAATTCTGTCATATTTTTTCCATATATTTTATCTGAAACAGATAAATATACTAATTGAATATATAAACACACAAGAAAAAAAGAAAAGACTTTAAAAACAACTTTAGGTAAATCCCAGTTTTTATTTTTAACCTTTCCTTTTCTCATTGTTACACTTCCTATCTATTTACAACGATAATATTTTCATTGTTATATGCAAGTCCCATATCTTCTACTACTTCTCTTACTTTATCAAAAGAAGTTAGTTCATTCACTTTCATAGTTAGGCTCTCATTTTTTTTAGTTTGACTATTTATATCATAGTTCATTTTTTCAATACTCATACTTAAATGAGATACACCTGCTCCACAAAAAATTTTAAGCACTAAAGTAAATACTAAACATAAAGTTGCTGTTACATATAATAATTTTTCACCTTTTGTTATTCTTACTTTTTTTGTTTTCTTACTCATATTATCCCTCTTTTACCCTTTCAATAACTCTTAGTTTAGCACTTCTTGCTCTATTATTTTTTTCTAGTTCTTCGCGACTAGGTTTATGAGTTCCAACAACCTTAAAATTAGGCAGATACTCCTCTGGTATTATTGGTAGCTTTTCTACATTTTTATCTATTTTAGAAACTTCATTAAATATATCTTTACAAATTTTATCTTCTAATGAATGAAATGTTATAACACATATTCTTCCACCAACATTTAAAAGTTCTAAAGCATCTTTTATTGAACGTTCAAATACTTCAAGTTCATGATTTACTTCTATTCTTATTGCTTGAAATACTTTACGTGCTGGATGTTTATCTCTTTTATATTTTTCTGGAACATTATTTTTTATAACTTCAACAAGTTCTAATGTTGTTTCTATTTTTTTTACTTCTCTATATTCTATAATTCCTTTAGCAATACTTTTAGCATATTTTTCTTCTCCATATTTATAGAAAATTTCTACTAAAGCATCATAACTATATTCATTGACTACATTGTAAGCAGATAATGAATTGTTTGTATCCATACGCATATCAAGTTTTGCATCTTTATGAAAACTAAATCCTCTATAATCTTCATCAAGTTGAGGCGAAGATACCCCTAGGTCATATAGAATTCCATCTACTTTTTCTACATTTCTTTTGTTTAATTCTTCTTTTAAATTAACAAAGTTACTTCTAATTATTTCGTAATTACTTGCTATTTTTTTTAGTCTTTCATTACTACTTTTTATTGCTTCATCATCTTGGTCAAATGCGTATAAAAATCCACATTTTATTTTTTTTAAAATGTTACTACTATGACCAGCATAACCTAAAGTACAATCTACAATTGTACTTGAATCATTTAAATTAAGTTTTGAGATTGATTCATCTAATAGAACACTCTCATGCATAGAAATCACTTGAGAATAATTTATCTGCTATATCTGATAAATCATCTTCATTTTCTAAAATAAAGTTATCCCAATTAGTTTTACTCCAAACTTCTAAATGATCATTTACTCCAATTATTACACAGTCTTTTTCTAACGATGCATAATTAATTAGAGGTGAGGCAATATTTACTCTACCTTGTTTATCAAAATCACTAACAGTGGCTCCTGATAGGAAGAAACGCATAAATTTACGTGCATCTTTAGTATTAGGTAATTCTTTATATTTATCGATTACTTTAGACCATTCACTACTAGGATAAATAAATAAGCAGTTATCTAATCCTCTAGTTACAACAAAATTAGCACCAAGTTCATATCTAATTTTTGCTGGTATTGTAAGTCTTCCTTTATCATCTATTGTATGATGATATTCACCCATAAACATAAAATCACCCCACTTTTCTCCACCTTAAACCACCATGTACCACTATTTTACCACTTCTAAATATCAAAGTAAATACTTTTTTACACTTTTTTACAATAAAAAAAGTAAGTTTTTAACTTACTAAAATATCACCTATAATATCTGCTATATTACTTAATGTATCCACTATAAAATAGAATTTATCTTTAAAAAAATTATTCTTTGCTTTACTTGTATTTATCTTTACTATATTACCATCATCACATTTTATTACTTCTATTTCTGTATTATATCTTTTATATCTTTTTGTTATGTTTTCTATATCATATGTTTTATCCATATAATAATATATTTCAGTATTATTTATATAAATTGAATCTCTAACAAATGTTTTTAAATATCTATTTATTTCATTAGAATTTACTATTATATAATTTACTTTTTTCTTTTTATATTTTTTTCTTAGTTTTTTTACATATTTCTTTTTCTTAGAATTTTTACCTTTTGTTGTTCCACTTATATCTATAGAGTTTAACAAATCACATACTAATATTTTATTATTTGTATCAATGGTTTCTATTATTTCTTTATTATCTATTCCAACTCCTATAACTGTACCAGTCATATTTTTTATATATTTTTTTATATTACTATTTACTTTCATTTTTTTCACCTACTATGTCATTAATTACGTAACTTGTACACATTAAACCTGCGATTGCTGGTACAAATGAATTTGAAGCTATCACTTTACTATTTCCTTTTTTTTCTTCTGTACTTGATACCACCATTATTTTACCTTTTAATTTTTCATCCTTTACCATTTTCCTAATTATCTTAGCTAGTGGATCATAACTAGTTTTTCTAACATCCATTATTTGTAATTTAGATGGATCCATTTTAAATCCAGTCCCCATTGATGATATAAATTTTATATTATTTTTTAGACATCTTCTTATTATTTCTTTTTTTACTTCTACAGTATCACATGCATCTACTACATAATCATAAGATTCTATATTTAATATATCAAAATTATCTAGCGATATTTTTTCATTAATTATTTTTATATTACATTTTTTATTAATATCTTCTATTCTTTTTTTAGCTTCTTCTACTTTATAATTTCCTATATTAGAATTAAGTGCAATAATTTGTCTATTTAAGTTAGTTATATCTATTTTATCATAGTCTACTATAGTAATACTCTCTATACCACTTCTTACTAATGATTCTAAGGTATATCCTCCAACTCCGCCTATTCCAACTATTAATACTTTTGTATTTTTAATTTTTTCTAGATTTTCTTTTCCAACTAATAATTCTAATCTATCAAGCATGTTACCACCAAATTCATTATATCATAAAAAACAAAAACAGAAAATCATTTTGAAATTCTGTTTTATTATTAAATTATGAAATAATCGATTTATCAACTGTGATAACTGGACGTGCACCATTGAATCCACTTATGATAACACCCGTAACTGAAAATAATCCAGCTGTATTTAGTCCAAATGTCATATCAACAGTAACATGTGGTAAATTAATCCATGAGTTAAAATTTAAAAATATTTTTGAATACCAAGCTTCTTCTTTTATAGTATTACAATCTGCTCCATAATATCCACTTGTTTCATCACCTGTAAATGAACATCCTAATTCTTTGAATTCTTCTGCTCCTAAAATTGTTATATCAGATAATGTTGTTCCTAAACTTGCTTCTAATCTAGTTTTAACAGTAGTATCTAAATACTCTTTTAATGTACTGGTTTCCCATACATTTGAATTTTCAATATCATATGCTATTCCATAGTCATTATTTAAAAACATCGCTGTCCCAGTTTCTGTTGTTAAGTTAGGATGAATATTTGAAGTGGATATGATTTTTATTTTACTTTCATTTGCTGTACTATCTTTTACTACTATCCATGTTGTTCCATCTTTTAATGTCACATCATCTCCTATTTTATATTCATCATATGTTATTGGTATTTCTGGCTCTTCTTCCTTTTTTTCTTTTACTGTTGCTTTACCATTTTCATATTCTACTGTATATCCATTTATTACTAGTGTTGCTTCTATTACTCTTCCTGATTCATCTATTTCAACATTTCCACTTGTTGGTTTTGTTCCTTTTAAATTTACTAATCCATTTATTGTGGAAACATCTTTTGATGTTATTGCTTTATATTTTTCATTATTCAACTTACTCATTGAATTTTGATATTCTATTGCTTCTATATATCCGTACGCACTATCTACTGCTGCACTCTTTCTTGCATCATTTATCATATTAAGGATTATTGGTGTTGCTATAAGTGCTATTATTGCTAGTATTACTATTACTGCTAGTAATTCTATAAGCGTAAAACCTTTTTTATTCTTCATTTTATCTCTCCATTCTTATAATTAATATAACATAATTTTAATTAAAAAAATTAAAAAACAAGGCATTTTACACCTTGTTTACTATTATTTTAAATAGCTTTTGAATGTTTCTAATGAATCATATGCGAATATTGTTTTTCTTCTTAACATTAATCTATTTGTATTATAGTCACTATATCCTTCTGTATTTAATTGTCCAACAAATGCTAATCTAAATCCACTTTGTTTTAAAAGTGTGAATGCTCTATTATTCCAATCAAAGAAAGGATAAGCAAAGTATTTAGAACCACCTAGCTTTTCTTGTGATAATTTTAAATCTTTTAATACTTTATCTTTATCTTCACAAAGTAATTGTCCTCCTTGTTCTCCACCTGGACATTTATAATTATTATGAAGACTATCTGTATGTGATTCAAAATTTACATATGTTGTTTCTATTTTATAAGCATCATATCTTCCTGTTATTATAAAGTATGTTGCATATAATTTATATTTTTCTAGTATTTCAATTGCATTTTTAGCTAAATTACCATCATCCATTGTAATTACAACTGTTTTAGTTGGTATATTTATTTTTTTATCTAAGAACATTTCTAATTCTTCCATTGTAAGTGTTAAATAGTTATTTTCACTTAAATATTTCATATGACTATCAAATTGACTATAAGGATGACATATTGCACTATTCCTACATTTTTCTCCTTCTTTAAATACAGCATGATATGTAAATGTTCTTATATTATTTCTTGTCTTTTCACTAGTATTTTTATTATCTTTTAAACTTGCTTCTTTCTTTTTTACATATAATAAAGTATTATTGTATTCTACATAGTATTTATCTGTATCTTTTATAATTAAAGGTAAATCTATACTTTTATTAATCTCATAAGCATAACCTTTATCATTATAAAATGTTGTTTTATCTTTTGTGGTTACATTTTTATTAAATAAAACATATCTTTTATATCTATCATTTATATTTAGTTTTTCTATTTTTTCTACATCACTATAATTAATATAATAATCTAAATTTTTTATTTTAAAATATTTTGTATTTTCATCTATTTTAGTTTCTTCTAATTCTAATTCTATATCTTTATTTATTTTTCCACTTTCTACATATTTTTCTTCTTTTAATTCAAATAATTTTGTTTCTTTATTTGTTTTTACATATGTATTATAATGACTATTTATTTCTTTAATTTTATTTTCTATTTGAAGTCTAATTTCTTTTTCTTTTTCAATTCTTTGTTGTTCTTTTTTATCAGTATCTATTTTAATTCCAACTAAAATAGATGCAACTATTACTAACAAAATACCAATTACTAAAAACGCTTTTTTCATATTTTCACCTATTTAAATTTTAACACATAATTGATTATTGTCAATTAAATATTTTCTTTTTTATTCTTATTATTTTTTCTTTTAAATTAGTATTATCTTTTAGTTTTTTTAATTCTTTTTTAGTCCAAAATTCTTTATTGTTATTATTAAATAATGTATTCATACTGCCTCCTACTTATAACATACAATAAAAAATTTTTAAAATCCTTAAAAAAAGAATGATTAAAATCATTCTTAAAAATTCATCATTATCCATTCTGGTTTAAACATCATAAGTAGTCCTACAATTAACATTATTATTCCACCTATTAAATGTGAATATTTATTATATTTATTTGTCATTCCAGTAAGTTTTAATGTTACCATAGCAATTATAAATATAATTAAATCATCTAATAAATAAGCTAACATATAAAGACACATATATAATGCATATAAAGGAGCTGATAACTCATTAAGTGCAAGTATTTGTGTAAATAAAAGTGGTAATCCTGCAGAACAAGCAAGCTCTACAAAATTAACTGAAACAGCAAGTGCCATAGCACCTAATATTGCTGGTATTAAACTTTTTTCTGTTGTGAATTTTTTTATTTTATTTATAATATTAACTCTTTTTTGTTTATCTACTACTTGACATCCTGCATCTTGTTTTCTTTCTTTATTAAAGCTTTTAAAGTTAACAAGTGCTCCTATCATTGCTACTATAGCTATTAAAATTTGAATAAATCTTATTTGACTAAATTGTAATGATACTGTTAACCATGCTGTCATAAATAATAAATATATTAAAGCAGATGTAAGTAAGAATGATATTCCTATTGCCCACATTCTTTTTCTATTTTTCATTCCTAGTAACATACTTATTAAGAATACTAATACCCACATAGCACATGGATTAAATCCATCTACAAGTCCTATTGAAACAGCAATAAGTGGCAGTGAAAAGTTTTTAACATCTACTTTTCCTAAAAGAGGCAAAGTCATTTTTGAATCATTTTCTTCTAATGTTTCACCTTTTTCTTTTGCTTCTTTCTTAGCTTGTTCTTTTTCTTCTTTTAATTTTTCATTAGCAACAAGTACTTCTTCTCTTAAACTTTTATCTTGTTTTATTACTTCTCCTACTAAATCATAGCATTCATATTTAGAACATTCTTCAACATATTTTTCTATTTTATTACTAGTATCTTCATTAAACCCTACTAAACTGTTAGTTCCAATAACTGTGTATGGAATATATTGATTTTTATCATTTAATGATTCATCTACTAATTCAAATATATGTGAATTATTTCCTTCACTTACTTCATATTTATAAATTTTTAAATTGTCATATTTTTTTTCAAGTTTCTTTAAATACTCTTTTTCTCTAGCACAATGTGGACAAGTAGAACTATAGAATAAATATAATTTTACTTTATTTTCTTTTGCTTGTACACTAGGTATAAAAAGTAAACTTATTAAAAATATTATTAATATATTTTTTAATTTTTTCATTTTATCAACATCCTAATTCCTCTAATACTTTTTTTATTTCTTTTTTTCTTTTTTCTCCTATTATACGAGTTACTTCTTTATTGTCTTTATAAACTATAATAACTGGTAATATATTTCCTACATTATATTCTTCTATTTGATCTGTATCATAGTCTAATTCTTCATATTCAAATTCTTTATATTCTTCTTTTATTTCATTAAAATCGTTATATGTTAGTATACAGCTTGTACACCATATAGCGCTTATTCTGACTAATTTCATGATATCACCTACTAAATTATACCATTAAATCATTATTTAAACAATAAAAAAAGCTATGCAGCTTCTTTTATTTTCATAAACCCCTTTTTCTTTTCTACTAAATTAAATTCTCCTGTATATCTAATATTTAAGTTGTGGAAATATGGTTCATACAATATGGATTCTATATAACATTCTTTCTTTTTCATATATTCCTTTATAATATTAGATATTTTACCTTCATTAATAGTTTCTGATACTGTAATCATTTTTTTATTTAATCTTGATTTTTTCTTTATTACCATTAATAAATCATTATTTTCTAATTTAGTTTTTACTTCTATGTTTACCATATTAGAATAGTATTCTTCGTAATATTTTTTTACTATATTACTTGCCGTAAACCTTGATATATTTATTTCATTCATATTGCAACCCCCTTTTCAATACGAATGGTGTTTATTATACACATTATTTTTTATTTGTCAACACTTTTTAATAAAAAAAACGAAAAAATGTTCTTAAAATTAAAAAAATTAATGTTTTATCATTAATTTTTCATAACATTTACTAAATGCATCTATAAATTTATCTATTTCTTCTTTTGTAGTTAAATTAGATAAACTTATTCTTATACTATATTTTGATACTTCTTCATCTTTTGTAAGTTCTAGTACTGCTCTACTTACTGGATTATTTGTAGAACAAGCGCTTTGTGTTGATATATATATATCATATTCTTCTAATGCATGTTGCATAGTTTCAGGTTTAATTCCAATAACACTTAAATTAAGTATGTGTGGTATTGAGTTTTCATTACTATTTATTGTCACTTTATCAAACTCTTTTAATTTTTCTTTTGTATATTCATTTAATTCTTTTATATACTTATATTTATTATCTAAATCTGTTAAAGCTAGTCTTAGAGCTTTTGATAAAGATGCGATTAATGGAAGAGCTGGTGTTCCACTTCTATATACAGTAGTTGATTTACCACCATGAATAAGTGGTTCTAATGTTATTTCTTTTTTCTTTATTAAAGCGCCTATTCCTTTAAGCCCATAAAATTTATGTGCTGAAAAACTTACTAAGTCTATATTATCTAAATTTATATTTACTTTTCCTATACTTTGAGTCATATCTACGTGAAAAAAACATTTTTTATCTTTTAAAAGGTTAGCTATTTCTTCTATATTTTGTAGTATTCCTGTTTCACTATTAACTGATGCGATTGTTACTAAAACAGTATCTTCTTTTAATAATTTTTTTAAATCTTCTATATCTACTAAACCATTATTTGTTTTTACAAAATCAACTGTATATCCTAATTTTTGTAAATAACCAATTGGACCATATATTGAAGAATGTTCTAAATTTGTTGTTATTATATGTTTCCCTATTCCTTGATGTTTTAAACAAGTTCCTTTTATAGCCATATTATTTGATTCACTAGATCCTGATGTATATATTACTTCATGATCATCTAATTTTAATAAATCTTTTATTTGTTTAGTAGCACTTTCTTCTAATTTTTTTGATTCTACTCCTAATTTATGTAATGAATTAGTATTTCCTACAAAATCTAATGATACTTTATTAAATGTATCTAATACATCTTTACTTACAGGAGTTGTTGCTGAATAATCTAAATATATCATTTTATCACCTATTTAATTATACCACTTATAAAAAAAAAAGAAAATATTATTTTCTTTTTGGTTTTTTTATTGTTTTTTGTTTAAATTGAGTTAATTTTGTTCTTAAAAATTCTCTATTTTCTTCTGTTAACTCATCTGTATATCTTTCTACTTCTTCTATACTTGCAAGTCTTAAATTTAAACATTTTGGTGAGATAGTAAATTCAACTTCACTAAATGGTTCGACTAATTTATGTCCTTGTTGTTTGAATAAAATATAAGTAGGTGCGCCTAAAATTTGAAATTGTCTTTCTATATCTGAATTAATTTTATCTATTTTTTCTTTTGCGATTCCTGATATAGGTTTTTCTGCTTTATTTGTTATAGACCATATTAAACTAAATTCATCTTTTATTTCTGGGTACATTTCATATAGAAAATCATATTCTTCACCATTTTCTATAACAACCATGTCGTTTATCCATAATAAATAATTCATATAATCACTCCTTAAAACATTTTATCGGGTTTAATTTTTCCTTCTTCTTTTTGATAATTTTTATAAGCAGCAAGTATTTTACCATTTTTCTTAAATAAAATCAAATCTTTTCCATATCTATTTTCTAGAATGCATCCATTTTTTATTTTCTTTTCTAAATACTCATCTACTTCTACTGTATAAATGTCTTTTAAGGCTTCTTCTTTAGAGATAAATTTATAATTATTATTTTTTATATCTTCTAATGTATAACAATCTTTTAAATTAAAATTACCTTGTTTTGTTCTATTTAAATTTTTCATTGTACCTATTGTATTTAGTGAAGATGAAATATCTTCTATTAAACTTCTTATATAGGTACCTTTACTAACTAGTGTTCTTATTTTAAATATTGTTTTATTATTATCATAAGTTATATTACTTATTAGTTCTAATTCTTTAATATCTACTTTTCTTTTTGGAAGTTCTACTTCTTCATTATTTCTAGCATATTCATATAATTTTTTACCATTTATTTTAACAGCAGAATATATAGGCACAGTTTGTTCATATTCTTTGGTCATTTCTATTAATACTTTTTCTATTTCTTCTTGTGTTAATTTTATATTTTCTTCTTTTAAGATATTACCTGTAATATCACCAGTATCTGTTTTGATTCCTAGTATTATTTCTGCTTCATATTCTTTATATGTTGATGTTAAATATTCTACTAACTTTGTGGAACTACCTACACATATTACAAGCACTCCTGTAGCTAGTGGATCAAGGGTTCCAGTGTGTCCTACTTTTTTTGTTTTTAACTCTTTAGAAATAATATTTACTACATCTCTACTTGTATAATTTTTTTCTTTATTTATAAGTAAGATTCCATCCATATTAAACCTCTTTATATTCGAATTCTATATCAAGTATTCTTACTGTATCTCCGTCATTAGCACCTAATTCTTTTAATTTATCATCTATTCCCATACGTCTTAATTTATTTGAAAATCTTAAAGCTGCTTCATCTGTTGTGAATCTTGTCATTCTATATAGTTTTTCTACTTGGTCACCTTTAATTACCCATACACCATTTTCATTTTCAATTGTAAATGGTTGCTCTTTTTTGAATTTATATAAGATATGACTTTCAAATTTTTCTTCTTCATATAATGGTTTTTTCTCTATTTTATCTAACATATTTGATAATTCAATTAATACTTCTTTTAACCCTGTTCCTGTTATAGCACATATTGGGAATACTTTTACATCTTTTACTTTTTCTTTGAATTTTTTTAAGTTTTCTTCAGACCCTTCTATATCCATTTTACTAGCAACTACTATTTGTGGTTTTTCAATTACTTTTTTATCAAAGTTTTCTAATTCTTTATTAATTGTTAAATAATCTTCATAAGGATCTCTTCCTTCAAATCCACTCATATCAATTACATGTGCGATTACTCTTGTTCTTTCAATATGTTTTAAGAATCTATCTCCAAGTCCTTCTCCTAAACTAGCTCCTTCTATAAGTCCTGGTAAGTCAGCAACTACAAATGATTTATTTGTTGGTGCTTGTACTACTCCAAGATTTGGTGTTAGTGTTGTGAAGTGATAAGCAGCTATTTTTGGCTTAGATGCTGATATTTTAGATATTAATGTTGATTTACCTACACTAGGCATTCCAACTAATCCTACATCTGCTAAAAGTTTAAGTTCAACTTTTACTTTTTTGATTTCACCAGGTTCACCATTTTCTGCATATGCTGGAGCTGGATTTGCACGTGTTGCAAAAGCCATATTTCCTCTTCCTCCACGTCCTCCATATGCAACTACTACTTGATCTCCTTTTTTAGTTAAATCCGCTATAATTAAATTTGTTTCAGTATCTGTTATAACTGTTCCCATTGGAACTTTTATTACGATATCTTTAGCATTTGCTCCATGTTTAGCGCTACCTTGTCCATTTGTTCCTTTAGATCCTTTAATTATTTTTTTATATCTTAAGTCTATTAAAGTATTTAATCCTTCATCTACTTCAAAAATGATGTCACTACCTTTTCCACCATTTCCTCCAAATGGTCCTCCCATAGGAACATATTTTTCTCTTTTAAATGCCATACAACCGTCTCCACCGTTACCAGCATATAATTCAACTATTACTTCATCTATAAACATAGTATCACCCTTTTCTATGTAGTATTATACACGATAAAGAACAAAAATAAAAGGTTTATTTACCTTTTATTTATCTTCCAAATCCTACTTTATTTCTAACTTCTTCATATTTTATTTTAGCTAGTTCATTCATTTTATTAATTCCTTTATCTAATACTTCATCTATTAAATTAGAATTAATTATTTCATTATATTTATTTTGAATAATCATTAATTTTTCTACTACTATATCTGCTACTTCTTTTTTTAAATTTCCATAATTATAATCTTTGAAATATTCTTCTGTTTCTTTTATACTTATATTTTTTAATGCTGAATATATAGTAAGTAAATTAGATATACCTGGTTTATTTTCTACATCATAATATACTTTACCTTCACTATCTGTTACAGCACTCATTATTTTTTTTCTAATAACTTCTTCTGGATCTAATAATAATATTGTTCCTTTATAACTATCACTTGATTTACTCATTTTTTTAGTTGGTTCTTGTAAATCTTTTATTTTAGCTCCAATTTCAGGAATCATTGGTTCTGGTAGTTTGAATGTTTCTCCATATTTATTATTAAAACGTATAGCTAAATTACGTGCTAATTCAACATGTTGTTTTTGATCAATACCTGTTGGAACTAAATCTGCATCATATAGTAATATATCTGATGCCATAAGTATTGGATATGTAAAAAGTCCCACTGATATATTTTCTTTATTTTTACTTTTTTCTTTAAATTGTGTCATTCTTGATGCTTCTCCTATATATGTATGACATTCTAATATCCATGATAAATTTGCATGATATAAATTTTCTGATTGAATATAAAATGTATTTTTATTTGGATCTAATCCACATGCTATATAAAGAGCAACATTTTTTCTTATTCTTTCTTTTAGTAAAATAGGATCTTGTTCTACTGTTATTGCATGCATATCAGGTACAAATATATATGAATCATATATATCTTGATTTTTTACGCTTCCACTAATTCCACCTATTAAACTACCTAGTGTTAATTCTCCACTTGGTTGTAATCCTGTTAATAATTTTTTCATACTATCTCTTCTTTCGTTATATATACTAAATTATAACATAAAATAAGAGATTTTTATATAGTAAATACATTAAAAATTAATCCACTTATAATTAAAATTATCAAAATAAATATATAAGTTGATATTTCTGTAGTATCATTTGAATATTTAGTACCTTCTCTATAGATTTCATCTCTTTTTAAAACATTTCTTCCATAGTCTTCACTATATTCATTACAACAACCATTTCCATTAACATAGGTTTTCATCTTTGTACAATAGTATTTACAGCCTAATTGTTTTCCTTCTTTTTTATCATTTTCTTTTAGATATTTACAACTTGAACATCCCATATTTATCCCCCTCTTCAGGATAAATATATCACTCTAGTTAACTGGAGAGTCAATAATAAAAAGAATACTTTTTGTATTCTTTTTATTTTTTTATTATTTTATCTATCTTTACTTTTACTTTTTCTTTTTTTTCTATTTTACTAACTTTTACATGTCCTAACTCTTTTTTATAATATGGTTTAACTTTATCTACCCATATGCTTCCTAAACCATTTACATGAGTATATAAAATAGAATCTTCTAAAGATGTTCCTTCATAATTTTTAATGTTATTTTGTTTTAAATAATCTAATAATGATTCAAATGATCTTAAATTTATATATCCTACTGGATTATCACTTACTTTAACTAAGATAACATTTTCTGCATATATTTCTGAATTATAAACTACATAACTTGGTTGTCCATTGATATCAACTTCTCTATATTTAGTACATCTTTTAATATTACCAATAAATATATTTTTTTTATTTACTTTTGTAGATAGTTTATTTATTTCTAATTCTCCTATTTTCATAAATTTCTCCCCTTATGCGAAATATATTATATATTAATTATTTTTAAATTGCAAGAAAAAAGTTAGAAATAATTCTAACTATACTTCTGGATAAACACTAACTTGTTTTTTATCTCTTCCGCGTCTTTCAAATTTAACAATTCCGTCTACTTTAGCATATATAGTATCGTCACTTCCGATTCCTACATTAGTACCTGGATAAATTTTAGTTCCACGTTGACGATATATAATTGATCCACCAGTAACAAATTCACCATCTGCTGCTTTAGCACCTAATCTCTTAGATTCTGAATCACGACCGTTTTTAGTTGAACCTTGTCCTTTTTTATGAGCGAAAAGTTGGATATCTAAAAATAATAATTTCATGAGATTACCTCCTATTCATAAATTTCTATATTTTTTTTATAATCTTTTTCCAATTCTTTTAATAAAGATATCATGTTATCTATTAAGATATCTATATATTTATCATGTTTTTTTATACTTACTTCTATGAATCCCTCATCTTGCTTATAATCGATTGAATCTTCATCAATTCTGATTATTGCATTCAAAGAAGTAATTACTATACTACTTACACTTGCACATACAATATCTGTACCTTTAACACCGTATCCTGCATGTCCTTCTACTTTAACATTAGTAATAATGTTATTTTCTTTTTTTATACTTACTTTAATCATTATGCACTAATTTTTGTAATTTCAACTTTAGTATATGGTTGACGATGTCCTTGCATTTTACGATATTTTTTCTTAGCATTGTATTTGTATACAAGTACTTTCTTTTGTTTACCGTGTTTTACAACTTTACCTACTACTTTAGCTCCTTTAACATATGGACGTCCTGTAACTCCATTAGCCATAAGAACTTTATCAAAAGAAACTTCTGAATCTTTTTCTACATCTAATTTTTCAATGTATAAAACTGTTCCTTCTTCTACATAGTATTGTTTTCCACCTGTTTCAATAATAGCTTTCATATTTTACCTCCTTATAAGTTTCTAAGACTCACCATTAAGGTACTTACGTTTTAACCTTTTCTGTGTGGTTGTAGAGTGAGGCCCTACACAATATAGAATTTTATCATAAAAGTTATGAAAAGTCAACAAATCTAACGTTTAAAATATCTTTTTAATACTTCTTTTTCAGTATAATACTTATTATCATAAAATATATGTTTATATTCTTTTTTCATTTTATTTAATTTTATCCCTTTTATAATTTTTTTACGTTTAAATATTAAGTCATAATTATATCTTTCAAATAAAAATTTATTAAATATATATTTGTGTTCTCTATATTCTTTTATTACTTTTAACAAGATAAAAAATATTATTATATATAATACCATATTTTTATTTTTTATTAGTAAAAATATTATAGTTAATATAGAAACATATATAGTAAGCATATGACTTAATTTAAAATTAGTTATTTTATTTAAAATTATATTTAAAAGTTTAGATCCATCTAATGGTATTATAGGTAATAAATTAAATAATAAAAGTGAATAATGATAGTTTGTTATTAAAGTACTTTCTATATTAAAAAAACATAATATAAAATAAAAAAGAATTTGAAATAAAGGTCCTAATATTAATATTACAAATTCTTCTTTTAAACTTTTATTAATATATTCATTAAATATTGTTATTCCACCAAATGGTAATATTATTATTTTTTTTATATTCCATTTATAAAATAAAGCTCCTATAGTATGTCCTACTTCATGTATAAATATAAGTATTGTAATATATATAAAATCTTTAAATAAGCCTGTTATTATTGAAAGAAAAGCTACTAAATAATAAAGTGGATGTATTTTAAATATATTCTTCATAATTTAATACTTTTCCATCTTTTTTATAAACTAAATATATATTTGTATCTTTAGATTCACCTACAAATGATCCTTTTTCTACATAATCATATAATTTTAAACTTGATGCATTTATGTTTGAATACCATATATCTATTCCATCTATTCCACTTATTATAACAGTATTCCCATAATTTTCTTTTTCTCCAATAAATACTACCATTCCACTTTCTATAGTTGGTACTAAATAATTTTTAGTAACTGTAAGTTTAACACCATCTAAATATTTTGATTTTTCAGTATATTCTAATTTTTCATTAAATACTGGAGTTGTTTCTTTTTGTATAATTGCTTCACTAAATGGTATAGGAGAACCAAATTTATCTTTAAAAATTTTATTTATAGTAGCAAAATTAAAATTTTTAGTAAATACTTTTTCATAAAATATTGTCTTTAATTTTGTATTACTTTTAAGTAAAATAAGAGTTGTTAATGTTAAGACTATTGTTAATAAAAACTTAGTTAATTTTTTAGAACTTTTTTTATTAATATTTTGTTTGTTTTTATTTCTTTTATTTTTTATTTCATTTCTTACTTCATTTATATCCATATTATCACCAATTAATAATATGCTTAATTCATTTTATATATTCCTTTTTTTCTTGATATTATATCTGTTATTTTATATATAATAATTATATAAATAATATTTATAATTAAAGAATTTAAAATACTATTTTTTAATAATTCTATATCTGGTTTTAAATAATTTATAAATATTAATACTAAGTATGTAGTTAATCTATAAATAATAATTGTTATTAAAGATATAAATATTACATTAAACCAATTATTAGTTATAACAACATTTATTAAATGAATTATATATCCTATTAATAAAAAAATAAATGCATTTAAAAATAAAGTATCAGTATACCCTATATCATATAAAAGTCCTATTATAAAACAAATTATAAAATAATCTTTTTTTCTATTAAATAGATATGGATATATTATAATTAAAGATAATAATGTAAAAAGTGGTATTAAAAAACTGATATTGATAATATTTGATAATATTCCTTCTAAATAAAAAGATATTAAAATAATAAATATTATCATTTATTTTCATCCTTTTTTAATACTGTAACATAATTTATATTATCAAAATCAACACTTGATTTTACAAGTACAGTTCTAGCTAAATCAAAATTATCTTTTGTTATTTTATCTACCCTACCTATTAATATACCACTTGGAAAATTATTACCTAGTCCTGTAGTTGTTACCATAGAACTTATGGGTATTTCTGTATTATTAGCAATTCCTTCTATAATAAAACTTTTTTTATCTTTATCATACCCTACTAATAAACCAAATATATAATTATCCTCATCTACTTTTATTTTTACTGATATTTTACTATTTGTATCTGCTGTTGTAAGTAATTTTACTGTACTATTTAATTTAGATGTTTTAGTTACTATACCAATCAAACCATCATTATTAATAACAGCCATATCTTTTTCTATTCCATCTTTTTCACCTTTATCTATAGTTACTGTATTATACCAATATCCTATATTTCTATTTATTATAGTAGCGTTCATATAAGAACTTTCGCTTAAAGTATTATTAAGTTCTAATATTTTTTTTAAATCATTTATTTCTTTTTCTGCTTCTTCATATTTAGTTTCCATTAATTTTACTTTATCGTATTTTTTTATTAATTTTTCATATTTTTCATATAATTTATGTTTTGATTTATATTCTTTTATTTTATCATCTATATAATTTATTGGAATATTTATTGTTTTATTTATAGAAAGTGTTGTATCTTTTATAGTTTTTTCTATTATACTTAAATTTCTTTTATCTTTTATAATAAATGAAAATATAAGTAGTAATATACTTATTATTAAAAGTATCACAATTACATAATATTTTTTTATTCTTCTATTTCTAAACATATTACCTCCTATATAAGATTATTTTCAAAAAAACTATAGTAATTATCTCTTCCTATTATGATATGATCTGTTATAGATATACCTAGTATCATTCCTACTTTTATTAAATTATTAGTAAGTTCTATATCGTTTTTACTAGGTGTTATATTCCCTGTTGGATGATTATGGATACATATTATAGATGTAGCATTTACTAAATATGCTTCTTTAAATATTTCTCTAGGATGTACTGTACTATAATTAAGTGTTCCAATAAATAGCAATTTATTTTTTATTACTTTTTTACTATTATCTAGATATACACAATAAAAATATTCTTGATTTTTATCTCCAATTATACTTTTAAAATATTCATATATAATTTCTGAATTTGTTATTTTTATATCATTTATAGTATCTACTTTTCTATTTATTCTATTACCTAATTCTATAGAAGCAAGTAATGTTGCCGCTTTTATTTTACCTATTCCTTTTATTTTTATTATTTTTTCTAAATTAATATTTTTTAAATCATGAATATCATTTTCTTTTAATAATTCTAATGATAATTCTTTTACACTTTTTTCTTTTGTTCCTGTTTTTAATATAATTGATATTAATTCTTCATTACTTAAGTTTTCTACTCCGATATTTAAAAGTCTTTCTATTGGTCTTTCTAAAAGAGGTAAATCTTTAATTTTTGTCAAGTAATACCAACTCCTCATATTTACTTAGTATTTGATTACAAATTGATTTTATTATTTTATTATCTTTTGTTTCTGATAATAGCATTTCATATTGATCTAATACTGTTATAAAGGAAATATTGGATGTAAATATTTCTCTTACATATATATCATACCCTTCCGATTTAAAATAACCCTTTAATTTTTCTAAATTTTTTTCATTTTTTACTATTCCTACATATGAATAATACATATTGTTTTCTTTAGTATATATGTAATATGAAAAATTACTCATTTCTTTTTTCATTTCTTCTTCACTAGAAAATACACCAGCTTGTAAAAAATACAATGTTTCTCCTGTTAATGATACAGTGTCTGTTTTAGCACTATATTCATTAAACATAAAATTACCCATAAAAAAACCAATTAATATACATAATACTACTGGAAAAATATTTTTTAAATTCATACTATCACCAGTTTTATTATATTTTATTAATTGGTAAAATTTTGTCGAATATTAGTAAGATTTAGCAAAATATACATCACATTTAGAATCTTTACCACAACATATACATTTATCTTTAGTGTTTTCACCTACTATACATCTTGATGTAGCATTAATGTCTTCTTTTATTTTAAGTTCACAATCTAATTCTTTACACCAAGGTACTTTTACAAATCCACCTTTTGTTTCTAATATATTTTTAAGTTCATTATAATCTTTTGTTTCATGTGTATTGCACTTTAAGTGTTCTAATGCTTTATTGTACATTTCATCTTGTATTTGATCTAATAAATTGGAAATAACATCTTCTATATTAGAATTTAATTCTATTGTTTGTTTTGTATAATCATTTCTTTTAGCAACTATTATTTGATTATTTTCTAAATCTCTTGGTCCAAATTCAATTCTAAGCGGAATTCCTTTTACTTCTGCTTCATTAAATTTAAATCCTGGAGATTTATCACTATCATCTACTTCACATCTAATTCCTGCTTTTGTTAGTTTTTCATTTAATGTATTAGCAAGTTCCATTACTTTTTCATCTTGCATTTTTATTGGAATTATTTCTACTTGAATTGGGGCCATTTTTGGTGGTAATACAAGTCCATTATCATCACCATGTACCATAATAACTGCTCCTATTAATCTAGTAGATACTCCCCATGATGTTTGATATACAAATTTTTCTTTATTATCTTTATCTAAGAATTTCATATTGAATGCTTTAGCAAATCCCTGTCCAAAGTAATGACTTGTTCCTGATTGTAATACTTTACCATCATGCATAAGTGCTTCTATAGTATATGTTTCTTCTGCACCTGCAAACTTTTCTTTATCAGTTTTTATTCCTGTTACCATAGGAATAGCCATTAAATCTTTACATGTATCTTTGTATATATTTAACATTCTAAGTGTTTCTTCTTTTGCTTCTTCTTCTGTAGCATGTACTGTATGTCCTTCTTGCCATAAGAATTCTGATCCTCTAAGGAATGGTCTTGTAGTTTTTTCCCATCTAACTACACTACACCATTGATTATATAGTTTTGGTAAATCTCTATATGATTTTACTATTTTAGCATAGTGTTCACAGAATAATGTTTCACTAGTTGGTCTTATAACTAAATTTTCTTCTAGATCATCTAATCCACCTTTTGTTACTACTGCACATTCTGGAGCAAATCCTTCTACATGGTCTGCTTCTTTTTTTAGTAAGCTTTCTGGTATTAACATAGGCATATATATATTTTGATGACCAGTTTCTTTAAACTTTTTATCAAATTCTTTTTGAATCATTTCCCATAATGCATAACCATATGGTCTATATATTATAAATCCTTTTATACTAGAATAATCCATTAATTCTGCTTTTTTACATACGTCTGTATACCACTGTGCAAAATCTACATCTCTACTTGTTATTGCTTCATTTTTCATAATACACTCTTCTTTCTTTATTAATTATACATTATATATATAATTTTATCAATTAAAAAAAATTGATATTACATCAATTTCTTTTGTTTTTCTAAATTATTTAATTCTAAATATTTTATTATATATCCAAGTTCTTCCATAGAATATTTATCTTTTTTATTTTCACTATAATATGTAGGTAACCAATAAACATCTTTGCTTCCACCTGATTTTAAATATACATCAATATATTCTTTTAATTTAGGGTTTGTAAGTCCATTTTCATATGATGCATAATGCATTGGTGTAGCTAAATCAAAATTATGTGTTTTAGCAAATACTAATCCATATTCTGCACCAAAAGTTTTTCCACCTTGAATTATTATTTGAATAAGTGATAAATACATAACACTTCTTCTATAATTATCGTCTTCTTTGAATTTATTATATTCATACTTTTCTAAGACTTTTTCTAAATTATTAAATAAACTATTTTTATCAAATATTTGAAGTAATACTTTTTGTTCTTCACTAGCAAGTTTTAATAAATTGTTTTCTTTATATAATTTTTTAGAAGCATTATTATATCTACATATTGACCATGCTGATATGATGGAAACTATTTTTTCTATTGTTTCTTTATTTAATGATTTATCACTTTTTAGCATTTTATTCATTTTTCTTTCTTTTTTTAATTCTAAATTATATGCTTTTTCTGTTGCACTTATAAATTTCATAATACCACCTCTTAAAGTGCTGTATATTATATCATTATTTATATTAAAGTCAATAAAATATATGTTGTTTTAATAAAAAAATTCAAAACTCTATTTGAGTTTTGAATACATTGCATCATACATTGCTTTTGTTTGTTTTAAAATTACATCATTTGATATTCCTTCAGAATCTTCGCCCCATACAGTTATCATAGCACCTAACATGTTTTCTTTTGATTCTAAAGTAGTATCATAATTATATTTCCATTCTTCTAATGACCAGATATTTTTTATATCATTAACTGATTTATTAAATGATTCTTCAGTTGTTGATGTACTTGATGGTACAAAGAATAAATAATAAGAGTTAGCATTTACTATTTTAAATCCTAGTTTTTGTAAATCTGGTACCGTAGCATATTCATCTCCTGATCTATATGACCAATACATAATTTCTATATTTTTATTGATACTAGAAGCATTTGTTTTAGTAATACCATCACTCCACATACGAACTTTAAATCCTTTTTCATTTAAATCCTTATATAGGGTATTCATATAAGCTGGTTTTTCATCTATTCTACGTGTATATTCATCAAATCCTATATGGAAATATTCACAACCTTGTTCTTTAAAAAATGTTGTATATTCATTATAAATTTGTGTAACAAAGTCTTTAGCTTCTTCATTTTCTAATTCATAACCTATATCTAAGTTACCTATATCTGAATCAGTACCATATGTTGGTGATATTCTCGTTACATATTCCAAGCCAAATTTTTTAACTGCTAAATCAAAAAATCCATTCATGTGTGCAGGAACATCTATTTCTGGTACAAATCTTACGTTTTTAGATTTTGCATAAGTTATAATTTCTTTAACTTGTTCAAATGATAAAAATTTTCTACCATTTTCTCCAACATTTGGATTAGTATAAACTCCATTAACATTAGTTGCATTTGCTACTGTTTGATCTAAATATTTCGATTCTATTCCAACATTTTCATTATCTGTAAAATGAAGTTGTAAGGTTGAATTTTTGTTTACTGATAAAACATCAATATATTTTTTTATTTCATCTACTGTATAATATCTTCTAGCAACGTCTAACATAATTATGCTTTCATAGTTTTTACTAGTTGCTTCACATTTTTCATCTGTTGCATCAAAACCTTTATCACTATAAACTACTTTATAATTATCAATACATAAATATGTACCAACTGCAACACTACCATTTTTTAATACGACATTACCACTTGTTGGTTTTGTTCCTTTTATATTGTTTAGTGTTATTTGTGATACATCGTATTCACCATCACTATATTCTTTATAATTTTCTTCATCTAATTGAGCCATTGCATTTTGAGTTTCTAATGCTTCAGCATAACCATTAGCTGAAGTAACAGCTGCTTTCTTTTTAGTTGTTTCTATTATATTTAATATTGTTGGTGACGCAATTAATGCGATAATTGCTAATATTACTATTACTGCTAACAATTCTATCAGTGTAAAACCTTTATTTTTCATAAATGATACCTCTTCTTTTTATTTTTCAAAATAATTATATCATAAATGGTTTTTTTTGAATTTGAATTTTAAAAAAAAAATATAAAATTTTCATTTATACTTATTTTCCTAGGTATTTTTTTATAATATTTAACACTCTATTTACACAATTTAATAATCTATCAAAGTCACTATTAACAAATTCTAAATTACTATCTTTACTCTTAATTTCATGTTCGAATGCTTTTTCAGCTAATTCCGTAAATCCTAAATATTTAGAATCACTTTTTAAAGCATGAGCTTCTATTGCATAATTAGCTAAATCAGAGTTTTCTTTAAATGTTCTTAATTTGGTTATTCTTTCTCTTATGTTATTATAGAATTCTTCCATTGTATCATTATACATTTCTATATCACCTAAAAGTTCTATACCATGATCAACATTGATATTATTTTCTTTTAAATATTCAACACTATTTTTATGTTCATCCTTTGTTATATATACTGGTGAAAATTGTTTAGGCGTTTCTATTTTTTCTTTATAAACATCTTCTTTTTTAGGCACTTCATCTTTTTTTATTTCTGGTTTAGCAATTAATTCAGAATTTGATATTTCAAATAATTCTTCTGGTAATTCTTCAAAGTTTGGTTTATTAAGAACTTGTTTTTCTTCTTGATATTCTAAAGTATTTTGTTTAATCATTGGTTCTGGTTTTATTTCTACTACTTTTTCTTCTGATATTTCAGGTTTAATCATTTGAATAACTTGTTTTGGTTGTTCTATTATAGATGTGTTATTTTTAAATATCATTTTTAATATTCTATCTAATTCATCTTTATTAATTGGTTTTGATAAATATTCATTAAATCCTTCTTTTAAATATTGTTCTCTCATACCTTCTATAGCATTTGCAGTTAAAGCAACTACAGGTATATTAAAGTTTTCTATTTTTTCTAATTCATGGAATGTTTCTACACCACTTTTTTCAGGCATCATATCATCCATAAATATTAAACCATATGTATTACCTTCTTTAATTTTATTAATACAATCAAATCCACTATATACTTCTTCAACAGTTGGATTATATTTTTTTAAGAATGTATTAGCAACTTTAATATTTAATTTATTATCATCAACGACTAATATCTTTTTACCTGTTAAATCAAGTTCATAATTATTTTCGGATTGTATATTTTGTTGTACAACATTAGTTGTAGTTTCTTGAATAACTGGTTCTATATTAGGTTTATTTTCTTTTACAAATTTAACTAATACTTTATGTAATTTTTCTTTATCAATTGGTTTTGCAAGATATCCATCAAACCCATCTTTTATATATTTTTCTTCCATACCTGATATGGCATTTGCAGTTAGAGCAATTACTGGCATATTAAAATTTGGTATTTGTTTTAATCTAAGTAGTGTTTCTCCACCACTCATTCTAGGCATCATATCATCCATTAAAATTAAATCATAAATAAAACCATTATTAATTTTATCTAAGCATTCCATACCACTTTCAACTGTTTCAATAATTGGATTATATTTTTCTAATATTTTAGAAGCTACTTTTAGATTTAATTTATTATCATCAACTATTAATATTTTTCTTCCTTTTAAATCTAAATTAATTTCTTCTTTTATTTCTTCTTTTACTACTTGTGTTTTACTTATTTTTTGATCTAAGGCAACTGTAAATTTAGAGCCTTCTCCAAATGTACTATTTACAACTATTTTTCCACCCATTAAGTCTATTAATTGTTTTGTAATAGCAAGTCCAAGTCCTGTACCTTCTATTGTTGTATTTCTATCTTCATCAAGTCTTTGGAATTTTGTAAATAATTTATCTATATCTTCTTCTTTTATTCCTCGACCACTATCTTCTACACTAACAATTAATCTACATATATCATTTGTTTTTACACACTTAATACTTAAATCAATATAACCTTTTTCTGTATATTTTATAGCATTTGTTAAAATATTTATTATTACTTTTTTTAAGTTTGCATGATCTCCATATAACGTTTCTGGAATATCATCTGCAATATTAACTCTAAAATCTAATGGTTTTTCTCCAAGTCTTCCTTTTCCAAGTTTTACTATACTATTAAATAAATCTTTAGAATTATAACTTGAATTATGAATTTCTATTTTTCCTGCTTCTATTTTACTTATATCTAAAATTCCGTTTACTAGCTCAAGTAACGTTCCTGAAGCGCTTACTATATCATTAGCATTTTCCTTAGCTTCTTCTAGTGTTTTTGATTGTTTAATACACTCTGAGAAACCTACTATAGCATTTAATGGCGTTCTAATTTCATGACTCATACTTGATAAAAAGTCTGTTTTAGCTCTATTTGCTTTATCAGCTTGATCTTTAGCTATATTTAATTGTTCTATCATTTTTATATCTGGATTTTCAATTGTATGATACATTATTAATACAACATATCCCATTACAAATGGTTCAAATATAATAGTTGGTATTTGACTTCTTAAAATTAATCCAATAATAGCAAGTAATATCAATGCATATAATGGATAATATTTTGGGTTTTTTAAATTTTTTTTATCTTTAACAACAGAAGATATTACACAAATAATAATACCAATTGCGAATAGCGCTACTGTTATATATGCTACATCAGGTGATAAACCTGTTGAATTTATTCCATCTTCTACTATTGGTGTACAAGGTAAACATAATGTTAAAAATGAAGCAAGCCAAGCTATTACATAACTTGATTTTTTTAATTTTTCATATTTTTTTTCATTAAATACTGATACATTGTACACATAAAAGAACATTAAACATGCCCACATTATAATCATGATCATATCTATTTTTTGAAGTATACTAAATACAGTTAAATTTCCTCCTATAATAACATAAGTAATTCCTACTACATTAAAAGCACATTCAATCATATTAACTATCAAAAGATATGAATATATTTTTGTTTCTTTATTAGCTACATTCTTTTTAGAAAAGAACATAATCAATATTAAAATATCAACTAATAATGCAGCTAATGGGAAAAAAATTGCTGTCACACTATCACCTACTCTTTAATTTTTCTTTTATTTCTTTTTGTATTTCTATTGGTAAACTATTATCATTTCTAAACATAAATGCATTTTCTTTAGAAAGTTTTATATTTTTTAGATATGAATAAACATCTTCTGAAAAATGAACAAATTTTTCTCTAAATCTTCTTTCATGTAATATTTGTTCATCATAATAAGGCTGTTTTGTTTTTGGATTTTTCCATTCATTTAATCTTGTATTAACAAAATTTTTTAATTCTTCTTCATATGGACCTAAGTTTTTTCTTTCTTCCATTGGTCTTGATTCTAAGATTTCCCATTTTAAACTTGCTAATGTATTTCTTAGATTTTCTTTTTGTTCATTTACATATTCTTTAATATTTTCATTATCTATTTCATAATTTTTTATTTTTATATTTTTTCCTATATTTACATAGAATTCTTTGTCATATTGTTCTACTGCTACAGGAATAATGTCACATCCTGTTTCTAAAGCCATATTTATAATTCCTGGAAATAATGGTAATGATAACAAATTTGGTGATAAATTCCATATTCCTTCTGGATATATTAAAAGATTTTCACCAATATTTAATAATTCTTTTGAAGTTTCTGAAGCAATATATCGATCTTCTTTAGAATTCGTATCACAATATATAAGACCATTTAATGATAAAATTAATCCATCACCTGAACGATACATTGTTTCAGGATCTCCTGCAAATGGATATTGATGATCTTCTATAGCTTCACTTACAATTTGATAATCATACATTCCAATATGTGTTATAGCGTATATTACTGGTTTATCTGATTCAATCCTATTATCATTAATTACAGTTAAATTTTGTCTAGCTATAAATTTTCTATTCAATCTAATTAAAGATAATAATACTGGATGTAATTTATCTCTCCATTTAAGTCCTTTTAAAATTTTTCCATTTTCGAATTCATATTTTCTTTTTTGTAAATAATATTCACATAATTCTTTATCTTTTAATAATAATTCTCTCCAAAATGAAAGGGGTTTGAATTCATTATTTTCTTTATTCATTAATATCACCATTTATTATATTTGCTATATCATTTATAACCATATTACCTTCTTTTGTAGGATAAGCACCAAAATCATGTCCTTGGCCTTTATATTCTATATAATTATGTTCAATTTTACACTTATCTAATTTTTGACTAAGTTTAATACAATCTGGTTTTAATATATCTATTTCACCAGTTATTATAGTTAGTATTCCTAAATTTTCGAATTCACCATACATTGGACTAACTAAAAAGTTTTTCACATCTAATCCATCAGCCCATAACTTACCTGTATATCTATTTCCTTCAATACCACTCATTGGATCTTTTTTTTCAGATTCTATTAACTCTGGATTTTCCATTGATATATCTAACCAAGGAGATAACATTACAATATTTTTAGGTTGTACTCCATTTTTATTTCTTAAATACATTGCATAAGATAAAATAAAACCTCCACCTGCAGAATCACCTAACAAGTTAATATTTTTTGTTGAATTTGTAACTTTTTCATATAATTCATCTATTACTTTATACATACTTTTACAATTACCTTTTGGAGCTAAAGGATATATTGGCATTAATAATGTAGAGTTAGTTTTTGTAGCTATTTTCATAGCAAATTTTATTTGATAATCTATGGCTTGTTCTACGTAAGAACCTCCATGAATATATATAAGTATTTTCCCTTTATTGTTTTCTAAAGTGCCATTATAACTATATACTTTCATATCATTTATTTTTTCTAATGTCATTCCCATTTTTTCTGGTAAATTATATTCTTCATTTATTTTAGCTATACTTTCTATATATTTTATTGTTTCTTTTTCATCCGTATATATTTTTTTACTATTTGTAAAATTAAATAAGAAATTAATAATTCTACTTTTTAAAGAAATCTTATCATAAATCTTTTTCATAACATCACCCTGCTAATTCTACCTTAATAAATTATATCATATATATATAAATTAAACAATTAAAAAACATCTAATTTTTAGATGTTATTCTTAAATTTTAACAAAAACTTTAGGTGAATCACTTAATCTTTCAATATCTAATGTTAAATTTTCACCACTCATTTCTCTTATACTAATATCTAATTCTTTTAATTTTATAGTTTTTGCTATATCTAATAAATGATTATAGTTTTCTATTAGTTTTATGGTATCTGAATCATATTTTATTCTATCAATCAATTTAAGTAATCTTACATCTATACTTTCAAACAATTTAGATGAAATTTTAGTTTTAGCTATAAACTCATTCCCATAATGTGTAGATGAACGTCTAGCTTGTACTTCTTTAGATACTATTATATCAAGCGAATCAGGTACAAATGGATCATATTCATCTTCATCTCTATATAAATCTGTTAACCCTACAATAGAAAGTGATATCCCATCTGCTCCATTAACATGTGATGATGTATCATCATATAATTTTAATTGTTCCTCACTTAATTGTATAATTTTTTTATTATTTAATTGTTCAAGTGATAATATTCCATTTTTTATGATACTTGCACCATCTTTATATGAAGAATTATGATGATATAATTTTTCTTCTATAGTTTTAGGTTTAATTCTATAACTATTTAATGTATCTTCTATATATTCTTTAATATGTTTTCTATCAACTATTATCATACTATCTTCCCCTTAACAACGCTTGATATAATAACATAAATTCAAAAAAAAGTAAAATAAAAAGAACTATCCCCAAGGAATATCTTTAGGATTAGTTCTTTTTTCATTTTTAATTTCTTCTACTATTTTTCCACTATTCATTTTTATTATTCTATCACCTATTAAAGCAATACCTGGATTATGTGTAACTATAATCATTGTTGTTTTTAATTTATTATTTGCTTCTACTAGTGATTCTAATACTATTTTACCTGTTTTTTCATCTAAAGCTCCTGTTGGTTCATCACAGAACATTACAGCTGGTTTCTTAGCTAGGGCTCTTGCAATACTAACTCTTTGTTGCTCTCCACCACTTAACTCGTGCATATATTTTTTCTTATGTTTTTTTAGCCCTACTGTTTCTATTATTTCATCAATATCTACTTTTACTTTTCCAAGTGACGATCCTACTAAAACATTTTCATATACATTTAAGTGTTCTAATAAGTTATATGTTTGAAATATAAATCCTAGATTTTTCTTTCTAAATTTAGTCATCCTCATATCACTATATTTTGATATATTTTTACCATTATAACTTATTTTTCCTTTTGTTATTTTATCAAGTCCTGATACAACATTTAAAAGAGTTGTTTTTCCACTACCAGAGGGTCCTAATATTATAATTATTTCTCCTTCTTCTATAGAAAGATTGATATCATTTAAAACAGTATTTTTTATTTTACCTGTTTTAAATACTTTATATACATTTTTAATTTCTATTAATTTCATATTATACCTACTCTCTTTTAAGGGCAATTGCTAGTGGAATTTTATTTAATACTTTTTTAGATATATTAATCGCTATATAGTAAGCTATTAATAATCCAATAAGTCCTAATAATGATATTAGTGGATCTGCTTCTATTGGAATAGTTATTCCTATATCACCAATTAATGCTTCTACTATTAATTTTAATATTTGAATCATTACTGGTATTGATAATAAATAAGCAATTATTATAAACGGTGTATAAATATTTAATACTATTTTACTTATTCTTTTATTGTTATATCCTAAAACTTTCATTAAAGATATAGTCTTTTTATTTTCTTCTACTACGATATTAGCTATAACAGCTATTATAATAAGTGCCATTACTGATGCAAATAATATTACAATATAAATACTTCCATTAAATCTATTCATTTGTGTTTCAATATTAGATTTTAAATCTTCTACACTTAGTAAATAAGTTATAGATTTAGCTTCATCTTCTTCTAATAAATCCATATTAGAATACTTTTCATTATTTGAGAAAATTGTTGAATATGCTTTTTCAGATACATTTAATTTTTTAGCTAATGAGCTTCTTTTTACATATCCTGTTGTACCCATATATTCTTCATTAAAATCTATTATTTCATATTCAAATTCTAAATCTTGATGTTTTAATTTTACGATATCTCCTACTTCAAGATTTAATGTTTCTTTAGCATTTACATTTAATATTATTTTATTATTATCTTCTAATTTATTTATAATATTATTTCCTTTTTTATCTAATATTTCTGTATATTTAGAATCTAAATCGATACCATTTATTCCTAATGTTGTATCTTCTTCTATTTTTTTCTCTTTACCATTTTTACCAATTACTTTTTCTATTGGAACCGTTACATTTAAATTATAATCAGAATTTTTATCTTTTTCTTTATATTCATATACTCCATTAAAATATGCAATATATTTATATTTCATTCCTTCAAATGATGAATCAATCATATTATTAAATAAATTCATTCCAATAAGAATAAGTGTTATTAAAAGACCTGTACAGAATGATGTAATTGTTACTATAAATAATTTACCTAATGAACGGAATGCTAATGAATATTTAAATCTTTGGTTGAATGGTAATACTCTTGTTACTTTATTTACTAATTTACTAAATAAATTTACTTTTAAATTACTTCCTTCTTTTAATAGTGATAGTGGTTTTTTTCTAAGCATTATTATAGCTATTAAATAGCTTAATAATGATAATACTATCATTGGTACAAAGATTGAAGTTTTTAAATATTCAAAACTTATATCATAGTTAGCTAGTGGTACAGCATAATAGCTTCTAAGTATATTAGCAATTGGTGAATGTACAAGTATTCCAATTACATATCCTAGTATTCCACCTATTAATGATCCTAATATTGGATATACTAAATAACTCGTTGCGATACTAAATCTATTATAACCAAGTGACTTTAATACTCCTATTTGAAGTCTTTCATCTTCTATTCTTTTCTTAGTTATTACTACTATTATAACTACTGATATAGCAAGTAATAAATATAAGAAGTATTCCGCGAATAATCTATTTGATGCGAATTCAAGTTGTAAAGCTCCTACTCTCATTATTCTTACAATTGTATTCATATCTATCATTACAGTCTCTTTTTCATTGAATATTTTTAAGATTGGATCTGTATATTCTTGTTCTTTTTTATTCTTATTATCTTTATTATTTTTTGTATCTTCTTCAGTACTAACTGATACATTTAATTCAAATTTTCTATTTGTTTTAAAATTATATTTGATAGCATAACTATTATCATTTATTCCTGTTATATTATTATAATCTTCATTATACATATAAACAACATTGTTATTTTTTTCATCAAATATAGGCATACTCATTGAAATAATTGGATATACATAATCTGGTGCATATGTAAATCCTACAATTTTATAATCTTTATTAGCTATTTTATAGTTATCACCTATTTTTAAATCATTCTTTTTAGCAAATCCTTCCATAATAGTTACTTCAGTTTTTTTAGATGGTAATTTACCATCTACTAAATAAACTTTATTTATTTTTTTATCTTTATTATAAGGTAATACTTTTAATAATTGTTTACCACTTTGTACTACTTTTGAATATTCTTTTTCATAGTAGAAATCATATTTTTCTTTTATACTATCTAATTTTTTTCTTTCTATTTGTTCTAGTGCATTATATTTATCAAAAATAGCTTTTGTACTATAAATTATATTTACATCAAAACTAGGATTTTTTAAAAAATTTCTATATACTTCTATAATTTGTCTTTCTTCTTTTGTTATATCTTTTAAACTAGTTTTTAACATTTCATCTATATCACTACTTGTAATATCTTTTGTAAAATCAACATTTACACCTACTGATATATCTTCTACATTTTGTTCATCTAAATAGTTATAATATTTATCTTCTAATCTATCAATAGCACTATTCATTCCTGTATATACAGCTGTTGATAATAAAACCATAAATATTATTCCAAACATTTGAACTTTTTTCTTTTTTAGTCCTTTAAGGGCATTTAAAAATAATAATTTCATCTAAGCCCACCTCAAATCTTCTGCACTCATTATTTTTTTATTTTTAATTATTTCTTTTATCTCTCCACTATTCATTTTAATAACAGTGTGTGCCATATTAGCAATTGATGGATTATGTGTAACTATAATCATTGTTGTATTATGTTTTTTATTTAAATCTTGAAGTAATTTTAAAACATTTTTTCCTGTTTCTTCATCAAGTGCTCCTGTTGGTTCATCACAAAATAATACTTTAGGATTTTTAACGATTGCTCTTGCAATAGCAACTCTTTGCATTTGTCCTCCACTTAATTGATAAGGATATTTATTTTTATGTTTTTCTAATCCTACTTCTTTTATCATTTCTTTTATACTTAGTGGATTTGTTGATAATTCTTTGCCTAATTCAATATTTTCTTTTATTGTTAAATTAGATACTAAATTATAACTTTGAAATATGAATCCTAAATTATCTTTTCTATAATTTGTAAGTTCATTTTCATTTAATTTATCTATTCTTTGTTCATTAAAATATACTTTACCCTTAGATGGATTATCTATACCTGATAAGATATTTAACATAGTACTTTTACCACTACCGCTTGGTCCTAGTATAACTACTATTTCTCCTTCATTAATTTCTAAATCAACTTTATTTAAAGCATGATTTTCTGTATTAGAGTTTTTATATATTTTTGAAACTTTTTCTAATCTATATAACATATTACATCTCCTAACAAATATTTATTATATCATAATTTATATTAAATTAATAGAGTTTCGAAAGGTAAAGAATAAATGAGAAATGAAGTGTACATATATGAATTATTAGTTGTTTTTCGAAACTCAGGATAATTCTATATTATTTTTTTTATTAAATCAAATGATGAATTTTTATTTTTTGAAGCATTTTTATTTCTAATTTAGTGTTTTTATATACACATTTGTTATATTAATACACTCACTATATAATAATATTCTATTTTTTATAAAATATAAAAAAAGTAATTATTTTTTTTAATTACTTTTTAAAATAATGTAAGTTGACTTGATTCATCCATTCCATCAAGTATTCCCATTAATCGCATTTTTTCTATTAATGTTCCAGATATTTTACAACGTTTTTGTAAATCTTCAATACTTAAGAATGGTTTCTTTTCTCTTTCTTCAACTATGTTTTTAGCTACTGTATCTCCTAGTCCATCTATAGCATTAAATGGTGGATATATTTCAGTTTCACTTTTTGTATTCCAGTTAGTTGCATCACTTTTATATAAATCTATATCTAAGAACTTAATTCCTCTTGCGGTTGCTTCTAAAGCAATTTTTAAACTTTCTGCTTGTCCTAATTCTTTATTAGTTGCTTCATAACCTTTATTTTGAATTTCAATTATTTTATTTTTAATTGATGTATATCCTTTTATCATTGCTTCTACATCAACATCTGTTGCTTTAGATGAATACCATGATGCATAGAAGTATACTGGCATATGTACTTTATACCAAGCTATTCTAAATGCACTTATAACGTAGGCAGCTGCATGGGCTTTTGGGAACATGTATTTTATTTTTTGACATGAATCTATATACCACTGTGGTATATTTGCTTCTTCCATTGTTTTTACATGTTCTTTCCATGTTTCTGGATCTTTACTTGCTCTTCCTTTACGAACAAATTCCATTATTTTAAATGCTTTTATAGGTTTTACACCACGATACATTAAGTAAACCATGATATCATCACGACATCCGATAGTTTCACTAAATGGTACAACATTATTTTGAATTAATTCTTGTGCGTTTCCTAGCCATACATCTGTACCATGTGAAAGTCCAGATATTTTAACAAGTTCCGCAAACGTTGTTGGTTTTGTATCTTCAACTAATTTTATTGTAAATGGAGTCCCAAATTCTGGTATACCAAGTGTTCCCGTATTACACATTATTTGTTCTTTTGTTACTCCTAATTTTTCTGTTGATGTAAATATACTCATTGTATCTTTATCATCTAAAGGTACTTTCATAATATCTGTATTTGATTGTAATTGTATAAGTCTAAGTTGTGTTGGATCTGAGTGTCCTAAGATATCTAGTTTTAAGACACATTCTTCTATCGAGTGATAATCAAAGTGTGTTGTTCTCCATGCACTATTTGGATCTTCTGCTGGGAATTGGAATGGTGTAAAATCAAAACAATTCATATAGTCTGGTATAACAACTATTCCACCTGGATGTTGTCCTGTTGTTCTTTTAACACCAGTACAACCTGCTGCTAATCTTTCTACTTCTGCATTACGCATTACAATATTATTATCTTCACAGTATCCTTTAACAAATCCAAATGCTGTTTTATCAGCTACTGTACCGATTGTTCCTGCTCTAAATACATTGTTTTCTCCAAACAATACTTTAGTATAAGCATGTGTACTTGCTTGATTTAAATCTGAGAAGTTAAGATCTATATCTGGTACCTTATCAGCATTAAATCCTAAGAATGTTGCGAATGGCATGTCTTGTCCATCTTTAATCATTGCTTCTCCACAATTTGGACAATTTTTATCTGGTAAATCAAATCCACATGAATATTTAGCTCCAAGTGGAGTTCCTTCATCATCATCAAATAAACTTGTTTTACAGTTTGGACATCTATAGTGAGCAGCAAGTGGGTTTACTTCTGTTATTCCCATCATGGTTGCAACGAAACTTGATCCAACTGATCCACGGGAACCAACTAAGAATCCTTCATCATTAGAGTGTTTAACAAGTCTTTGAGAAATAAGATATATTGGATCGAATCCTGCTCCTATTACTCCCCCTAATGATTTTTTCAATTTTTCTTCTAACTGTTCTTCTGTTAATTCTTCTTCACTTGTTCTTTTTAAGTAATTTCTAACTTGATTTAATACAGAGTCTTTACCATTTACAATTACTTCATGTAATTTTTTAAATGATTCTTTTGTTAGTTCTTCACCTTCTAAATCTTTTAAATCATCTTTTATTGAAGTTAATACTATATCTCCATAAAGTTCTGTACCTAGTCTTTCTTCAATTAGATATGGTAATTGTTCTCCATACCAAGCATTTGCTTTATCATAAACAAGATCTGTTACTACTCTAGGACAATCTAGATAAGATAATCCATCATCACTTTTTACACGTGGTGAGAATGGCGTTCCTCCTGTATCTGGTATTACTTCTAATTCTTCTACCATATCAAGTACTTTATTTGTATTTTCTACTACTATTTCATATGCTAAATCATCATCTATAAAACTAAAGTCATCTAACATTTCTCTTGTTGTTCTAAAATGTTGTGATGGAATACTTTTAATATCTTTCTTAGCAAGTGGATGTCTTCCCCCACCTGGTACTTTTTGATTAACAATGATTTCTCTAAATATTTTATCTTCTCTTTTAAAATGGTGTACATCTCCTGTTGCAACAATTATTTTTCCTGCTTCTTTAGTAGCATTTATTATCTTTTTAATATGATTTTGAAGTTCTATTTTATCTTTAAAATCTCCTAATTGTAACAAATGATCATATACTTCTGGAGGTTGTACTTCCACATAATCATAGAAATTGATTATATTTGTAAGTTCTTCTCCTTCTTTACTTCTAGCTTCAGCAAATACTTCTGATTCATAGCATCCACTACCTATTAATAATCCTTCTCTTAGTTCATTTAATTTACTTCTTAAAATTCTAGGTGTTTTATAAATATATACTGTGTTTGCAAGTGAAATAATTTCAAATAGATTTTTTAAACCTGTATGGTTTAATGCGATAGCATTAAAATGATATGTTCTACCAAATTTATGGATTTCATCTTTTGATACTAATTTATCAAGTGAAGATATTGTATCAAAATTAAGTGAATCTAATTTTTTTAACATTTTACTAAATACTAAAGCTGTTCCTTCAGCATCGTAATCTGCTCTATGGTGTGCTCCTTCTTCCCAAGGGACATTATATCTTTTTACTAATGCAGAAAGCCCATGTCTTGCAAATCCTTGATCTAATGTTCTTGATAATTCTAACGTATCTATAACAGTGTTTTTAAATTCACCTAAGTTATATTTTTTCATAGCCATTTCGATAAATGAAATATCGAATTTAGCATTATGAGCTACCATTGGAGCATCTTTAACCCACTCTAAGAAACTTTTGGTTGCTTCTTCTTCTGTAGGACAACCTTTAACCATTTCATCTGTAATACATGTAAGTTCTGTAATCTTTTCTGGTATTGGTCTTTTTGGATCAATTAATTGATCAAATCGATCTGTTATATTTCCATCTTTTATTTTAACAGCACCAATTTCTATCATTTGGTCTGCTCCACCGGCATTAAAACCTGTTGTTTCTGTATCGAATACAACGTATTCTGTTTCAAGTAATGGAAGATTATTTGGTCTAACTACTATATTTACAGTATCATCAACAAGTACTAATTCTGTCCCATATAATCCTTTAAATATTGGTGGATTTTTTTGTTCTTCTATTTTTTTATTTAATTCTTGTTCTAATTCTTGTTTAATATTAGAATCAGTTTCTTCTGCAATTTTAGTTTTTAATTCTTCTATTTCTTCTTTTATTTTTTTTCTGATTCCTTTATTATGTGATTTGATTATTCCAAATGATACTGGGAATGCTTGACATCCACTATGGTCAGTTATAGCAACTCCTCTATATCCCATTTTCATTGTTTTTTCGACTAATTCACATGTATGTTTTCCTAAATCTAAATTAGTTATTCCATCCATACCACTCATCATTGTATGAGCGTGTAATTCTACTCTTTTAACTGGTGCATCATCTATTATTTCTGGCTCTTTATAATTACTTGTATTGATATCTTTTATTTGTAGAGTTAATTCATTTGAATATTTATCATCTTTTGTATTTCCTCTAAATTTATACCATTTTCCTTTTTTTAATTTTGATGTTATTGCTTTAAATTCTTCATCATCATTAACAAATATTTTTCCATATATACTATCTGTTAAATCTGTTATTTTTAAAGTTAATATTTTAAGTCCTGTTTTTGTTTCTAAAACATCTACATCTTGAAATAATTTAGCTTCTAATGTGAATAATTTATTTTGTTCATATACAGAATCTAATCTTGTTACTTCTGAATCAATAACTCTTCCCATAATAACATCTGGATTATCTTTTTCTACAATTAAAGGTGGTCTTTCATAATCTTTATTTGGTGTAAATCTTTTCTTTTCTTCTTTTTCTATAACTGGTTTTACTTCAGGTATTTCTATATTTGATACATCTAAATCTTTTTTTATTTCTTCTAATATTTCATTATCATGAATATCATCTATAATAATATTTATATTTAAATTAAACCCTGCTTCTTTAAAATCTTTTTCTAAATTTTCTTTTATACTATCTAGTTTCATTTCTTCGGCTTTATTATGTACATATATTTTTAATGAATCATTAAATTCTGTTTTTGAATCTTTAAATGATCCTATAAGTGGAGATTTTTTACTATATTTTTCTATTAATTTTACGTAGTATTCTTTTAATAAATTAGTGTCTATTTTATCTACTTCTATTATTATTTTTACTTCTTTAAACTCACTATATATTTTTTTTATTTTTTTATTCATTTCTTCTAATATTTCATATGGAATATTAGTATTTAATTCAATATAAAAATTATAGTTAGTCTTTTCTTTATTACCAACTATTTTAAGTAATTTACCATCATTAAAATATTTATATTGTTCTTGTTCTATATTTAATTTTTTTAATAAGATTTCTAATTTACTATCCATACTACCACCTTTATATATTTTATCAAATTTAAGCATAAAAAAAAAGAAGTTTATTCTTTTTTTAAACATTAATTATAAATAAAAATCTATCTTTTCCACTTAAATCTTTTTCTACTTTTATAATTGCATTTTTAAAATATTTTTTACTATATTCTTTTAAATAGTCTCCTTGCATATATCCTATTTCAAATGCTAGTATGCTTTTTTCTTTTAAATATTTATGTGTATTTTTTATTAATTCTTCATAATAATATAATCCATTATTTTTTGCATATAAAGCTAATTCTGGTTCATTATTTTTTACTATATCCATTATTTCTTCGGCATAAGAAATATATGGTGGATTACTTATTATTACATCATATTTTTTATTTAGCGGATTTAACATATCATCATTTATAAAATTAATTTCTACATTATTTATTTTAGCATTAGTTTTTGCTACTTCTAATGCATCTAATGATATATCTAATGCATCAACATTACAATTAATTTCTTTTTTTAAAGTAATTGCTATACATCCACTACCTGTGCCTAAATCAATAATATCTACTTTTTTGTTTAAGTATTTTTTTATATAGTTTATTGTTTTTTCTACTAGTTCTTCTGTCTCAAATCTAGGTATTAATACATTTTTATTAACTTTAAAATTATACCCATAAAAATCTACATTACCTACTATATATTGTACAGGTTCACCATTTTCTAATCTTTTCAATGCTTCTTCTAATTTTGAAGGTTCTACATATTTTTTTAAATATTCTTTATCCATATTACTCCATTATATTGTTTTTTGTTTTGGTGAATCAGTATTATTCATAACATCTAACACTAACTTATTAATACCATATTCTCTATCACAAAATTCTAATTTTGATTTTAGTTCATCTAAATTTTTACACTTAATATGTTTAGTATTTCTTTTACACACTGGACATTCATCATCATAAGTTTCATAATATCCTTTATTATTTATTGCTGATGTAGCAAATCCTTTTTGTCCACAATCTAAGCATAGTGTTTCTAAATTAACTATTGTATTTTTTCCATTATGTCTAGCTTTTCCCATACTATTCACCTCTTAATTTACGAGCTTGATCTTCTGTTATTAAAGCTTCTATTACTTTATCTATATCTCCTTGCATTATTCTATCTAATGTATTTAAAGTAAATCCAATTCTATGATCTGTTACTCTATTTTGTGGATAGTTATATGTTCTTATTTTTTCACTTCTATCCCCTGTACCTATTTTACTTCTTCTTTCAGCACCTAATTCTTTTTCTTGTTGTTGTAATTTATAATCATATAATCTTGAAGCTAATATTTTAATTGCTTTTTCTTTATTTTTTATTTGGCTTCTTTCTGTTTGAGAATAAACTATTATACCTGTTGGAATATGAGTAAGTCTAACTGCTGAGTCTGTTGTATTAACTCCTTGACCTCCACATCCACTAGCACGTGTAATATCTATTCTAACTTCACTCATATCAAGTTCTGCATCTACTTCTTCTGCTTCTGGCATTACAAGCACTGTTGCTGTTGATGTATGTACTCTTCCTTGTGTTTCTGTAGCAGGAACTCTTTGTACACGGTGTGCTCCTGATTCATATTTTAATTTTGAATATACATTTTCACCTTTTACCATGAAACTTATTAAAGAATATCCACCTGCTTCTGATTTTTCTTCTTCAATTAGTTCGATTTTCCATCCTTCTTTTTCAGATAGTTTTCTATACATTTCATATAAGTCACCAGCAAAGATATTTCCTTCATCTCCACCTGCTGCTCCTCTTATTTCAACAATAACATCTTTTCCATCATTAGGATCTTTTGGTAATAATAAAATTTCTATTTCTTTATTTAATTCTTCTAATCTTTTATTATTTATTTCTAATTCTTCTCTAGCCATTTCTCCTAATTCTGGATCTTTAATCATTTCTTTTGCTTCTTCAATATTGGTAGTTACCTTCTTATATTCTTGATATGCTTCATAAGCATCTTTTAATGATGCTTGTTCACGTGTTAATTTTAATGTTTCTTTTACATTTGAAATAACTTCTGGTTTCATCATTTCTTCTGTAAGTTCATTATATCTTCTTTCTATATTTTCTAATCTTTCAAGCATATATAAGCACCCTTTCTAAAAACTCTATTAATTATACTATAATATGAAAAAATAAGCAATATTTTGCTTATTTTTTAACTTCATATTCAATACTTCCAGCATTAGATAAATCTCTATCTACTGATGAATTGATTGTTCTTGTTTCTCCTGCTTTAATTGTATCTCCTACATATCCTGGAATTCTTACAATTTCTTTTCCTTCTTTATCTTTGATGATAATCATGTATTCATCTAATTTATAATCTTTATCACTATTATTTGTTACGTTTGTTACTAATTTTGATATTCCATTTGTTGTTACTAATGATGTATTTGTCATTTTGATTCCATCTACTTCTTGATCTTTTACTACATCTTTATTTGTGTTTACTTTAATTTCTTCTTTCTTTTCTTCTTTTTCTTTTTTATTGCATCCACATCCTGTTACTAGTCCTAAAACTAGTAACATTGTGATTGATAAACTTAATACCTTTTTCATTTTTATTCCTTCTTTCTTTTTAATTATTCTTTCTTTTATTTTTTTATGAATCCTATGTGAATCCGCAACCTTTCATACACTCTGTTGAAGCGACTCCACTTCCACAAACGCATCCACCGCTACAATTACATCCTGTTGCAGAACCACCACCACCGCTAGAAGTTATTGTATATTTTCTAGAAGCAGTTGATACATTACCAACTTTATCAGTACATTTTCCACTTGCGGTTCTTGTGCTTACAGTTGATAAACTTTGAGATGTACTTGATGTTCCTGTAGTAACAGTTCCTGCATCTGATAACCATGCTTGTTTCATTCCAGAATGCGAATCTTCACATTGTACTTTAACTGTTGTACTTCCAGATTTGTATGATCCTGCAACTGGAACCATTGTTATTGTTGGTGCCGTCTTATCTACATAAACATTTACCTCTTTACTACATGAGTTTGTATTTCCTGCATTATCTTTTATTGTTATACTTGGTGTTGCTGTTTTTTTAGAAGCTGTATATGTTTTTGAATATGTTGATGCTGTACATCCACTTCCTGAAGTATCAGTACAACCAACTTTAATAGTTCTATCTGATGCTGTCCATGAAGTACTTCCTCCCGACCATGAACCACATGCTGGTTTTGTTTTATCTATTCTAATATATGTTGAACTTGAAGCCGAACAATTTCCAAGATTATCACATGCTCTTAAATAAGCTAATTGATTTCTTTCAGCTGAGAATGCTGTTGTTGTAAATGTATTTACATTTGAACTTCCATATGTTGTCCAATTTGCATTGTCATAACTATATTGATAATATCCAATTCCAGTTAAGTTATCTGTAGAGCTTAATGTTAATGAAAAATTACTATTAGTCCATCCTCCACCTGTTGGATTTGATATACTTGGTGCTGATGGTGCGGTTGCATCTCTTCTTATCGTATATACACCAGACCAGGCACCTACATTTCCAGCATGATCTATTGCTCTTACATAAAAATTCCATTGTCCATCCCAGTTTATTGTCCATGGATTTGGAAATGTACCAGCCACATTTACTCCATCATGTGAATATTGATAATATGAAACTCCCACATTATCTGTTGCTGAAGCACTTTGTGTAACATTTCCATTTGTCCATGCTCCACTTGAATATCCATTTAAACTCATTGATGTTTGTGATGGTGCTTGAGTATCCATATGAATATGATGAACATCTGTCCAACCACTCTTATTTCCCATATGGTCTACTGCTCTAAATCTATTGTTACAAGAACTATATCCATTCCATGGAACAAAATTAGAATTAGTTGTTGTATTTGCAACTCCATCTCCATCCCAATCAACTTCATAATATGCTAAGGCTACATTATCAGATGAAGTTAAAGTATAATTATAATTATTTTTCCATGAACAAGTATTTGAACCACCATTATATGTTACTGTTGGAATTGATGGTGCAGTATTATCAATTCTTTCAGTAAATTTTGCTGATGCTGGTCCAGCATTTCCTAAATTATCTACTGCTCTTACATAGAAATCCCATTGTCCTGTCCATGTTATCCAATAACTTAATGAAGTTTTTGTTGTAGTATTATCATAACTTGAATTCCATCCTAATGTTGAAATATCACTTCCCCATGATGAACCATCATGTGAATATTGATAATATGCTATTCCAGCACAACCATTATCTGTTGTTGATGCTGTTGTTCTAATATGTGAACTTGTCCATATCCCGCTATTATATGTACCTGCTACAGTACTTGGCGCTGTTCCATAAGCTAATGCTATTGTTGGTGCATTTGGTCCTGTTCTGTCTACTGTTGTTACACTATATGAAGCTGTTGAACTAGCATTAGTTCCATCCCATAATCTTGCATATACTGTTGTATTTGAAGTTAATGTGAATGTTCCACCACTACTTATATTTGTCCATGTTCCACTTGTTCCGCCTAATTGATATTGTAATTGTGCTCCTGCTGTTGTTCCTGTTACCGTCATAGTTTTACTTGTTGAACAACTTGCAGTATTTTGTGTAATGTTTACACTTCCAAAACTATTTGTATCTGTATTTCCAGTTTTAGTAACACTTACATTTGCTCCATTTGTTGTTACTACTTCATAATAATATTTTGTTGTATTTTTTAATCCTGAAGCTGTACATACATTATTACTAATTGTTCCTGTTATAGTATAATTTCCACTTGATGTTCCTAATTTACATGTTGTACTCTTTATTCCACTTTCTGCATCACTTGCACTAATTGGAATACTTACAGATTTTGTTGTTTTTGTAATTGTTCCTATTGTTAAAGTTGGTTCTGTTATATCTACTGTTGTTTGTGTCTTTGTTGTTCCTGATTTAGTATTTACTCCATCTGTTACCCTACAATATACATATGTTGGTGTTGTTGTATTTGCTGCCCAATTTATTGTTTGTGTTTTTCCACTACTTATTGTTGTCCATGCTACTTTTTCTGTTGTTCCACTTACTACTCTATATTGTAAACTTTCTCCTGTTGTTATATTTCCTTTTATTGTAGCTGTCTTACTTGTTTTCCATACATTTTCATCTGTTATTGTAACTTCACATGTTCCTGTTGCTGTTGTTGCTGTATTTCCTGTTACTGTTTGTGTTAAACCTGAGTTGTTTGTTGTTACAAGTCTATAATAATATGTTGTTCCTGATTTTGCATTACTTATTGTACATTTTCCATCACTTATTGTTCCTGTACTTCCATAACTTGTACTTGTTCCATATTCACATGTTGTTCCACTTATTCCTGATTGTGAATCTGTTGCTGTATATGGTATTGAAATACTTTTTGTTGTTTTTGTGATTGTTCCTACTGTAATTAATGGAACACTTGGATCTATTTTTGTTTGGGTTTTTGTAGTTCCATCTTTAGTATTTACTCCATCAGTTACTCTGCAATATATATGTGTCGGAGTTGTTGTTGTCGCTTCCCAATTTATTGTTTGGGTTTTTCCACTACTTACTGTTGTCCATACTACTTTTTCTGTTGTTCCACTTATTACTCTATATTGTAAACTTTCTCCTGTTGTTATATTTCCTTTAATTGTTGCTGTTTTACTAGGCTTCCATGCATTTTCATCTGTTATTGTTACTTCACATGTTCCTGTTGCTGTTGTTGCTGTATTTCCTGTTACTGTTTTTGTTAAACCTGAGTTATTTGTTGTTACAAGTCTATAATAATATGTTGTTCCTGATTTTGCATTACTTATTGTACATTTCCCATCACTTACTGTTCCTATACTTCCATAACTCGTGCTTGTTCCATATTCACATGTTGTTTTATTTATTCCTGATTGTGAATCTGTTGCTGTATATGGTATTGTTATATTTTTTGTCGTTTTTGTAATTGTTCCTACAGTAATCAATGGAGCACTTGGATCTATCTTTGTTTGTGTTTTTGTTGTTCCATTTGTAGTATTTGTTCCATCTACTACTCTACAATATAGATACGTTGGTGTTGCTGTTGTTGCTTCCCAATTTAATGTTGCTGTTGTTCCACTGCTTACTGTTGTCCAATCTGTTTTTGTTGTTGTTCCACTTACTACTTTATATTGTAAATTTTCACCTGATGTTAATTCACCATTTATAGTTGCAATTTTACTTGTTTTCCATGTGTTTTCATTTGAAATCGATATATCACATGAACCACTTATCACTGTTGCTGTATTTCCTGTTACTGTTGTTTTTAATCCTGAATTATTTGTTGTTTCTAATTTATAGTAATATGTTGTTCCTGATTTTGCATTTTCTATTACACATTTACTATCTTTAACAACACCTTTACTTCCATAACTTGTGCTTGTTCCATATTCACATGTTATTTCACTTATTCCTGATTCTGGATCTATTGCTGTATATGGTATTAATAGACTATTTGTTGTTTTTGATATTGTTCCTATTGTTAAATCTGCTTTTGTTATATCTATTCTTGTTTGTGTTTTTGTTGTTCCATCTGTAGTATTTGTTCCATCTACTACTCTACAATATACATGTGTTGGAATATCAGTATTTGCTGCCCAATTTAATATTTCTTTTTTTCCACTTGATATTGTTGTCCAATCTGTTTTTATTGTTGTTCCACTTACTATTTTATATTGTAAATTTTCACCTTGTGAAAGTTTTCCTGTTATCGTTGCTGTCTTACTTGTTTTCCATATATTTTCATCTGATATTTCTATATTACATGATCCACTTGATGTTGTTGTTGTATTTCCTGTTACTGTTGTTTTTAATCCTGAATTATTTGTTGTTACTAATCTATAATAATATGTTGTTCCTGATTTAATATTTTCTATTACACATTTACTATCTTTTACTACACCTTTGTTTCCATAACTTGTACTTGTTCCATATTCACATATTGTACTTTCTATACCTGATTGTGAATCTGTTGCTGTATATGGTATTGTTATACTTCTTGTTGTTTTTGTTATATCTCCAGTTACTAAACTTGCTTTTGTTATATCTATTTTTGATATACTTTTTGATATTGCTGGATCAACTGTATTTAATATTGTTCCATCATTTTCTTTTTCTACATATCTACAATATACTGTTGTTGGTTCATCATCTGTTGCCATATTATCTAATGTAATTTTTTTACCATTTGTTATATCTAGCCAGTCAGTATCTTTTTTTACACTTGATTCATAAACTCTATATTGTAATGTTGTTCCTGATACTGTTTCACCTGTTATTGTAACATTTTTACTTGGTGTCCATTTTCCATAATCTGAAATTTCTATATTACAAGTTCCAAAATTTCTAGTTGTTATTTCACTTGTTTCAGATTCTATTATTCCATTATTTGCTATATCATTTAATTTTGTTTTTATATAATAAGTTGTATTATTTTTTAATTTACTAAATACTGCTTCTTTTTGCCATTTATATTCTCCATCTTTTGTTGTACTTATTCCATACATTATTGTATTTTCATCTATTCCGCAGTTATCTGTTTGTTTTAATGTCACTTGTATTTCACTTGTTGGTCTTTCATTTGATAATATTAATGTTGGAGCTGTTTTTGTTACTTTTGTATTATCTATTGTTCCAAATGTATGTGTTGCTATTCCACTTACTTTATCATTTCTTATATCTCTTAGTCTTGCATATATTGTTCCATTTTTTGTCATTGTTACTGGACCAGTATATTTTTCCCATTTTTCTTTATCTAAACTATATTCTTTTGCTATTTCTTCATACTCTGGATATATTATTTCTACAATTTTATTTTGACTACATACTGCACCATTTTCTGGTATTACAATTTCTACTGTTTCTTCTGCTACATTACATGTTAAACTTTTTGGAGTTGTTCCCGCTTCTATTTTTTGTGTCCCAGTTGTATTAGTTACTACATATCCATCTATTACGACTGAATATGATTCTACTAATCCTCTATCATCTACACATATAGTTCCGTTATTTGGCAATGTACCTTTCATTGATAATTCTTTTTCTTCACCATTTACTTCTATATTACCATTTTCTGTTATTTTGTACATTCCTGAATCTAATTCTTCATTATTTAGTTTTCCATATTCTAATTTATCTTCTAATGTATCTATATAATGTACTGTTCCTACTTTTATACTTGATTTTTTAGAATCTTCTAACACATTTAATGTTATTGGTACTGCTATTAAAGCTATTACAGCTAATATTACTATTACCGCTAATAATTCTACTAATGTAAATCCTTTTTTATTTATTAATGATTTTTTCATACATATTCAACTCCTAAATTGATTCTTCCATCGCTTACATTTATTTTACACTACCTTATATTTAATAATACAACAAAATAATAGTTTTTTCAACTATTATTTCACAATTTTTTCACATTAATATTTTAATAAAAAAAATCAGTTTTAAAACTGATTTTATGGATTAATTCTACTTGGTCCTCTAAATAGGAACTGTGTTTCTTTTACACTTGGAATACTTAACAATAACATTGTAAGTCTATCTACTCCAATTGCAAATCCACCATGTGGAGGACAACCATATTTAAAGAATTCTAAATAGAATTTAACATCTTCATCTAATCCTTTTTCTTTAGCACTTTTTACTATTTCTTCATATCTATGTTCTCTTTGAGCTCCTGTAGTTATTTCTACACCTCTCCAAATTAAATCATATCCTTGTAATATTCCATTTTCATCTCTCATATGATAGAACGCTCTTTTTTCAGCTGGGAAATCTGTTACAAAAACAAATTCATGATTAAATTTTTCTTGTGCTAATTTACCTAATAATTTTTCTGCTTCTGTTGTTAAATCATTTTGTTCTTCTGTTTCATAATTGTATCTTGTCTTTAATTCAGCGTATACTTCTTTTAATGTCATTGTTGGGAATGGTAATGTTGGTACATTTATTTCTATACCAAATTTTTCTTTTATCTCTTCACCCATTTCTTCTTTTAAGTTTTTAAATGCATATGTAAGCATTTCTGCTTCTAAATTCATAACATCATTAAAATCATTTATATAACTAAATTCTAAATCAAATGAAGTAAATTCAGTAGCATGTCTATTAGTGTTAGAATTTTCTGCTCTAAAACATGGTGCTACTTCAAATATTCTATCAAATCCTGAAGCCATTGCCATTTGTTTATAAAATTGTGGAGATTGTGCTAAATAAGCTTTATCATCAAAATATTTAACTTCAAATACTTCACTTCCTGATTCACTAGCTGCACCTATTAATTTAGGTGTATGTATTTCTGTAAATTTATTATTATATAAATATTCTCTTAAATATTTCACTAAACAACTTTGTACTTTAAATATACAAGCATTTTGTTCATTTCTTAAATCTATAAATCTATAATCTAATCTTGTATCTAAATTTACATTATTTAAATCTTTATAATTAAATGGAAGTTCACTTGCTTTACTTGTTACTTCTATACTAGTTGGAATTATTTCCATTCCATTTAATTTTACTTTAGGACTTTCTAATAATTTACCTTTTATTTTTACTGTACTATCTACTGTTAAATTATCTACTATTTCTACTAATTCTTTATTTGCTTCTTCTGATTTTTCTATTGTTACTTGTACTTTTCCTGTTACATCTTTAATAATAACAAATTGTACCCATTGTAAATTTCTAACACTTTCTACAAATCCTTGTATTTCTATCTCTTCATCAAAATGTTCATTTAAATTTTTTATATACAATCTTTCCATATTTGTTCCTTTCTAATGTTCACTCATTACTTCATCTAAAAATTCTATTAATTCTTCTTCTTTTACTTTATATTCTTTTTTATCTCTATTATCTTTAATAGTTAATACTTTATTATTTAATTCTTCTTCACCTATTATAATTATGTATTTAGCTTCTAATCTATCTGCTTGTTTAAAGTTACCTTTTATATTTCTATTCATGTAATCTATATCTGTACTAAATCCATTCATTCTTAAATCTTGACATAATGTATATGAATAAGCTTGTTCTTTTTCACTCATTGGTATTATATATATATCTAATGTATCAACATCTAATTTTATTTCTTCTTTTTCTAATGCATTTAAAAGTCTTTCAAAACCTAAAGCAAATCCAACTGCTTTTGTTTCTGGACCATCTAGTATTTCTACTAATTTATCGTATCTTCCTCCACCACATAATACATTATTACTTCCAAAATCTTTTATATCTGCTTCTACTTCAAATACTGTATTTGTATAATAATCAAGTCCTCTTACAACATTAGGATCAACTTCATAATCGATTCCCAATAAACTTAAATATTCTTGTACTTTATCAAAGTGTTTTCTTGATTCTTCTGTTAAATAATCTATTATTTTAGGAGCTGTTTTCATACATTCTAAATCATGATCTACTTTACAATCTAATATTCTAAGTGGATTTTTTAAATATCTTTCTTTACAATCACTACATAAAGTATCTAAATATGGTTTAAAATGATTTAATAATGCTTCTTTATAATTATTGCGAGTTTCAGTATCACCTAAAGAATTTATTTTAACTTTTATTCCTTTTAATCCTAATATTCTATATAGATTAACAGGAATACTTATTACTTCAGCATCAAGCATTGGTGAAGAACTACCAAATACTTCTACACCAAATTGATAAAATTCTCTAAATCTACCTGATTGTGGTCTCTCATATCGATACATTGGACCATAATACCAATTTTTAATCGGACATGAAGCTTCACCATATCTTTTATTTTCAATATAACTTCTAACAACACCAGCTGTTCCTTCTGGTCTTAAAGTCATATTTCTATCTCCTCTATCTATAAAGTCATAAGTTTCTTTTGATACTATATCACTAGTTTCTCCTACTCCTCTATGAAATAAATTGCTTGATTCAAATATTGGTGTTCTTACATATTCATAATTATATTTTTGCATTAAAGCTTCTATTATTTTTTCTACATATTTTATATTTTTTCCGTAACTTCCAAATACATCATATGTTCCTTTAGGTTTTTGTATCATTGTATCATCTCCATAACTAATTATATCAAATTTTTTACTAAATTAATATATTCATAATAATGCTTATATTTTATATTGACATTTCATTGTCAATAAAGTGGATTTATATTAACATAGTTATATTTTATTGTCAATTAAAGAAAAAAAGTATTTAAAATACTTTTTTATGAATTTAAAGATTCTGTTTCATATAAATTTTGATAAATTTTACAGTTCTTCATTAATTCTTTATGATTTCCACTTGCAATAATTTTTCCTTGATCTACTACATGTATTATATCAGCATCCATAATTGTTGATAATCTATGAGCTACTATTATAATTGTATGATCTTTTACTAAATTATCGATTGTTTTTTTTATATATTCTTGTGAATTATTATCTAAAGCACTTGTAGCTTCATCAAAAAGAATTACTTTACTTTGTTTTGCTAATGTTCTTGCAATTGATAATCTTTGTTTTTGTCCACCTGATAAGTTTACTCCACCTTCTCCTAGTAAGTTATCATACTTTTCTGGTAAAGACATTATGTAATCATCTAAATAAGCCATCTTTGTATATTTTCTTATTTGATTTAATGTTATATTTTCATCTATTAATTCAAAATTTTCTTTTATTGTTCTATTAAATATAAAAGGTTCTTGTCTTATTATTGAAATATGTTTACTTAAACTTTTTTCATCTAAATCCTTTATATTAATTCCATCTAATAAAATTTCTCCTTCATTTACATCAAATATTCTTGTTATTAAATTAAATAAAGTAGTTTTACCTTGACCTGATTTTCCTACAATAGCAATTTTCTTATTTGGTTCTATTTTTAAATTAAAATCATTTAAAGTTGTTTCTTCATTTGGATAACCAAATGATACATTTTTAAATTCTATAATTCCCTTTGTATTCTTTAATTCAACTGTTCCATATTTTACATCTTTATATAATCTATTTTCTAATATTTCATTTACACGACTTATAGATACTACTAGTTTTTGATAGTTTTCTGAAAAATCATTTATATTTTCTATTAACCACATATATCTATATACATAATAAGTCATCGCTATAAAAAATGTTAATGTTGTTTTATCATAATATAATAAAATTGCACAAGTAGAGAAAACTCCTACTTCTAATAATATTTTTAATGATGTTGTAATTATACGAAATTGTTTAGATATATTCAATTCATCTTCACTAGCTTTAAATATCATTTTTACATATTCTTTAGCATTTTCTAATAAATTATTTTTTATTCCTAATGTTTTTATTTCTCTTATTCCTCTAACTGATTCATTAACTAAAGATGTTAATTTATCTTGACCCTTTTTTCTTCCTTCATGCGCTTTTTTTAATTTTGGATTATATATTCTAATAATTATAAATAATATAATTAAGAATATTAATATTTCTATTCCAACTATAAATGAATTACAAATTACATATACAAATATAACTGCACTTGTTATTACTGAACTAATTATATTTACTAATCTTCCAAACACAAAACTTAATGTATCAGCATCATTTGTTATTCTATTGATTATTTCTCCTGAACTCTTTTCTTCAAATGCTTTTGCTGGTAAATTTAATGTTTTTAAATATGTAAAATATCCTAATTTTCTAGATAATTTACTTTCTATTTTTTGTAATGTTTTATTAGCAATTATTTCAATAATCCCACCAAATATTATACTTATTATAAAATATATAAATAAATATAATAAAGCCATTTTAATATTATTATTTGTTATAGATTCTACAGCAGCACCATTTAAATAACCGGTTGCAATTGAAGTTAATGATCCAATTAATAAACATATGGTTGCGATTGTTAATCTAAATTTATCTTCTTTAATTAATTTTAGTAGAGGTTTAAATTCTTTTAAACTTTTCATATATACCTCCTTTAATAAAAAAAACTACATATAGTAGTTAAACGTTAAAAGGAACAGGAAAATGACAAAACTTTCCAGTTCTTTTAATTTCTACTATATTATTTCTAACTATAAAATTTATTCTATTCATTTTCCCACTCCTTTCTCTTTAAATTCAAAAAAGATTTTAACACACAAATTTATTTATGTCAATAAATACACAAAAAAATAGTTTTTAAAACTATTTTAATATTTCATATTCAACTTTATGTGCTTTATCTAGATTCATATCTACATTACTTGTTATTTCTCTTGTTTCTCCTGCTGGTACTACTCCTCCTACATATCCTTGTAGCGTTACTATTGTATTTCCTTCTTTATCTTTTACATAGATATTAAATATTCTTACTTCTTTATCTTCTTTTGTTGGATTTGTTACTGCTGTTACTAATGTTGCTCCATTTTTTGTTGATACTAATGATGTATTTGTTAATTTTAATCCTTCTACTTCTTTATCTTCTATTACACCTTCATTTGTGTTATATGTTTTCTTTTCTTCTTTTGTTTCTTTCTTTTTATTACATCCACATCCTGTTATTATTCCTACACTTAATAACATTACTAAACTTATTATTATTTTCTTTTTCATATTATCACTCCTTTAATATTTAATTATATAATTAACAACTGTATAAGGTTGAACATTATTATGAGCTCCACTTCCACCTTTATTAGCATTAGATCCATTTGGTTTAATTGTATGAGTATGACTAGTATTTCCAACACTTACTGATCCTGATGGAGTTACTGTGTGAGAATGACTTGCAACAGTTGAACTACCATAAACACCATTACCATTTCCAGTATGTGAGAACCAATGTGCATTTGTAATAGTTCCATTTTGTTTACCCTGTGATCCAGAAATACCCATATATATACCAGATGATCCAGATCCAGTTCCACTTGCTACTGTAAAATCTGTTCCGGTAATGCTAGTGAAATTATGCGTATGACTTCCACTCCAAGATGTATGATCTGTTCCAGGATACCATGTTGCTGATTGTCCTGCTGAATTATTTCCAGTTGTTGATTTACTATTTCCTAAACTAATAGAATGTGTATGGGAAGCCATTTCACTTGTTGTTACTGTATGTGTTGTTGCTCCTCCTGTTGAAGCAATTGTAAAACTTTTTGATGTATTATTTGAATCTGTTCCAGTACCAGTTCCTACTGCTACTTTTCCACTTAAATTTGGAAGATTGAATGTTGTACTTCCATCTCCACTTCCATATGTTGTTCCTATTACTGCATATAATGCACTATATGTTGTTCTTGAGACTGCTTGTCCGTTACATTTTAAATATCCTGTTGGTATTGTTTCACTACTATAAGCATGAATAGAACCTACTATAGGAGATGAAATAGTTCCTTGATATACTTCAACAGATTCTTCTGCAGATACGGAATCTATATTTTTCTTCAGTTGATATCCAATTCCTAAACTAATACTTATTAAGTATAATCCAAAAATTAATAATTTATTTCTTTTTTTCATAATACCTCCTAATATTTTATAACGTACATAACAGTATTATATGGTTGAATATTATTATGTTTACTTCCACTTCCTGTATTTGAGTTAGTACCAGATGTTGTACCACCATCATGAGTATGAGTATCACTAACAGATATAGTACCTGAAGGTGTTACTGTATGAGCATGAGCTCCTCCTGCCGCAGCAGAATAAACACCTGTAAACCAATGAGCAGATCCGTGACTTCCCCAAGCAGATGCACCTAATGGAATAATCGCTTTATTAGATTGTCCGACTGAATTTCCTACTATAAAATCTGTATTACCTGTATTTGATACAATGTTATGAGAATGACTTCCATCTGCTGATGATGGTGTAGAACTTCCACTAAAACTTGCACTACCACTTAAATTAGCTGTTGAACCTGTAGTTGTTTGATTACCTGTAAATGTATGAGTATGACTTGGCATTTCTGTTTCTGTTAAAGCATGAGTGTATTCTCCACCTTTACTACCAATTGTATATGAACTACTAGATCCCATTGCTACTCTTCCTGATAAATTAGGTAAATTAAATGTTGTACTTCCATCTCCACTTCCATACTTTGTTCCTATTATTGCATATAACTTACTATACGTTGTTCTTGATACTGCTTGACCATTACACTCTAAATATCCTGTTGGTACTGAAGTACCACTATATATTTGAATACTACCTATTATTGCATTAGTAAGTGTATTAGCACTGGCTCCTTTTACATTAGGAACTTTACTTATCAAGTTAGTACCTAAAAGGAAGCCAAATATAGGTACTAATAAATATAAAATTAATTTTCTTTTCTTCATAATTTGACCTCCTTAATATTTTATAATATATGGTACTGTAACATATGGTTGAATATTATTATGCTTGCTTCCACTTCCAGTACTTGAATTTGATCCAGTTAATGTAGGTATACCATGATTATGCGAATAATTTATAGAAACGGAACCTGAAAAATAGAAATAATGTCTATGGTCTCCAGCCCAATCAAAATAATAAATTCCCATAAACCAATGTGCTGATGAAAATTTAATTGAATCATATGCCCAGCCTGGTTTATTCATTGGAATTCCAGAAATTCCTGAACCTGTACCACTTGCTACTGTAAAATCTCCTCCACCTAAACGATTTGTTACACTATGTGTATGTCCTGGATCCGTTGATACTGTTACTGTATTTCCTGCAAAAGATGCTGTCATACTTGCACTATTATTTCCTACTGTATTTGCACTTCCTGTATAAGTATGTGTATGACTTGGTAATTCTGCTACAGATAATGCATGAGAATATTCTCCACCTTTTAATCCTTGAGTGAATGTTTTAGATGTTGAATTTGTATCTGTTCCAGTTCCTTTTCCAACTGCTACTCTACCTGATAAATTAGGTAAATTAAATGTTGTACTTCCATCTCCACTTCCATATGTTGTTCCAATTACTGAATATAATTTACTATATGTTGTTCTTGAGACTGCTTGACCATTACATTCTAAGTATCCTGATGGTATTGTTTTACCAGAATAAATTAGTATTGTTCCAATTGGTGTATTATCTATTCCACTTACTGTATAAGTACTTCCAGTAACATAGTTTACTCCATCATTTACTCTTGCTATTACTGTTCCATTTGTTTGGAATTCTATTTTTTTAGTAGTTGATGTTGAAGTCTTCCATGTTTTTCCACCATCTAAACTATATTCATAATTATATCCACTTGGATATGTTATGGTTACTATCTTAGAATTTGATGTTGTACTATTAGTAATTGAATATGTAGGTGCAGTCATTACTATTGGAGATACATCCTGTGAACTACTATCCAAGTAACTCTTACTATTTAATCCATTATTTGTGTATGTTTTATTTATTACTCTTGTTTTTATTTTATATGTTCCACTTGTTAAACTATTAAATGTATAACTATTTGATGTTTGGATACTTGTCCATGTTGTTCCTCCATCTTTACTAAATTGATATCCATAGATTCCTGACTCATTATCTGTTCCACTTGCTACTACTGTTATACTCTTACTTGTTCTTGTATAAGAGAATGTACTACTTGTTGGTGCTGTTGTATCTATACTTGTTATTGTTTGACTACTTCCTGTTACATAGTTTACTCCATCTGTTATTCTTCCTATTATTGTTCCATTTGCTGTAAATGTTACTTCACTACTATATGTTTTAAATGTTGTTCCACCATCTGTACTATATTCTAATGTTCCGGTTGGACATCCACTTGGATTTGTTATTTTTACTTTCTTACTTTGTGCCCATCCTGATGATGGTGTTATTGTATATGTCGGAGAACATAGTGCTGTTGTTGATACATTATATGTACTACTATCTAAGTAGTTTAAACTATTTATTCCTTCATTTTGATATGTTCCATTTACTGTTCTTACTTTTAATTTATAACTTCCTGTTTTTACATTATTAAACGTATATGTTTTTCCTGTTTGGATACTTGTCCATGTTGCTCCATCATCTTTACTAAATTGATATCCATATATTCCTGATTCACTATCTGTTCCACTTGCTGTTACTGTTATACTCTTTGTTGTCATTTCATATGTTAAACTACTCTTTGTTGGTTTTGTTCTATCTATTTGTGTTATACTTTGACTACTTCCTGATACATAGTTTGTTCCGTCATTTACTCTTGCGATTACTGTTCCTTCACTTGTAAATTCTATTCCTTTTTCATATTGAACAAAATTTAATCCACTATCTAAACTATACTCATTTGTATATCCTGCTGGATATGTGATTGTTACTACTTTACTTTGTGACCATCCTGTTTTATCTATCGCATATATTGGTTTTGTTATTTCTATTGTTGGTACTGCTTCTGATATACTGTCTTTTGAGTTTAAACTATTTATTCCTTCATTATTGTATGTATTATTTATTACTTTTACTTTTATTGTATATGTTCCTGTTGTTAATTTATCAAATGTATATGTTTTTCCTGTTTGAACACTTGTCCATGTTGCTCCATTATCTTTACTAAATTGATATCCATATATTCCTGATTCACTATCTGTTCCACTTGCTGTTACTGTTATACTCTTACTTGTTTTTGTATACGTAAATGTTGCACTTGTTGGCGCTGTTCTATCTATATTTGTTACTGTTTGACTACTTCCTGTTACATAGTTTACTCCATCGTTTACTCTTGCAATTACTGTTCCGTTTTCTTTAAATTCTATTGCTT